>DATCMT010000018.1:0-215000 GCA_036563155.1 Rhodanobacter sp.
GCGCTGCTGGCCTTGTACGCACTGCAACCGCTCGCATTGCACGCCTGCACCTGGTAGGTGTAGCTGCCACTTGCCGTGACAGTACGCGTACTGCTGGTAGCAGCCCCCGTGTAGACCGTGCTCCAACTGCCGCTATCCAGCCGCTGTTGCAAGGTGTAGCTGGTGGCGGTCCCGCTGGCCGGCCAGCTGACCGCGATGCTGCCGCTGCTGGTGGCCGGTACCGTGATACTTGAAGGCGCCGCTGGAGGCAGCAGCACCGTGGTGGAACTGGTGCTGCTCCACGCGCCACAGCCGCCCGCATTGCACGCCTGCACCCGGTAGCCGTAGCTGCCGTTGCCCTTGCCGCTGAGTGCCTTGCTGGTCGCGCTGCTGCTCTGGATGGTGGTCCAGCTGCCGCCGTTGACCTGCTCCTGCAAGGTGTAGCTGGTGGCGCTGCTGACAACGCCCCAGCTGACGGTGTAACTGCCACTGGCGCTGCTGGTTGGCACGCTGAGCGTCGGCGCACTGGCCGGTGGATGGGTGACCACCAGGGTCGCACTGCCTGCTTTCCAGCCACTGCAGCCGTAGGCGTTGCAGGCCTGCACGTGGAAGGTGTAACTGCCGTCGGCCAAACCCGACACGGCCGTGCTGGTGGCGCTGCCGCTGTAGATCCCGGTCCAACTGCCGCCGCCGTTGCTGCTCTGCTCGACCGTGTAGCTCGTGGCGAGACTGGCCGTGGCCCAGCTGAGTGAGGCGCCGCCGGTACTGCTGCTGGCCGGCACGGTCAGGCTGGCCGGTGCCGTCGGCAGCACGCCGTAGGTGGTATCCACCGTCACGGCACTGGATGCGGCCCAGCCCCGGCTGCCGTAGGTGTTCTTTGCCGAGACCTGGTAGGTGTAGCTGCCGCTGGTGGTGCCCGACCGGCCGATCGAGGTGGCCGTGGTATCGCTGGCGATAGTGGTCCAGCTACCGCTGTTGAGCCGCTCTTGTACGTCGTAACTGGTACTGCTGGCCGGTGCGGTCCAGCTCACGGTGTAGCTGCCGTTGATCGTGCCGGCGGGAACCGTCACCGTCGGCAGGGCCGGGCGTACGCCCAGTGTGGCCGAGCTGGTCCATGGCCCGCAGGTACTCCCGGCGCAGCCCTGTACGCGATAGCTGTAACTGCCGCCAGCGCGGCCACTGAGCGCCTTGCTGGTGACACTGCCTGCATAAACCGTCGTCCAGCCACCGCCGTTGGCGCTTTCCTCCAGCACGTAGCTGGTGGCTCCCGGGGTGGTGCCCCAGCTGACGGTGTAACTGCCATTGTTGGGGTTGGCATCAAATCCCACCGGGCCAGGCGCACCCAGCGCAACGCTCTCGTTGCTGCCGACCAGCTTGCGGCCCAGGTACGCGAAGCTGGTGGTCTTCGCCAGACCGGGCTCGACCTGGTACATCAACTGGCCGGCCTGGTTGTAGAAGCTGTAGGTTGGCGCGCCGCTCGCCGGGGTCTTGCTGACCCGTCGGCCGGCGGCATCGTAGGCGTAGCTGACACCGGGCAAACCCAGCAGTTGGTTGTTCTGGTCAAAGCTAAGCGCAACGCCACCCTTGCTGATGACGTTGCCGCGGTCGTCATAGCTGAAGCTGGTGGCGCCTGCACCGGTGAGGCTGGCCAGCAGATTCCGGCCGTCGTAGTTGTACGTCGTGGTCTGGTTGCCGTTGACCCGGCTACGGATGTTGTTGATGGGATCGTAGGCGTAGGTTTCGGTGCCCCACAAGCTCGTGGCGGTGGCGCTGGTCAACCGGTTCAGCGCGTCATAGCCCAGCGTCTTGTTGCGCGGGCCGCCGGCCAAGTCGGTGAACTGGGTGATGTTGCCGTTGTTGTCGTAGGTGAGGTCTTCGCTCAGATTGATCGTGCCACCCTCGCCATAGCTGAAGTTGCGCAGCAACTGCCGGTCATTCTGCTCGGCAACGTAGGTGGCACCATTGCCCAGCGTGGCCTGGGCCACTTCGCCATTGGCAAAGTAGCCAATGCCGGTCAGGTAACTGCCGACCTGGGTCGGGCGACCCAACGCGTCGGGGGCGTAACTGACGTCTTCGCCATCGGGGTAATGAACCAGCGTCACGCTACCGTAGGCGTCGTGCGCGTAGCCGATGCCCCAGGCGCTTTGGCCAACGAGCTGAAGTGATTCACCCGTCAGCATGCCGCGCTTGTTGTACGTGGCACTCCACGTACTGATGCCCGATTGGGCACTCGTGGGGTTACCCAGTGCGTCGTACGTGTAGCTGGTGCTTTGCGTGCCCGAGGGCGGCAGCAGCGTCGTCAGCCGGTTCATCGCGTCGTAGGTGCGCGTGGTCCTGGCGGCGGCGAGGACTTGCTCCTGTCCGCAGCCCGAGCCGGTGATGGCCAGGCCCGTCGCACTCCACGCCAGATTGTTGGCCGCATCGTAGTCCATCACCGTGCTGCCGCTTTCCGGCTCGGTGGTACGGCACAAGCGGTTGTAGCTGTCGTAGATCAGCGACTTGGTGACATCACCGGTGAGTCCGTTGTACGTGCCGTACTGCCGGATGGTCTTGGGGTTGCCGTACAGATCCCGCGTGATGACCTGGGTGACCCCAGCCGGGGCCAGCACCTGGATGGCCGCATCGTAGGAAGGCTGGTCGAAGACCTGGTAGCTGGTGGTGGTGACGTTGCCCTTGGGGTCGGTGACCTGTCGACGCGCACCCGACAGGTAGGCGCTGGTGGTGATCAGGGGGCCCAGCTCGGAGTCTTGCTGCGTCTGAGTCAACCGGCCCAGCGCATCGTAGCTGCTGGCACTGCCGGTGATGCCGGCACCGGCCGGTGCCGTGGTGAAGGTCAGTGCGTTCGCGTTCGGGTACGACGCGAAAATCGTCCGCCCTTTGGCATCGTAGTTGGTCAGAATGGTGGCATTGGAACCAGCCACCCCATCGATGTAATTGTCGCTGAGCACCGGGCGCAGCAACGCATCGAAGTAAGTCACCGCGCGGACGGCGCCGTGGGAAACGGTGCGCCGCCAGTGACCGCCCGACAGCCCGCGTTCGGTGGCTGTCACGTAGGCGTAGTTGAAGGATTTGGCCAGCCAGTTCTGCTCATCGCCCGTCGGATAGGTGATGCCGGTGATCCGCCCGACCGCGTCATAGGTGTAGGACGTCGTGCTACCCGCCTGGTCGGTCATCGAGGCGATCTGGCCGAAGTCGTCGACCACCAACGTTTGCGAATGGCCATCGGGATAACTGATCGTCTGCGGGATCCCGCGCTTGTAGCTGCCCAATGTGGTGGTGTGGTTGTTGCCGTCGGTAAAACTGGCCAGCTGACCGGCGCTGTTGAAGGTGTAACTCATCAGCTTCTGGCCGAAGTGCCAGCGCTCCTTCAGCGTCACGTTGGCCATGTCGTAAACGTAATCGTCAACCACCTTGTTATCGGTCACGTTCTTCGTTTGCGTGGGCAGGGCCAGCACCCAGTGGGTCAGGTCATTGAGATAGCTGGTCTGCTCGGTCAACGCCGGCTGCCCCGTATCGTTGGAGCGCTGGGTCTGGGTGACCTGCGCAAAGGCGTTGAAGGCCTGCGCCTGCCAGGTAAACGTGTTGCCATCCTGCGTGATGGTGCGCTGGTTGAGCGGCGAAAGCTTGGTTGTCTGTTCCGTGTTCACATTCGACTGCAGGCTGTAGCCGACGACTTGCGGAAGTGGCGCGGTGGTCGGGGCTGCGTACCCACTCTCCTCTGAACGCAAAAGCGCAGACTGCCCGGCAGCGCCGACAAAGTAGTCGACACGGCGCAGTTGGCTCTCGGTGTAGTCGTATTTGTTGCTGAACGTGGACCGCACCGTACTGCCGTCCGGGCTGACCACGTCCGAATAGACTGTGGTAGGGCAGTTACTGCCGCAGTCGGACCAGCTGTCGTTGGCCGCTGAATAGTTGTACCGCCACGTCTTGGCTGAAATCCCCGCCCCGCTGAGCACACGCTGGGTAATGCTCAGCCCGTACCACGCTTTCGGAATGACCGCATAACTACCCGCTGTGTCCTCCTGATTATTGGACATGCCTCGGCACTCCCGGGGCACGTACGAGCGGCCGTGGCGCACGGCATTGACCGTGAATGTGCCGACCAGGCCGGAGGGGTGCGTGACGGTTCCTGTAACGGGGTTCGGGGTAAGCGCACTCAAATTGACGCAACTCGAACCGCTTGGATTCGCTGCCAAGCCTGCCGAGCTGAGGTTGGCCAGCCCATATTGCCATTGGCTCCCGTCAGGCAGTGTCACCGTCGTCAGGGACAGGCCGTCCGTGCTGTAGGCATAGGTCCAGGTCCGCGCGGCGCCAGAGGCAGGCTGCAAAACTACACTCTGTATGCGTGACGTTCCGCTGACATATTGAACAGTCAGAGCCCGTCCGTCGCTGGCGGCAATACCCAACAAGTTGCCGTTCGCGTCATAGCTGAAAGTCAAGGTGTTTCCGAACCGATCCTGGATCTGGGTGACCAGCATCATCGCCGTATTTCGGCTCAGCGTGTTCTCAGCAGGAACCGCATGCGCGGCGGACGATCCTGTAAGAAGTCCCAGCAAATCAGCGACCGGATCGGTGTGCGAGGCGAGCAGATTCTCAAAGAAGCTGCCCTGTACGCGTGTGGCATCAGAAAGGTCGTCGGTGTAGAGCGGGCGCGACATACCAGGTGCGTAACGGTACACCAGTTGATTGAACCAATACTTCGTGCCGTCAGGCGCCTGTGCCAGAAATCCCTCGCCGGGCTGCCCATTAGCTGTGGCTGCCAAGCAGCTGAAGCGCCAATGACTCTTGGTGACAACCGGATACACGCCGCTGCTTGCGGAATCGGGGTTCGCGAGCATGTCCTCACTGCCCTGGCCAGGCACCACCAGGTGATAGCCTTTCCACCAGGAATCCGGTTGCCATGGCACCAGCGCAGGGTCCCCTGCATGCTCAGATATCGTTGGCGGCCGAGCAAAGTTGGTACAGCGCGTACTCGGGTCGACGCCCAAGCCAACATTAACTTCCCAACCAGTTACCGCGTGCCACCCACTCCCAGTGTATGTGTAGCCATTTCCGGTGAGGGTCTCCAGATGTGGCAATTCGAGTGTCCAATCGCCAAACGCATATTGCGCCCGCACTGCGCTAGCGGATTCCCCTTCTCCTGCGACCTGGAGCTTGCGGACAAGCTGCAATACGGGACCGCTGCCGCTGGCGCTCACATCCGTTTGCAGAAACGACAATGAACCATCGTAAAGGCTTATGTTTTCACCGAATGGATGCTCGCCAAGCGGCTGGATATCCTCGTTGACACGAATGAGTTTCTTGTATTCGTCTTCAGGATTTACCGTGCTTTGTGCATGGACATGCGCGAACGGCACGATCAACAGAATCAGCACTGCCGACAGGCAGGTCCCTTGCCAACGAGTCATCATGATTTTCCCCAAGCACCCGGCGTTGCGCGCGGGCGGCGAGAAAAGGCTAATGCGCAAATAGTTGGCGCGTCAACCAGCAGGGGCAGCGACAGTGAAATTGTGGCCAGACACACGTCACACTTTCGAACACGAAGCCCCACTTGCCATTGTGCGAGCCCTGCGCAAGAGCCAGCGCACCCCGGCGGGGCGCGGATTCACTCAGGTCACTGCTGGCACCCCGCCCAGCGCCTTCAGTCGCTTTTTCTCCGCCCGACGCGCCTTGCGCGCCGCCTTGCGGATCTTGCGGTCGTGGTTCCACAAGTAAATTGCCGGCGTGCTGAGCAGGGTCAGCAGTTGCGACACCAGCAAGCCGCCGACGATGGCAATGCCCAGCGGTTGGCGCATTTCCGAACCGATGCCGAAACCGATGGCCAGCGGCATCGCCGCGCCCATCGCCACCAGGGTGGTCATGGTGATCGGGCGGAAGCGCACCAGCGCGGCTTCGCGGATCGCCTCGGGCGCGGACAGGCCGCGTTCGCGCTCGGCGACAAGAGCGAAGTCGACCATCAGGATCGCGTTCTTCTTGACGATGCCGATCAGCATCAGGATTGCGATGATGGCCATCATCGAAATCTGTGTTTGGGTCACCAGCATGGCCAGAAACGCGCCCGCACCGGCGGCCGGCAGCGTGGACAGAATGGTGAGCGGATGGCCCAGGCTTTCGTAGAGGATGCCGAGCACGATGTACATCGCCAGGATCGATCCCAGCAACAGGACCATGCCATTGGACTGGGCCTGCTTCAGGCGCTGGTTGGCACCGGTGAAGTCCACCCGTACGCCGGCCGGCAAGCCCGCCGCATAGGCAGCCTGCTCGACCAGCTTCACGCCGCGATCCTGCGGCACATCCTTCGCCAGGTTGTACTTGATTGTGACCGCTTCGAGCTGGTTGTGGTGGCGCACCCGCAGCGGGCTCATGTTCGGCTCGATCGTCGCCAACGCAGACAGCGGGATCATCCGGCCCTGCTCGTTGCGCACGCGAATGTTGAGCAGCGATTCGGGACTCACGTTTTGCGCGGCGGCGGTGCTCAGCACCACCGCGTACTGGTTGATGTCGGAGTAGATCTGCGACACCTGGCGCTGGCCGAAGGAGTTGTACAGCGCCGAGTCGATCGTGCCGATGCCGACGTGCAGACGCCCGGCGGCCTCGCGGTCGATCTTCAGCAACTGCTGCTTGCCGACCTGGTCGAAGTTGCTGCCGACATCGCGGAATTCCTTGACCGTGCGCATCTGCCGCACCATCTTCAAAACCCACGGCTGCAAATCGCCACCGCTGCTGCTGATCAGCTGGAACTCATACTGGCCGCCGCCGTCGCCGCTGCCACCACCACCGAGGAACTGGGCGGCACTGACCGAGACCTTCACGCCGGCCAGCTGGTCGTATTGTTTGGACAGGCGCTCGACCACCCGCTTGATCCCTTCGTCGCGCTGACCCGGACCACGGCCGCGCGGTTTGAGATCGACGAACATCTGCGCGCTGTTGCCCACCGCACCACCGGCATTGTTGCCGCCCAGCATGGTCAGCTGATCGAGCACGGCCGGGTCGGCCTGCATGATTTTTGCCACGGCCAGCGCGCGTGCGGTCATTTCGGTGGGTGAAATGTTGGCGTCGGCGCGAATGTCGACTTGCAACTGGCCGGTGTCCTCGTCAGGCATGAAGGTGCCGCCGGCAGTCTTGACCACCGCAAAACCGAGCGCAAAGGTGAGCAGCAGCAGGGTCAGCGGTTGCCAGCGCATCAGCCGGCGATGCTGCATCGCCCAGTCCAGCCCGCGCTCGTAGATGCGCAGCAAGCTGCGGTCGAAGTTTTCCACGGCCCGCTCGAGGCGGCCCGGTGGCTTGCGCCCGACCGGCTCGTGCTCAAGCATCCACGCGCACAGTGCCGGCGTGAGCGTGAGCGACACCACGGCGGAGATCACCACCGCGGCCGTCAGGGTGACCGAGAACTCGCGCAACAGCAGGACCAGCATGTTGTTGCCAAACAGCAGCGGCGCGAACACCGCCACCAGCGACAGCGTGATCGAAACCACGGTGAAGCCGATCTCGCGCACACCCACCAGTGCCGCCTGCATCGGCGGTTCGCCACGCTCCATGTGCCGCACGATGTTCTCGATCACCACGATCGCGTCGTCCACCACAAAGCCGATACACAGCACCAGCGCCACCAGCGACAAGGTGTTGAGCGTGTAGCCCAGCGTCCACATCACCACGAAGGCGCCGGCCAGCGACAGTGGCACGCTCAGCATGGCGATCAGGGTCGGCCGCATCCGGCGCAGGAACACCAGCATCACCAGCACCACCATCACGATGGAGATCATCAGCGCGATCTGCACTTCATGCAGCGCCGACTTGGTGGTCTGGGTCAGGTCGAACACCGGCGTCATGGTGATGTTCGACGGCAACGCGGCCCGCAGTTGCGGCAGCCGCGCCCGGATCGCCTCCACCGTGGCGACCGCATTGGCCTCCGGCCGCTTGCTGATCTGCAGGCCGACGGTGTGCTGGTCATTGAACCAGGCCGCCTGGTATTCGTCCTGCTGGCCGCTGTAGACGCGGGCCACGTCGGACAGCCGCACCGGCGTACCGTTCTTCACCGCGATCAGCAGCCGGGCGAACTCGGGGGCGGTCTGCAGGCCGGCGGTGGCACTGACCGTCATCTGCGTGTGGCCGTTGCTGATGATGCCCTGCGGCGAGGTGACGTTGGCCGCGCGCAGCGCATTGGCCACGTCGTTGGCGGTGAGGTTTTTTGCGGCCAGAGCGGCTGTATCCAGCTCGATCCGCACGGCGTGTGGCGTGCCGCCGAACACTTGTACCTGGGCGACACCGTCGATCTGCGCCACGGCGGGTTTCAACAAGGTATCGGCCAGATCGAACAACTGGTCCTGTGGCAGTCCGGTGGACGTCAGCGCCAGGAACAGGATCGGAATCTGCGAGGTGTCGAACTTGAAGTACTGCGGCGGCGTCGGCATCCCGCTGGGCAGGTCAACCGCCGCCGCGTTGATCGCCGCCTGCACGTCGCGCGCCGCGCTGTCGACGCTGCGGCTCATGTTGAAACGCACCATCACCGAGGCAGAACCCTCGCTGGCGTTGCCGTACATCTCGTCGATGCCCGGAACACGCCCCAGATGGCGCTCCAATGGCGCCAGCACGGTGTTGGCCATGGTCTGCGCGCTGGCACCGGGCTGCTGCGCCACCACATAGACACCGGGAAAATCCAGCGACGGCAGCGCCGCCACGCCCAGCAGCAGATACGCCCACAGCCCGGCCAGCATCAGGCCCAGGCCCAGCAGCGAGGTGCCGACCGGTCGGCGGATCAGTGGTGCAAAGACATTCATGCCTACTTTATGCGCGTTTGCGCCCGCCAGCGTATGTGCCTGAAGTCCAGACCGTGCCGGAAGGCAGGGTCTGGACAGCTAACCCGGTAGCGCCGGCATCTGTTGCTGCAGCGCCCGCTGCCGGCGTATCTCGGCACGCAAGCGCTGGCGCGCCGCCTTGCGCTCGCGGTGATCGTACTGCCACAGGTAGATCGCCGGGGTGCTCAGCAAGGTCAACATTTGCGACACCAGCAGCCCGCCAAGAATCGCGATGCCCAGCGGCTGGCGCATCTCCGAGCCGACACCAAAGCCGATGGCCAGCGGCAGCGCCGCACCCATGGCGACCAGTGTGGTCATCGTGATCGGGCGAAACCGCACCAGCGCCGCTTCACGAATGGCCTCCGGCGCGGTCAGGCCGCGCTCGCGCTGGGCCACCAAGGCAAAATCGACCATCAGGATGGCATTCTTCTTGACGATGCCGATCAGCATCAGCACCGCAATCACCGACATCAAGGTCAGCTGGCTCTGCGTCACCAACATCGCCAGGAACGCCCCGACCCCGGCGGCCGGCAACGTGGACAAGATGGTCAACGGGTGAATCAGGCTTTCGTACAGGATGCCCAACACCACGTACATCACCAGAATCACGGCCAGCAACATGATCAAGGCGTTGTTCATCGCATCGACCAGGTTCTGATTGTCTCCGGTGTAGCGCTGATGGACACCTTGCGGCAAGTTCGCCGCGAACATCGCCTGGTCGACCAGCTTCAAGCCCTCCGCCTGGGTGATGCCCTTGGCCAGGTTGTAGCTGATCGAGGCCGATTCGAGCTGGTCAAAATGACGGATGGTGACCGGCGCGATGTGCCGCTTCATGGTGGCCACCGCCGACAGCGGGATCATCATGCCCTGACTGTTGCGGACGTACGTGTTGAGCAGTGCGTCCGGGCTCAATGACTCGGCGCTGGCGGCGGTCAGCACCACGCGATACTGATTGATATCCGAATAGATGGTGGAGATCGGCATTTGCCCGAAGGCGTTGGCCAACGCGGTGTCGACCTGCGCCATGCTGACGTGCAACCGCGCGGCGGCGTCCCGATCCACCCGCAGCAGTTGTTCCATGCCCACGCCGTCGAAACTGCTGCTGACGTCGCGAAACTGCTTCATGCCGCGCATCACGTGCTGCAGCCGCAGCGTCGGCTGCTGCAGCATGGTGCCGTCGATGCTGTCCAGCTCGAACGAATACTGCCCGCCACTGCCGCCACCACCGCCGCCGCCGATGAACTGCACCGGCGTCAGCGACACGTCCAGATCAGCCACGGTCTTGTAGTACGCGCTCAGTCGGTCGACGATTTCCTGGGATGACTCCTGCCGTGTGCCCGGCCCGGTGCCCAGCGGCTTGAGGTCGACAAACAGACTGGCCGTATTTCCCACCGCACCGGGACTGTTGCCGCCGCCGAGACTGGTGGACACATCCAGCGCCGTGGGATCGTCCTGCAGCACCTTGGCCATGGCCTTGACCCGGGTCGCCAGATGCGTGGGCGAAATATTGGTATCGGCGCGGATGAATGCCTGCAGCAACCCGGTGTCTTCCTTCGGCATCAAGCCACCACCGGCGGTCATCACCACCGCCACCGCCAGCAGCACGGTCATGACCAGCAGGATCGCCGGCTGCCAACGCATCAGTCGGCGATGGCGCATGGCCCAATCCAGTCCGCGCTCGTAGGCGCGCAGCATGCCGCGATCGAGGCGCTCGGCCAGCTGTTCAAGCCGGCCGGCGCGACGCTGCGGGGACTCGTGCGCCAGCCAGCGGCCGCACAGCGCCGGGGTCAGGGTCAGCGAAACCACCGCGGAGATCACGATGGCGGCAATCAGGGTCACCGAGAACTCGCGCATCAGCATGGTGAACATGTTGTTGCCGAACACCATCGGCGCAAACACCGCGATCAGCGACAGGGTGATCGACACCACGGTGAAGCCGATTTCCCTGACCCCCAGCAACGACGCCTCCAGTGGCGACTTGCCCTGCTCCATGTGGCGCACGATGTTTTCGATGACCACGATCGCGTCATCCACCACGAAACCGACGCACAACACCAGCGCGACCAGTGAAAACAGGTTGAGGGTGAACCCGGACCACCACATGACCACGAACGCACCGGCCAGCGACAGCGGCACGCTGAACATCGCGATCACGGTTGGCCGGGTGCGGCGCAGGAACACCAGCATCACCAGCGCGACCATCACGATGCTCATGATCAGCGCCACCTCCACCTCATGCAGGGCCGACACGGTGGTGGGCGTGAGGTCGAACACGGGCGTGATCTGCACATCGGCCGGCAGCACGCCGCGCAGCTGTGGCAGCGCCGCCCGGATCCTGGCGACGGTGGCCACGGCGTTCGCCTCCGGCCGCTTGCTGATCTGCAAGGTCACCGCACGTTGCCCGTTGAACCAGGCCGCGGCGTATTTGTCTTCCTGCCCGCTGGTGACGCTGGCCACGTCAGAAAGCCGGATCGGCACACCGTGGCGGCTGGCGATCACCAGGGCCGCGAACTGCGCCGGATCGTGCAGCGTGTCACTGGTCACCGTCATCCGGGTCACGCCATTGCTCAGCATGCCCTGGGGCGAGGTGACGTTGGCTGCGCGCATGGCGTTGGCCACGTCGTTCGCAGTCAACCCCATGTGCACCAGCGCCGCCGTGTTCAACTCGACCCGCACCGCTCGCGGCGTGCCGCCACCGACTTGTACGTTGGCCACGCCCTCCAGCTGCATCATGGCCGGTTTCAACAAGGTATCGGTCAGGTCGTACAGCTTGTCGGGCGGCAGGCTGGTGGAGGTCAGCGATACCAGCAGGATGGGAATCTGCGCGGTGTCGAACTTGAAGAAGCCCGGCGGACTGGGCATGCCTGGTGGCAGGTCGCTGGCCGCCGCGTTGATCGCGGCCTGGACATCGCGTGCAGCCTGGTCGGTGGTGCGACCAAAATCGAACACCACGGTGATCTGGGCGCCGCCTTCGCTGGCACTGGATGCCAGCTGGCGCACGCCGGGGATCCGCCCCAGGTGGCGCTCAAGCGGCGCGACCACGGTGGACGCCATGGTTTGCGCGCTGGCCCCGGGCAACTGTGCAAATACCGCGACACCGGGAAACTCGATCGACGGAAACGCGGCCACACCCAGCAGCAGGTACGCCCACAAGCCCCCCAGCATCAGGCCGGCGGCCAGCAATGACGTGCCAACGGGGCGGCGAACCAGCGGTGCGAAAATATTCAAAAGACCTCCCTGTCGCTCAAGCATAAAGGGGGGCTACCGCGGTCCGCATCCGGCCCACGTGTCCGGGAATCGCTGGGGTGCCCACCGTGCCGGGCGGTTTCCGTCCCGGGGCCACTCTAGGTCACCCGGTGAAAGCGGGAACGTGCCTGAAGTAGGGGTCGGCTTCGGTGATTGCGCCCGGTACGGGGTCCTGGCGGGCCGGCGCACCGACATCGGATGCGCCGGCTGCCTGGTCCCGCCGGGCAGCCCGCGACCGCCCGGCGGGACCGACCCGATCAGTACGAAGCGTGGCCGTAACGCAGGGTCAGGAATCCGCTGCGGCCGGGCTGGTTGAAGTACCACACGGTCTCGTAGTGGCGATCGAACAGGTTGGCCAGGCGTGCCTCGAGCTGCCAGCCCGGTGCGAAACGCCAGCTGGCGCGCAGGTCGGCGGTGGCGTAGCCCGCCAGCGGACGACGGTTGGCGGCATCGTCGTAACTGCGCCCGGCCACGTTCAGCGTGGCGCCAACGCCATAGGCTCCGATCCGGCGGTCCAGGTCGATCCGGCCAGTCTGTTCGGGCCGACGCGGCAACACCTTGCCATCATTGGGGCCGCCATCGTCGTTGCGCGGCTGCAGCCAGGTCGCATAGCCGTGCAACTGCCAGCCGGCGAGATCCCCGCCCAGCTGCGCTTCCACGCCGCGGATGCGTGCCTTGCTGATGTTCATCGGAAAGTACGTGCTGTCCAGCGCGATGAGCTGGTCAATCCGCGTCTGGTAGGCGTTCAGAGCCCAGTTCCACGCGGTCAGCTGCTGACTCAGGCCCAGCTCGGCGCTGCGCGACTTTTCCGGCTTCAAGTCGGGATTGCCGCTGCCATAGGGGAAATAAAGGTCGTTGAAGGTCGGCGCGTGGAAGCCGCTGCCATAGCTGGCTGACAGCTTCAGGCCCGCACCGAAGTGATAACCCCACGCGGCCGCGCCGGTGTTGTGATTGTCATACTGGCTGTTGTGGTCGCGCCGGGCCGACAGCTGCAGGTCGTTGCGACCAAAACGCCCCTGGTACTGCACGTAGCCGCCGGTGTTGTGGCGACGCGTGGCGAGGTAGCCGGTATCGCTGTCGATCTTCTCGCCCTGCCAGTCCACACCCAGCGTGAGCAGCTGGTTGTCGGCCACGCTGAGATCGTTCTGCCACGACGCCTGGTTGCGATGCGACCCGATGAACCCGACGAAATTCGCATCGTGGTAGTTGTCGTAGCGATCCAGGTTCTGGCCCACGCTTACCGTGCTTTTCCACGCGTCCAGCGGGCTGACGCTGAAGGCCGCACCGGTGGTCTGCTGCACGGTGCGGCTGCGGTTCTGGTAGCTGCCGTCGAAGTGGACCTCGCCCAGGCTGCGCAGCCAACTGCCGCTCACGCTGGCACCGTTGTCCCAGCGGTAACCGCCGTTGGCAACCAGGTTCCGGTTGCGGTAGGGGTCATTGTCCGGCTCGTTGGCGAAGCAGCCGGCGAACACGGTGCCCGCACCAATGCGGCAGGCGTTGATGCCACGGGTGTACTGCGCGCCTGCGGCGAGGTTGTACCAGGCGTTCTCGTTGCCGCCGGACAGCCCGAACTGCCCGCGCAACAGGTTTTCGCTGCCGGTGGTGACGCTGAAGGACGGCTGCAAAGCGCCATCGTGCGAGCCGCGCCGGGTGAAGATCTGGATGACCCCACCCAGCGCGTCGGCACCGTACAGGCTCGAGCGCGGCCCGCGCACGATCTCGATCCGCTCGATCTGCTCCACCGGTATCTGCTCGAATGCGGCCAGCCCGCTGCCGACCGCGCCAATCCGCACGCCGTCGATCAACACCAGCGTGTGGGAGGAACTGGTGCCGCGCAGGAACAACGAGGTCTGCTGCCCGTAGCCGCCACTGTTGGCAAAGCTGACGCCGGGCAGGCCGGTCAGCAGATCGGCCACCGACAGCGGCTGCAAGCGTTCGATGTCGGCGCGGGTGATCACGCTGACCGACGACAGCGCGTCATCCACCGTGATGGCGGTGCGCGTGGCGGTGACGATGACGGCACCCGGATCGGTGGCGTGATTCTGGTCGGCTGCGTGGGCTGCCACGGTGGCACTGAGCAGGGTCGCTGCCAGCAAGGTCTTCTTCATGTGCGTTCCTCGGCCGTCGCGCACCCGCGCACGGCTCATCTGTCCAATGAGCTGGCAACCGGCAGTGGGAGGGGCGGAACGACGGGCAGGCAAACGCGACCGACACGTGGTTCGGCCTCGCCCACCGCGAGCCACCAGGAATCGTTCGGGCCGGTCTCCGGGCTCACGAGTGGCACGCGTATTCCGCACGCCTCAAACGGCACCTTCCCGTGCTTCGCACAGTGGTCTTCGCCGCTCGATTTCTCGCTTACCGTTGCGGGGGCAGCGCCGGCCTTGCGGTGATCAACACCACGCACCGGCTTCCCGTTTCATCCCGTTGGCGCGAAGCCTTCAGGACACCCGAACGGCGCCACTGTAGCGGCGGACAGCGTCCGAGGCAATCGTGCGGGCGATGGCCGGGACGGCGCCGCCCGAGGAATCGGCAGTGAATACATTGCCTTGCCTTGCCTTGCCACTCATTCGACGCCCACAACGCCTCCGATCCATGTGCGGCACACTCGACAGTCCTGATCAAGCACCAGCAGATCGGCGCGGCAGCCTGGAGCGATCCTGCCGTGGCTGGCGCCCAGACCGAGGAAGTGGGCGGGGTAAGTGCTGGCCATGCGCGCGGCCTCTTCCAACGGCAGGCCGAGCAGTTGCACGGCGTTGCGCACGGCGCTGGCCATGTCCAACGCGGAACCGGCCAGCACACCCTGCGCCGTCCGGCAGACGCCGTCGCGCATGGTGATCGTCTCGCCGTTGAGCGTGTAGTCCGGCTTGTCCGAGCCGACCGGTGGCATCGCGTCGGTCACCAGCAGCATCTTGCCGCGCGGCTTGGCCGCGATCGCCACGCGCAGGCTGGCCGGATGGACGTGGTGGCCGTCGACGATGAGGCCGCACCAGCTATCGGCGTCGTCCAGGGCGGCACCAACCACACCGGGTTCGCGGCTGCCCAAGGGCGTCATCGCGTTGAACAGGTGGGTGAAGCCGCGCACCCCGGCGTCCAGCGCGGCGCGTGTGGTCGCGTAGTCAGCCGCGGTATGCCCGGCGCACACGATCAGTCCGCCGGCGACCAGGTCGCGGATGGTGGCGGGGGGAACCCGATCGGGGGCCAGCGTGAGCAAGCGCACACCGCGGTGCGGTTCGCACAGCATCGCCACTTCGTCGCGGCTCGGCGCATGAAAGTAATCCGGATCGTGGACGCCCTTGCGCGCGGCCGCCAGATAAGGGCCTTCCAGATGGATGCCCAACAACCCGGGGACCTCTTCGGCCAACCCCTGCTCCACCGCGGCCAGCGCCGCACGCATCACGGCCATGTCGTCGCTGATCAGCGTCGCCAGGAAACCGGTGGTGCCGAACTGCCGATGCGCCGCGCCGATCTGGCGCAACGTATCGACGCTGGGAGCATCGTTGAACAGCACGCCGCCACCGCCGTTCACCTGCACGTCGATGAATCCGGGCAGCAGGGTCGCGCCGGCCAGGTCCTGCTGTTCCGCCGCCCGCACGCGCGGGTCGTCGAGCGGCAGCAAAGCGGCGATAGACGCCCCGTCCAGCAGGACGGCGAGGTCGTCATGCCAGCCGTCATCGGCGAGTACGCGGGCGTTGATCAGGGCTGTGGTCATGGGACGGCCGTGAGGTGGGAGGGGCGGAGCCACGCCGGGCGCATGAGTGGCGCAACGGGGCTGACGAACGCTGCGTGCGGCGGGTCAACGACATCATGAACAGCAGCACGAGCTGACAACGGCAAGATCGCGCGGACGTCCATCAGCATCGGTCAGTCGGTGTGCAACTCGGCCACGAAGTCGTAGATGTCGCCGCGATACCACGAGCAGGTGAACTCGACCACGCGGCCGTCATCGAGAAAGCTGCGCCGTTCGACACTCAGTCCCGCACTGCCCACGCTGACATGCAGCAGGCGCGCCTGCTGCGCATTCAGCGACACCGCGCGCAGTCGTTGCAAGGCACGCCGGGGACGCGCATCAAGCTTCTCGAGCGCCTCATACAGCGAATCCTGCACCAGCATCGGGTCGGGCAGCACCGTGGCCGGCACCACGCTGCGCTCGATTGCCAGCGGTTCATCCTGGCCATAGCGCAAGCGATGCAGGCGCACCACCAGCGAACCGGGCGACAGGTTCAAGGCCATCGATTCTTCTGGCGTCACCTCGCCAATACCCCGCTCGAAAAACTCCGAACGGGGCGACAAGCCACGCTCGCGCAAGTCTTCGGTGAAGCTGGTGAGCCGCGACATCGGCTTGACGATGCGCTCGGCGATAAAGGTGCCGGCGCCATGGCGCTGGGTCAGCAGGCCTTCTTCGACCAGGCCGGCGATCGCCTTGCGCACGGTCACCCGTGACAGCTTCAACACCTGCGACAGGTCGCGTTCGCTGGGCAAGGCCTGACCCGGCTCGATATCCCGACGTTCGATGACATTGCGGATCGCGCGGCGCAGGCGCAGATAGGCCAACGGCTGGTGCGCGGCGGGGTCCGCGCAGATCCGCTGGTACTCCTTGGCGAGCACGGTTTGCATGAGTAGGAAGATACCAATGCCGAACCACTGGCCGCAAGTGTCAAAGGCCTCTCCGGTGCCCCTGGCACCGGTAACGATGAGCCAATGCAGCGCCGGGAGTGCCCGACATCGGGGCCAAACGGAGCTGCATGTTCAGCGAAGGCGTTTCCTGCCAATACCCGTCGAAAACCAGATGTATGAATTCGTATGCAGGCAGGTAGTCGAGCTGGTATTTCACTGGTACGATCTTTGGTAACCCGGCAGGTCGGCCATCCGGCCGCTGCCCGCATCCGGCATCGTGTCGAGGTAATCGCGTGACTTCTTCCTCTCAACCGGTCGAATTGTTTGATCTGGTGATCTTCGGCGGCACCGGCGACCTCGCCGTGCGCAAGCTGTTGCCGGCTCTGTTCCACCGCTTCCTCGACGGCCAGATCCCGCCCAACAGCCGAATCATCGGCGTGGCCCGCGAGGCGCTCGACGATGCGGGCTATCGCGCGCAGTTGCGCGAGGCGCTGATCGGCGTGTGTGCGGCCGGCCAGCTCGATGTATTCCTGCAGCAGGTGCACTACCGCCCGCTGGACGCGCGCACCGACGCCGGCTGGGACGACTTCGCCGCGCTCATCACCAGCAAACCCGACCACATCCGCGTGTTCTACCTGTCCACCTCGCCGGAACTGTTTGTCGACATCTGCAGCCGGTTGGGCCAGTACGGGTTGAACCAGGGCGAGTCGCGCGTGGTGCTGGAGAAGCCGATCGGGCGCGATCTGGCCAGCGCGAACCGGATCAACGACGCGGTCGGCAAGGTGTTCGCCGAATCGCAGACGTTTCGTATCGATCACTACCTCGGCAAGGAGACCGTGCAGAACCTGCTGGTGCTGCGCTTCGGCAATGCGCTGTTCGAGCCGCTGTGGAACGCCGGGCACATCGACCACGTGCAGATCACCGTGGCCGAAACGCTGGGCGTCGGCCGTCGTGGCGCCTATTACGACCGCGCCGGCGCCCTGCGCGACATGGTGCAGAACCACATGTTGCAACTGCTCTGCATGGTGGCGATGGAGCCGCCGTCGTCGCTGGCTCCGGACGCCGTGCGCGACGAAAAGCTCAAGGTGCTGCACTCGCTCAAACCGATCGACGCGAGCAATGCGTCCCAGCTCACTGTCCGCGGGCAATACCGCGCCGGCATGGCCGACGGCGCCGGCGTACCGGGCTACCTGGACGAACTGGGCGAGGGCAAGTCCGACACCGAGACCTTCGTGGCACTGAAGGCCGAGATCGCGAACTGGCGCTGGGCCGGCGTGCCATTTTACCTGCGCACCGGCAAGCGCCTGGCAAACCGGCTGTCGGAAATCGTGGTGACGTTCAAACCGGTGCCGCACTCGATCTTCACCGGTGACGCCGGCACCCTGGCGGAGAACCGGCTGGTGTTGCGGCTGCAGCCAGATGAAGGCGTCAAGCTGTGGCTCACCATCAAACATCCGGGCCCGGGTGGCTTGCGCCTGCGCCACGTACCGCTGGACATGAGCTTCGCCCAGGCGTTCGGCGTGCAACAGCCCGACGCGTACGAACGCCTGCTGCTCGACGTGGTGCGCGGCAACCCCACACTGTTCATGCGCCGTGACGAGGTGGAGGCGGCCTGGCGCTGGGCGGGGCCGATCCTCGCCGCCTGGTCCGGCAGCGGCGAAGCGCCGCGCCCGTACACCGCCGGCAGCTGGGGTCCCAGTGCCGCGGTCGCCCTGATCGAACGCGACGGCCGCACCTGGAACGAAGACAGTGACTAGAGCGTTGGCCCATCCATTCACCGTTCTGTGCCGACGCGCGCGCCACACTTTGCCTGTCCCCACTACAAGACGTGCGCCTGCATCGCGAGATGCGCCGGTGCCGCACCATGAGCCATGCCCAAACATCTGAACGTCACCAACCACAGCTTTACCGATTGTCACGCCCAGGCGGTGGCACTGGCCGAACGGGTCGCCGAGCGTTTGCGCCTTGGCATAGCCGAGCGTGGCCAGGCCGTACTGGCGGTATCGGGCGGCTCCACGCCGAAAGACTTTTTCTCCTGTCTTTCGCGGCAAGAACTGGACTGGACGCGGGTGCAGGTCACCCTGGTCGACGAGCGCTGGGTCCCCGAAACGGACTCGCGCTCCAACGCGCGTCTGGTGAAATCCCTGCTGTTGCAACACGCGGCGGCGGCGGCCGGATTCGTGCCGCTGTATACCGGCGACGCGACGCCGGAAAAGGGTCAGGCGACCGCCAGCGGCCTGATCAATGCGCTGCCGCTGCCGTTTGACGCCGTGATCCTGGGCATGGGTGAAGACGGCCACACGGCCTCGTTCTTTCCCGGCGGCGATCACCTGGCCGAGGCATTGGACCTTGACGGTGTGAACCGTGTGCTGCCCATGCGGGCGCCGGGCGCCGACGAGCCGCGCATCACGCTGACCTTGCCCACCTTGCTGGAGACCGGCGCGCTGTACTTGCTGGTAACCGGCGACAAGAAGCGCGAGCTGTTGGCCGATGCCCGTCTCGGCCTCGGTGCCGCGCGTGACTACCCGGTCCGCGCGGTGCTGACTCAGCAGCGCGTGGCCGTGTCCGTGTACTGGTGCCCTTGAGGGCAAGAGCGCGTGAGAAGGAGTGAGACATGCATGACTTGCACCGACTTGGCCCGCTTGCGCACCGCGTCCCTTTCATCTCCCGGTGCTCGCTACTCATTCCTGGAACCACGCCATGACCAAGTTGCACCCCGTCGTCGCCGAAGTCACTGAACGCCTGCGCCAGCGCAGTCGCGAAACCCGTGCGGCTTACCTCGAACGGATCGACGCAGTCGATCGCAGCGGACCACAGCGCGGGCATCTGTCCTGCGGCAATCTCGCGCACGGCTTCGCCGCCTGCGGGCCGCAGGACAAGGCGGCGCTGCGCAGCGGCAAGCAAGCGAACCTGGCCATCGTCACCGCCTACAACGACATGCTGTCGGCGCACCAGCCGTATGAGCGGTATCCCGCACTGATCCGCCAGATCGCCCGCGATGCAGGCTTCACCGCACAGGTCGCCGGTGGCGTGCCGGCCATGTGCGACGGCATCACCCAGGGCCGCCCTGGCATGCAGCTGTCGTTGTTCTCGCGTGACGTGGTGGCGCTGGCCACCGCGGTGGCGCTGTCGCACGATATGTTTGACGGGGCCCTGTTCCTGGGCATCTGCGACAAGATCGTGCCGGGCCTGCTGATCGGCGCCCTGAGCTTTGGCCACCTGCCCGGCGCGTTTGTGCCGTCGGGCCCGATGCCCAGCGGTATTCCGAACGAGCAGAAATCCAAGGTGCGCCAGGCATTCGCCGATGGCAAGGCGGGCCGGGACGAGCTGCTGGAAGCCGAAGCGGCGTCTTACCACGCGCCGGGCACCTGCACCTTTTACGGCACGGCGAACTCCAACCAGATGCTGATGGAGATCATGGGCCTGCACCTGCCCGGCGCCAGCTTCACCGCACCGGACACGCCACTGCGCGACGCGCTGACCGCCGATGTGGTGCGCCGGGTCGCCGACCACGGTGCGCTGGGCGGGCACTACCTGCCGCTTGGCCACATCATCGACGAGCGCGCGATCATCAACGGCGTGATCGGGCTCCACGCCACCGGTGGCTCGACCAACCACTTGCTGCATCTGGTGGCGATCGCGCACGCCGCGGGCATTGCCTTGCGCTGGGACGACTTCGACGCGCTGTCCGGTGTGATTCCGTTGCTGGCACGGGTCTACCCCAACGGCTACGCCGACGTGAACCAGTTCCATGCGGCAGGCGGCATGGCATTCCTGATCGACCAGTTGCTCGGTGCGGGCCTGCTGCACGCTGACGTAAAGACGATTTTTGGCACCGGCCTGGATGGCTACGCGCAACTGCCGTACCTGGATGAGACCGGCACGCTGCAGTGGAAGCCGGTGGACCGGCAAAGCGGCAATCGCGGCGCGCTCCGCGGCGTGGACGAGCCGTTCCGCGCTGACGGCGGCCTGCGCATGCTGGATGGCAATCTCGGCCGGGCGGTGATCAAGGTGTCTTCAGTGCCGGATGATCGATTGCTGATCGAAGCGCCCGCGATCGTGTTTGACGATCAGGACGGGGTGGCTGCCGCGTTCCGGCGTGGCGAGCTGGATCGCGATTTCGTGGCGGTGGTCCGCTTCCAGGGCCCGCGCGCCAACGGCATGCCCGAGCTGCACAAGCTGACTCCCACGCTGGGCGTGCTGCAGGATCGCGGCCATCGCATTGCGCTGTTGACCGACGGCCGCATGTCCGGAGCCTCCGGTCGCGTCCCGGCGGCGATCCACGTCACCCCCGAGGCCGCGGCCGGCGGCACCCTCGGCAAGATTCGTGACGGCGACATGATCCGTCTCGATGCTGCGAATGGCCGTCTGGACGTCCTGGTCGAAGCCAGCGAGCTGGACGCGCGAGCGCCCGCCATGGCCGACCTGTCCAGCCAGCACAGCGGCATGGGCCGCGAACTGTTCGGCTTGTTCCGTCGGGCCGCAACCACGGCCGACCTCGGCGCCGGCGTGCTGTAGCCCGGCTTCCCTGCTTGCTCCGCGGGCA
The DNA here is from genome assembly GCA_036563155.1 of Rhodanobacter sp. Classification (GTDB taxonomy): domain Bacteria; phylum Pseudomonadota; class Gammaproteobacteria; order Xanthomonadales; family Rhodanobacteraceae; genus Rhodanobacter. The sequence goes on from DATCMT010000018.1 coordinate 21,181, forward strand.
GTCGTTTCTTACCTTCGCCCTCTTGCCAGCCCGAGCACCCCCCCCCTAACCTCCCCCTGCGAACAGGGGGAGGAGCCAATGAAACGGAGCTCCTTGTGACCAACCTCATCGAACAGAAGCAGCAGCAGGTTGAAGTCTTGATGCGGCTTGCGCCAGTCATTCCGGTGGTGACCATCGACGACGCCCGGGCCGCAGTGCCGATGGCGCGCGCGCTGGTCGCCGGAGGCATCCCCACGATCGAGGTCACCTTGCGCACGGCCGCAGCACTGGATGCAATCCGCGCCATCGCCGCCGAAGTGGAAGGCGCGGTGGTTGGCTGCGGTACCGCCCTGACGGCGCGCGACCTGCAGGCTGCACGGCAGGCGGGCGCCCGCTTTGCGGTGTCGCCGGGCACTTCGCCGCGCCTGCTCGACGCCGCTGACGACAGCGAGCTGCCGCTGCTGCCCGGCGTGGCCACCGCCGGCGAGGCGATGACCTTGCTTGAACGGGGTTACCGTCACCTGAAATTTTTCCCGGCGGTACCGGCCGGCGGCCACCAGCTGCTCAAGGCGTGGGCCAGTCCGCTACCGCAGATTCGCTTTTGCCCCACCGGCGGCATCCAGCTGGGTAATGCGATGGACTTTCTGGCGCTGCCGAATGTGCTGTGCGTGGGCGGCTCCTGGCTCACGCCGAGCGACAAGCTGGCGCACAAGGACTGGGCCGGCATCGAGTTGCTCGCGCGCGAAGCCGCCGCTTTGCATCGGGCCAGCTGAAGACGCGCCCGGCCGATACCGGCTAAGGTTTCACCAAGAACCGGCTCGCGACGAGCACGGCGGGCGATCAACCAAGGCGGCGTTGAAGTGAATATCGGACCACTGGCACTCCCGGTCGGCCTGCTGACCCTGCTGTTCGGCATCATCGCGGCATCCGCAGCGGCCGGGTTCCTGCACCGGCGCGGCTACGCCGATGCGCGCAACCCGTTGCTCCTGGTCCTCGGCCTTGGTCTGCTGGCCGCGCGCAGCGCTTACGTGGCCGGCTGGTGGCCGCAGTACGCCCAGCACCCGATCGCCATATTGAATTTCCGCGACAACGGCTTCGATCCGCTGGTCGGATTGCTCGGGCTGGTCGGAGCAGCGATCTTGCTGGGCTGGCGTCGACCACCGTTGCGGCGGCCGCTGGGCGCGGGCGTGGCGATCGGCATCGCGGCATGGGCGTTCGCCGGACTGGCCGCGCACCAACTGCTCAGCCAGGCGCACCCGCCGCTACCCGCCCTGGTGGTAAGCGATCTGGACGGTCGCGACGTCGATGTGTCCACGCTGCGCGGCCAGCCCACCGTGATCAATTTCTGGGCCACCTGGTGCGGCCCATGCCGCCGCGAGATGCCGGTGCTGGCCGAAGCCCAGACGCAGATGCCGCACATCCGCTTCGTGTTCGCCGACCAGGGCGAATCGGCGGCGGTGGTGAAGCAGTTCCTGCAGGCCCAGCAACTGGAACTCGACCACGTCCTGATTGACGGCAACATGCAGTTGTCGAACCACTACAACGTCCGTGCTTACCCGACCACGCTGTTCCTCGACGCCGACAGTCGGCTGCGCGACCTGCACATGGGCGAGCTGTCACGCGCCACCCTCGCAGACCGGTTGCAGCGGATCAGTCCACCAGGCAGGAGCAACCCGCGCTGAGTGGACTGCGCGGGCCGCGACTCAGCGCAACTCGCGGTCCAGCCGGGCCATCACCGCGTCGCTGACGCGGGCACAGCGGCGTCCCATGAACGGAAATGCCTCGGTCATGGTCGAGGACAACGTGCCTTCCAATGAGCTGCGCAGCAGGCGACGCGCCCGGTGCAGGCGGGTCTTCACGGTCTCCGGCTTGATCGACAGCAGGTTGGCCGTCTCCTCGACCGAGCACTCCTCCACCTCACGCAACATGTAAACGGTACGGAATGTCGGCGGCAGCTGACCGATCGCGTGCTCGAGCAGGCGGCGAACCTCGGCCCGGGCGGTCGCGACGGCGGGATCCTCACTACCGAACTTCGAAGGGAACTGGATCACCTGGTGCGTATCATTCTGGGCGGCATCGATCTGCTCCAGCCCGACCATCGGACGCCGCTTGCGCAGCCGCCCGCGTGCCTCGTTCAGCACAATGCTGGTCAGCCATGTCAGGAGGGTCGAGTCCCCGCGGAACGAAGCCAGTTTTTGATAGGCACGCATATACGATTCCTGCAAAACATCTTCCGCCTCGGGGTCATCGCCGACGACGGCACGCGCGACACGAAACAGGCGCTGGTTGCAGCGCTGCATGATGTGGCGGAACGCCTCGCGACGACCACTCAGAACCAGCGCAACCAGCGCATGGTCATCCAGCGCTTCGTAATCGACGGGTTCAACACGGGTACGGGCTGACATGGCTTTCTCCTGGTTACACCTGATCGGATGCGCCAGCATCCTCCCAGGTTCCCGGATCAGCCGGCGAGCGTGGCCAGGATCTCCTGTCGCCGCGGCTGCTCCGCAAACTCGCCAAGCAGGCGCCGGGTCTGCATCGACACCCCGTGCAGGCGAACCCCGCGCGAGGAAAGGCATGCATGGCTGGCCTGCACGATAACCGCCACACCGCGAGGATGCAGCACCTTGTCCAGCGTATCAGCGATCTCCACGGTCAGGCGCTCCTGGATCTGCAGGCGCCGCCCCAGCGCCTCGACCAGCCGCGCCAGTTTGGAGATGCCCACCACGCGCTGGTTGGGCAGGTAGGCGATGTGCACGACGCCCCGAATGGCGGCCATGTGGTGTTCGCAGGTCGACTCCAACGGAATGTCGCGCAGCAACACCAGGTCGTCATAACCGCCTACTTCGCCAAAGGTTCGGCTGAGCAGGGCGGCCGGATCCTGCCGGTATCCGGAGAACCATTCCTCATACGCCCGCACGACGCGGGCCGGCGTATCGCGCAAGCCTTCGCGCTGCGGTTCATCGCCAGCCCAGCGGATCAGCGTGCGGACGGCGGCTTCCGCCTCGGCGCGGCTGGGGCGTGCAGTGTCTTCGGCGCCGACCTGGGCGGCAGCCCTGGAACGGGAGAGGGTCTGTTCAAGTTCAAACATGCGGGGTGCGTTCGTTGGGAATGGCAACTGATCCGACGTGCTCGCCATCGCCAAGGTTCCCGCCAACGCATTCATCCGCGCCGGAACCTGGCCCACGCCGCCCGCATCCCATGAGCACAGGCAGGGCAACGTGCCCGCCTCCAATCACCGTCTGGAGACAGTAGTCATGAACAAGCCTTTGCTCGCCCTTGCCCTCACTTTCGGATTCGGCGCGCTGGTCAGCGTGCAGGCGCAGCAGGCGCCTGCCATCAATGATGCGCAGATCGCCCACATCGCCTATACGGCCGGCGCCATCGACGTCACGGCAGCCAAGCAGGCGCTGCAGAAATCATCGAACGCCGAGGTGCGCGCGTTCGCCGAGGGCATGGCCCGCGACCACGCCGCCGTCAACGAGCAGGCGCTGGCGCTGGTGAAGAAACTGGGCGTCACACCGCAGGACAACGCGACCAGCCAGTCGCTGGCCGACGGTGCCGCTGCCGAACAGAAAAGGCTCGCGGCGCTCAGCGGCAGCGAATACGACAAGGCCTATGCGGCGAACGAGGTCGCCTTCCACAAGGCGGTCAACGCGGCACTCAGCGACACGCTGATCCCAGCCGCGCAGAACGCGGAACTGAAGTCGCTGCTGGAGACCGGCCTGAAGCTGTTCCAGTCGCACCAGATGCACGCCGAGCACCTGGCGCAGAGCCTGAACTAGGAGTCGAATGATGATTGCCCTGCAACACGCGATGTCACGTACGTTGATCCTGCTGGCGGCGATGCTCGCCTTGGCGGTCGGCAGTCTGCCGGCCAGCGCCAGTGACAGGGCCTCCACGCCGACGACGACACCGACGCAGCGGGTGCACGTGGTGGTGATCGACAAGATGGAGTTCGGCCCGATGCCGACCGACGTGCGCGCCGGGGACATCATCGAATGGGACAACCGCGACATCTTCGAGCACAGTGCCACGGCCCGTGACGGCAGTTTCGACATCGACCTGAAGCCAGCAAGCAAGGTGCGCAGCGTCGCCACGGCGGGCACGGCCGCGTTCTTTTGCAAGTATCACCCGACCATGACTGCCACCCTGGTGGTCCGATAACCCGGCGGATGACTCGAGCCCCCCTCGCGGCTGCCAGGCGACCTTATCGCCGCCTTGCAGCTCCGCCGGATTTCCCGCCGCGGCGTGCGGCCATACCGTCCACGCCGCGGCCGGGCTTTTCCCTGGCCGCGTCATTCACCCGGCGGGACCCGGGTCAATTCGACGCCGTCCACCACCATCTTCCAGCTGCCCTGGTCCTGATACGGTGGCGTGGACACTACGAAGGTGGTTTTCACCGGCCCCAAGCCAACCACGAAATCGTCACCCTCGAAGCTGCTCAGCGGCCCGTTGATCGACTTGCTGACGCCACCTTGCTTGCGCGTGTAGTTGACGTTGCCACCCTCGGTGATCAACAAGGACATCGACGGTGCCCGCCACAGTCCGGCATAAGTGACTTTGTCCGGCGGCAGCGGCTTGGCGCAACCCACCAGCAAACAACCACACAGCGCGAGAACCCACGTCAGCTTGTGCATGCCTTCCTCCCCGCTCCGGACCACGGATACCTGCATGTGCCCGGGGCGATGATGCGCCAAAACCGCCAGCGTCGACACGCCGGCGGTCCGTGCGGGAGGCGCGCGATCAGTCGCCGGACGGTGCGGCCTTGGCGGGTTTGACGTAGGTGTCGAACAGCTCGTCGATGCGCCGATACTCGTCGTACCACGCATCGGCATGCACGAAGCCGTGCCGCTCGAGCGGGTACAGCGACATCCAGAAGTCCTTCTTGCGCAGTTCGATCAGGCGCTGGTACAGCCGGATCGAGTCCTCGGCCAGCACGTTGTCGTCGATCAGGCCGTGCAGGATCAGCAGCGGATCGCGCAGGTGCTCGGCATAGTTGATCGGCGAACTGATGGCATAGGCTTCGGGATCCAGTTGCGGATCGTTGAGGATGTTCGAGGTGTACTCGTGGTTGTACAGCGTCCAGTCGCTGACCGGCCGCAATGCGGCGCCCGCCGCGAATTCGCCCGGTGCGCGCAGCAGCGCCATCTCGGCCATGAAGCCGCCGTAGCTGCCGCCGTAGATACCGACGCGCTGCGGGTCAACGTTGTGGTGCTTGACCAGCCACGCCTTGCCGTCGAGCAGGTCCTCCAGTTCCGGGTGGCCCATCTGTCGATAGATCGCGGTGCGCCAGGCACGGCCGTAGCCTTCCGACGCGCGATAGTCCATGTCCAGCACCACGTAGCCCTGCTGCACCAGCAGGTTGTGGAACATCTGCTCGCGGAAGTAGTTCGGCCACGACAGCGTGACGTTCTGCAGATAACCCGCGCCGTGCACGAAAATCACCGCGGGCCGGGGTGCGGCAGTGGCGTCGGCATCGGCCGGGCCGTAGTACTTCGCCCAGATCGTACCGGCACCGTGGGCGGACGGCACCGGCACGATTTTCGGCGCAATCCAGTCGCGTGCGGTGAAGGCGGGTTGCATGGTGTCGGTCAGCTCGCGCGGCGTGCCGCCCGCGGCGGGCTGCACCGCCAACTGCGGCAACACGTATGACGACGAGTGAAGCACGGCGAGCTGGTTGCCATCGGGCGACAGCACAAAGTCGTCCATACCCTGGTAATTCGTGACGCGGGCCAGCGCGCCACCGCCCGACGGCACCCGATACACGTCGTAGCTGTACGGCGCGACCTGGTTCGCGCGCAGGTAGAACCACTGGCCGTCGCGGCTGAGCACGGGGTGGCTGACCTCGAACTGGCCCTGGGTCAGCGCGATCGCCTTGCCGCCGAGCGGCTTGGTGTATAGCTGCGAGTACCCGGTCTGCTCGCTCAGGTACCACAGCGTGCGGCCGTCCTTGAGCCAGCCAAAATCATTGAAGCCCCAGTTGATCCAGGCGCCATCGGTGAGCCGATGCTGGCTGACCAGCGCATGCGTGGAAAAATCCACGCTGGCGATCCAGCGATCCTTGTTGTCGATCGCGCGCAATTGCACCGCGGCGTTGCGGCCGTCGTCGCTCCATACGATGCCGCCGCCATTGTCCGCGCTGAGCACGGTGACCGGGCGCACGTCCGGCGCTTTCAGCGCCTTGGCCTGGTCATTCTTGCCGGCCTTGCGCAGCGCGGCGACCGTTTGCGCACGTAGCGCTTTCAACGGATCGTCCTTGATGCCAGGCAGCTGGTCGGTGCTCAGCGGAAAGGACTGGTGATTGGCCAGGTCCAGCAGCAGCAGCGACTGCGGCGCCGGATGCTTGCGACCCACGTAAACCCGGGTCTCCTGCTGTTCGGCATAGCCGGAATCGGTCACGTAGCGGGTCAGCTCGGGCGCCTTGCCCGCCGCATAGTCCTTTGGTGTGGTAATCAGCAGCAGCCAGCGGCCATCGGGCGACAACTCGCTGTCGACCGGGCTGATCTTGTCGCCCAGCCAGAACGGTTGCGGCGCGCGGCCGGGATCGGCGGCCGCGAGCTCTTTCTCCTGATCAGCCCGCGCCTGCTTGTCGGCCTTGAGCTGGCGCAGCGTGCTGAACAACTCGAGCTGGCGCGCACCCAGCGCGTCGGGCTGCTTCGCCTGCGGATCGTCGGCGAACTTCAGCACCGCCGCCGGAGCGGTGACGCCGCGGCCCAGGTCATGGATGTACCAGTCGTTGCCATCGCGGAACTGCAACGCTCGGCCGTCGGCGGAAAACCGCGGCGCGGATTCGTCCTGCGGCGTGCGGGTGATCTGCTGACGCTGGCCGCTGGCCAGATCCACCACGAACACGTCACCGTGCAGGATGAACGCCGCGCGCTGATGGGCGCGGTCGAACACCGCCGGGCCGTCCGCCTGGGTCAGCTCCGCGGGGGTGAGCCTGCTGCCTTGCCCGGAGACCGGATCAACGCGATACAGGTCGCGCACCGGACTGCCGTCGCGCTTGAGCGAGTAGTACAGCTGCCGGCCATCCACGCTCCAGTACGGTGACTGCACCGGCTGCCCGATCCAGTCGGGGTTGGCCATCACGGTCTCAAGGTCGAGCGGCGCCGACGGCGACGCAGCCAGACAAAGCTGGCCGCTGCCCATCACGAGCAACGCGGCAAACAACAATCGGCGCATGAAGCATCTCCGCACAAAAGGCCAGCATAGCGGAGGCGCTTCGCACCGCGGCGTCACCATGACGAAGGTCACGGACGAAGGTCGTTTCGTGCGAATCGTGCCGGCGGGCCCAGCGCAAGAAAAATCCGGCGGTTTGGCGTTACCCTTCGGGATCGACCCGGGAGACCACCATGCGGATCAGCCTCGCTCTTGCTCTTTCACTGACGATCGCCATGGCGGCTGGCGTCACCCACGCGCAGCCAGTCCCGCCACCGGCATCGCCGCAGCACGCCGCTGCCAGCGTGCTGCATGGCGTCACCGTGGCTGATCCGTATCGCTGGCTGGAAGACCCGGCCGCTCCGGCGGTGCAACAGTGGATCCAGGCGCAGAACCGTCACACCGAAGCCGCGCTGGCGGCGATGCCCGAAGGCAAATCGCTGACGGCGCGGGTGCGGCAACTGGCGATCACCTCGACCACGCGGTCTGGACCGATGCTGGCCGGCGGCACCTTGTTCTACCTGCAGCAGACGCCGCCACAACCGCAGCCGGTGCTGGTCGCCCAGGCCTGGCCCGATGGCGCGGTGAAAACCCTGGTCGATCCGAACGCCACGGACAGCGGCAGCGCGATCACCGCCTACTGGCCGTCGCCACGCGGTCGCTATCTCGCCTACGGCACCGCCGAGGGAGGCAGTGAACTGACCACCATCCATGTGCTGGATGTGGCCAGCGGCAAGACCCTGCCCGACACGCTACCCTGGGCCGGCGGCGGCACCACGCCACAGGGCTTGGCGTGGGATGCGGACGAGCAAGGCTTCAACTACGTCCGTTTCGTGCCGCCAGCGGCCGGCCAGCGGGTCATTCAATTCAATGCCACCCTGGTCCATCACACCTTGGGTCAGAGCGCCGCGGCCGACACCGTGGTGTTTGGCCAGGGTTACTCGCCCACCGCCGAATACGTGCTGGTGAATTCTGCCGCCACGGCGCAGTCCGCGATCCTGGCCTACGACGGCGACGGTGGTCCGGCCGACGTGTTCCTGCATCAGGGCAAATCGTTCCGGCGCGTGCTGGACCGCGCGGCCAACGTGCGCACGGCGGTGTGGGTGGGTAAACGCCTGTACGTGGCCTCGTTTGACCAGGCGCCCCGCGGCCAGATCATGGCGATCGACCAGGATGGCGCGGTCACCCCGGTACTGGCCCAGCGCGACGGCGCAATCCAGCAGATCGCGCCGCTGGGCAACGGCTTTCTGGTAGTGCGCAGTTGGGGTCCGGACTGGTGGGTGGAGCAGTACGATGCCGACGCCGCGCTGGTTCGCAAACTGCCGTTGCCGGAGCACGGCATCGGCATCGGTGCAATCGCCTCGGAGTCAGGCCAGGACAAGGCGCTGATCAGCTACAGCGGCTGGACCACACCCGCGCGCTGGGCCGAGTACGACGGCCGCAGCGGCCAGCTGAAAACCGTGTTCGAGGTCAAGCCAGCCGCGGACTATGCCGACGTCCAGGTACGGCGCATCGAGGGCACCTCGAAGGACGGCACCAGGATCCCGGTGACCGTGCTGTCGATGCGTGGAGTCACGCCGAATGGCACGCGCCCCACGATTCTGTACAGCTACGGCGGCTTCGACATTCCGATCAAGCCCAGCTTCATCGGGGCCAACCTGGCCTGGCTGGAACACGGCGGCGTGCTGGCTTACGCCAATATCCGGGGCGGCAACGAGAACGGCCAGGACTGGCACGCGCAGGGTCAGCAGCTGCGCAAGCAGAATGTGTTCGACGATTTCCACGCGGCGGCGATGGCCTTGCTCGACACGGGCTGGACCGACCGCGCACACCTGGGCATCCTGGGCGGCAGCAACGGCGGCCTGCTGATGGGCACCCAGATCGTGCAACACCCGGGTGACTACCGCGCCGTGGTGGCGCGCGTGGGTATCTTCGACATGTTGCGCCACGAGACCGACTTCGCCAACGGCCCGTACAACATCCCCGAATACGGCACGATCAAGCAGCCGGACCAGTTCAAGGCGACCCTCGCCTACTCCCCGCTGCAGAACGTGAAGCCCGACACGGCCTATCCCGCGGTGCTGCTGACCACCGGCGAGAACGACTCCCGGGTGGCGCCATGGCAATCGCGCAAGTTCGCCGCCGCCCTGCAAAATGCCAGCACGTCGCAGCGGCCGATCCTGCTGTTGACGCGCATGAACGCCGGTCACGGCATCGGCGCGTCATTCAGCCAGCGCGTCGGCGACACCGCGATCGGCCTGACGTTTTTTGCGCACGAGCTGGGGCTCGACGTCACGCGATGAGCCGGCATCGTTGCCACCAGCAGCCCGACCCACCGACCCCGCCGAGGATTCCATGACCCTGCCCGCCGTCGAACATGAAACCGCCGCCAATCCGCGCTACAGCATCCTGTGGCTGCACGGCCTGGGCGCGGACGGCAACGACTTCGCGCCGATCGTGCCGGAGCTGGTGGATCCGGCCTGGCCCGCCGTGCGCTTCGTCTTTCCGCATGCGCCGGTGCGACCGGTGACGATCAACAACGGCATGGCCATGCGCGCGTGGTACGACATCACCAGCTTCGACCGCGGCGCCCGTCAGGACGAAGCAGGCATCCGCGAATCGATCGCCGCCACCGAGGCGCTGATCGAACGCGAGCACGCCCGCGGCGTGCCCAGCGAGCGGATCATCCTGGTCGGCTTTTCGCAGGGCGGTGCCATCGCGCTTTCGGCCGGCCTGCGCCACGCCCAGCGGCTGGCTGGCATCGTGGCGCTGTCCACCTACCTGCCCATCTCCGGCACGGTCTCCGCCGAACGCCACACGGCCAACGCGGACACGCCACTGTTCTGGGGCCACGGCACGGCCGACCCGGTGGTGGTGCTGCAGCGTGGTATCGAGTCACGCGATGCGCTGCAGGCCCTGGGCTACACGGTAGACTGGCACACCTACCCGATGGCCCACGCGGTCTGCGCCGAGGAGATTGCCGACCTGCGGCGGTGGCTGGGCCAGCGACTGGCGTAACCGTGCCCGCGCTGCGGCATACTTGCCGCATGCGCGAATCCAAGCCCGCCGGCGCGTTGCGCGTCCGCACCCGTCAGAGCCCGCTGCCGGACTTCTGCCAGCTGCCGGCGTTGTTCGCGCTATTCGTGGTCGGCGCGCTGACCGTCACCGTGATGTGGCTGGCCCGCGATTATCCGCACGACTGGTCGGCGTACAGCGTGGGCATGCTGTTCGTGACCTGGCTGAGCCTGGTGGTGGGCGTGCTGCTGTGCAAGCTGCGGCCCCTGTTGCAACGCCTGCCCGGCCACCTGCCTTACGTGGGCGTGTGGCTGCTGATCCTGCTGATCGTGCTGGCCGCCAGCCTGGTCGCGCACTGGTTCGACGGCGCGATGCAGATGCAGCTGATCAAGAGCAGCCGGTACGCCTTCGTGCGCGACAACGTGCTGATCGCGGCCCTGCTCGGCGCGGCCATGCTGCGTTACTTCTATGTGCTCGCGCAGTGGCAGGCGCGGCTGGCGGCGGTCACCCGCGCCCAGGTCGAGGCACTGCAGGCGCGCATCCGACCGCACTTCCTGTTCAACAGCATGAACACCGTTGCCGCGCTGATCCGGGTCGATCCGGCCGCGGCGGAACGGACGGTGGAAGACCTGTCCGAGCTGTTCCGGGCCGCGCTGGGCCAGCACGCCAGCAGCGACGGCACGCTCGGCGAAGAGTTGGCGCTGGTGGACCGTTACCTCGCCATCGAACAACTGCGCCTTGGTCCGCGCCTGCGTATCCGCCGCGAACTCGACGACCTGCCGGCCGGGTTCCCGTTGCCGCGGCTGCTGCTGCAACCGCTGGTGGAGAATGCCGTGCGCCACGGCATCCAGCCGTTGCGCGAGGGTGGCGAAGTGATCCTGCGCGGCCAACGCGAGGGCGACGGCGTGCGCATCGAGATCATCAATCCGCTGCCGACCACCCCACCGGTGGCCGGCAACGGCCACGGCCTGGACAGCGTGCGGCGCCGCGTGGCCTGGCGCTACGGCCCGCTGGCACGGGCCGAGGCCGGGCCGCAGGGCGACCACTTCGTCGTGCTGCTGCAGCTGCCCCGGGGGCCGGCATGATGCGCGTGCTGATCGTCGACGACGAGCCGCTGGCGCGGGCGCGCATGGCGGCGCTGCTGGGCGAATGCGCCGGTATCGAAATCGCCGGCAGCGTGGGCGACGGCGAAACCGCACTCAGCTCGCTCGATGAGTTGCAGCCCGACGCGCTGCTGCTGGACATCAACATGCCGGGCATCGACGGCGTGGCGCTGGCCCAACGCCTGGCAGGACGCGCCCGGCCGCAGGTGATCTTTTGCACCGCCTATGAAGAACACGCGCTGAAGGCGTTCGAGCTGGGCGCGATCGATTACCTGCTCAAGCCGGTCCGGCTGGAACGCTTGCGCGATGCCCTGCAGCGCGCACAACGCCGCCTCGCCGACGCCCCGCGCGAGCCCACGGCGTATCTGTACGGTCGTCTGCATGGCGAACAGGTGCGGATCGCGCTGGACGAGGTGATCTGCCTGCTGGCCGAGGAAAAATACGTGGTGGTGCAGCATCTGCGCGGCGAACTGCTGATCGAGGAATCACTGCGCCAGCTGGAGGAGACCTACTCGGACCAGCTGATCCGGCTGCACCGCAACTGCCTGGTTCCGCCGCCACGCCTGCTCGGCATCAAGACGCTCGCCGATGGCCGCGTGCTGGCGCGTCTGGACGGCAGCGACAGCAGCCCCGAGATCAGCCGGCGCAATCTGCCGGCCGTGCGCAAGCTGCTGCGGCTTGGCTGAGGCGACGCCAGCGTGCGCACGGCGCGCAACAGGAGGCTTGCGATGACGAAAGCACCGGACCAACGTGGCACCCGCTCCACCACGTTCCGTGTCGTCACGGGGGCGTTTGGCCTGCTGTTTGTCGCTATCGGCCTGGTCATCCTCGTCGTCGCCGAGCGCAGCCTGGGCGCAGGCGTGGCCGCGCTGGTGGTCGGCGGATTGGGCGTTGAAGCCCTCGCGGCCGCGATTCACAATCGACGATCACTGCTGGAGCGCATCGGCCCGCTGCCGTGAGCGGCGACCGACCCGGCGGCGGCCTGAAGCATCGGGCCTGGCTGTCGGTGAAGCCCGCCGCCGGTGGCGTGCCTGGCACGCCTTGCGCGGATCCATGAAATCACTGCCACACCATTGCTCGGAGTCATCATGGGCCACGCATTCAAAGTTGGAGACCACGTACGCTGGAACTCCGAGGCCGGTTACGTCAGCGGCAAGATCATCAAGGTGCACACGCGCGACACCGACTACAAGGGCCACACGCGTCGCTGCACCGAAGACGACCCGCAGTACGAAATCAAGAGCGACAAGACCGACCACATCGCCATGCACAAGGGTGCAGCGCTGCACAAGATCGACTGAGCGATGCCACACGACCCCCGCACGATCTGGACGATTGGCCACTCCATCCGCACGCTTGAGGCGTTCCTCGCGCTGCTCGTCGAATACCGCGTCGAGGCGATCGCCGATGTGCGCCGCTTTCCCGGCTCGCGCCGTTATCCCCATTTCGCCAGCGAGGCGATGGCGAGTTCGCTGCCGGCGCACGGACTCACCTATCAGTGGATCCCCAAACTGGGCGGTCGGCGCAAGGTGCAGCCGCATTCACCAAACACGGCATGGCGCAACGCCTCGTTCCAGGGCTACGCGGACTACACCGCCACCACCGAGTTTGCCGAGGGACTCGCCGCACTGCTGCAACTGGCGGCAACCAGGCGCACCGCGATGATGTGTGCCGAAGTGGTGTGGTGGCGCTGCCACCGCTCGATCGTGTCCGACGTGCTGAAGCTGCGTGGCATCGAGGTGATCCACATCATCGATGCGGCCCACACCACGGTGCACCCGTATACGTCCGCGGCGCGGATCGAGGATGGGTGCTTGAGTTATGCGGCGCCGCAGGCCGACCTGTTGTAGCGACCCGCCTCAGCGCAGCGGCTCGTCCGCCGTATCGCCGGTGCACTGGATGGGCTGGCCCGTCGTGCCCAGCGCCTGCGTGAAGCTGGCACCGCGACGGTTGATCACGATGCCGTCGGCACACACCTGGTCCGGACCAAGTCGGTAGCTGGCCTTGACCCGCAGGGCCTCCTGGCGCTTGCGCTCGTCGCGCGCCGCCTGTTCGACCTGATACTTCGCTGCATCCTGACGTACCTGCCGATATGCAGTCGCCAACTCCTCGCGCTGGCGCCGGAGGGTGGCTGCCAATTCGGCACTACGCTGCTGCGCACTGGCCCGGGCCTGCTGGGCCTCCACTTCCGCGTTGCGCGCAACATCGGCCGTGAGCTCGTCGGCATGGCGCGCCGCCAGGTACAGCGACAGGCCGTGCCAGGCGAGCGCCGCCAGGATCAAGCCCGCCACGGCACCCCCGATTTTCCACGACAAAGGCATGGCCATGACGCCCAACCCCCAGCAGTCCAGTCAAGTCCCGGGATGTCCCGGCGCAAGAACAACAGCGGCCCGCGCTGTGGTGGGGCGAGTCTAGCAGGGAGTTGCAGGGCCTCCTGCCGGCGTGCGTCACACATCGTCCGGCCCGGACTGCACCAGCGCAATCCGGCCTTGCACCTGCAGGAGTGGGTGCAACCAGGGAAGCGCGGCGCCAGACCTGCGCTCTACCGCAATGCGAGCGCGAGGCGCTGGAGTTGCCTACTCCTTCTTGATCGCGTGCCCGCCAAATTCGTTGCGCATCGATGCCAGCAACTTGTCGGTGAACGAATCATCGTCGCGCGAACGGAACCGCTCCAGCAAGGACAAGGTGATCACCGGCGCGGGCACATTGAGCTCGATCGCGGCATCCACGGTCCAGCGGCCCTCGCCGGAATCGACCACGTAGGGCGCGACGCCCTTCATCTGTGGATTCTTGCTCAGCGCGTCGGTGGTGAGCTCGAGCAGCCATGAGCGCACTACGCTGCCGTAGCGCCAGATCTCGCCGATCTGGGCCAGGTCCAGCCCGAACTCTTCCTTGTGCTTGAGGATGGAGAACCCTTCGGCGTAGGCCTGCATCAGGCCGTATTCGATGCCGTTGTGCACCATCTTGGTGAAGTGGCCGGAACCGGCTGGACCGACCCGACCCCAGCCCTTGTCCTTGCCCGGCGCCAGCGTCTCGAAGATCGGCTTCAAATCGTCGACGACCTGCTTGTCGCCACCGACCATCATGCTGTAGCCCTCGGCCAGCCCCCACACGCCGCCACTGGTACCGCAATCGACGTAGTTGATCCCGTGGTCCGCGCATTTGGCCGCGTGACCCAGCGAATCCTTGTAGTTGGAGTTGCCGCCGTCGATCATGGTGTCGCCCTTTTCCAGCAGCGCCAGCAGGGCATCGACGGTGTCATTGGTGACCTTGCCCGAGGGCACCATCAGCCACAGGACTCTGGGTGCAGGCAGTGAGTGCACCAGCGCCTCGAGCGAATCGGCGGCATGGCCGCCGCTGCCCTCAAGCCGCTTGCGTGCGTCCGCACCGGGGTCGAAGCCGCTCACCTGGTGGCCGCCGTTGAGCAGTCGCTGCGCCATGTTGGCGCCCATCTTGCCGAGGCCGATCATGCCCAGTTGCATTGTGGTTGTCCTTGCGTGAAGTGGGAAAAAGAGAGCTGAAGACGCCAGTCTAGGCGTCGGAGTGGAAAGCTGCCGTGACAACGGTCAGCGCGACAGCCAACGTTGCAGCCGCGCCAGCAGGCGCGGCGTCAGCCGTGTCCGGTTGTAGGCCATGGCCGCCTGGCGGATCGCCTCGCTCTTGGTCGGATAGGCATGAATCACCTTGGCCAGCGTGCGCAGGCCCACGCCGGCCATCATCGCCAGGGTGATCTGGTTGATCATGTCGCCGGCATCGCGGGACACGATGGTGGCACCGAGAATGGTGTCGCTACCCTCGCGGACATGGATCTTCACGAATCCGCTTTGCTCACCGTCGGTGATGGCGCGGTCGACTTCATGCATCGGCACGGTGAACGTCTTGACGGGAATGCCGCGGGCGTTCGCCTCGCGCACGTACAGGCCCACGTGGGCAATCTCCGGATCGGTATAAGTGCACCACGGGAAGATCAATTCGCTGAAGCGATCGTGCCCGCCCAGCAAGGCGTTGCGCACCACGGTCCGTGCCGATTCTTCGGCAGTGTCGGTGTACCTGGCGCTGAGGCAGACATCGCCGGCGGCGTAAATGCGCAGGTTGGCGGTACGCAGCTGGTCATCGACCACGATGCCGTGGATGTCGTCGAATTCGACGCCGGCAGCCTCCAGCGCCAGGCCCTGCACGTTGGGGCGACGGCCGGCGCCGACGAAGATTGCGTCGACCCGGATCGTGTTGCGGTAGTCATCGCTGACCAGATCGACCACCTTCTCGTCACCTTCCGTCCGCACTTCAGTGACGCGGGTGTTGAGGCGCACCTCGATGCCGTCACGACTGAATGCATCGGACAGGGTCTGTGCCGCGTCGCGCTCCTCGTGTTCGAGAAACAGCGGCATGTTCTGCACGATGGTGACTTTCGAGCCGAGCTGTTGAAAGGCCTGGGCCAGCTCACAGCCCAGCGGCCCGCCGCCAATCACCAGCAACCGCGGCGGCAGTCGCACCAGGTCGAACACGGTGGCATTGGTCAGAAAGCCGGCCGGCCTCAGGCCGGCGATATCCGGCAGGTGCGGCCGCGCGCCGGTGGCGATCACTGCCTTGGCAAACTGCAGTGGCTGGCCGTTGACGCTGAGCCGATCCGCACTTTCGAACTGCGCATGACCGAAGAACACGTCGACGCCGCTGGCCGCCAGCCGGCGCACCGAGGTGGTGGCGGTGAGATGGCTGCGGATTCGCCGCATGCGCTCCATCACGGCGGCGAAATCAACGTCGAGGT
The DNA here is from genome assembly GCA_036563155.1 of Rhodanobacter sp. Taxonomy (GTDB): domain Bacteria; phylum Pseudomonadota; class Gammaproteobacteria; order Xanthomonadales; family Rhodanobacteraceae; genus Rhodanobacter. Next base: position 37,204 of record DATCMT010000018.1, read on the forward strand.
CGGCGGGCACCTGCGCTCCATAGCGCGTGGCGTCGCGCATGTCGGCATACAGGCGCGCCGTGCGCAGCAGACTCTTGGACGGCACGCAGCCGGTGTTGAAGCAGGTGCCGCCGATCAAATGCCGCTCGACCAGCGCCACTTTGGCACCCAGCCCAGCGGCCTCGCTGGCGGCAGTCAGGCCGGCGGGACCGGCGCCCACGACCACCAAGTGATAGGGCTCGTCGGAGTCGGGATTGCTCCACGCCTCGGGGTGAATCGCGGCAAGGCGCTTGCGCTCGAATGCGTCGTCGGGGGTGGTCACGCTGGCATCGAATTTCTGCGTCATCAGCGCACTCCTTCCGCCGTCGACTGATCCAGCCAGCCACCGGCAAAGCCTGCCTTGCGCAGTCCGTCGGTGAGTGGGCGGCAGCGATGCAGCAGTCGCCAGATCGATTCGCTGCGATGGTTCTCGATCATCATGAACACGATGCCCTGATCGAGCCCATAGTGACCCGGCGAAGTCCACGCCAGACCGTCCGGACCGACCACGCTGGCGTTGAAGCTGGTCGTCAGCCGGTCTGCGCTGAGAATCTTCGGGTGGCGCAGCAGCATGTTGCGCAAGGCCATCAGCGACAGATCCGGGGCAAACGGCAACGATGCCAGTACGGCAGGCGGCGACAGGGTGCCGTCATCGGGCCCGTACGGCACACCACGTGCGGCATAGCCGAACAGGCGGCGCCGTTCATTTGTCAGATAGCTCTGTTCATCGCTGGGTCCGTCGCAGGCGGACAAGCCCCAGCAATTTTCGTCGTAGCCGGCGAACTCGTGCGGGTTGAGCTGGGCATAGCGACGCTGCACCAGCACCGCACGCCGGCTGTTCTCGAAATAGTCGGACGTCTTCTCGCGCATGAACGGATCGCGGATGCCGCGCAGGTCGATCCAGGCCTGCGAAAACTGGTGTACGAACAGCGGACCGGCATACAGAAAATCCTGGTCGTACAGATTTTCCCATTGGTAGGTCGAGGTCCACCCCACGTAGCAATCGGTCGATATCGGATGGGTGGGCGAGCCCAGCGCCAGCGCATACAGCACGATGGCCTCGCTATAGCCCTCCCAACCGTAATGCAGATAGCCGCTTTCGGGCTTCCAGCCCTGGCGGATGGTGTCGGCATCACTTTGCGACCAGCACCAGTCGACGCGTCGATACAACATGTCGGCCAGTTCGCGCAGCTCGGTCTCCGCCGCATTGTCCGCATCGAAGTAGGTGGCCGCGGTCAGCATGCCGACGATCAGCAACGCGCTGTCGATCATCGACAGCTCGGACTGCCACACGCGCGCGCCCGACTGCATGTCGAGGAAATGGTAGTAGAAGCCCTTGTAGCCGGTGGCCGTGGCGCTGCCGCTCTGGTCGCTGTCGCGGAAGAATCTCAGCGCCAGCAGGCTGCGGCGGACCGCCTCGGCGCGGTCCATCCAGCCGCGCTCGACGGCCGCCGGATAGACGGACAACGCAAAGCCGACCACGGCGATGCTGACCGGCGAGTTGGCACGGGAGGTGTCGGGCACCAATCCATTGTGCGGATTCATGGTTGCCACGAAGTAGTCGAATGCGCCGCGTTGCAGGCGATCGAGCAAGGCATCATCGGCAAGCGCACACACTGACGACATCGGCATATCCAGAGAGCGAGCTGGCAGCAAGCTGATGCAGCAAACCGGGCGATGCGCTCGACAGATATCGCGCCGGTGTCCACGCACACCATAACGCCGACGGCACCGTGACTGGGATCGGCGCCGCGCCGACCAACGCACCAAGCCGGTGCCGAGCATGATCTTCACGCGGATTTATCACTGCGCAGACGTAGGCTGAAGAAATGTGCTCGCGCGCCGGCCGGTGGCGCGAACCGCAGGAGCCCGCCCACGCCATGTCCTATCAGCCGTCCCGATTCAGCAGCGCACCCGTTCAATGGCTGTCCAACGGACAGCTCAGCGTGATGGTCAGCGGCAGCGGCTCGGGCTTCAGCCGCTGGCGCGGCCTGGCGGTGACGCGATGGCGCGAGGACCCCACCTGCGATCCGTGGGGCAGCTTTCTGTTGCTGCGCGATGAGCGCAATGGGGTCACGTGGTCGCCGACGGTGCAGCCGCTGGGGTTGCACCGGCCGGATGACGCGGTGGCGTGCAGCGCCGGCCGCGTCCATTTCAGCAAGCGCCATGAAAGTCTGCACTGCGAACTGGAGATCGCCGTGGCGCCCACGGCTGACCGCGAGCTGCGCCGGCTGAAACTGAGCAACCACGGCGACCGCACCCGGCACCTGTCGTTGACCAGCTACGCCGAGCTCGTGCTGGGACCAGCCGCCGACGACAACGGCCACCCGGCTTTCTCGAAGATGTTCGTGCAGACCGACTGGATTGCGGCGGACCAGTTGCTGCTGGCCACCCGGCGGCGGCGCAGCGACGATCAAGCCGAAGTGTGGATGGCGCAGACGCTGCAAGTGGACGGCCGTTGCAGCAACCAGCTCAGTCACGAAACCGATCGCGCCCGCTTCCTGGGCCGCGGCCGCACGCTGCGCAATGCGGCGGCCATGCAGCCCGACGCTACGCTGTCGAACACTACCGGCTGCGTGCTGGATCCGGTCTTCGCCCTGCGCCACGACTTCACGCTGGCGCCCGATACCAGCATCGAATTGTCCCTGTGGACCCAACTGGCCGCTTCGCGTGACGGCGCCATCGCGTTGCGCGAGACGCTGCGCGCGCCGGACGCCGCCGAACGCCTCTTGGCCGACGCGGCACGCCACGAGCAAGCGGAGCGCGAGCGGTTCGGCATCGGCGCGGACCAGGTCGCACGGCTCACCGGCTGGATGAGCGCCCTGTTGAGCAGCGACGCCAGCCAGCGGGCGGCGCCGGCGCAGCGCCAGCGCGGACACGGCGGTGCCCCGACGCTGTGGGCGGCGGGCATTTCCGGTGACCGACCGATCGCCCTGCTGTGCCTGAGCGCGCGGTCCGATCTCGCGGTGCTCGACAACCTGCTGCTGGCCCAGCGTTGGTGGCGCGCCCGGCAACTGGCGGTCGACGTGGTGGTGCTGGACCGGTGCGGCACCGAGACGGACGACACGCGACAAGCACTAAGAGCGCGAATCGACGCGCAGCAGGAGCAACTGAAGCGCGACGAGTCCGCCCCCAAGGCCGAACTGTTCTGCCTGCGCGACGACAGCATCAACCAGGATCTGCGCGATGGCCTGTTGACCGTGGCGCGGTTGGTGTTGGGCGACCCCGGCCGCGAAGACGTTGCGGCCGCGGCACCCACGGCACCCAGCGGCGGCGTTGCGCTGCGTGCCAGCAACCCGGCGGCCCCGCCCGCCAGTCGCACTGAGGCACTGGAGTTTCCCAACGGACTCGGCGGCTTCACCGCGAACGGCCGCGCCTACCGCGTCGAGCTGGGTGCTGCGCGCCTCACCCCGGCGCCCTGGTCCAACGTGATGGCCAACCCGGACTTCGGCTGCCTGGTCACGGCCGAGGGCGGCGGTTACGCCTGGTCCACCAACAGCCAGCAGAATCCGCTGACGCCCTGGCCGAACGACCCGGTCAGCGACATGCCCCATGACGTGATCTACCTGCGCGACACCGAAAACGGCAACCTGTGGAGCGCCACCGCGCTGCCGATCCGCGTACCAGCTGCCCGTTGCACCACCACCCACGGCAAGGGCTGGACGCGCTTCCGCAACGACGCCCACGGCATCGAACTGAACCTTACCGTGTGCGTGCCCACTGACGCACCGCTCAAGCTGTCGCGGCTGCGGCTGTGCAACCGCTCGCAGCGTACCCGTCGCCTGTCAGTCACCGGTTATGTCGAGTGGGCCTTGGGTGCGAACGGCAGCACCCCGGGCCCGTTCGTGATCACCTCGCGTGACCAGGCTACCGGCGCGTTGTTTGCGCGCAACCGCTGGCGCGCCGATTTTGGCGAACGGGTGGCGTTCTTTGATCTGGCCGGTGCGCAGCAATCGATCAGCGGCGACCGCGCGAGCTTTCTCGGTTCGCTGGGCAGCATTGGCCGCCCCGCCGCGCTGCGCGACGGGCTGCCACTGGATGGTCGGCTTGGCGTCGGGCTGGATCCGTGCGGCGCCTTGCAGGTTCAAGTCGAACTGCCGCCGGAAACCCAAATCGACCTGCTGTTCCTGCTGGGTGAAGGTGCCGATGAAGCGGCAGCCCAGACACTGATCGCGAAATACCGCGCCGCGGATTTCGACGCGGTCATGGCCGCGGTGGCCGCACAGTGGAACGGACTGCTCGACACGGTGCAAGTCCACACGCCTGACCGCGCGCTGGATCTGCTGGTCAACGACTGGCTGCTGTATCAGGTCACCGCCTGTCGCTTGTGGGCGCGCACCGCCTACTACCAGGCCAGCGGTGCGTGGGGTTTCCGCGACCAGTTGCAGGACGTGATGGCACTGTGCGTGAGCCGACCCGAGCTGGCCCGCGAGCACCTGCTCCGCGCGGCCGGCCGCCAGTTCGCCGAAGGTGATGTGCAGCACTGGTGGCTGCCACCACACGGGCAAGGCATTCGCACGAAGATCCGCGACGACCGCCTGTGGCTGGCTTACGTGGCCATGCACTACGTTGAAGTCAGCGGCGACCGGGCCGTGCTGGACCAGGCTCTGCCCTTCCTCAAGGGGCCACCTATCCCCGACGACGCCACCGACGCGTTCTTCCAACCCGACACCTCGAACGAAGTGGTCTCGCTGTACGAGCACTGTGCCCGCGCCGTCGATTCCAGCCTCACCCGCGGTGCGCACGGACTGCCGCTGATCGGCACCGGCGACTGGAATGACGGCATGAACGCGGTCGGCGCCGAAGGCCGCGGCGAGAGCAGCTGGCTGGCCTGGTTCACCCTGGCGACCATCACTCAATTGGCGCCGGTGGCCGATCAACGGGGTGAAGGCGAGCGCGCCCGCCGCTGGCGCGACTACGCGAGCGGGCTGCGCCAGGCACTGGAACAGGCATGGGACGGAGCCTGGTACCGCCGAGGCTATTACGACGACGGCACGCCGCTGGGCTCCAGCCAGAACACCCAGTGCCGGATCGACACCATCGCGCAATCGTGGAGCGTGCTGGCCGGCTGCGAGAACAATCGCGACCATTCGATCGCCGCGATGGCGTCGGTCGATCGCCTGCTGATCGATCGGGAGAACCAGTTGGCTCGCCTGTTCACGCCACCGTTCGACCAGGACGGTGCGGAGGACCCCGGCTACATCAAGGGCTATCCGCCGGGCGTGCGGGAGAACGGCGGGCAGTACACGCACGGCGCAATCTGGTCGATCTTTGCCTGGGCCGGACTGGGTTACGGCGCGCGCGCCCTCAGTCTGTTCAAACTGCTCAATCCGATTTATCACAGCGACAGTGCCGAGGCCGTGGCGCGCTACAAGGTGGAGCCGTACGTGGCCTGCGCGGACGTCTATTCGGTGGCACCGCATGTGGGCCGCGGCGGCTGGACCTGGTACACCGGTTCGGCGGCGTGGCTCTACCGCGCGGGGCTCGAGGCGCTGCTCGGCTTCCATCTGCAAGGTGACCGGCTGCGCATCGCCCCGTGTATTCCGCCGGACTGGAGCGCATTCAAGATCAGCTACCGGCACCGCACGGAAAAGCACCTGACCCGCCACGAAATCGAAGTGCGCAATCCCGACAAGGTTTGTGGCGGCGTTGCGACCGTAGAAATGGACGGCCAGACGCTCGATCCCGCGGCGCCGATCGTGCTGGCGGACGATGGCGACACGCACCAGGTGATCGTGGTACTGGGCTGACGTTCGCAATCGCGGCAAGCAAACCAGTCAGCGCTTGCGGCTACGCGACGCGCCCAGTTTGCGGGTCAGCGTATTGCGCCCCACCCCGAGCGCCGCCGCCGCATTCTGGCGATGACCGCCGCACGCCTGCAGGGCCGCCTGCAGCAGGGTGCGGTCGAATGCTTCGCGGGCGCGCGCATGCACGTCGGTCTCGCCTTCGGCCAACGCCGCCACCGTCCAGTCGCGCAAGGCATCGGTCCAGTCACCGCTGGCTGACGCATCGCTGCCGTCGCCCAGGTCACCGGGCAGGATTTCGTTGCCGGGGGCGATCACCGCGAGCCGCCGACACAGGTTCTCCAGTTCCCGCACATTGCCGGGGAAATCGCGCTGCGCCACCTGTTTCAACGCCGCCTTGGAGAACCGCTTCGCCGGCAGCTTGAGCTGGCGGGCGGTGGCTGCCAGGAAGTGTTGCGCCAGCAGCGGGATGTCACTGCGGCGGCTGCGCAGCGATGGCAGTTCGATGCGTACCACGTCGAGCCGATGCATCAAATCGGCACGGAACTGGCCGGTAGCCACCCGGCTGGCCAGGTCCTGATGGGTGGCGGCGACGATGCGCATGTGACAGCGGATCAATTCCCGTCCACCCACCCGATAAAACTCGCCGCCCGCCAGCACGCGCAGAAGCCGCGTCTGCAGGGCCAGCGGCATGTCGCCGATCTCGTCCAGGAACAGCGTGCCGCCCTCGGCCTGTTCGAAGCGACCGGCGACGCGGCGGGTCGCGCCGGTGAACGCGCCGGCCTCATGGCCGAACAGCTCGCTTTCCAGCAGCTCGCTGGGAATCGCCGCCGTGTTCAAGGCCACGAACGGCTTGTCGTGGCGTGCGCTTTCCTCATGCAGCGCGCGCGCCACCAGTTCCTTGCCGGTGCCGGTTTCACCGGTGATCAGTACGTTGAGATCGCTGGCCGCGACGCGGCCGATCAGGCGGAACACCTCGCGCATGGGCGCGCTGTCGCCCAGCAGGGCGTGGGTCGGCGCAACGGCTGGGGCGCTCGTCACGGTCGGCGCCGCCACGCTGGCCAGCGCACGCTGCACCGACGCCACCGCCTGGTCCAGGTCGAACGGCTTGGCCAGATAGTCGAGCGCGCCGGCCCGGTACGCGGCGGCGGTGGTCGCCACATCGGTGTACGCGCTCATCACGATGACCGGACCGATTCCCTGCGCGCCCAGCTCCTCGAGCAAGGCCAGCCCATCCTCGCCCGGCATGCGCACGTCGGTGAGCAACAACGCCGGACGGGCCTGCGGCAAGGCCGCACGCACGCCGGCCACCTCGCCGAATTCACGCACGGCCAACCCGGCATCACGCAGGGCTTCGGCCAGCACGAAACGCACGCCGCGATCATCGTCGAGAATCCAGACTTCCTCAGTCATGCGCGGGCTCCAGCGGCAGAAACAGCGAGAACACCGTGGCACCCGGGCGGCTGGCATAGCGCAGCTCGCCGCCGTGTTCGTGGGCGATCTCGCGGGACAGGGCCAGCCCCAGACCGGTACCGTCGGCCCGACCAGAAACCAGCGGCTGGAACAGCGTGTCGCGCAACGCCACCGGCACGCCCGGGCCATCGTCGATGACATCCACGCGCAAAGCCATCCGCAGCATGTGATCGCTCACGCGCACGCCGTGGTCGATCCGGGTGCGCAAGGTCAGTGTGCGAGCGCCGGCTTCCAAGGCGTTGCGGGCCAGATTCAGCAGCACTTGGTGCAGCCGATCGGGGTCGCCGTGCAGGTCGGGCACGCTGGGGTCGTAATCGTGCCGCAGTCGCGGGGGAGCGGGTTCGGCCAGCAGCAGCTCACTGAGCCGTTCCAGCAACTGATGGATGTTGACCGGCCCGAGCTGCGGCGGATCGTGATGCAACAGGCGGTTGGCCAGCGTGCCGAGCCGGTCCGCCTCGTCGATGATCAACCCTGCCAGCGCGCGCAGATCGTCGCTGCCGACCCGCCGCTGCAGCAATTGTGCCGCGCCGCGCAAGCCCGCCAGTGGATTTTTCACCTCATGTGCAAACCCGCGCAGCGTCGCCGACAGCGGCGAACCAGTGGACGGTGGCTCGACCCGTTCGTGGATTTCCAGCAACAGGCCACCGTCGAGCGGTTGCAGCGCAACGTCCGCCACGATGGCTCGACCGCCGGCCGTCATCAGGGTCATGCCACGCCACTGCAGCGAACGCTGCTCGGCCTGCACTCGTGCGGCCTGCAACACTGCCGCCTCGTCCAGCCAGCGGGACAAGGGCTGGCCCGCTACGCTGCGGGGCCCCAATTCCAGGCACTCGGCCAGCGCCGGGTTGACCCATTGCAGGCACAGGGCGGCGTCGACCCGGGCCACACCGGTCGTCAACTGCTGCGCCCATTGCCGCCACTCAGCCTCGCTCATTGCACCATGATTGCCCAATGCATCGAGTTGGTGCAACGGGCCGTCAGCGGATACCGGCTTGCTCCGCCGATGTCCCCGGACTCAGAGCGAGTAGTACATCTGGAATTCCAGCGGATGGGTACTGGCGCGGTACTTGGTGACTTCCTTCATCTTCACTTCGATGTAGGCATCGATGAAGTCGTCAGTGAACACGTCGCCGGCCTTGAGGAAGTCGCGGTCCTTGTCCAGCGCCTCCAGCGCGGCATCGAGACTGGAGCATACCTGCGGGATGTTCTTCTCTTCTTCCGGCGGCAGGTCGTACAAGTCCTTGTCGGCCGGCGCGCCCGGGTCGATCTTGTTGAGGATGCCGTCGAGGCCGGCCATCATCAGCGCGGTGAACACCAGGTAGCCGGAGTTCATCGGGTCGGGGAAGCGCACTTCGATCCGACGCCCCTTCGGGCTGGCCACGTACGGGATGCGGCAGCTGGCCGAGCGGTTGCGGGCCGAGTAGGCCAGCATCACCGGGGCTTCGAAGCCCGGCACCAGGCGCTTGTAGCTGTTGGTGGTGGAGTTGGCGAATGCGTTGATCGCGCGGGCGTGTTTGAAGATGCCGCCGATGTACCACAACGCAGTCTGCGACAGGCCGCCGTAGAGGTCGCCGGCGAACAGGTTCTCGCCGTTCTTGGCCAGCGACTGGTGCACGTGCATGCCGCTGCCGTTGTCGCCGACCAGCGGCTTGGGCATGAAGGTGACGGTCTTGCCGTTCTGGTGGGCTACGTTCTTGATCACGTACTTCATCGTCAGCAGCTCGTCAGCCTTCTTCACCAGCGTGTTGAACTTCACGCCGATCTCGCACTGGCCCGCGTTCGCCACTTCGTGGTGATGCACTTCGACGGTCTGGCCCAGCGACTCCAGCACCTTGCACATGTCGGCACGCAAGTCGCCCAACGAGTCGACCGGGCTGACCGGGAAGTAGCCGCCCTTCACGCCCGGACGGTGCCCGGTGTTGTTGCCGTCGTACTTGTAACGCGACGACCACGCCGCTTCTTCCGAGCCGATCTCGTAAAAAACGCGGCCGGGGTCGTTCTGCCAGCGCACCGAGTCGAAAATGAAGAACTCCGGTTCCGGACCGAAGAACGCGGCGTCGGCGATTCCGGTCGATTTGAGGTACGCCTCGCCTCGTTTGGCGATCGAGCGCGGGTCGCGGCCGTAGGCCTGCATGGTGCTGGGCTCCAGCACGTCGCAATGCAGGATCAGCTGCACATGTGCGCTGAACGGATCGAGATGGGCGGTGTCCGGATCGGGCATCAGGATCATGTCCGACTCGTTGATGCCCTTCCAGCCGGTGATCGAGGAGCCGTCGAACATCTTGCCGTCCTCGAACGTCGACTCGTCGATCGCGTGGGCCGGAAAGGTGACGTGGTGATGCACGCCGAGCATGTCGGCGAAGCGCAAGTCGACGAATTCGACGTCATGTTCCTGGATCTGGTCGAGCACTTGCTGGGCAGTCATCATGAAACCTCAGGGAATAGGACAAGGCAGCTACAGCAAGGCGCGTGCCACGGCGTGCAGCCGTTGCGGCGCCTCATGCGATTGCCCGGGGCGAGCCGCAAGCACCGGACGATAGCACCATTGCGAACTGACATCCTCGCCCGGTTGCACCATGTCGGTGCATCTGTCCGCGGACCACCCGGCCATCGCCGAGCAGCGCCCACCAGGCAATCCCGTAAGCTATGCCGCTTCGCTCCAACCGTTGGCGGCCCCGGCCGCGCCTGCCCATCTGACGGAACCACCCCGTGATCGATCTGCTCAAAGTCATTTTGCTCGGCATCATCGAAGGCATTACCGAATTCCTGCCGATCTCCTCGACTGGGCATTTGTTGATCGCCGAGCAGTTCGGGCTCGGCGCACGCTCGGACCTGTTCAATATCGGCATCCAGGCCGGTGCGATTCTTGCGGTCACGCTGATCTACTGGAAACGCATCTGGCAGCTGCTGACCCAGTGGCGCGATCGGGCCAACCGCGACTACCTGCTGAAGCTGATCGTGGCATTCGCCATCACCGCCGTGCTCGGCTTCGTCGCAGTGACGCTGGGCTTCAAGCTGCCCGAGACGGTGACCCCGATCGCCTGGGCGCTGGTCATCGGCGGTTTCTGGATGATCGCTGCCGAACGGCTGGCCGCGCGCCAGCCCGAGCGCAGCGAGGTGACCTGGCGCGTGGCGATCCTGGTTGGCATCGCGCAGGTGATCGCCGGCATCTTTCCAGGCACCTCACGCTCGGCCGCCACGATCTTCGCGGCCATGCTGTTCGGCACCAGCAATCGTGCGGCGGCGACCGAGTTCGCGTTCCTGGTGGGCATTCCCACGATGTACGCGGCCACCGGCTACGAGTTGCTCAAGGTGCTCAAGAGTGGCGGGGCGGTGCACGAGGACTGGAACGCACTGATCGTCGGCTTCGTGGTTTCGCTGGTCGTCGCGTTCATCGCGGTGAAATGGCTGCTGGGCTACATCCGCACCCACACCTTCACCCCGTTCGCGATTTACCGCATCGCGTTTGGCGTGGCGCTGTTGCTGCTGGTGCCCGCGGGCAGCTGAGCCCGGATCAGCGCTGCACGATGTGCGCGAACCACTCCCAGCCCCGGACCCGCTCGCAAATCAGCTTGGTGCAGGTCAGCATCGGCACCGCCAGCAGCGCGCCCGGAATGCCCCACAGCCAACCCCAGATCAGCAGCCACAAGAGAATCGCAATCGGGCTCAGCCGCATGCTGGCGCCCTGAATCAGCGGCGTGACGACGTTGCCCTCCACCGCGGTGATCCCGGCGAATGTGAGGGCGGGCAGAAAAACTTCCAGACTCACGTCCCTGGCATACAGCATCGACACCACGGCCAGCACGGTGGTGGTGACGATCGCGCCGACATAGGGAATGAAATTGGCAAACATCGCCACCGCGCCCCACAGCATCGGGTCGGGCACCTTGTACAGCCACAGCATGCCCGCGGTGATCGCGCCCAGGCTGGCGTTGATCAACAGCGCGGTCAGCAGGTAACGGGATATTTCGGTCTGGATTCCCCGCACGATGGACACCGCATGCCGCTTGTAGGAAAAGCCCGGTGTGATCTCCACCAGGCGACGCAACATCGAGTCACCGTATATCAGGAAGAAAAACACCAGCAGGGTCACGCTGAGCACGGCGGCCAGCACCTTGGGTGCGGTCGAGACCACGCCCCACGCGGTGATGGATATGGGAGTGGCCTGCGGCGGCTGCGGGCGGCTGGTGCCGGTGACCAGGGTCTGGGTGGCGCGGTTGGCAGCCTCCAGCGGCTTGGTCACGTTGCGCATCTTCGGCAGAATGCTCCTGACCGCCGCGGGCGCCCCCTGAAACCAACCGATCGCGGGTTGCGCCAGCAGGCCCACGCCGCCGCCGATGCCCGCTATCAGCCCAATCATCAGCACACTCGCCGTCAGCCAGCGCGGCACGCTCAGACGGGCTCCGGTTGCCACGATGGGGTTGAGCGCGAGACCGATAAACGCGGCCAGCACCAGCGGGATCAGCAGGCCCTTGGTCAGCGTAATGGTGTAGAGCAGCGCCAGCATCAGCAGCCCGTTCAGCGCCATGCGAATCATCCGCGCATGTCGGCGCAGGCCCCGGATCGGGCTGTGCGGGAACGGCTCCTGCGCGGTCGGCTCGTCGGTCACCGGCGGTGAATCAACGATGGCAACCTGTTCGGCCACCGAATCGTCGCCGGCGGACCCGGTCGCCGCCGAGGGGCCGGGGCTGCTCATGCGGTTTCGCTATCCGGATCAACCGCAGCCGCAGCGGGATCCACCACCGCGGCCGCAGCCACGATCCAGTGCATGCCGCGGGCGACGACATCGGTCAGGCCACCGCCCAGCAACGCGGCAATGCCCGGCACGCGCAGCGGGCGCACGCCCAGACTGCCAACGGCGAAGCCAACCCCGGCCGCCGCCGCGACGGTGGTCAGCGGGTGCCCGCGCCCTCGCGCCAGCAGGGCAGCCGCCGGCGTGGTCACGTCGTGGCGCAATTGGCGCATTTGCAGTTGCGCAGTCCGCACGCTGGACAAGCGATCAAGCACCTTCATGGCCGCTCCTCCTTGCGCCGGTTCGATGAAGACGCATGTTCGGCTTCCGACTTGCGCAGGGTTTCGTGCATCATGGCGCTCCATTCGTTGCGCGTGGCAGGCAGGCTCATCCAGTGCATGCAGCGGCGGAACAACATGATCGCGCCAACCAGAAACAATAGCTGCAACACGGCCAGGGTCAGCAGCGCCGCGATCCACGAACCGAACCAACCGGCCAGCACGAAGCCGATCAGGCCCAGCAGGGTCAGACCGAGGCCAACACCGGCTACGGTGGCGGCCAAGCCGGTCAACAGCATCCAGGAAACCGCGCTGCGCGCCAGCCCCAGCTCGGCCGCCAACAAGTGCATCTGCGCCCCGAACAGGCGCTTGACCGCGCCGCCCAGCTGACTGATCTCGGCAAGCAGGCCAGATGGCAACGGCGCCGTGTCCGGCGCCGCCTCCCCGCGGGGTGAATCACCCTCGTCGTGCATGTATTGGCCCCGTTGTGCGTTGCTCACCGCCGAAGGATGCGACCCAGCAGCCAGCCAGCTCCCAGCGCGATGGCGACCGATTGAACCGGCTTCTCACGAACATAGTCGCGCACCTGTTCCATCCACACGTCTGCACGCTCGCGCGTTTCATCGTAGACCTCACGGCCGCGCTCACCAACCTTCGCTGCGGTGTCGCTGGCCTTGTGTGCCGCCTTGGCCGCCTTGTCCGTGGCCTGGTGCAGCCCCTCCTCGACGTGCTCGGCGGCGCGATCAACCTTGTCCCTGGTGCCAGCGACCGCGGCGGAGGTGGCTTGTTTGATCCGCTCCGCGCGCTCATCGATACGGTCGCCGAGCGGATGTTCGGGGGTCTGGACTTGCTTGTTCATGATGTGCTCCGGAAATGCTTCTGGATGCCTAAAGTCTGTTGCACGCGGCCGGTCAACTGGCCCGACGGAAGAAGGCGATTATCGCCAGGATCAGGAAGATGATGAACAGGATTTTCGCGATGCCCGTCGCGGCGCCGGCAATACCGCCGAATCCCAGCACCGCGGCGATGATGGCAATAACCAGAAAAACGAGGGCGTAATGCAGCATGGGGAGATCCTCTCGGAGATGAAGGGCGGCAACCGCGGCGGAACCGCGTTTTACCATTCACCCACAGCGCGTGCCATGCGGGCGTGAAGAGCACCCGCACGGCCGTATACGCCACGCCCACGGCAAGCGTCGCCCCCTCAACCGGCGACGGACGGATTCAAGCTGTAAGTTCCCACCAGCTGTCCTTCGCCCAGCACGTGCCCGTCCATCGCGGCACGCAGATCGGCCAGGGTGAAACCGTTGGCCAAGGGCAACGCGGCGACATCCAACGCATGGATCCGGAAGTGGTAGTGATGCAGCAGGGCATCGTTCCATGGCGGGCACGGTCCGTCGTAGCCGAGATACTGCCCGGCCATGTCCGGGTCGCCGCTGAACCAACCGGTGTAGTCGTTGAGGCCCTGCACGCTGCCGGGTGGGCCGATCGGCTCACGCTTGCCGCGTGCGGTGATGCCGTCGCAGCAGGCACCGGCCGCCAGCTCGACGCACTCCCGCGGGATGTTGGCCATCAACCAATGCACAAACTCCACCCGAGGCAGGTCAGCCGGCACCGTGCGGCCGATCTGGTTCACGTCGTCACCGCGACTGGGCACGTCCGGGTCGATGCAGGTCAACACGAACGAGCGCGTGGCCGATGGCGCACCCTGCCAGGCCAGATGCGGGCTGCGATTGTCCGACGGGGCGACCGGATCGCCCGACTTGCAGAACGCGAATGGCGCGGGGATCCGCTGGCCGTCTTCAAAGCTTTCACTGCGCACTTGCATGAGTGTTTCTCCAGAAAAGATTCGACTGCATTGTCGACCGTGCCAGGCGTGATCGGCGCGAAACACGCCGTGGGCTTCATGGGCTGCGGTAGGTGATCCGATACACGGCCCCGGCCAGATCATCGCTGACCAGCAAACTGCCGTCAGGCAGAACCAGCACATCAACCGGGCGACCCCACGCACGCTCGTTTTGCATGAAGCCCGTGACCAGCGGCTCGTAGCCGAGCACCTTGCTGCCGTCCAGCCGGGCGGCCATCACCCGGTAACCGGATTTCTTTGTGCGATTCCAGGAACCGTGCTCGGCCACGATGACCGCGCCGCGGTAACGCGCGGGAAACTGCGTGCCCGTGTAGAAGCGCATACCCAGCGAAGCCACATGGGCGCCGAGTTTGAGCACGGGCGGGACGTAGTCCGCGCAGTTTCTGCCACGGCCGAATTCCGGGTCGAGCAGGTCGCCTTGATGGCAATACGGATAACCGAAATGCTGGCCGGTGCCGGTGATCTGGTTCAACTCGTCGCCGGGGATGTCGTCACCCATCATGTCGCGGCCGTTGTCGGTGAACCACAGGCGGCCGGTGCCGGGCTGCCAGTCGAAGCCAACCGAGTTGCGGATCCCGTGCGCCACATCCTGCCAATCGCTGCCATCGGGATTCATGCGGATCAGCTTGCCGTGATCCGGCGCCGGATCGCAGATGTTGCACGGCGCACCGATCGGCACATACAGCTTGCCGTCCGGTCCGAACGCCAGGAACTTGCCGCCGTGGTGCGTTTCCGCCGGCAGCCGGTCCGTGACCAGCTGGGGCGCCGGTGGTGCATCGAGATGCTGCTCGATGTCGCGCCACACCAGGATGCGGCTCACCGCCGAGACATACAGATCGCCATCGTGAAAGGCCACGCCCATCGGCAGCTTCAACCCGCTGGCGATCACGCGGACCTGATCGGCCACACCGTCGCGGTTGCGGTCGGTCAGCGCATAGACCTTGCCGGCACCGGTCGACCCCACGAATACGGTGCCGTTGGCACCCAGCGCCAGTTCGCGCGCATTGGGCACTTGATCGGAATACAGCGACACGTGAAAACCCGGCGGTACCAGCAAGCGCTCCAGCGGCGGCGCGGCCTGTACCGACAAGGCCACCAGGGCGAGCAACAACACAAATGCCGTACGCATGGCGGTCTCCTCGAACAAGGGGAAGTGCCAGCGTATACCGGCGCGAGCGCAACCGGAAACCGCCGTGCTCTGTAAACTGGTGTTCTGAACAGGGGGAACCATGAGCGAATTGCAGGACCTGACCACGCTGGTGCGCGCGGCCACACCGTTGCTGGTCATTGAAACCGTGGACGAGCAGCGGGTGATCGACTGCTTCCGTCACGTGATCGCCCAGGCTTTGCATCCACTGTGGCGCTGGACCTTGATTGACGGTCTCACCCGGCTCGACTTCGAACAGACCGACGGCAAGGTCGCGCCGGATGCCACCACCACGCTGGAAGCGATCCGGGCGCAGGCCAACCGCGGCATCTACCTGATGTTCGATTTCGACGGCCTGCTCGGTTACGCGATGAGCCAACGCCAGTTGCGTGAAATCGTGCAGCGGCAACGCTGCGCTGCCCACACCATCGTGCTGGTCGGGGCCAAGGTGGAACTGCCCGACGAGCTGGAAGCGCTGGCCCTGCGCGTGCCGCTGTCGCTGCCCGACCTGAAGGAGTTGGCCGGCATCCTGCGGGGTGAGGCGGCGGCATGGCAACGCGAACAGGGCCGCAATATCGAGGTGGACAACGATGCGGCGCGCACCATCGTGCGCAACCTGCTGGGCCTGTCCGCACCCGATGCCCGGCGCATCGTGCGCAAACTGATCTACAACGACGGTGCACTGGGTCCACAGGATCTGCCCAACCTGATGCAGTCGAAATTCAAGCTGCTCAACCGGTCCGGCCTGCTGCACTACGAATACGCCACGGCCAGCTTTGCCGACGTGGCCGGTGTCGACCGCGTGCGTGAATGGGTCCAGCGGCGCCGCGCCGTATTCCTGGCGGCGACGCCGGACCCCGTGCTCGACCCGCCTCGGGGCGTGTTGTTGCTGGGCGTGCAGGGCTGCGGCAAGAGCCTGGCCTCCAAGGCCATCGCGGGCGGGTTCGGCGTGCCCCTGGTCCGGCTCGACTTCGGCACGCTGTACAACAAGTACCAGGGCGAGACCGAGAAAAACCTCCGCGAGGCGCTGGCCAGCACCGAACTGCTGGCGCCCTGCGTGCTGTGGATCGACGAGATCGAGAAAGGTCTGGCCGGCGGTGGGGACGACGGCGGTGTGTCGCGTCGGGTGCTCGGCTACCTGCTGACCTGGATGGCCGAACGCAAGGCCAAGGTATTCGTGGTGGCCACTGCCAACGCGGTGCAGGAACTGCCCGCCGAATTGCTGCGCAAGGGTCGCTTCGACGAGATCTTCTTTGTCGACCTGCCCCGTCCACCGGTGCGCGAGCAGATCTTCGCCCTGCACCTGTCCCGCCGCAAACTCGATCCGGCGGGCTTCGACCTGGCCGCACTGGCCACCGCCAGCGACGGGTTTTCCGGCGCCGAGATCGAGCAGACCATCGTCAGCGCGCTGTACGACGCGGCGGCCAACGGCGCTGCGCCGGATCAGCCGACCTTGCTGAACGCCCTGACCCAGACCCGTCCGTTGTCGGTGCTGATGCGCGAACAGGTCGACGCACTCAGGGCCTGGGCCCGTGACCGCTGCGTGCCCGCCGACTGAGCGGGCAGCGCCACATCGAGGCGAGCCACCTCCAGCGCCAGCATGGGGTGATCGAGAGCCAGCTCGACCAACACTTCGTGGTCGATGTCGTGCGCGATCTCCTCGACCGGCATGGCCACAACGGGATCGTTCTCGACAATCAGATCACGCCTTGCCATGGTCGCTTGCCAGAGCATTCCCACGGTTGAATCGGCGGTCTGGCGGACCCGCGAAGGCCACTCCAGGCCACTCCATGTCACTCCAGGCCGCTCAGGAGGTGCGCAGGAGATGCTGCACACGGTTGGCCAGCTCGATCATGGTGAAGGGTTTGCTCAGCAATTCCATCCCCGAGTCGGCGTCGCCATCGAAAATGGCGTCGTGCGCATACCCGGTGATGAACAATACCTTCAGTCCAGGCCGAACCTCGCGCGCTCGCGCGGCCAGCTGGCGCCCATCCAGGCCGGGCAGGCCGACATCCGTAATGAGCAGATCAATCTCGCGCAGCGGCGCAGCGGTCAGCTGCAACAGCGCACCCGGGCCGTCCAGGGCCTCCAGACAGTTGTGCCCGAGATCCTGCAGCACCGCCACGACCAGTTCTCGCACCTGTGCCTCATCGTCCACCACCACGATGGTGCGCGGGGTGGTTTGCTGGCCTGCCGCCGGGTACAGGTTTGGCTTGGGCGACGTGTCGAGCGGCTCGACTGACCTCGGCAGACAGACCTGGACCGTGGTACCCGCACCCGGCTCGCTCTCCAGTTCGACAAATCCGCCTGACTGGCGGGCAAACCCGTAGACCATCGACAGGCCCAGACCCGTCCCCTGACCAGGCTGCTTGGTGGTGAAAAATGGTTCGAACGCATGCCGTCGGGTGTCGGCCGTCATCCCGGTGCCGGTGTCGCGAACCGACAGACTGACATACTCGCCTGCCGTGGCGTCGTGCAGGGGCCGGTCGCCGGTACCGATCACGCGATTGCTGGTGGCCAGGGTCAGGACACCGCCTTCCGGCATGGCGTCGCGGGCATTGATGACCAGATTCAGCAAGGTGCTTTCCAGCTGGTTGAGGTCGCAGCGGGTGCGCCAGACGTTGCGATCGGTGGCGATCTCCAGTCGGATCGACGGGCCAAGCGTGCGCTCGATCAGTTCCGACATCGAGCCGATCAGCTCGTTGACGCAAACCACGCGGGGTTCCAGCGGCTGACGGCGCGAGAACGCCAGCAGCCGGTGCGTCAACGAGGCGGCGCGCTGCGCTGAATGCATCACCAGCTCGGCACAGCGATCGGCGTCCTGATGACGCCCCTGCGCCAAGCGGGCCTGCATCATCTCCAGGCCGCCGATCACCCCGGTGAGCAGATTGTTGAAATCGTGCGCGATGCCGCCGGTGAGCTGGCCGACCGCCTCCATCTTCTGCGACTGACGCAGCTCCTCGTTGATCTTCTCCAGCTCGCGACTGCGCTGCGCGATGCGCAGTTCAAGCAGTTCGGTGGCGCGCTTCTGGTCCTCGATGTCGGTATTGGTGCCGACCCAGCGCTCGATGCTGCCATCGTCGGCGCGAATCGGCATCGCCCGCGCGATATGCCAGCGGAACACGCCATCACGGCGGCGCAGGCGGAATTCGGCCTGATACGGCGTCCCGCTGGTGACCGCCTGCTGCCACGCAGCGGCGGCCACCGGCAGGTCTTCCGGATGGACGATGCTGCCCCAGTTGTCACCCGCCAATTGCTCCGACCCGAGTCCCGCGTAATCGCGGACGCGGTCATTGAACCAATCCAGCGTACCGTCGCTGCGCGCCGTCCAGGCCTGGTTGGGCATGGCCTGCGCCAGGCCACGAAACTGGGCCTCGCTCCGACGCAACGCTTCCTCGGTCCGCTTGCGCCCGGTGATATCGACAAACAGCACCGCGACGCGGTCGTCCTCGCCCACCGCGCGGGCGCGCACCTCGTACCAGCGACCATTGGCCGCCCCCAGGTCAACCTCGAAGCGGCACGGCTTGCCGCTTTCGACCACCTGCGCATAGGTCTGGATCAGCGACTCCGGCACCCGCGGCAGCAACTCGAGGATGGTCCGGCCGGGGGCAATGCTGGAGGGCAATCCAGACTGGACTTCGAACGCCGGATTGACCTCGGTGAAACGGAAATCGACGATCTGACCCTGCGCGTCCCGCACGGCCTGTGCCACGAAAAAGCCTTCCTGCATATTCTCGAACAGACTGCGCCACTTCGATTCGCTGTCGCGCAGCGCCATTTCCGCATGCAACTGCGAGGTGGTTTCACTGCAGATGCAGAACATGCCCCGGACCGCCCCATCCGGCCCGCGCAACGGCGAATAGGAGAAGGTGAAATACGCCTGCTCCGGGAAGCCGCTTCGCTCCAGCAGCAGGGGAAAGTTGTCGAAGTAAGTCGAATCGCCGGCGTACGCGCGGTCGATCAACGGGCCGATTTCGTCCCAGACTTCGGGCCAGACCCGGGCGAATGGGGCGCCCAGGGCCGCCGGGTGGCGCGCGCCCAGCATCGGTATGTAGCCGTCGTTGTACATGCACACCCGCGACTCGCCCCACAGCAGAAACATCGGCAGCGGGGCATTGAGCATCAGGCTGACCACGGTCCGCAGCGAATCGGGCCATTGCTCAACCGGGCCAGGCAGCGACTGCGCCCAAGGGTGCGCGCGCAGCAGGGCGCCCATCGTGCCGCCACCGTCAAGAAAGCCCGTCTTCATCGCTTGCTGGTCTCTCGGGGACTCTCCGGCATCCTAGCGCCGAAAGCCGCCCGCCAGGTTCGTTGTGGACAAGATGCGCGTGTGGGTGCGTTCGGCGAGGGCACCCTGCACGCTCCCGGTAGCGCTGGCACGGGCTTGGCCCCTGGCAAACCGTGGTGTCTGCCGGCGCCAATTCATGAGCGCAAGCACAACGACCCGCCGTCCAGCCTGATGGGATTGCGTCTACGCCGACTGCTTACGCCGTATGCTGCATCGCGGTCGTGTGGCGCTGATCGTTCGTGAGCCGAGCGCCTGGTCGGCAACGGGTCCCGCGCGCCGCCGTTCCGCCCACTCAGGATTCCGCATGGCACCCGTCGACCCGGAATTTGTTGCTGCAGCGCACGCACTCGACGCCGACGGGTGGTGCTGGATACCGCAATTTCTGGAGTCGGCGCCAACCGACGCACTGGCCACCGAGTGTGCTGCGCTGCACGATGCGAATCTGCTGCTGCCGGCCGGCACCGGAGCCACCCGCACGGTGTCGACGGCGCGAGGGGATCGCACCCGTTGGTTCAACGCCGACGCACTGAGCGGCCCGCAACGGACCTTTGCTGACCGCATCGACGCACTGCGAGTCGCCTTCAACAGGCACCTGATGCTTGGCCTGGTCGACAGTGAATCGCATTACGCCGTGTACCGGCCCGGTGCCGTCTACGCGCGGCACCTGGACCGCCTGCGCAACGACGACTCTCGGGTCGTCTCGTGTGTGTTCTACCTCAACCGGGACTGGCACGAGGCAGATGGCGGCGCGCTGCGACTGCACCTGCCCGGCGGCTCATTCCAGGACATCTACCCGCACGCGGGTGGCCTCGTGGCGTTTCTGTCGGGGTCCTTTGAGCACGAGGTACGGCCGGCTACTCGCGACCGGATGAGCATCGCCTGCTGGATGCGGCAACGGCCCATCGACGCCCGCCGTTGAGCAGGCCGACCACGGCCGCCGTCCCAGACCGTTCCTTTCAATCGTCAGCGCGAGGCTTGGTCGCCGCCGCCGTCGCCGCGGCATTGAACCGCGCGGCAATGTAGTCGTCGGTAAAGCTGGTCATGTCATAGCCGCGTATGAATCCGCAATGCCCACCATACGGCGCGATATCGAGCTCGACGTTGGCGGGCAGCTCGAGCTTCTCGAAGCTGCCCACAGGAATCACCGGATCGTCCCGCGAGGTCAGAATGGTTGCGGGAATCTGCAAGGCCTGCATGGTGTCGCCAGCCACCGAATAGCCGTCCAGATACTGCTGCAAACTCTTGAAGTCCGTGTGCCGCAACACCAGTGACTCGGTCAGCCCGCGCAGATGCTGCTTCAACTCGGACATCTCGAAATACTGGTGCTTGGGGAAGGCCTTTTGCTTGGTCAGCAGCGAATGCCGCCACTTGCGCATGAAGTAGGCCTGGTAGATCCACGGCGCGGTCTCCTCCAGCGCGAACAGACCCGCCGCGGGGTCCACGATCGGACACACTGCCAGCGCGTAGCTCAACGGAATGCCCAGTCGCGAAGTCTGCATGGCCGCGCGCAGCGCAAAGTTGCCGCCCAGCGAAAAACCGGCCAGCGCCATCGGCCGCGCCGGCCAGCGCTGGGCGATCTCGGCCAGCGCATGGACCACCTCGTCGATGCGGCACGAGTGGAACAGCGCCTCGTTGAGACCGTGGCTGTCGCCGTGATCGCGGAAGTTGAGCCGGAAAACGTCCCAGCCGTCGGCGAGCAGGCGACTGCCGGTCTGCAGCACATAAGTCGAGTCGACGCTGCCTTCCCAGCCGTGGAACAGCACCGCCAGGCCGCGCGACTGCGGTAGCGTTTTCTGTGGCGTGTAGGCGCCGGTGAGGCGTACCCCGCCACCGCCGTCGACGACCACCGCGGTAGCGTCCTGCATGACGGCTTTCGCGGCGCGTGGCAGCAGCCACCGGCGTACTCCGCTGGACGACAGCATGGTCTGGATGTGGCCGCTGCGCAGCGGCCACGGCGGACGGAAGTCCTTGCCGTACAGCAGGCTCATCGGGGGCGGTCGGCCAGTGCGGCGGCGATCCGCTCATGCGCCTGGTCGGCCATGCGCCGTCGCGCGTCCGGGGTCGCCGCAATCTGGGCCAGAAAATGTACCTCGGCATCCATCGGCGGTTCGCCCAGCATGCGTACGATGTTCTGCAGGAAACTCTCGCCTTCGCGAAAACCGGCG
Organism: Rhodanobacter sp.; assembly: GCA_036563155.1. Classification (GTDB taxonomy): domain Bacteria; phylum Pseudomonadota; class Gammaproteobacteria; order Xanthomonadales; family Rhodanobacteraceae; genus Rhodanobacter. The sequence goes on from DATCMT010000018.1 coordinate 58,916, forward strand.
TCGGTCACCCGGCGCCCGTCACGAACAAAGCGTAGCGCCACCGGCTGGACGGGCGCGGCCGCGTCCAGGGCGGCCTGGAAGATTCTTGCGTGAAAAACCTTCAGCACACCGTTGTAGCCGGTGCCGCCCTCGGGGAATACCGCGACTGAACGACCGGCGCGCATCCGATTGACCATCGCCTGCATCACCGTGGACAACGAATGGTTGTTGCCACGGCGATGGAAGATGGTGCCGCCGCTTCTTGCCAGCCAGCCGACCAGCGGCCAGCCAGCGATTTCAGCCTTGGCCACGAAGCAGACGGCGCGCTGGCTGTGAAGCATCGTGATGTCGATCCACGAGGTGTGGTTGGCGACAAACAGCACCGGATCACGCAACGGCTTGCCAATACGGCGCGGGCGCAGACCAAAGATGCGCAGCAGGCCAGTCGACCACAGGCGGATCATCCGGTGTGCGAACGGCTCGCGTCCATTCGCCATCGCCACATTCTGGTTCCAGCTGAGGATCATCGAACACAACAAAATGCCCAGCACGACGTGCAGCAGCACCAGGGGGACGCGCCACAGATAGCGCAGCGGACGCAGCAGGTCGCGGTCGGATACGGTGGTGGTGTCAATGCTCATCAGTCGATTAGTTTAGCGTCAGTTGGCGCGTGCGGTGCCTCTTCAGCGCTCCCACTGCGCCAGCGGTAGCGACGGCGATCGCTTGACGGTACGCAGCACGAAACTGGAATTGACATCGGCGACTCCGGCGGCGTTCAACAGATGGTCGAGCAGGAACCGCGAAAAGTCCTTGAGATCGGCCACATAAACATGCAGCAGGTAGTCCATGTCACCGGTCAGCGCATGGCAAGCCACCACCTCGGCCCAGCCGCTGACGGACGCCACGAAACCCTCGACCGCCGCGCTCTCGTGCTTGCTCAGCTGCACCCGCACGAAGGCCTGCAGACCCAGCCCCACGGCCTGGGGATCCACCTGCGCCGCGTAGCCGGTGATGACACGGTCCGCCTCCAACCGCTGCAATCGGCGCAGGCAGGCCGAGGGCGACAGGCTGACCCGCTCGGCCAGCTCGGCGTTGGTGATGCGCCCCTCGCTCTGCAGCAGGGCCAGCATGCGTAGATCGGTGCGGTCCAGTGTGGTCATACGCAACAATATCCACTTTTGCTGTGATTCTACGCAATGATAATGTGGTTTGGCGGATTACCTCCACAATAAAACAACCTTCCTGCGGCGGATTCGCCGTATGCTTTGGATTGTTCTGGCAGCCCTGAGTCGAGCCGATGGAAACGCCCCGCAAAGTCGAGCACCAGCAAACCGATCGCGGCTACGTGCCGGTGTACGCCACCGGCGTGGTCGAGCAGCCATGGGCCAGCTACAGCAAGACGGAGCATGAAGTCTGGGACACCTTGTTCAAGCGCCAGCGCGAAATGCTGCCCGGGCGGGCCTGCCAGGAGTTCATGCAAGGCGTCGAACGCTTCGGCCTCGGTGCCGGCGGCATTCCGAAGTTCAGCGAGCTCAACGAGGTGCTCAAAGCCGCCACCAACTGGGAAATCGTGGCCGTGGAAGGCCTGCTGCCGGATGAAGTGTTCTTCGATCACCTGGCCAACCGTCGTTTCCCGGTCAGCTGGTGGATCCGCAAACCCGACCAGCTCGACTACCTGAGCGAACCGGATCTGTTCCATGACATGTTCGGCCACGTGCCGCTGCTGCTCAATCCGGTGTTCGCCGACTACATGCAGGCCTATGGCCGTGGCGGCATGAAGGCGTTCAAGATCGGCCCCGAGGCGCTGATGAACCTGACCCGCCTGTACTGGTACACGGTGGAGTTCGGCCTGATGAATACCGACGAAGGCATGCGCATCTACGGCGCCGGCATCGTCAGCTCCAAGGGCGAGTCGATCTACTGCCTGGATTCACCCTCGCCCAATCGCATCGGCTTCGACATCGAACGGGTGATGAGCACACGCTACCGCATTGACACCTTCCAGCAGACGTACTTCGTGATCGACAGCTTCGAGCAGTTGTTCGACGCGACCCGCCCGGACTTCACGCCGATCTACGCCCGCCTGAAGACCCAACCAGCGCATGCCGCCGGCGACGTGCTGGCGCATGACCGCGTGTTCACCCGTGGCGACCGCCAGGGCTGGGCCACCGGCGCGGATACCTGAGGCGGTCCAGCCGCGGCGTTGGCACCCCAAGGCCACCGACGCGGGCGTCATGCGCACGGATTCCAGGGCCCGGGAAATTGCGCTGCAGGCGACCGTGAACAGCGCCGCGCCCACTGCCAACGCGTACATCGCTGGTCGTCCGCGTTCAGGGCATCGATGACGGCGACCCGGGCCGGGCAACCAGCGCGACCTCGAACACCGCCTGGATGTGCGCGCCATCCCAGCGATAAACCAGATGCTGCACCTGTACGCACGGCGCAACCACATCGGGATAAAACGCCGCCAGGCATTCGCCGCCACGATGCCTCGCGCTGGCGTAGACGATGCCGTTGGCGCCCAGGGCGCGCAGTTCGTGGGCCAGCGCGACGCTGGCGGCATAGCTGTCTGGATCGTGCGCGTCGCGCCAACCACCGCGGATATCGTGCAGTTTGCTGTCGACGCTGGTGCGGTAGCAGCGCATCTGGAGATCGCACGCCGGCTCGGCCGTCGCCACGAGAAACTGCTCGCGGTGATACACCGTTTCCTCCACCGCGGTGGCCACGCTGTGCGCGGCATAGAACACGCCCCACGTACCGTCAGAAAAGCGGCTGCCTTGCGGGTTGAGGTGGGTGAAGGCGGCCATGACCGGGGTGGAGCCCGGCCCGCTGATGCGATGCTCCCGGGCCACTTGTTGCAGAACGCCCGCTTCTTCGCGCAGGCGCGGATTGGTCAGTGCCTCGATCGCGAACACGGCCTCGAGATCCGCCGGATCGGCGACGCGGTCGTACACCCCGACCGGCGGAAAACGGCTGGGCACGATGCGATAGGCCCGATTCCAGCGAAGGCGTTTCAGTGGCGGAAGATTGGTCGGCATCAAAGCTCCGTCAACAAGTTCCTGCGGTCGGCCAGCGGGACTGCGGCGGAGCCAGGTAGCGCACCGCTGACGGTGCGCCAAGTTTGCGGCCGATCGCCCAGCCTGGCGCCATCGCGTATCGCCGGCTGCGATCCGGCACCACGGCCATCAGCCCCGCTGGGCATCCAGGTATTGGCGCACCACGTACAGATCGGCGACGTTGCCGGACAGCATGCGCTCCAGTGCCGAATGGCCACCAAACAAGGCGGCCGCGTTCGGTTTGCGTAACCACGCGTCGGCCTGGGTCGGGTCCGGGAACAGGATCTGCAGCGATTTCCAGATGCCGAACAGGTAGCTGATGCGTTCCAGCGTATCGCGACCGAGCACAGCCTCGCGTTGGCGCTTCCACTTGTAGAAGGTCGATTCGGGTGGATCACCGAGCAGTCTGCGCTGATCGGCGATGCGCAGCTTCCACTGTTCGGCGATGCGGAAAAAGCTGCGCAGGGCCGGGCCACCCAGTTCACCCAGATCGCCCGCAGGAAAGGTTTCGGGTTGTGGATGAGCCGGCACGCGAAACTCTCCTTGTGGAGTTGTCAGCCACTCTACTGCATCCATGTACTTTCCCGCCAGCGCAGCGAGACGTGCTAAAACACCTGAATCATTCCCGGGAATTGTTGCCATGCGTCTGCCTGCCCTAGCCCTGCTGCTCTTGCTGCCCTGGTTGCCACCGCCGCTGCACGCGGAAGTGAAACAGGCGGCCCCGGACCACATGCTGGTGGAAAACAGCCGCGTGCTGCATGTTTCGCCGGCGCGAGCGTACGCGGCACTGCCGCACGTCGCGCGCTGGTGGAGTGGCACGCACACCTGGTCGGGCGACGCGGCCAACCTCAGCCTGGATGCCGTTGCCGGTGGATGTTTCTGCGAACGGTGGGGAAAGAGCAGCGTGCAGCACATGCGCGTGCTGCAGGCGAGCCAGGACAAACTGTTGCGTCTGGAGGGCGCCATCGGCCCGCTGCAGGAGATGGCCGTGGACGGCGTGATGACGTTTGCCCTTGCGCCCGATGCGCACGGCACCCGACTGACCTTCCAGTACCGCGTCAACGGGGCATCTGCCAGCGCCCTGGACCAGCTGGCGCCGGCGGTCGACCACGTGCTGATGGAACAGTTGGGGCGGTTTCAGCGCTACGTGGAAACGGGCACAGTAGGCGCCGCCAAGCCTTGACCTCCCGCCGGTCAGCCGCCTTGGGCGTTCTTCTTTTCGGCACAATTGCACGGCTCATCCGGCGCGGGCCCGCCTGCCGCAATGAAGCGGTCGATGCGCTTCTCCAGTACCGGCAACGGGACCGACCCGGTCGACAGGACCGTGTCGTGGAAATGGCGCAGGTCGAATTTCGTGCCGAGCGCCTTTTCTGCCCTGGCGCGCATCGCACGGATGCGCAGATAGCCCAGTTCGTAGGACAGCGCCTGGCCGGGCCAGCTGATGTAACGGTCGACCTCGTTGGCGATTTCGCGGGCGGACAACGCGGTATTGGCAGTGAGGTAGTCGATACCCTGCTGCCGGGTCCAGCCCAGATGGTGGATACCGGTATCGACCACCAATCGGCAGGCGCGCCACATCTGATAGGTGAGATAGCCAAAGCGCTGGTAGGGCGTCTGGTAGATCCCCATCTCGTTGCCAAGATACTCCGCGTACAGACCCCAACCCTCACCGTACGCCGAGATGTAGCTGTTGCGACGAAACGCCGGCAGGTTCTTCTGCTCCCGCGCCAGTCCCAGCTGCAACGCGTGGCCTGGATACGCTTCATGCAGGGTCAGCGCAGGTACGTTGTACAGCGGTCGTGACGGCAAGTCGTAGGTATTGACCAGATAGGCATCGGCACCGCCGCGACCCGAGGTGTAATACGGAGCGATCGCGTCCGGCACCGGCCGGATGGTGAAGCGCTGGCGTGGCAGGTGCCCAAAGAACCGGCCCATCTGGCCATCCACCTGTTTGGCCACCCACGCGCTGCGCATCAGCAGTTCATCCGGTGTCTTGGCGTAGAACTGCGGATCGGTACGCAGAAACGCCAGGAACTGCGCGAAGCTGCCCTTGAAGCCGGTCTCCGCCAACACCTCCAGCATTTGCGCATGGATCTTCGCCACCTCGTCCAGCCCGATCTGGTGAATCTGGTCAGGGGACAGGTCGAGCGTGGTGTACTCGCGGATCTGCTGGCGATAGTAGGCCGGGCCATCGGGCATCGCTTCGGCGGCCAGCGTGGTGCGCGCCTGGGGCACGTATTCGTCGCGGAAGAACGCCAGCAACCTGGCGTAGGCCGGGATCACCTCATCACGGATGCGCCGGAGCGCCTCGCCCTGCAGCGCCTGCGCCTGATCCGCGGAAACCGCGGCCGGCAAATTCCGCAACGGCTCGTAGAAACTGCTCTGGGTCGGGTCCTTCAGATCTGCCACCGCGGCAATCGAAGCGTCGCGCCCGTCCAGCACCTCGCGCGGCACGCTGAAGCCGCGCTTGAGGCCTGCCCGCATATTGTCGATCTGCTGATCGAAATACGCCGGAATCTGACCCAGGCGCCCGAGATACTGGTTGTAGTCGTCGACCGTGCGCAGACGATCGCCGCGCAGCTCATAGCCGATATCCGACCAGAAGGCGGAATCGCTGTTGAACGGCATCTGCCAGGTCTTGAACGTCTGTTCTGCAATGAAATTCTTGATCTGGGCGCGGTAGATCGCGTAGTTGACCTGGTTGGCGGACGACAGCTCGGCCACCTCCACACCATCGAGCCGCTTCAGCACGTCGCGCCAGTAGTCGAGCCGGCGCTGCTGGCTGGCGGCGTCGACCTGATCGAGTCGGCTGCGGTTCGGCTGGGCCTCGCCCGAGGCACTCACACCAGCCTGGCCCGTGCGCCATGCCCACTCGGTGCTGTAGATGCTTTTGAATTGCGCATCGGCACTGACCGGGCTATCGACGTCGGCCGCTGCGGTGACGGCCGGCAACGAAAATACACTGCAGGCGAGCACGATCAGGGCCAGCCGCACCAACAACAGGGGTTTGTTCACACAGGTTCCTCTTGACTGCACGTTCCCACATCATCCGTCACGAAAAGTGATCGCGATGCATATCCTCTTCGTCATCTCCGCGCAACGCAACGGGTTGGCGCAGGCTGGCACTGTTCAGCCCGAGTCGGGACAATAGGCGTTTCACTTGCCACGGATCTGCCATGAAGTCGATCTCGCTGACCCAGTTCCTGATCGAGGAACGACGCGCCGGCCATATCAACGCCGAGCTTTCGCTGCTCATCGAGGTGGTCGCCCGCGCCTGCAAACGCATCGCGGTGGCCACCAGCAAGGGCGCGCTGGGCGGCGTGCTGGGCGAGGCCGGAACCGGCAATATCCAGGGCGAGGCGCAGAAGAAGCTGGATGTGATTTCCAACGAAATCCTGCTGGAAGCCAACGCCTGGGGCGGCCACCTCGCGGCCTGTGCCTCGGAGGAGATGGAAGATCCGCAGCAGATCCCGGATGGTTATCCCAAGGGCCATCACCTGCTGCTGTTCGATCCGCTGGACGGCTCCTCCAACATCGACGTGAATATTTCGGTCGGTACGATCTTCTCGGTGCTGCGTTGCCCCGACGGCGTCACCGAGGCCAAGGCCGCCGACTTCCTGCAACCAGGTACCACCCAGCTGGCCGCCGGCTACGTGGTTTATGGCCCGGCCACGGTGTTGGTGCTGACCTTCGGCCACGGTGCCCACGAGTTCACGCTGGATCGTGAAGTGGGCAGCTTCGTGCTCAGTCGCCGCGGCATCCGCGTGCCCGAGCAGGCCAGTGAATTTGCCATCAACATGTCCAACCAACGCCATTGGCAGGCACCGATGCAGCGCTACATCGGCGAACTGCTGGCCGGCAAGGCCGGACCCCGCGGAAAAGATTTCAACATGCGCTGGGTCGCCTCGATGGTGGCGGACGTGCACCGCATCGTGACCCGCGGCGGCGTGTTCTACTACCCGGTGGATGCAAAAATTGAAAAACAGGGCGGCAAGCTGCGGCTGATGTACGAAGCCAACCCGATGGCTTTCATCATCGAGCAGGCCGGCGGGGCGGCAACCACGGGGCGCCAGCGCATCATGGACGTTCAGCCGACCGGCCTGCACCAGCGCGTGCCGGTATTCCTGGGCTCCCGTCAGGAAGTGGAGCTGGTCACGCGTTATCACCTGGAAGCCGACCAAGCGCAAGCCTGACCGACGCCACCCTACCCGACCCCGCCCATGACTCTCCGCCTTCTCCTGCCACTGTTGGCCACGCTCGCCCTGGGCGCCTGCACGCATGCCGTCCAGCCGGTGACGCCACCCGTGACGCCAACGATCGCACCGGTCAAACTGAAGATCGGGCTGGCTCTCGGCGGCGGTGCGGCCAAGGGGTTTGCGCACATCGGCGTGATCAAGATGCTGGAAGCCAGCGGCATTCAGCCGGACGTTGTCGCCGGGACCAGCGCCGGCAGCGTGGTCGGCGTGCTGTACGCCAGCGGCATGGACGTGTTCACGCTGCAGCAGACCGCGTTTGGTCTGGACGAGTCGAAGATCCGCGACGTGCGCCTGTTCTCGGGCGGATTGGTCCGTGGTGAGGCGCTGCAGGACTACGTCAACCAGCTGGTGCACAAGCAGCCCATCCAACAACTGAAGATGCCGTTCGCCGCGGTGGCCACCGAGCTGGAGACCGGCAACCGCACGGTGTTCGTGCACGGCAATGCCGGCCGCGCGGTGCGCGCGTCGTCCAGCATTCCCGGCGTGTTCGAACCGGTCGAGATCCGGGGCAAGCATTACGTCGATGGTGGGGTGGTCAGCCCGATCCCGGTCGACGCGGCGCGTCAGCTTGGCGCGGATTTCGTGATCGCCGTGGACATCTCGGCGGTGCCGGACGGACGCAACCCGCAAGGGATGATGGGCATCGTCGGGCAGTCGATCGACATCATGAGCCGCCAGCTCGCCGCGCGGGAAGGCGCGCGCGCCGATGTGGTAATTCGACCGGACCTGCGCGGCATCGGGCCGGCCGCGTTCGAGCAGAAGAACCAGGCCATCCTGGCCGGCGAGAAGGCCACTCTGGCGATGATCCCCGAGATCCGCGCCAAGCTGGCCGCGCTGACCGCCGCTCGTCAGGCTGCCGCCAACGCCCCTTGATCCGTGCTGTCGCGGCTTGCGCGGCGCTGCTGCCGCCCGCTCAGGAGTCCGGTGGATCGCGGCGGCGCGTATGTTTCACCGCACCGACAATGCCGATGCCGAGCAGGATCACCACACCGACGATGATCCATTGCGTGGGCGCGTGCAGTAGAGCGGCCGCGTAGGCCAGGCCGCCGATCACGATGACCATGCCGATCAGATAGAGCGCGAATGAGGACATCGGTGCCTCCGTGTCATGAGCTGCTGCCACCGGGCAGGCACGATCCCGGCGTTCCGGTTCGAATGCGTTGATTGGACCCGCCGGGACATCAGTGCGGCGTGAAGCGCAGCACCCCAACCCGGTCAGAACAGCTCGCCCTGCGGCGAAGCCTTGCGCGGTGGTACGAAGCGCGAACCATCGAGCACCAGCTCGCGGGCGCGGCCGAAGTGGTGCTGGCGGCAGGCGACTTCGAAACGGCGGTGCAACAGGTCGGCGAACACGCCGGAACCGCGCATGCGGGTGGCGAAGTTGCTGTCGTAATCGAGCCCGCCATTCATTTGCTGCACCAGGCTCATCACGTGGGCAGCGCGCTGGGGCGCGTGCACTGCCAGCCATTCGCGAAACAGCGTCTTCAATTCGTGCGGCAGGCGGATCACCGTATAACCGGCGCAGCGTGCACCGGCAGCGGCCGCCTGCGCCATCACCGCCTCCATGTCCTTGTCATTCAGGGCCGGAATGATCGGCGCCACCAGCACACCCACCGGCACCCCGGCCGCAGCCAGCGCGCGGATCGCCTGGATCCGTCGATGCGGGGCGCTGGCGCGGGGCTCGAGCTTTGCCGCGAGGCGGTTGTCCAGCGAGTTGAGCGAGACAAACACCTGCACCAGTTGCTGGCGCGCCATCGGCGCCAGGATATCGAGGTCGCGCTCGACCAGCGCGTTCTTGGTCACGATGGTGCACGGGTGGCGGCATTCGGCCAGCAGTTCGAGCGCGGCGCGGGTCAGCCGCCAACGCTTCTCGACCGGCTGGTACGGGTCGGTGTTGCTGCCGATGTTGATCGGGCTGACCACGTAACCGGGCTTGGCCAGTTCCGCGCGGAGCACCTCGGCAAAGTTGCCCTTGGCCCGCAGTTTGGTCTCGAAATCCAGGCCGGGCGAGAGATTGAGATAGCTGTGCGAGGGCCGCGCGAAGCAATAAATGCAGCCGTGCTCGCAGCCGCGGTACGGATTGATCGCCTGGCTGAAGGGGATATCCGGCGAGTCGTTGCGGCTGATCACGCTGCGCGCGCGTTCCTCGCTGACCTCGGTACGCGGTCGCGGCGCCTCGTCATCCAACAAGGCACTCTGCCAGCCGTCGTCCTCGGCGTGATGGCGCACGCTTTCGAAGCGACCCTCGGGATTGGATGCGGCGCCGCGCCCCTTCAGCGGACGGGGCGTGGGCGGGAGCGGAATATCGTCCATCAAGGCAGTGTCACGCGACCTCGTCTCAGCCAGCGCGACATGCAGTCACTTCGCACCAGCGGGCGCGCCACGGCGACCCCAACAAGGTTATCCTGCCGCTGAGTCGTTGCGAGCGGTCGCTCGCCAAGGGGGAGTCGCATGCGCTGGTTGCTGCTGGTCGCCACCGTGTTGGCCTTTGTGCTGTGCTTCACCCGCGACACTGCCGGTGCGTGGGGCATGTGGCTGCTGGTCGGGATGGTGGGCATCGTGGCCACCACGCTGGCCTTCGCCCAGGCCCGCATCGCCGGCAACGCGCGCGACGACCACCTGTCGGAGTATGACGTCCGGCGACTGCGTGAGGGCAAGCTGCCGCTCAAGCATGAGCGTCGCGACCCGTAATCACGGCGCGAGATCGGCCAGCATCGCCTCACGCATCAGGTATTTTTGCACCTTGCCGGTCACGGTCATGGGAAACGCGTCGACGAAGCGCACGTAGTGCGGCACCTTGTAGTAGGCCAGGTGATGGCGGCAGTAGTCCTGGATCTCGGCCACGCTGACCTGGCCACCTTCGCGCAATTGAATCCACGCGCACACCTGCTCGCCGAATTTCTGGTCGGGTACGCCAAATACCTGCACGTCCTGGATCTGCGGATGGGTGTGCAGGAACTCCTCGATCTCACGCGGGTACACGTTTTCGCCGCCGCGGATGATCATGTCCTTGAGTCGGCCCACGATGCTGCAGTAGCCGTCCGCATCGATCACCGCCAGATCACCGGTGTGCATCCAGCGCGCCCCGTCAATCGCCTCGCGGGTGCGCGCCTCGTCGTCCCAGTAGCCGAGCATCACCGAGTAGCCGCGCGTGCACAACTCGCCCAACGTACCGCGCGGCACAATCTGGCCCCGTTCGTCGACCAGCTTCACTTCGAGATGCGGATGGATTCGCCCGACGCTGTCCACCCGCCTTTCCAGCGGATCATCGGGCACGGTCTGGAAGCTCACCGGGCTGGTTTCGGTCATGCCATAGGCAATCGTGATTTCCGCCATGTGCATCTCGTTGACCACGCGACGCATCACTTCGATCGGGCACGGTGAGCCCGCCATGATTCCCGTGCGCAGGCTACCCAGATCAAATTCCGCAAAGCGCGGATGCTCCAGCTCGGCAATGAACATGGTGGGCACGCCATGCAGGCCGGTGCACTTCTCTGCGGCCACGGCTTGCAAGGTGGCCAGCGGATCGAATCCTTCGCCCGGAATCACCATGCAGGCGCCGTGGGTCACGCAGGCGAGGTTGCCCAACACCATGCCAAAGCAGTGATAAAACGGCACGGGAATGCACAGCCGGTCGTGCTCGGTCAGGCGCATGGCCTCGCCGATGAACCAACCGTTGTTGACGATATTGTGATGGGTCAGCGTGGCGCCCTTCGGTGCGCCGGTCGTGCCTGAGGTGAACTGGATGTTGACCGCGTCGTCAAAATTCAGCGCCGACTCCTGCGCATGCATCATGGCCAGCGCGGTGGCATCGCCCAACGCCGCCAACTGCGACCAGCTCAAGGTGCCAGGGGCGGGCTCATCGTCGAGCAGGATCACGTGACGCAGTGCCGGCAAGCGCGCTGCGTGCAGTTGCCCTGGCGCGCAGCTCGTCAGCTCGGGTGCCAGTTCGGTCAGGATTTCCAGATAGTGGGAACTCTTGAAGCGGCGCGACAGCACCAGCGCGCTACAAGCCACCTTGTTCAAGGAGTACGCCAGCTCGTGCGTCCGATAGGCCGGATTGATGTTGACCAGGACCAGCCCGGCCTTCGGCGCGGCGAACTGCAGCAACACCCACTCGGCCCGATTGGGCGCCCAGATGCCGATGCGATCACCCCGCTGCAGGCCCAGCGCAAGCAGGCCGGCGGCGGCGCGCTCAACGGCCGCGTGAAACTGGTGGTAACTCAGGCGCACGCCCTGGGCACACGCCACCAGAGCTGGACGCTTCGGGTGCGCCGCTGTCACCCGATCCAGCAGGGTACCGACTGTATCGCCCAGCAGCGGCAGCACGCTGGCACCGTGCACGTAGCTTGGTGTTGATGTCGTCATCGGTAAACTCCCGCGTCGTCGTCACCATAAGCCGGGCCCCAGCATAACCCTGGGAAGGATCGTCACCATCGCTGCACACGGCAACGTGGACGCTGGTCGGGCGTGCCGATGGTCGCCACGCAAGCCTGGGCGCCTTCCGCCCGAACCTGGGAGTTCGCGATGACCGCTACCGCCTTGCTCATCTTCTTGCTGATTGGTGCCATCGCCGGCTGGCTGGCCGGCCTGATCGTGCGCGGCTTCGGCTTTGGCCTGCTCGGCAACATCGTGGTCGGCATCATCGGTGCCTTGTTGGCCGGCTGGTTGCTGCCGACGCTTGGCATCGGCTTCGCCGTTGGCGGTCCCATCGTCACCAGCATCCTGTACGCGATGATCGGCGCGATCGTGCTGCTGGTCATCATCGGACTGTTCCGCCGCGCACCGCGGATGTAGCCGGGCCTTCCGCCGGAGACAAGCGCGGTGCTGCGACAGCTGGGACGCCCAATCGGGCGGCCAGGTCAGACCTTCATGACCCCGAGATACTTGTGCACGACGTCCGGTGCCTGACGCAGCTGTGCGGGAGTGCCTTCGTAGACGATGTGGCCGTTGTTCAAGATGTAGCAGCGATGCGCCATCCTCAGGGCTGCCGCGATGTTCTGTTCGACGATGATGATGGTCCGGCCCTGCTCGGCGAGTGCGTGGCACGCCCTGGCAATGGCTTGGACGATGACGGGGGCCAGACCCTCAAACGGTTCGTCGAGCAGGATGATGTCCGCATCCCGGATCATCGCGCGCGCAATCGCGAGCATCTGCTGCTCGCCGCCGGACAAGTCCTGGCCGCGGTTCTTGCGCCGTTCCTCGAGTCGCGGAAAGGTCTGGTAAATCGCCTCGAACGTGAGCGGCTTGGCCGCGGTCATGGCGGCGAGCTGCAGGTTCTCGTGCACCGTGATGCCGCCAATGATGCGCCGCTCTTCGGGCACCAGCTGGATACCGCGACGGGCAAGGCGAAACGGCTGCTCGCCCTGGACCGGGACGCCATTCAGACGAATCTCGCCCGTCTTGGGCGCGACAACGCCAGCGATGGTTTTCAGCGTCGTGGTCTTGCCGGCGCCATTGCGGCCAAGCAGCGCCACCACTTCATTTTTCTCGATGTGCATCGACACATCGAAAAGGATGTGCGAATCGCCGTAGTAACTATTGATGCGATCGACTTCAAGCAGGCTTGGCATGCCTGCTTCAGATGCAGCGTTGGCCATGTTTGTGCTCATTGTTCCTCGGGGTCTCCGAGATAGGCTTTCTGGACCGCGGGGTCGCACTGGATTTCTTCGGGTGTGCCGACCACGAGCTTGCGGCCCTCGGACAACACCGTGATGTTCTGCGCAAGCTCGAACATGGCGTCCATGTCGTGTTCGACGATGACCATCGTGCGCCCGCCCTTATGGATGTTCTTGAGCAAGGCCACGGTGTGGGCACGCTCCTCGGGGCTCATGCCCGCAAGCGGCTCGTCGAGCAACAGGATATTGGCACCGGTCGCCAAAGCCAGCCCGATTTCGAGCCGACGCTTTTCGCCGTAGGCAAGCTCATTCACCGGCGTATCAGCCCGATGGGTAAGCTCCACCAGTGCCATCGCGGCCTCGATCTGCGCGTCGGCACCGCGCACGCTGCGCAGCCCGCGCAGGAAGTCCAGGCGAAACCGCCCACGACTGCGCGCCAGCACCGGCATCATCAGGTTCTGCCGCACGGTGAGCGTATCGAATAGCTGGTTGACCTGGTAACTCTTGCTGAGCCCACGCTGACACAGCGTTGTCGCCCCAAGCTTGGTGACGCGCTCGCCACGCAGGTACACCTCGCCAGCGGTTGACGGAATTTCGCCGGCCAGCATCTTGAAGAATGTGGACTTGCCGGCGCCATTGGGTCCGATCAGGCCGCGCAACTCACCTTCCGCGACAGTGAAGTTGATGCCGTCGACCGCGGTGAGGCCACCATACCGTTTGGTCAGGCCGCGTGCCTCCAGCGCCGGAACCCCGCTCTTGGCGACGAAGGGCACGATGGTCAACGGCGTAGCGGCGGCGCTTTGGCCAGCTGCCCTGCTGGTCGTGGAGTCCAGCGTGAGACTGACGCGCCTGCGCCACAACGCCGCCAAGCCGCCGCAGATCCCGCGCGGAAGAACAACGACCAGGATCACGAAGATGAGCCCCAGGATCAGCTTCCAGTAGTCAGCGACCATCGGCACCTGCTGCAGAACGTCAAACAACCACAGCCACACTCCCGCACCAATCAAGGGCCCGAACAACGTTCCGACGCCACCGATCACGGTCTGGATCAGGAGCTGCGCGGAAGTGTCGATGGTGAACGCGTCCGGTGGCATGTAGTTCTGCAGCAGGCCGAGCAACCCGCCAGCCAATCCGGCGTACAGCGCGGCAATCACGAACACCGCAAGCTTGTAATGCTGGATGTGGTGGCCGAGTGCGGCGGCCCGTGTCGGATTACCGCGAATGGCGACCAGCACCGCCCCGAACGGTGAGCGCACGATACGACGCGCTATCACAAAGCCAATGAAGAAGAACGCCGCCAGCATCGCGTACATCGGCCAGCCGTGCGTGACATCGAACGACACGAACCCGAACGAGACCATCGGCATCGGCACGCCGGCAATGCCGTTTTCGCCGCCGGTCCAGTCCCTGAGCGGTCCGTTCTCGAGGAAGAAGATCATCTCGCCGAAGGCCAGCGTGCTCATTGCGAAGTAGATGCCCGAACTGCGCAAAGCGACGTAGCCAATCACGACGCCGAGTACTCCGGCGACCGCCGTGCCGACCAGCAGGGCGGGCAGGATGCTCAAGAATCCACCTGCCGTCAGCAACCAGGCGGCCACGATGCCGCCCGTACCGAAGAACGCCGCCTGCCCGAACGACAACAGCCCGGTGTACCCGAACAGCAGGTCAAAACCCAGGCCGAACAATCCCCAGATCAGCACCCGCCCCAGCAGATCGGGCCCTGCACCCACCATCGGCAGCACGACCGGCGCAATGGCGAGGCCGATGGCGACGAGGATCTCGGGCAGATAGGGCAGCGCACCGACACGCCCGCGCCCAAGCCGTGATGAAGACCGCTGCTCTTTGACGACCTCAGCCGCAAGACGGCTCATGCCCGACCCTCCACACCCATCAAGCCGCGCGGACGCAACAACAACACCAGCGCCATGACGGCGAACAGCACCACTTGTGAAAACTGCGGATCAAAGACCGAAGTGACGCTGAGGATCACGCCCGTGATCAAGCCCCCCAGCACCGCACCCGGGAACGAGCCGATGCCACCAATCACCACCACCACGAAGGAGTCAATCAGGATGCGCATACCCATGTCGGGGTCCAGCGACAGAATCGGCGAGTCGACCACTCCGGCAAAGCCCGCCGCCATCGCGCCAACGCCGAACACCGCCAGGAACGCCCGTTGCACATTGATACCCAGCAGATTCACCATCAACGAATCTTCGATGCCGGCACGCACGACCAGACCGAGTCGCGTGTGATAGAGCACGAAGTACAGGATCGCCAACGCCGCCACGGCAACGCCCAGCGCCTCTACGCGATACAACGGATAGATCAGCGAACCGATCGAGACCACGCCCTGACCCCACGGCGGGGTCGGCACGCTTTTCGCGATGCCGCCATAGATGGCACGGATCAGCTCGGCGATCACGATGGCGGCGCCGAAGGTGACCAGGATCTGGTCTTCGGCCGGTCGGTTATAAAAGCGACGCACGATAAGGCGCTCGAACACCACCCCCACCACGACGGTGAACAGCGCACCTGCCGCGATGGCCAGCACGAAGGAATCCGTGGCCGCGAACACGGTGGAGCCGACGTAGGCGCCGACCAGGAACAGGGCTCCGTGCGCGAAGTTGATGACACCCAGCGTTCCGTAAATGACGGTGAGCCCGGCGGCGATAAGAGCCAACACCGATCCGTAGGCAAGGCCGTTGAAGACCTGCGACAGCAACAGCGGCAAACTCGGCATCACGGTTCTCCTGGGTGGCGGTAATCCGCGCAGAAAAAAATCACACGGTTACACAGGTAGCCGTCGCGAGAATGGGGTGCCGCACCGTGGCCGCAACAATGCTGCTGACGGCGCACATGGAAACTGCGGGCGTGGAACCCGCCCGCAGTGCGCTTTCTCCATGACGCCATCGATGGTACGGCGGTGTTGCCGCGACTTTTGCCTTGCACCCGGACACCGCCAACCATACGTTTCCACCCCGCCAATCGACTCAGGCGTACGGCCCGAGCGTGCAGCCGAAATGACCGACCGGCGGCATGACATCGACTGCCTTGGCAACCGTGACGATCTCGAACAAATCGTCCTTGCTCTTCATGTCTGCCGGCTTCTTGCCGCGCATGATCGGGAAATTCACCATGCCTTGATGATCCTCGGCACGGAACCAGACCTCCCCCAGCGGGCTCGGTCGCTTGGCGTTCACACCATCTTCGAGCGCCTGCACCACTTTGGCCGGGTGGAACGACCCGGCGCGCTCGACGCCATCGGCCCACAACATCGTGCTGAGCCAGGCGTAGTAACCCGCATCTCGCGGTGTCCGGTTGTACTTTTTGCGCCACGCAGCGACGAAGTCCTTGGCCAGTGGATAGGCGGGATCGTTTTCCAGCGACCACCAGAACCCGTTGGCGACGTACACGCCCTGCATGATCTCCGGGCCCAGCTCATCGGCCAGGAAAGCCGACATGTACGGGACCACCAGGGTCATCTTCTTGAGCAGCCCGAACTGGGCCGCCTGCTTGATGGAGTTGACCGCATCCAGGCCGAAGTCGATCGCCACCAGCACATCGGCGCCGCTGTTGGCAATGTTGATCAGGTATGAACCGTAATCGGTGGCGCCCAGCGGATGCACTTGCTGCGAGACGACCTTCCAGCCGCCATCCTTTGCCGTGAATTCGGAAACGGAGTCGAACGTGGTGTGGCCGTAGGTGTAGTCCGGGATGAGATACGCCGCCTTCTTGTTGCGGCCGATTTCCTTCACCAGTACTGGCGAGAGTGCCTTGGCCGCGGGATACGCGAAATAGCACAGACGGAAACCGTAGCGCTGGCAGCTCTTGCCGGTGGTCTCGTTCGAGCCGCTGATCGCCGAGAAGAACAAGGTGTGCTCGGGATCGCAGGCATTCTGCAGCGCAATCGCAACTGCGCTCGAGGTACTGCCCTGGATCACCATCGCCTTGTCCTGATGGATGAAGCGCTTGGCCGCCTGCACCGCCGCATTGGGCTTGGTCTGGGAATCGGCCACGCCGAACTTGAGGGTCTTGCCAAGCACGCCTTTCCTGGTCAGCGGGGATACTTTGCGCGCCAGTGCATCGCCGCTGTTGAGCTGCTCAATGGCCAGTTCGTAGCCGCGGCGCTCATCGTGGCCTTCTTCCGTGTAGGGGCCGGTCAAGTCGCAGGTCAGGCCCATGAATACCGTGTCGCCTGCGACCCCGGCCGGAAAATTGCCGAGCGCGCCCGGCAGCCCCTGTGCAATCGCCCGGCTCATGTTGAGCAGGCCGGCCGGCAGCATCAGGCCGCCCGCCACACCAAGCCCCGCCTTGAGGAATGTGCGGCGCGTCAATGGATGTTTCTTGTCCTCGTTGCCCATGGTTACCACCCCTTAGATAAAATTGCCGAGTCACTCGACTTGTCTCCCGCGCCAGCCAACGGACATCCCCGCGACGCCGGCCATCAACCACGCCTCGCGTCAGAAGTGATATAGCGCGCTTACGCTCAGCTGGTTGCCCTTGGTGGTCTTGCGATCCACGCCATCAGTGGTGGAGTCGAGCTTGGCGTGCACCCATTCGATGCCCAGGTCATACGCGCCACTGGTGTATTGCAGGTTCAATGCAGCCTGCCGGTTGCGCAGCAAGCCGTTGGAGCCAAAGCCGCGCCAGGCGATCACGTCATTGCGGTCAGGCTTGACCATGGAATAGAACACGTTGGCACTCCAGTTCGGCGTGAACTTGTAGCCGGCCTGCACGTAACCACCGGTCTCATCGATATCGCCGAACTGCGCCATCGAGCCGAAGATCTGCCCCAGCGCGTTGCCCGAATACACCAGGCCCTTGAAGGTCCACGGACCGGGGTGCCAGGTGCCGCCCACTTCATAACCAATGCTGGTGATCTTGTCCTTGATCGGCGCGGGTGCGGTTCCGCCCACGCCGCGCAAGTCGACGGCGCTGTAGCGCAACGCGGCAAACGCCAACCAGGTCTTGTCCTGCACGTGCAGTCGGGCCTCGACTTGCGGGCGGAAACCGGCATTGCCTGCCGTCAGGAAATTGATGTTGTTGCCCGGCCCACTCCAGGCGCCTTCGAACACGCCCATATCCAGTCGCCAAGCCGGACCGGTGGCACCGTGATTGAGGTCCTGCATCCACACCGCGCCAGGGAAGCGCCAGCCGATCATGCCGGTGCCGTAGCCCAGCGGAAACGCGATATGCGCCAGCGAAGCGGGCACCGCATCCCCCGGAAACATCAGGTCCCACTGCTGACCGAGGATCACCTTGCTGCCGGTATCCGGGTTGGCCAACGTCATGTAGGCCTGACGCAAGCGCGGCGTCGCCTGCTGCTGACTGTAGGCACCGGCGCCGTTGAAGCCGCCGAAGAAATCCGCCTCGATACGACCGCCGCCCTGCCAGGCACCCGCAAACTCGGCACCACTGAAATCGAACCAGAAACGCGTGTTGCGCACGTCGACGCCGCTGAGCGAGCCTTTGCTGCCCGCCACCGGCCATTCCGCATTCTGGCCGTTGCCGAACGTGAAGCTGCGATCCTGGTTGAAAGCCGTCGCGCTGACGAACCCGTGCATGGCCACCGAGATGCCGGGGGCGCTGGTGAACGTGGGCACGGCAGGCTGCACCGGGGCGGCGGCCGCGGTCGGCGCCGGAGCCGGGGCGGGCGCTGCCTGTTGTGCCTGGATCATCTGCTTCAGTTCGTGCAGTTGTTGCTCCAGTTGCGCCACCCGCTGTTCCAGCTGCTGCTCGTGCGTCCCGCTCTGCGCGTTCGCGTCGAGCGGGAGTGCCAGCGCACAGGCCAAACTCAACGCGAGTGCCGTGCGGCCGTGAAAAAGTTGCCCGATCATGCGCATTCCCCCCAGGTGATGCCGACGATTGACGACGTCCTGAGCATGCTGATCCAGCCGTATGGATGGCTATTCGACCATCGTCGAACTTCGACCAAGGTCTATGCTTTCGGTGCCCCGCCGGGTCGCTGGAGCACGCTACACTCGACCCCACGTTCGCATGCGCACGCTCGCCATTCCGGCCCGCTCAGTGCAACGCGCAGCACTACACCGCAACGCGCAGCCATGCGTTTGACTCAGGGGAGGTCGGCCATGAAGAAAACTGCCAAGAACATGTATCTATTGCGTACAGGCGTTTGCGCACTCGCGCTAGCGTTGGCAACTGCAGCGGGGGCCGCCGAGTTGCAACCTGACCCGGTGCACTTCCCCGACAAGTTTGGTTCGATGAGTTTCCCCGCCACATTCCCGGCCGGCACCACGCTCACGATTACCCAGTGGAGCCATTTCGTACCCCAGTACGACAAGTGGTTTGATCAATACGCGCAGGACTGGGGCAAGCAGAACAACGTCACGGTGACGGTGCAACACATCAACCTGGGCGACCTGGTGCCGACGCTCGCCGCATCGATTGCTGCGGGCAAGGGCTCCACCCTGATCGAGACCATATCCACGCCCGCGTCTTTCGTTGAGGGCCTGCAGAATCTCGCCGACGTCAACCAGGCGGCGCAGCAGGCCTTCGGCAAGCAGGAAACCGTGTGCACCAGCCAGAGTTACCTGCCGATCAAGGGCACCTGGTACGGCTTCTGCCACGGCTGGGTGCCGGACCCGGGCGACTACCGCATCTCGCTGTGGAAAGACGCAGGCTACCCGAATGGGCCCACCAGTTACGCCGATCTGTATGCCGGCGGGCTGAAGATTTTCCAGAAGACCGGTATCCCGGTGGGCGTTGGCTTGTCGCCGGAGCTTGACTCCGAGTTCTACGCCCGCTCGCTGATCTGGTCATTTGGCGGTTCTCTGTTCGACAAGTGCGGTAATGCTGCGCTGGATTCACCGGAAGTCGTCAAGGCAGTCGAGTATCAGACCAAGCTGTTCAAGAATGTGCAGACGCCCGAGGTATTCAGCTGGAACCCGGCATCCAACAATCAGGCCTTTGTTTCTGGCCAGGCGTCGTATATCCAGAATTCCATCTCGTTCTATCGGACCGCTCAACAGTCCTTCCCGAAGAATGCCGCCGATACCGGCTTTACTCCCGGACTGAAAGGGCCGGGTGGCCAGGTTCACCAGACCTCGCACGTGTGGCTTATCTACACGCTGCCGAAATACGTGACCGACAAACAACAGATCCTGGCGGCGAAGAAATTCCTGCTGGATCTCACCGCCAACTACAGTTGGGCCACCCGCGAGAGCGGGCTGTACAACTTCCCCGCGTTCCCCAAGACCGTGCCGCAACTGTTCGCCAGCGGTGGCTGGCTGGACAATGACGCCGGCTCGGTTCCGCCCAACAAGCTGGCAGTGCTGCGCAACGCAGCCGAATGGACGGCGTGGCCAGGCTACCCCGGGTTCGCCAACCCGGCCGTGAGCGAGGTCTACAACACCCACCTGCTGTCGACCATGATGGCGCAAGCTGCGCGCGGCGTGAAAACCCCGGCCCAGGCGGTCAAGGATACTGCCGCGCAAATAGCAGCCATTACCACCAAGTGGAAAGCAAAGGGCTATATCGGCTGCCCGGCACCCGCTGCCAAATAATCCAAGCAACCGGACCTACGGGAAATGCATCATGGCAACGCTTGAACTGCGTGGCATCAAGAAACACTACGGCAAGATCCACGCAGTCGATGGCATCGATGTGGCGGTGGCGGATGGCGAGTTCCTGGCGATCCTCGGCCCCTCGGGCTGCGGCAAGAGCACGCTGATGCGGATGATCGCCGGGCTGGAATTGCCCAGCGCCGGCGACATCCTGCTCGGTGGCAAGTCGGTGACCCGCCTGCCACCGCGTTCGCGCAACGTGTCGATGGTGTTCCAGAGCTACGCGCTGTATCCCAACATGTCGGTCGCCGACAACATCGCGTTTCCGCTCAAGGCCCGTGGCGTGCCGGCGGCCGAGCGCGCCATCAAGGTGGCGTGGGCAGTCGGCATCATGGGCATCGAGTACCTGCTGCAACGCCGACCGGCGCGGCTGTCCGGTGGCGAGAAGCAGAAGGTGGCGCTGGCACGGGCACTGGTCCGCGATCCAGCGCTCTTCATCTTCGACGAACCATTGAGTTCGCTGGATGCGCAGGTGCGCACCATGGCGCGCAGCGAGTTGCGGCAGTTGCACGACCGCACCGGCGTGACCACCGTCTACGTGACGCACGATCAGCTTGAAGCGCTGAGCATGGGCGACCGCATCGCCATTCTGAAAAGTGGTCGGCTGCATCAGGTCGGCACGCCGCACGAGTTGTACGACAATCCCGCCGATACCTTCGTGGCCGGGTTTCTCGGCGCACCGCCCATGAACATGCTGCAGCGGGAAGGGCGCATCGTCGGCTTCCGCGCGGAATACCTGGCCCCGAGCGCGGGACCGGGCACCACTCCCGATGGCGCCTTGAGTCTGCGCGTGCACATCCTGCGGCTTGAGTTCCTCGGTGCCGTGTGGCTGGTCTACGGTCAGGTGGAAGACGGCGGCGAACCGCAAAAGCTGCTGGCCAAGGTGTCCCCGGAAGTGGCCGCTACGCTGCACGAAGGTGAGCAACGCGAGTTTGTCGTGGAGCGCGCCCGGTTGCGCTTCTTCGATCTGAAGACAGGTCTGCGGGTGCCCGATGAGCACATCTGAGACCACGCCACCGGTTGGCATCGGCGACCACGACCGTACCCTGGGCTGGCTCATGCTGGCCCCCTCGGTGGTGTACATCGTGCTGCTGGTTGGTGTTCCGTTTTTCCTGGCCATCGCGCTCAGTGTGACCTCCGCCACCGTGGGCGATCCGACCATCCACGGCTTCGTCGGCATGAAGAATTTCGTGCACGTGATGCATGACGGGGCATTCACCATGGCCCTGCGCAACAGCGTGATCGTCACGGCGGCCACGCTGGTCCTGACCCTGGTGCTGGCCACGGCAGAGTCCGAGTTGCTGGCTCGGGATTTCCGCGGCAAGTGGTTCCTGCAGATCCTGTTGATCCTGCCCTGGGCGATGCCGGTGTCATTGGCCGGGGTGGACTGGCTGTGGCTGCTGGACTCCCAGTTCAGCCCGGTCGACTGGCTGTTGCGCCAAATGCACCTGCTGGGACCGGGTACGCCGTTCGGGCCGGCCAACCACCTCTACTATTACGGCAAGGAGTGGCTTGGCTTGGGCTCCATTGTCACCATCAATGTCTGGCGTTTGCTGCCGCTGGCTACGCTCATCGTGCTCGCCGGTCGCACCTCGATTCCGCGTGACATTTTCGAGCAGGCTCAGGTCGATGGTGCCGGATTCTTTCGTATCTTGTGGAGCATCACCATCCCGGCGCTGATGCCGATCCTGATGGTGGCGAGCATGTTCACTGCGCTGCTGGTGTTTGGCGATATGACTGTGACCGCACTCACCACCCGCGGCGGCCCGGGTTACGCGACGCAATCGCTGCCGTACTGGGCGTATCTGAAGGGTATCGAAGGTGGCGCGCTGAGCGAAGGCGCGGCGGTCGCGCTGTTTGTATTCCCGGTGCTGTTGGCCGGCGCAATCCTGGCGCTGCGCATGGCATATCGGTCCGAGTCGCAAGGAGACAAGCCATGATGCGGCTGCTGCGCCGGTTGGGTTTCTACCTGGGCCTGGCGTTCTTCACGCTGTTCGCGGTGTTTCCGATCGTATGGATGGTGATCACCACGTTCAAGGAGGACCGGGACCTCTACGATGTCGCCAACAATCCGTTCCTGTACAACCTGCCGCCCACGCTGAAGCACGTCACCTTCCTGTTCACCGATACCAACTTCCCCGTGTTCCTGTGGAACTCACTGTACATCGGCGTGATCGTCGTCATCATCACGCTGGTGCTGTCGGTCCCTGCGGCTTACAGCCTGTCACGCCTGGTGGGTCGCTGGGGCGAGCGCTCTGGCGTGGCACTGTTCCTGGTGTACCTGATCCCGCCCACCTTGTTGTTCATTCCGCTGTACCAGATCATCAGTTTTCTGCGGGCGGCCAACACCGTGTGGGCGCTGATCCTGGTGTACCCGACGATTACCGTGCCGTTCTGCACCTGGCTGCTGCTGGGTTTCTTCAAGTCGCTACCGCGAGAACTGGAAGAAGCGGCGCTGATTGACGGCTGCAACCGCTGGCAAGCGTTCGTCCGCGTCGCGCTGCCGTTGTCGATGCCGGGTATCGCAACCTGCATCGTATTTGCCTTTGCCTTGTCACTGAGCGACTACATCTACGCCACGGTCTTCGTCAGTTCGGCCGCCAGCCGCACCTTGAGCGCCGGCGTGCCCAGCGAGTTGATCCGCGGCGACATTTACTTCTGGCAATCCCTGATGGCCGCCGCGGCCATCGTCACGATACCCCTGGCCATTGCGTACGGCCTGTTGTTCGACAAACTGGTCAAGGGTTTCCAGGGCGGTACCTCGGCAAGCGACGCGTCAGTTTGAGCGGGGTCGCGCTCGCGTGCCGAGGCGCGCCATATTGATTCTGGCGACATCGGGCGACTCAAATAGACGTCCAATTCGCTTGGCGTTCGACCAAAGTCGAACGCGCCGGCTGACCGCCACACGCCGGTATCGGGGTTACACTCAAGCATACGCGCCGACTCGCCAGTGGCTGCCGTGCGTGCTGCTTTGTCACTATCCATGTCGAGCCAGCAGGAGGCAGTCATGTCCAAGGTTTATCCGGTTGATCCCAAGTTCGCTGCGCACGCTCTTGCACGCAAGGACGACTACGAGAGCTTGTACGCGGAATCCATCGACAACCCTGAGAA
Source organism: Rhodanobacter sp. (assembly GCA_036563155.1). Lineage (GTDB taxonomy): Bacteria > Pseudomonadota > Gammaproteobacteria > Xanthomonadales > Rhodanobacteraceae > Rhodanobacter. The sequence goes on from DATCMT010000018.1 coordinate 82,522, forward strand.
GTTCTGGGGACGTGTCGGGCAGCGGCTGGACTGGATCAAGTCACCCACCAAAGTCAAGAACACCTCGTTTGACGCCAAGGACCTGCACATCCGCTGGTACGAAGACGGCACGCTCAATGCGTCGGCGAACTGCCTCGACCGGCAACTGGCGAAGCGCGGCGACAAGGTGGCGATCATCTTCGAGGGCGACGACCCGGCCAATTCGCGCAACATCACCTATCGCGAATTGCATCACGAGGTATGCAAGTTCGCGAACACGCTGAAGCACCTGGGTGTGGTCAAGGGTGACCGCGTGGTGATCTATATGCCGATGATCCCCGAGGCCGCGATCGCCATGCTCGCCTGCGCGCGACTGGGCGCAATCCACTCCGTCGTGTTTGGCGGCTTCTCGCCCGACTCGCTGGCCGGACGCATCGCCGATTCGCAAGCCAAGATCGTGATCACCGCCGACGAGGGCCTGCGCGCCGGCAAGCACATCCCGCTCAAGGTCAATGTGGATGAGGCGCTTCAGCGCCCGCGCACCAACAGTGTGGAGACCGTGATCGTGGTGCGTCACACCGGCGGCGCCGTGCACATGCAGTCGCCGCGCGACCGTTACTACCACACGCTGATGGAAGGCCAGTCGGCCGATTGTCCGCCGACGCCGGTCGAGGCCGAGCATCCGCTGTTCGTGCTGTACACCTCCGGCTCCACCGGCAAGCCCAAGGGCGTGCAACACAGCACTGGCGGCTACCTGGTCTTCATCAGCTACACGCACGAGCAGGTGTTCGACCTGCGCGAGGATGACGTCTACTGGTGCACCGCCGACGTGGGTTGGGTCACTGGCCACAGCTACGTGGTGTACGGCCCGCTGGCCAACGGCGCCACCACGGTCATGTTTGAAGGCGTGCCGAACTACCCCGACTACAGCCGCTTCTGGCAAGTCGTCGACAAGCACAAGGTCACCATTTTCTACACCGCCCCCACCGCGATCCGCGCGCTGATGCGCGAGGGCGAAGAACCGGTGAAGGCCTGCTCGCGCGCCAGCCTGCGCCTGCTCGGTTCGGTTGGCGAACCGATCAACCCCGAGGCGTGGGAGTGGTACTACCGCGTGGTGGGTGAAGAGCGCTGCCCGATCGTCGATACCTGGTGGCAAACCGAGACCGGCGGCATCATGATTTCGCCCCTGCCAGGTGCGATTGCCACCAAGCCAGGTTCGGCCACACTGCCATTCTTCGGCATCAAGCCGGCAATCGTTGACGCCGACGGCCACGTGCAGGAAGGCGTGGCTGAGGGCAACTTGTTGATCACCGACTCCTGGCCCGGTCAGGTGCGCACCATTTACGGCGACCACCAACGCTTCATCGAAACCTACTTCACCGCCTATCCCGGCAATTATTTCAGCGGCGACGGTGCGCGTCGTGACGAGGACGGCTATTACTGGATCACCGGCCGCGTCGACGACGTGATCAATGTCAGTGGCCATCGCCTCGGTACGGCCGAAGTGGAGAGCGCGCTGGTGGCACACCCCAAGGTCGCCGAAGCGGCCGTGGTCGGTTGCCCGCACGAGATCAAGGGTCAGGGCATCTACGCCTATGTCACGCTGATTGCGGGCGAGACCGGCAGCGATGCACTGCGCAAGGAACTGGTCGCGTGGGTGCGTAAGGAAATCGGCCCGATTGCCACGCCGGATTACCTGCAGTGGGCGCCCGGCCTGCCCAAGACCCGCTCCGGCAAGATCATGCGCCGCATCCTGCGCAAGATTGGCGAGAATCTGCCCGACCAGCTTGGCGACATCACCACACTGGCCGATCCCAGTGTGGTGAAGAACCTGGTCGATGAGCGCTTGATCAAGTAAGCGGGAACCGGTGCACAGGAGCGGGAAATGAACACATGTCGGCATACTCGGCCAGCGCTTTCGTTGCTCGCTCCTCCCTGCCCGGCGCCCGCCCCATGTCCGACATCCTGATCGCCGACGACCACCCGCTGTTTCGCGACGCGCTGGAGCGCGCGGTACTGACGGCATTGCCGCTGGCGCGGGTGCACAGCGCGGACGGTGTGCACGGGTTGCTTGGTCTGATCGAGCAGTTTCCGGAAGCCGAGTTGTTGTTGCTCGACCTGCACATGCCGGGTGCGCGCGGCTACTCGGCGCTGGCCCATATCCGGGGCCAATATCCCGGGCTGCCGATCATCGTCGTCTCCGGTCACGAAGAGGCTCAGGTGGCGCGGCGGTCACTGGCCCATGGCGCCTCGGCCTATATTCCCAAATCCACCGCGGGCAGCGAGATCGTGGTGGCGATCCGGGCGGTACTGGATGGCGACGTGTGGATGCCGCACTCGTTGCTCGGCGGCGCCGGCGAGCTTGATCCCGATGAAGCGGCGGCCGCGGCGCGGGTCGCCGCACTGACCCCGCAGCAGTTCCGCGTGATGTCGATGATCGCCGAAGGCCTGCTGAACAAGCAGATCGCCTGGGAGCTGGGCGTTTCCGAAGCCACGGTGAAAGCACACATGACGGCGATCATGCGCAAACTGGGCGTCAACAACCGGACCCAGGTCGCCTTGATTGCCAGCGCACTGGCGGTTGATCAGGAAAGCATGCCGACGCAACCCGACGACGGCGAGGGCTGACGTCACGCCTCCTGGTTGGTGAGGTCGCTTACGCCGCCTGGAACGGTCGGCTTTTTCGCCAGGGCAGTCAGCAACGCACGCAAGGCGGCCGGCCGCACCGGCTTGTGCAACACCGGATAGCCCAGTTCGCGCGCACGCTGCTTCAGCTGGCTGCTGCCGTCAGCCGTGATCATCACCACCGGTGGCAGGTCGCCCGTGACCTCGCGCAACTGCTGCATGGCCTGCAGCCCATCGACGTCGTCGGCGAGATGATAGTCGGCCAGGATCAGATTGATGTCCCCTCGTGCCAGTTCCGCGCGGGCCTGTTCGATGTCCGCGGCAACCCGACAATCGACGCCCCAGCGACCGAGCAGCGCACGCATGCCCTCCAGAATGGCCTGATCGTTGTCCACGCACAGCACGGTCAGCGGCAGTTGCTTGTCCGGTCCGCTGCGCTCCACGCGTTGACGGCGCGGCGTCACCGTCTCGCTCCGCGGCACGGTGACGGCAAAACAACTGCCACGACTCACCTCCGAGTGCAGATCGACCCGGTGGCCCAGAATGCCGGCCAGGCGATCGCAGATGGACAGCCCGAGGCCCAGGCCTTTCTCTCCCCACGGCGACGGCTTGTCCAGGCGCTGGAACTCGTCGAAGATGCGGGTGCGCTGCTCGACCGGGATGCCGGGCCCGGTATCCCACACCTCGATCCGGACCTGGTCTCCAATCCGCCGGGCCCCAACGAGGGCGCCACCTGTGCTGGTGTAGCGCAGGGCGTTGGACAACAGATTCTGCACGATTCTCCGCAGCAACTGCGGGTCGCTGCGCACCGCCAGCGTGGTCGGCACCACGCGCAGGCGCAGGCCGCGCTGCTGCGCCACCACGGCAAATTGCGCATTGAGCGAGTCGAACAGTTCGGCAAGCGCGAAGCCGGATACCTCCGGATGATACGTGCCTGCATCGAGACGGGATATGTCCAGCAGTGCGTCGAGCAGATCTTCCGCGGCGCGGAACGAGGCGTCGATGCGTTCGGCCAGACCGCTTGCCTCGGCGTCGAGGCTGGGATGCTCACGCAGGGCCGAGGTGAACAGTCGCGCGGCATTCAACGGCTGCAGCAGATCATGGCTGGCCGCGGCAAGAAAGCGCGTTTTCGACACATTGGCCGTTTCCGCGGCACGGCGAGCCTGCGCCGTGGCCGCCAGCGCCTCGGACAACTCCGCCGTGCGCTGTTCGACGCGCTGCTCGAGTGTCTCGTTGACTTCGAGTAGCTCCTGCTCGGCATGCTTGTAGGCGGTGACGTCGGAATAGGTGGTGACGTAACCGCCTCCCGGTAGTGCGCGTCCCCGCATTTCGATCACCGTGCCATCCGGTCGCCGGCGTTCGAACAGGTGCGACGAGCCAGCCTGCATGTGGTCGATGCGTTTGGCGATGTGGTCCTCCACCTCACCGGGGCCACATTCGCCGAGGTTGGCATTCCAGCGGATCAATTCGGCGACCTGCACGCCGACGTGAACCATGCCATCCGGGTAGTCGAACAATTCCATGTAACGCCTGTTCCACGCCACCAGGCGCATTTCGGCGTCGACCACGCTGATGCCCTGCGAAACATTTTCCAGCGTGGTCGAGAGCAGTTCGCGATTGAAGCGCAACTCCTGGGCGGCCTCGTCCAGCAGCGCCATCGATTCGGCCACGTCCAGCCCGCTGCCGGAGAGTGCGCCGATCAGGATCCGTCGCGCATTGGCAGCACCCACGGCCGATGCGAGCAGGCGCTCCGTGTATTGCGTCAACGCCCGGTCCGCCGCATCACCCGGCAGCAGTGGCTTGCCCTGACGCCGGCCGTATTCCTCGAACGCCCGTGCGCTGCTGCGTTCGCCCACGATGCGCTCGGCGATCGTGCGCAGGTCGGCCACCGCCACCCGGCCACGCCAGTCGCCGATGCCGCCACGCGTGGCGGAATCGGCATCCATGAACATGGCTGCGTGCAAGCGATCTTCCAGGCTGGGTCGGAAGCGAAGCGAGAAGAACACCAGGCAACCGATGTTGATCAGCAACGACCAGAACGTGCCGTGCATGACTGGGTCCCAGCCGCTGAGGTGAAACAGCGACTGCGGCCGCAACGACGTCCATCCGAACGGCCCGTCCGCCAACCACAGTGTCGACCGGCTCAACGCGGGCAGCAGCAAGGTGTACGTCCAGACCGCGAAGCCGGCGGCCAGGCCCACCAGTACGCCAATGCGGCTGGCCCCTCGCCAATACAACGCGGCGACCATCGCGGGTGCGAACTGCGCCACCGCCGCGAACGCCAGCAGGCCGGTGGCCGCGAGGTTGTCCGCGTTGGCGGCAGCCCTGTAGTAGGCGTAGGCCATCAGGGCCAACAGGATGATCGCAATGCGACGGACACCGAGGACAACTTGCGAAAGGTCGCTGCGGTGCTCCAGTCGCAGCCGCCGGATTCGCAACAGGGCGGGCATCACCAGGTCATTGCTGATCATCGTGGACAGCGCCACCGAAGCGACGATCACCATGCCGGTTGCCGCCGAGAAGCCGCCCACGAAAGCCAGCAGCGCCATGTTGCGATCGCCATGCACCATGGGTAGGGTCAGCACCCACGCATCCGGGGAGCCGCTGCTGACCAGAGGCAGGCTGGCGCCGGCTGCCACGATGGGCAGAACGGCCACGCTGATGATGGCCATGTAGATCGGTACGATCCAGCGCGCGCGCTTCAGGTCGCGGGGATCCTCACATTCGACCATGCCGATCTGGAACTGGCGCGGCAGACAGAACATGGCGCAAAACGCCAACATGGTCTGGGCCAGAAATCCCGGCGAGACGCCGTGGCGAAAATCGGCCACCGGCACCTGCAAGGTGGACACCAAACCCGGTCCTCGCCATAGCGCGTAGCCAGCCAAGGCCACAAAGGCAAACAATTTGACCAACGACTCCAGTGCAATCGCCAGCATCAGGCCGTGGTGGTGCTCGGTGGCATCGATGCTGCGCGTGCCAAACAGGATGGCGAACACCGCCAGCAACGCGGCGCACCACAGCGCACTATCGATACCACCAGCGTCGACCGCGCCGCCTGGAACGCCCCGGAGCACGCCATAGGACATGGCAACCGCCTTGAACTGCAGCGCGATATACGGCACCACCGCCACGACAGCGATCAGCGCCACCAGCGCCGCCAATCCGTGCGACTTGCCAAAACGCGCACCGATGAAGTCGGCGATCGAGGTGATATTGCGCTCCCGGACGACCTGGGCAAGTCGGCGCATCAGGCCGAAGCCGAAGACGAACAGCAGGATGGGCCCGAGGTAGATCGGCAGGTAGGCGAGGCCATCGCGAGCCGCTGTGCCGACCGCTCCGAAAAACGTCCACGACGAGCAGTAGACGGCAAGCGCCAGGCTGTAGATGATCGGCCGCAGTCGCGGCTGGCGCGGATACAGCGGTCGACGGTCACCTGCGTAGGCCACCCCAAACAAGAGGCCCACGTACAGCAACGACACGCCAACCAGCAGCCAACCCTGAATCAAGGCCCGCCTCCCCATCCCCGAAAACACCGACAACCCGGGTCGCGCCGCGGAGCGATCTGGCTTGTAGCCCGGCGGCGGCGGCGGCAAGATGAAGCCATGTCCGTCGCCCGCCCGTTGATCCTTGCCAACCTAACAGAGCGCTTGCGCGATGACGAGATCCACGTGTGGGCACTTGATCACCGTGCGGACTCCGGTCGCCACGCCCTGCGCGAGGTGCTGGCCGCTTACCTGGCGATCAAGCCGGATCAGGTGGCCTTTTTCGCGGGTCCACATGGTCGTCCCAGGCTCGCCGACGGCCACGACCAGTCGCTCGGCTTCAACTGGTCGCACAGCGCGGACCGTGCGCTGATCGCGATCGGCAGGGGAATCACTCCCGGAGTGGACCTGGAATACCTGCGGCCGCGGCCGCGGGCGATGGAGCTGGCCCGGCGCTATTTCTGCAACGAAGAGATCGAGTCGCTGGCCGCGCTGCCTGTGGCGGACCGCAGTGACGCCTTCCTGGGTTTGTGGACAGGCAAGGAAGCCGTGTTGAAGGCTCTGGGTCGAGGTATCGCCTTCGGGCTGAACCGGCTCAGCATCGACACGACGTGCGGCCGGTTGCGGTTGCTGAGGCTTGAGGGCGATGACGTCGGCGCATGGCAATTGCAGCGTCTCGAGGTCGACCGCGACGTGGTTGCCGCGCTGGCCTGGCGCGGCGGACCCCGCCGGATTCGAATGGGGCGCCTTGGCGGCGTCGCCTGACCGGTGCGCTGTTTGCGCTCCAACAGCTCGCGGAGCCTAGCCATGAGCTACAGTGGCAAGGCGCCGGCCCGGCTCAGGATGATTGATTCGCGATGACTCTGCTAAGCGTCAACCTCAACAAGATCGCGGTTCTGCGCAACTCGCGGGGCGGTCGTGAGCCGGATATCTGCCAAGCCGCACAAACGTGCATCGAGGCGGGTTGCGGCGGGATCACCGTGCACCCGCGGCCGGACCTGCGGCACGTGCGTCCCGACGATGTGCGCGCGCTCGCCAGCGTGTTGCGCGGACGGGTTGAATACAATATCGAAGGGAATCCTTTTGCCGAAGCACGGGGTGACTACCCAGGCCTGGTGGCGCTGGCGCGCGAGGTACGACCGACCCAGGTGACTTTGGTGCCTGATGGCGACGGTCAGATTACCTCCGATCATGGCTTTGACCTGCAGCGTGATATCGCCAGACTGCGTCCGCTGGTTGGCGAGCTGTGTGACCTGGGCTGTCGCGTGAGCCTCTTCGTCGACGCCGGCAGCAGTGATTTCGATCTCGCTGCGGTGATTGGCGTGCAGCGCATCGAGATCTATACAGGTCCGTATGCCGCGGCTTTCTCCGACGGTCAGCCGTCGGCTGCACTGGCGACCTGCGCGGAGACTGCGCGTCGTGCGCAACAGGCGGGTCTGGCGGTCAACGCCGGACACGATCTGAGTCAGGCCAACCTGGGTACGTTCAAGGCAGCCATTCCCGGGCTGGCCGAGGTATCGATCGGACACGCGCTGATCGGTGAAGCGCTGTATCAAGGCCTCGGCACAACCGTACGCAATTACCTGCAAATCCTGCGATGAGCGGACGCGCAGCGACAGACACCGTGCGATACGACCACAAACGAAAACCCCCGCGGTTCGCGGGGGCTTTCGAGACAGCGCGACGCAGCCGCTGTCGTGTCAGAAGTTTTCGGTGAATCCGATCTTCACCAGGTTGTAGCTTTTCGCATCCGCCAGGACACGCGCCACGTACTGGTACGCCACGGCATCGTCCGCTGCGATCTGGATCTCCGGCTGATTGCTCAGCGCTTGCTGGCCAATCACGGCCAACTGGGCCTTGAGTCCCAGCTCGTCCACCGGGGTGTCATTCCAGTACAGCGCCCCGCTCTGGTCGATCCGCAGGTGAATCGGATCGAGCTGGGTGGGTGGCGTGATGACATCGGGATTTGGTTGCGGCAGATCCACCTGGATCTTGTGCGCCAACACCGGCGCCGTGATCATGAAAATGATCAGCAGCACCAGCATCACGTCGACCAGCGGCGTGACGTTGATTTCCGACATTGGTGCACTGGCTTTGGTCGTAAATGCCATCTCGTTACCCCTTCGGCGCGTCGGTGGTCATGAATCCGACATGGACCATGCCCGAATCCTTCGCGTTGCCGATGATCTTTTTCACGATCTTGAACTCGGCATCCTTGTCTGCGCGAATCTGCAGCTCAGGCTGGGGCGAACGCTGCGCATTCACCGCCAGCTGGGCCCGAAGTTCGGCCTCGGTGACAGGCTGATCGTTCAGGTACATGGCGCCGTCATGCTTGACCGCGAGATCAAGTGGCGGCACGACAACGTCGGCGTCCTTGGTCTTCGGGTTCGCGGTGGGCAGGTCGATCGTGATGGAATGCGACATCAACGGTGCCGTGATCATGAAGATGATGAGCAACACCAGCATCACGTCGACCAGCGGCGTGACGTTGATTTCCGACATTGGGCCGCCGGAATTGCCGCCTAGACTGACTGCCATGGGTCAAGCCCTCACTTCTGGCTTTCGACGCGTGAACCGGTCGCGAAGAAGTCGTGCAGGTCGTGCGCGAACTCGTCGAAACGGGCGTACACCACGCGGTTCGAGCGGTTGAAGAAGTTGTAGGCCAACAGCGCCGGGATTGCCGCGAACAAACCAAACGCGGTCATGATCAAGGCCTCACCGACCGGGCCGGCCACCGCGTTCATCGACGCATTGCCGGTGGCAGCGATACGGATCAGAGCGTGGTAAATGCCCCACACGGTGCCCAGCAGGCCGACGAACGGCGCGGCCGAACCGACCGTTGCGAGCAAGGTCATGCCGCCTTCCAACCGCATGCTCTCGCGAGCGACGGCCTGGCGCAGGGCCCGATCGATGAATTCGGAGCGGCTCAGCGACTCGGCCAGACGCCCGCTGGTGCCAGCGGCGGTTGCTTGCTGGTGGTGGGCCACGGCGGAGGCGGCCTCGAGCGCGATCTTGGAGAACGGTTCGCTCGACGGCTGGGCTTCCAGATCGCGAATCGCATCCTGGGTCGAAGCATTGCCCCAGAACGAGGCGATGACCTTCTCCGCACGGGACTTGACGGCCGCGTTGCGGATGCCGTTGGCGATGATGTAGTACCACGAGAGGAACGACATCACGACCAAGGTCACGAAGACGATCCAGCCCAGCCAGTCAAAGTTTTGGATGAGGTCACCAAAACCCATTGCTTTCATGGCTTCGGCGTTGGCGTTGCCGCCCATTGCCTGTGTGGCTTCGGTCGTTGCAGGAGTCTGTAGGAACATAACGCTACCCTAGGAAAGTCAAGCGTGAGCTGTAACTGTAAGCCGGACGAATCCGGTTACAGCTGGTTGAGGTTGAAGTTGACGGGAACGCGTGCGTACCCCTCAACTCTTTGTCCATTTCGAATCGTTGGATTGAAGCGCCAACGGCGTGCAGCATCCATGGCGGCACGATCAAGCTCGTGATAACCACTGGATCGGTCGACCTTGATGTCCTTGGGCAGACCATCCGTACCGACCAGTATCATCAACACCACCGTACCCTCATGCCGCTGGCGGATCGCCTGTGGCGGATATCTCGGCTGAAGTCGGCTGTTATAGCTGAGGTCAGAGCTGGCGACGATGTCCGCGGGCGGAGCCGGTGGAGCAGGCGGAGCCGGAGGCGGTGCCTGGTACGCCATGGCGGAGCGTTCTTCCACCGGTGGTGGTGGCGTCGGCGGCGGTGGCGTCGGTGGCGGTTTGATCTGCTGAATGATCTTCGGCGGCGGCTGCTTCGGCGGCTCCGGCGGCGGCGGTGGCGGCGGCGGCGGCGGCGGCGGCGGCTCGATGAAGTTCACCTGGACGATGCGTTCCTTTTCCTTGTGATTCTGATTCGGCGGCGCCATAGGGGCCACAATCAACAGGAACGCGAACGCATGCAAGCCGATCGCAACTGCCAATGCCGAGGTGCGCTTCCAGCTGAACGACTCGCGCTCGAATTCTTCGTTACTTGAGGCCATCTGTCACTTTCTGAAGCTGATTAATCGGACGGGAACGTTGCCGCAGGGCTTGGCCCGACACCGCCGAATTGGAAATTGGCGGATCCGGAAAAAAAATTGCCGCTGGGGAGACGGGGAAAGGTTTCAACGTTACAACAGCACATGCGGTTTGTATAGCGTCACGAGGCAGACACCAAGACGTTTGTCTACCCCGTAACGGCCGCGGTACACGGTAATTCTCAGCCGGCGCCGGCCTTCTTCAGCCACGCCTTCGCCTTGGAAGCCGTTTCCGGATCCTGCGCGGCCTTCTTCATGGCGGCGATCGCGGCCGGTTTGTTCTTCAGACCCCGCTCGGACTCGGCCAGCAGCATGTAGGCCGTGCCTTGGTGCTCAACGCCCTTGGCGAGGGCCTTCTGGAACAGGGCCTTCGCCTGACTGTACTTGTTCTGGTTCAACAGCAAGCTTCCCGCTCGCAATGCGGCTTCGCCGTGAGTGGAAATCGGCTCGGCCTTCTGGTAGTAGCTGAGCGCCTTGGGAATGTCGTTGGCGATTTCCGCCGCTTTACCCATCAGCACATAGGTGTCCGCGTCGGGCTTGAGTACGCCCTTGGCAAGACCATCCTCGAGCACCTGCTCGGCCTTGGTCGCTTCGGGGACCGGATTGGCACTGTCCTGACCGGCCATGAGATGGAGCTTGGCCAGGCTGACGTACTGCTTGTCCTGCGTGAGCGCGCCGCTGGCGCGGGCCTGCTCCATCACCCGGATTGCTTCGGGATAGTTTTCCGCCTGCATCAGTACGGCAATGGCGTTGCTGAGCGCGGCCGGGTCGTTCGGATTTGCCGCGAGTTGCGCCTTGGCCACATCAGCGGCTTTCTCGGCCTGGCCCGACTCCGCATAGCTCGCCATCAGGATCTGGTCCCAGCTCGGCTCGGCCTTGTCGGTCAGGGTCTTGGCCTTGTTGATGGCCGCGATCGCCGCGGCATAGTTGCCCAGCCGGTACTGCGCATTGCCTTCGAGTGCGTACGAGTCAGCCGTTTCCCGCTTGCCTGCGGCGCGCCACTTCTGGATTGTGTCCAGCGCGGGCTTGTACTGCTCGTCGGCCATCTGGAACTGTGCCAGCATGTACTCGAGCTGGAAATAGGTTTCATTGGGCATGACGCCCAGCGCCAGTGAGCGCTGCAACGTGGTGATGGCACCCTTGTAGTCCCCATCGTTGTACGCGAGGCTGGCCATGCCCTGCAACGCCAGCGCCTGTGCGTACTTGCTCTTGCTCTTGTCGATGATCGGCTGCAGGTACTTTTCAGCTTTGGCCTTGTCACCTTCGTTGACCGCGTCCAGTCCGTCGTTCAGGTTCTTCTGATCCTTGGGGCTGGTCAGATCCAGCTTGGGCTCGACGCGGGTCGCATCCGGATAGAGCAACGCCTTTTTTGCCTGGGCATTGTCCTGTTTGCGGGCGGAGGCCGGGGTACTGACGACACCGAGCAGCAGCGCGACGCTCGCCAGTAGGGTTAAGGCTCGGACATGCTTCATGGTGATGATGATCCTGATTCAGTGCTGGAACGCGTCGATGGGCGCGGGCGACTTCCAAGGGTAACCCGATCCGACAAGTGAGAACAAGTTGCAGCGCGACATTAAAGGTCGTTTAAAATCAATAACTTGTTGATTATCAATCCGGATCGCCCGGATTATTTGCAGGCGTTGCGTGGTCATCAGGTGAAGCAGGTTGCGGCGCGGCAAGGCCAGCCGCGCAACCTGTGGCGCACGCCCACCACGGGCTGTGCCCGCCCGCCACAGTGCCGGCGGCCTGTTTCAAACGTCCAGGTTGGCAACCTTCAAGGCATTCGCCTCGATGAACTCGCGACGCGGCTCAACGGCCTCCCCCATCAGCATCGAGAACATCTGGTCGGCCACGAACGCATCTTCGATGCCGACCTGCAGCATGCGACGAGTGTCCGGGTTGACGGTGGTGTCCCACAGCTGCTCCGGGTTCATCTCACCCAAGCCCTTGAAGCGCTGGATGCTGCGACCTTTCTTGGCTTCCTCGAGCAACCAGTTGCGCGCCTCGACGAAGCTGAGCACGCCGCGTGAAGCATTACCCCGCTGGACCACGGCACCGCTCTGAATCATGCCCGCAATCTGTTGACTGATCGCCAGAATCGGGCGGAAGTCATTGCTGCCGAAGAACGGTTGCGGCATCAGCCAGGTGTGGGTCAGGCCGTGCTGCTCGCGGATGACTTCGATGGCAGCGGGCTGCTCTTCAGTTGCCAGGCGCAGTGACATCGAATAATGCGGCTTGCCCAGGCCGGTGGCGGCCAGACGCTGCGTGGCGCCGTCGAGCCAGGCCCGCATCGCCACCGGGTCTGTCCACAGGGCTGGTTCAATCGGTTGGTGTTCGATCAACGCAGTGAGCACGGCGGCATCGAACCGATGGGTCAGCTTTTCGATCTGGTCGAGCGCGAATTGATAGCTGCGCAGCAGCTTTTCCAGGGCTTCGCCGGTAATCGGAGGCGCGTCCGGGCTGTAGACCAACGACGCGTTGTCCACCGCGCTGGAGATCAGGTAATCGTTGAGCGCCGCGTCATCCTTGATGTAGATCTCCTGCTTGCCCTGCTTGACCTTGTACAACGGCGGCAGGCCGATATAGACGTGGCCGCGCTCGATCAGCTCGGGCATCTGGCGGTAGAAGAACGTCAACAGCAGGGTGCGGATATGCGAGCCGTCGACGTCCGCATCGGTCATCAGGATGATGCGGTGATAACGCAGTTTGTCGGGATTGTATTCATCCTTGCCGATACCGGTGCCCAACGCGGTGATCAGGTTGCCGACCTCGGCTGAGGCCAACATGCGGTCGAAGCGTGCCTTCTCGACATTCAGGATCTTGCCCTTGAGCGGAAGTACCGCCTGGGTCTTGCGGTTGCGACCCTGCTTGGCCGAGCCGCCGGCGGAGTCACCCTCGACCAGGAACAGCTCGCACAGGGCCGGATCTTTTTCCTGGCAGTCGGCCAGCTTGCCCGGCAACCCGGCGATGTCCAGCGCACCCTTGCGCCGGGTCATCTCGCGGGCTTTGCGCGCGGCTTCGCGGGCGCGCGCGGCGTCGACGACCTTGGAGGCAATCATCCTGGCTTCCGCGGGGTGTTCCAGTAGGAACTCGGCCAGCTTCTCGTTGACGACCTGCTCGACCACGGTCTTCACCTCGGACGAGACCAGCTTGTCCTTGGTCTGCGACGAGAACTTCGGATCGGGCACCTTCACCGACAGCACCGCGATCATGCCTTCGCGCATATCGTCGCCGGACAGCGACACCTTGGCGTTTTTCGCCAGGCCCTCGCGTTCGATGTAGTTCTGCAGCGAGCGGGTCAGCGCAGCGCGGAAGCCGGTGAGATGGGAGCCGCCATCGCGCTGCGGAATGTTGTTGGTGAAGCAGAACATGGTCTCCTGATAGGAGTCGGTCCACTGCAGGGCCACTTCCACCACGATTTCGTCCTGCACGGCGGTGAGGCTGATCACATTGGGATGCAGCGCGGTCTTCATCTTCGCCAGATGCTGGACGAACGAGCGGATGCCCCCCTCATAGGCAAACGTGTCCTGACGGCCTTCGCCGCGCTCGTCCTTCAACTCGATGGTGACGCCGGAGTTGAGGAAGGCAAGTTCCCGCAAGCGTTTGGCCAGAACCTCGTAGTGGAAATCGCTGTTGCTGACGAACGTGGCCAGGCTGGGCAGGAAGCGCACCGTCGTTCCGCGCTTCGAAGAAGGACCGACTTCCTTCAACGGGTACAGCGGCTCGCCCAGGGCGTATTCCTGCAGGTACTCATGGCCATCACGGTGGATAGTCAGCCACAGGTGCGCGCTCAGAGCATTCACCACCGAGACGCCCACGCCGTGCAGGCCGCCTGAAACCTTGTACGAATTCGCATCGAACTTGCCGCCGGCGTGCAGCACGGTCATGACCACTTCGGCGGTGGAACGGTGCTCTTCCGGGTGCATGTCGACCGGGATGCCGCGGCCGTTGTCGCTGACGCTGACCGAACCGTCTTCCAGGATGATGACCGTGACCTTGTCGCAGTAGCCCGCCAACGCCTCATCGATCGAGTTGTCGACGACTTCGAACACCATGTGGTGCAGCCCGGTGCCGTCATCGGTGTCACCGATGTACATGCCCGGGCGTTTGCGCACAGCCTCCAGTCCCTTGAGGACCTTGATATTGCTTGAGTCGTAGTGCGATTCGTTCATGGATTCGTTCATGCGTTGACCGTTTCCTGGCGCCAGCTACCCGCCCGACACGGCGCCGTGAAAGGCCGGACAGGGTTATGCAAACCGGTGGGATGCAACCGTCTGATTATAGCAGGCGCGCGAGCCTGCCCTGTTCCACGTGGAACACCCGGGCGGGGGTTCCCTGCAAGGCCAAAGGTAGCTCGGTGCCGGTCAACAGCACCTGCGCGCGGACGGACCTCAGTTGCTCCACCACGGCCGACTGGTGCGCCTGATCAAGCTCAGAAGCCAGATCGTCGAGGCACACGATCGGCCACTCCCCGCACCGTTCGGCATAGAGCTCGGCTTGCGCCAGCACACAGGTCAGCGCGGTGAGTTTTTCCTGGCCACGGGACAGGTGTTCACGCAACGGCGCGTGTTCGAATGCCAGTGACCAGTCCGCCCGATGCACGCCGGCCGTCGTGTGCCCGCGAGCCAGATCCCTGCCCCGCTGTTCGCGCAGTTGGCCGGCAAGTTCGAGCTCGTCTGACCAACCACGGCGATAGCGCAGCTGGAGGTTCCCCAGCTCGGGGAGCAGCCGTTCAGCGCCGGCGCGAAGCCGGGGCACGAGGATATCCAGATAGGCGCGTCGCTGGGCGTCAATTTCCTCGGCGGATCGGGCGAGCTCGGTTTCCCAGGGGGCGTACAGGGCCTCGTCGGCCACCGCCTGCCCCGCACGAAGCAGGCTGTTGCGTTGCTTCAAGGCGCGCTGGTAGCGACGCCACGTGGGGAGAAACTCGTGTTCCACGTGAAACACACCCCAGTCCAGGAAGCGGCGGCGCTCGTCCGCGGCACCTGCAATCAAAGCGTGTGAACCCGGTTCGAAGCACACGACGGCGCATTCGCGCACCAACTGGCCGATCGCGACACCCTCGCCATTCACCTTTGCCTCCCAACGGGACCCGCGACGGCCCAAGCCGACTCGACTGGTGCGACCGTCCTGGTGAAGCAAACTGGCGAAGATCGACAGCTCACTTGACCCCCGTTGCAGCAACGCCTCTTTCGCGCCACTTCGAAACGAGCGCGCGTGCGAAAGCAGAAAGGCCGCCTCCAGCACGCTGGTTTTCCCCGCGCCGTTGGCGCCGACGAAAACATTCAGGGCCGGGTCCAGTTCAATCGCGTTGTCGGCAAGGCAGCGCAAGCCGTGGGCGCGTAGCTGCTCCAGCCTCATTTCCAGCCCGCCACCAAACGGCAACGCCGGAGCCCCTGTGGGAAACTCCGGCGTTGCCAGTTAGTCGGACCAAAAGCGAAGGCCATGCAGCGGACGTCAGAGGCGCAACGGCATGATTACGTGGCGGGCGTCCTCGGAGTCGCATTCCTGTACCAGGCAGCTGGACTGGGCATCGCGCAGGCTGAGTCGCGCTTGCTCACCGCGCAACGCGGCCAGAGCATCCAGCAGGTAGCCCACATTGAATCCGACGGCGAGGTCGGAAACGTGTGTATCGGCCTCCACTTCCTCCACGGCCTCTTCCTGCTCGGGGTTGTGCGCCACGATGCGCAGTTTGCCGGGTGACAACTCCAGCCGTACGCCGCGATATTTCTCGTTCGACAGAATGGCGGCGCGTTGCAGCGCGCCGCGCAGGACCTCACGGTCCAGCGTGGCGGTCTTGTCGGCGCCCAGCGGAATCACGGCCTCGTAGTCGGGAAACCGTCCGTCGATCAGCTTTGAGGTGAACACCACATCGCCCCGACGCACCCGCAGGTGATTGCGGCCAAACTCCAGTTCGACCTGACCCTCGCCCGATTCCAACAAGCCGACCAACTCGTTCACGCCTTTCCGGGGAATGATGATTTGCCGGCGGGTGGTGACCTGACTCTGCAGCTTGGTTTCTTTCATCGCCAGGCGGTGACCGTCGGTCGCCACACACCGCAAGGTGTGCTCCTGCAGATCGAGCAGCATGCCGTTGAGGTAATAGCGAACGTCCTGATTGGCCATCGCGAACGCCGTACGTTCCATCAAATCACGCAGCACTTCTTCAGGCAGGCTGACTTTCTCGACCAACTCGATTTCGTCCACGGTCGGAAATTCGCTGGCCGGCAGCGTCGTCAGCGTGAATCGACTGCGCCCAGCGCTCAGTGCCACCCGGTCACCGTTGAGCTTGAGGTCGATGCGCGCGCCATCGGGTAGCGCACGGACGATGTCGAACAGCTTGCGGGCGGGAATGGTGATTTCGCCGTCGTCCAGCTTCTCGGCCTCGGTCGTGGCAACCATCTCCACTTCGAGGTCAGTGCCGGTGAGTGAGACTTTGTTGTCCCCGACCTTGACCAGCAGGTTGGCCAGCACCGGCAGCGTCTGGCGGCGTTCAACCACGCCAACCACTTGCTGCAGCGGTTTGAGCAGCGCTTCTCGTTGGATGCTGAATTGCATGGCTATGCTTCCCCTATACCTGCTGTTCTGTCTTTAAAAGAAGTTAGTAGTGGTTGTTGGCTCGGTGGACAACTTTTATTCTCTATTTTCCACAACAAAATCAATTGATTACGTCGGTAAACGGCTGTGCTCGGAACGACCTTTTGCCGGTGGGCCATATGTGGATAACTTTCGCCGCCATTTCATCCACCCATTATCCACAGGTTGAGCCCCCGCTTATCCATAATCTCCCAAATTGTCATTTCAGCCTGTCAGCGTCCGGATCAATTGTTCCCAATCCTGTCGCATCCGCGGATCGGTCTCGAGAAATTTGCGGATCGTCTTGCATGCGTGCATCACGGTGGTGTGATCCCGCCCACCAAACGCCTCACCGATCTCCGGCAGGCTGTGTTCGGTAAGCTCCTTGGACAGTGTCATCGCAATCTGCCGTGGTCGTGCCAGCGAGCGCACCCGGCGCTTGGACAGCAGATCCTGCAGCCGCACGTTGAAGTATTCGGCCGTGATCTTCTGGATGTTGGTGATGGTGACGGCCTGGGCATGCGTGGCCAACAAGTCGCGCAGGGTCTCCTCGGCAAACTCGGGCGTGATCGGGCGGCCGTAGAAGTTGGCTCGTGCGGCCAGCGTATTCAGCGCGCCCTCGAGGTCGCGCACGTTGGAGCGAATCCGCTTGGCCAGCAGCATGGCCACGTTCTCGTCGACGCGCACGCCTTTTTCGAGCGCCTTGGCCAGCAGAATGGCCGCACGGGTCTCGAAATCCGGCGGCTCGATCGCCACCGACAGACCCCAGCCCAGGCGTGATTTCAGCCGCGGCTCGAGCTTGTCCACTTCCTTCGGGTAGCGATCGCAGGTCAGGATGATCTGCTGCTTGGACTCGAACAGCGCATTGAAGGTGTGGAAAAACTCTTCCTGCGTGGTGTCCTTGCCGGCGAAGAACTGGATGTCGTCGATGAGCAATGCATCGACCGAGCGGAAGCGACGTTTGAACTCGTCCATGCTCTTGGCGCGCAGTGCCTCGATCATCGAGCCGACGAACTGCTCCGACCGCAAGTACATCACCTTGCAGTCGGGATTGCGTTCGCGCATGAGATTGCCGGCGGCGTGCATGAGGTGAGTCTTGCCCAAGCCGGTGCCGCCGTACAACAACAAGGGGTTGTAGGCCCGCCCTGGATTGGTGGCCACCTGGATGGCGGCGGCCTTGCCCAACTGGTTCGACTTGCCTTCGACAAAGGTTTCAAACGTGTAATGCGGGTCCAGATTGTGGTCGAACGCCACCAGGGGCGGCGCCACGCGACTCACGTGTGCGCTGGCGGGCCTGGCGACCGGCACGGGCCGGGGCGCGCTGGAACCCACCTCCAGCCGCACGGGGCAGGCTCTTCCGGCCAGCTGTTGCAGGACGGCTTCAATCTGGGGCAGGTAACGCCCACGCACGGTGTCCAGAGTGTAGGAATTGGGCGCAAACAGCTGCAGGCCGTCGGCATCGTCGCGCGCCTGCAGCGGCATCAGCCAGGTGTGCAGGTCTTCGGCGCTCAAATCGCCTTCAAGGCGCTCAAGGCAGCGCCGCCACAGATCACTCATGGACACAATCAACCACTACTGGGTGCGCTTTCGCGCGGGGGGCTGGTTAGTCTAGCAGCAGACCCTGCCCCCGCCGCGGCAGCTATCCACATACTATCCACAAGCCACCAGCGCCACCATTTGACAGTATTGCCGCCGCATTCCATACTTTCCAACCTTTTCAGCCATATTCCCTTCGGAGCAACCCATGAAGCGGACCTTCCAGCCAAGCAAGTTAAAGCGCGCCCGTGTGCATGGTTTCCGTGCCCGCATGGCCACCGCAGACGGTCGCAAGATCATCAACGCCCGTCGTGCGAAGGGCCGCAAGCGCCTGATCCCGTAAGTTACCGACGGCCAGTGGCGACCAGCACCATGGCCGGGGCCGGGCTTCCCCGTGAGGCGCGGTTACGTCGACCGAGTGACTTCGCCGCCTTGCGGACCAGCAGCGGACGCGCCAGCGGCCGCTGTTTTCATTTGCGCTACCGCGACAACAGCCTGGGTCACGCGAGGCTCGGCCTGGCAATTTCCAAACGCGTCTCCAAGCGCGCCGTGGAGCGCAACCGGATCAAGCGTCTATTGCGCGAGTCGTTCCGGCGCGTCCGCCATCAACTGCCTGCCGTCGACATGATGGTGATGGCGCGGGAGCAGGCCGCCGGTGTACCAGGATCCCAGCTGCTCAGCGAGCTCGACGGGTTGTGGGAAAAGCTGCGGGCCAGTCATCTGGCAGCGGCCAACCATTGAAGCGCGCCGGCGACACCGCCACAATCGAGCGTTGACCTTTTTCCTTTTCGTCTCCGCGGCGTGCACACGTGTCGTGGCGTTACCCGGATCTGCTACGCGATGAATCAAACGCGCACCTTTCTCCTGTTTGCCATGCTGGCCGTCGCCTATCTCCTGTTTCTTGCCTGGGAGAAGGATTACGCCCCGCAGGCGCCTGTTGCAGCTACCAGCGCATCGGCCCCGGTCGAGGCGTCGATCGACGCCAGCGTGCCGGGCGCGATTCCGGCCGCCTCGGCGCCAGCACCCACCGCTGCTCCAGCCATCAGCACCGAAGCCAGCCCCGCGGCCACGCCGGCGGCGCAGCTGATCACGGTGCAGACCGACGTGCTCAAGCTCAGCGTCGATACCCGCGGCGGCAGCCTGGTGCATGCGGACCTGCTGGAATACCCGCAGGCACCGAGGACCCACAAGAACCCGAACCCGCCGCCGACCGTCCTGCTTTCCAGCGACCCCGTGCGCTATTCCGTGGTGCAGAGCGGCCTGGTCAGCAGCAGCGACACGGCTTCGGCGGACCAGCCCAATCATCTGGCGCAGTTCAGCAGCGCCAAGACGTCGTATGCGCTGGGCGAAGGCCAGAACGAGTTGAACGTTGAACTCACCTGGCAAGACGCGGCAGGCCTGAAGGTCACCAAGACCTATCACTTCCAGCGCGGCAGCTACGTCATCGGTGTCACCCAGCGCATCGACAACGGCACCGCCGAGGCCTGGCAGGGGAATGCCTATCGGCAAGTGTTGTGGGTCGACCCCCCCAAGGCCGACAGTTGGTTGAAGAACTACACCGAACCGGAAAACCGCAGCTTCAAGGGAGCGGCGTGGTACACCGGCGAAAAGTTCGAAAAGCTGCCGTTCGCGGACTTCGCCGAGCCCAAGGACGCCCTCAACGCCAGCATCAAGGGCGGTTGGGCGGCGATGCTTCGGTTGTACTTCGTGACCGCATGGATTCCGCCTGCCGACGAGACGGATCATTACGTCACCCAGACGCTCAACCCCGACAGCGCCCACCCGCGCTACCTGATCCGCACAGTCGGTCCGGCCTTGAGCGTGGCACCCGGACAAAGTCTCGCCAGCCAGGCGCGGCTGTACCTGGGCCCAAACAAGCAGGGTTCGATGGACACCATCGCGCCGGGTCTGGACCTGACCATCGACTACGGCATGTTCAAGATCATCGCCGTGCCGATGCACTGGGTGCTGTCGCAGTTCCACGCGATCACCAAGAACTGGGGTGCGGCAATCATCCTGCTGGTGCTGCTGATCAAGGGCTTGAGCTGGAAGCTCACCGCCATCCAGTACCGTTCCAGCGCACGCATGCGCAAACTGCAGCCGCGCGTCGCGGCGCTGAAGGAACGCTACGGCGACGACAAGCAGAAGATGCAGGTCGCGATGATGGAGCTGTACAAGAAGGAGAAGGTCAACCCGATGGGCGGCTGCCTGCCGGTGTTGATCACCCTGCCGGTGTTTTACGGCCTGTTCTTCGTGCTTGAGTACAGTCTGGAACTGCGCCACTCGCCGTTCATCTGGATTCCCGACCTTGCCGCACCCGATCCGTTCTACATCCTGCCGATCATCTATGCGATCGTGATGCTGGGCACGCAGTGGCTGAATCCGGTGGCCGCGGGCATGGACCCGACCCAGGCCAAGATGATGAAGGTGATGCCGCTGCTGTTCACCGTGATGTTCGCCTTCTTCCCTTCCGGCCTGTGCCTGTACTACGCCGTCAACGGCATCGTCGGCCTCGGTCAGCAATGGTGGATCACCCACCATATCGATCGTGAGGAAGTGGCCAAGCCCGCGGCTGCCTGATAGCAGCCCTGGTGGTGGTGCCGTCAGCCGCGACCGGAGCACCGTCGCGGCTGACTTCCTTTAGAGTCGACGATCATGACCGAGTCCTCCAGCGACACCATTGCGGCGATCGCCAGCGCACCGGGGGCGGCCGGTGTCGGCGTGCTGCGCGTGTCGGGACCGGCCGTTCCGACCATGGCGCGTGCCCTGCTCGGCCAAGCCCCGCGGCCCCGGCATGCGCACCTTGCGACGTTCCAGGACGCAGGCGGCGAGTTGATCGATCGCGGACTGCTGCTGTATTTTCCGGCGCCTGCCTCATACACCGGCGAGCATGTGCTCGAACTGCAGGGGCACGGCAGCGCGGTGTTGCTCGACCTGTTGCTGCGCCGCTGCTGCGAACTCGGCGCACGCCTTGCCCGCCCCGGCGAATTCACCGAACGCGCATTCCTCAACGGCAAGCTCGACCTGGCCCAGGCCGAAGCCGTCGCCGATCTGATCGAGGCACGCTCCCAGGCGGCCGCCCGCGCCGCGTTGCAATCGCTGGAAGGGGTGTTTTCCCGCAAGGTCGACGCCCTGCTGCAGTCGCTGGTCGCACTGCGCGTGCACATCGAAGCCGCGATCGACTTTCCCGAAGAGGAAATCGATTTTCTGGCTGACCCGGCCACTGCCAGCCAACTCGAAGGCGCACGTAGTGAGCTGCGCAGTTTGCTGCGTGAAGCCGAGCGCGGTTTGCGCTTGAATGACGGCCTGCGCGTGGCGATCATCGGCCGACCCAATGCCGGCAAGTCCAGCCTGCTCAACGCGCTGGCGGGCAGCGACCGTGCCATCGTGACCCCGGTCGCAGGAACCACCCGCGACGTGCT
Organism: Rhodanobacter sp.; assembly: GCA_036563155.1. GTDB lineage: Bacteria > Pseudomonadota > Gammaproteobacteria > Xanthomonadales > Rhodanobacteraceae > Rhodanobacter. Next base: position 104,217 of record DATCMT010000018.1, read on the forward strand.
GCGCGAAGTCTTGAGTCTGGACGGCATCGTGTTGGAGCTGGCCGACACCGCCGGCTTGCGCGAAACGCGTGACGAAGTCGAGCGTGAAGGCGTGCGCCGCGCGCATGCCGAGTTGCAACGCGCCGACGTGGCCGTGCTGGTCACGGACGCGGATCACGTGACCACGGATCTCCAATTTTTCGCGGCGCTGCCACCTGCCACCGAACGCGTGGTGGTCATCAACAAGATCGACCTGCACGGCGAGTCCGCGCGCGGCGAGCAAAGGCACGATCACCATTGGCTGTGGTTGTCGGCAAAGACCGGCGAAGGCCTGGACGCCCTGCGTACCCATCTCAAGCAATTGGCGGGTGCTGGCAGTGGCGAAGGAGCATTCAGCGCGCGTCGCCGTCACGTCCTGGCTCTGCAGCGCGTCGGCGCCCATCTCGACCAGGCTGCCGCGACGCTCGCCGCCAGTCGCGCCGGTGAGCTGGCCGCCGAGGAGTTGCGCCAGGCCCAGCACGCGCTGGGCGAGATCACCGGCAGCTACAGCAGCGACGACCTGCTCGGCGCGATCTTCAGTTCGTTCTGCATCGGCAAGTGATCGCGCTATCGCGCGAGTAGCGCGTCCAATTCGGCCAGCCGAGGCATGCCCGCCTGCGCACCCAGCCGGGTGACTGACAGCGCGGCGGCGGCGCAGGCCTTGCGCACGGCTACCGCCAGGCCTTCGTGCAGGAACACGGCGAGCGCGGCATTGAACGTGTCACCGGCGCCGGTGCTGTCCACCACATCGACGGCGAAGCCCTCCTGGTGGACCGGTTCACCCTGCTCGCGATACCAGGCGCCCTCGCCGCCGCGGGTGAGCACGACCGGGCAGGGCGCACGACCCATCAACGCACGGAAGTCCTCTTGCGGATCAGCGCCCAGCAGGATGGCCAGTTCGTGCTGGTTCGGGGTGACGTAGCGGGCCAGCTTCAGCCATTCGACCGGCAGCTGCAGGGCCGGCGCGGGGTTGAGAATCACCGGCACGCCCAGCCGCTGGCCCAGCCGCAAGGTGGCCTCGACGGTTTCCAAGGGGATTTCCATCTGTACCAACACGGCGTCGGCGTGGGCAATCGCCGATCGCGCGCTTTCCACCTGGGCCGGAACAACCTGCGCGTTGGCGGCAGGCACCACGATAATCTGGTTCTCCCCGGCCGCGACCGTGATGGAGGCGGTGCCGCTGGCGCAGTCGTCCAGTCGGGCCACGTGGCGCAGGTCAATGCATTCGTGAGTCAAGCCGTCGCGCAGTTGCCGACCGAACGCGTCGTCGCCGGTGGCACCGACCAGGGTGACTTCGGCACCGAGACGGGCCGCGGCAACCGCCTGGTTGGCGCCCTTGCCGCCGGGTACGGTGAGAAAGCGCTCGCCGAGAATCGTCTCACCCGGGTCCACAAAGCGCGGCGCCTGGGTGACCAGATCCATGTTGATGCTGCCGACCACGACAATCCGTGTCATCCGTTGTTCGCCGTCATGTGAAGTCTGCTCCGCTGGGAAGCACCGAGCTTAGCCGCAGCCGCATCCGCAGTTAAAGTCGCCCTGCCGGCGGCAATGGGTGGGTCAGCTGTGAAACGGTGCCTCAGCGGTCTGGCTGAGGGGCAAGTACGCTCAGGGCGACGGCAGACGGCCGAAGCCGGCATCACCGGGCATCAGCATCGGTGGCGGCGGACCGGCCACGGCAAGCAGCGATTGCGCATAGCTGTCTTCCATGCAGACCGTGGTTACTTCGTCCCAGCTGAAAAATGATGGCTCGCGCATCCACTCCGCATCCGGGCTCAGCTCCTGCAGGTTGAAGCCGTCGTCGTCGGCATCGATCAGGCGACCGATGTAGCACACGTCGGATTCGTCCTCACTATCCACATGCACACCGATCACCGGTGCCTGACGCCCAGCGGCCCGTATCACCTCGCCAATATTGTCCAGCGGAAAGCCGCGCGGCATGCGCGGCAAGATGTGCTTGAGGGCCAACGCCTTCTGCATGAAGACGTGGTGTTTGTCCGGTGCTTCCAGCTCGGTGACGTCGCGATGGCGCATCACGTACATGCCATCGTAGGTGATGCCGTCGCCAACCACCCACAGCAGGAAGAACTCGCGCCCCACGTCACCCACGTAGCCGCAGAAGCTGCCGTACTCGAGCTCCTCGCGCCACAACCGCACCAGGGTCTGGTTCTGCTGCGCCTCGCGCAGGCGAGCCCGTTGGCCGGTACTTTTCAGTTCAATAATATTGCTCACACCCACCATTTTAGCAGATGAGGGCGGTGGCCTTTGTTCAAAGGATGTAGCGGCTGAGGTCTTCGTTCTGAACCAGGCTTTCCAGGTTTTTATCTACCTGTTCGGCGTCAATAACGTATTTTTCGCCGGACTTGTCCGCTGCTTCGAAGGAAATTTTTTCCAGCAGGCGCTCCATCACCGTGTGCAGTCGGCGGGCCCCGATGTTTTCCGTGCGCTCGTTCACCTGGAACGCCACCTCGGCCAGCCGGTCGATCCCGGAGTCGGTGAATTCGATGCTGACGCCCTCAGTCCCCAGCAAGGCGGCGTACTGCTTGGTCAGCGCGTTGTGGGGCTCGCGCAGAATGCGTCTGAAATCCTCCACACCCAGGGCGCCCAGCTCGACCCGGATCGGCAGCCGCCCCTGCATTTCGGGGATCAGGTCCGACGGCTTGGCCAGCGAAAACGCGCCGGAGGCGATGAACAACATGTGATCGGTCTTGATCGGGCCGTACTTGGTGGACACGGTCGAACCCTCGACCAGCGGCAGCAGGTCGCGTTGCACGCCCTCGCGGCTGACCCCGGAGTGGCCGTAATCGGAGCGCTGCGCCACCTTGTCGATTTCGTCGATGAAGACGATCCCGTTCTGTTCGGCCGACTCCATCGCCTGGCTCCGGATCTCGTCGTCGTTGAGCAGCTTGCCGGCCTCTTCGTCGAGCAACAGGGGCCGGGCCAGCTTGATCGCCAGCTTGCGCTGCTGGGTCTTGGCCCCGCCCAGGCTCTGGAACATCTGGCGCAGCTGGGCGCCCATTTCCTCCATGCCCGGTGGCGACATGATTTCCACGCCCACGTTGAGGGCGACGTCCAACTCGATCTCACGCTCGTCCAGCGCGCCCTCGCGCAGCTGCTTGCGCAGCTTCTGGCGGGTGTCGCTGTCGATGGCCGGCGTTGCCGCGGCGTCGTGGGTCCAGTCTGCGGGTGGCTGCCGACGCGGCAGCAAGGCGTCCAGAATGCGATCCTCGGCGCGATCCTCGGCCTGCGTGCGCACGCGCTTGATAGCCTGCTCGCGGGTCAGTTTGTAGGCCACGTCGGCGAGGTCACGGATGATGGATTCCACGTCCTTGCCCACGTAACCCACTTCGGTGAATTTGGTTGCCTCCACCTTCACGAACGGTGCGTTGGCCAGCGTCGCCAGACGTCGGGCGATCTCGGTCTTGCCGACGCCGGTGGGACCGATCATCAGAATGTTCTTCGGGCTGATCTCGTTGCGCATCTCGGGCGGCAGCTGCATGCGCCGCCAGCGGCTGCGCAGAGCCACCGCGACGGCGCGCTTGGCGTCGTGCTGGCCGATGATGTAGCGGTCGAGTTCGTTGACGATTTCGCGGGGTGTGAGTTCGGACATTTCGTGGTGCTCAGGCAAACGGGGGACGGCGAACGGGAAGTGCAGGGTCTGCCCGTGGCCGGGAAAATTGCGCGACGACCGATGAGGGACATGGCTGTGGCCGAGGGTGGTCTCGCGGGAGGCCTTCAGACGACAGGCCCCACGCTTCCGCCGCGCTCACAGCTCTTCGATCGACACGTTGTGATTGGTGTAGATGCAGATGTCGCTGGCGATTTTCAGCGCCTTTTCGACGACCGTGCGCGCGTCCAGCTGGGTGTTTTCCAGCAGGGCCATCGCGGCGGCCTGGGCGAATGGCCCGCCTGAACCGATGGCGATCAGGCCATGTTCGGGCTCAATCACGTCGCCATTGCCGGAGATCAGCAGCGAGGTGTCCTTGTCGGCAACTGCCAGCATCGCCTCGAGCCGGCCCAGGCGGCGATCGGTACGCCATTCCTTGGCCATTTCCACCGCGGCGCGGGTGAGGTTGGTGCTGTGCCGGGACAGCTTGGCCTCGAACAGTTCGAACAGGGTGAACGCATCGGCGGTGGCACCGGCGAAGCCACCCAGCACGTCGCCCTTGCCAAGCCGGCGCACCTTGCAGGCGTTGGCCTTCATCACGGTGTTGCCCAGCGTGACCTGGCCGTCGCTGCCGATGACGACGCGTCCTTGGTGACGCACGCAAACGATGGTGGTGGCGTGAAACGATTCCATGGGGGCTCCGCAAATGATTGTGCCTGGACCACCAGAGGTGGGGCCGCGGCCCGATCGCTTCAATATCGGCTCGCGCGGCGGCACTGGCCGCGCGATCGGATGGGCGCGGGGCCTGGTGGGCCGCATCCGGGGTTATCAGGGCTGAGTCGTGCCGCTCACGGCTTGCGCTTGGCGCGCGGGTGCGCCGCGTCGTAGACCCGGGCCAGGTATTGGAAATCGAGGTGGGTGTAGATCTGCGTGGTGGCGATATCGGCGTGGCCGAGTAATTCCTGCACCGCGCGCAGGTCGCCGGAGGATTCCAGCATGTGGCTGGCGAACGTGTGGCGCAGCAGGTGCGGGTGGATGTGTTTGGGCATCCCCTGCTGCAGCGCCAGCGTGTTCATGCGCGTCTGCACGGTTCGGGGGCTGATGGGCGCGCCATGGCGGCCGCGAAACACCGGCTCGTCCGGTTCCATGCCTTGCGCGGCACCGAGCGCCCGCAGCGCCGCCACCGCATAGCGCCCGACCGGCACCAGGCGCGTCTTGTTGCCCTTGCCCAGCACGCGTACTTCGCCTTCGTCCAGATTCAGGTCGGACCAACGCAGGCCAACCAGTTCGGACAGGCGCAGGCCGCTCGAATAGAACAGCTCCAGCATGGCGCGATCCCGCACCGCCAGCTTGCCGCCACTGTCGGATTCGACCAGGGTCGTGGCCTCGTCCGCGTCGAGTACCTGCGGCAGCTTGCGACGCACTTTCGGCCCGCGTACGCCAAGCAACGGGTCGTGCGTCAGGACGCCCTCGCGGCTGAGGTGGCGGAACAGGCTGCGACAGGACGACAACAACCGCTGCAGGCTCTTCGGCGCCAGTCCGGCGCGGTGTTCGGCGGCGACGAAGCGGCGCATCCGATTCGGTTCCAGCGCATCAAACGAGGTCACCTGCTGCTCGCGCATGAAGCGCAGCAGTTTGGCCAGGTCGCGGCGATATCCGGCGATCGTGTGGGGCGAGGCATGCCGCTCGTCGGCCAGCCGCGCCAGCCACAGATCGACCTGTTGGTCGGCGGTCATCGATGGCTCAGGCGACATCCCGCGAGCGCGCCAACGCGGCGGTGATGGTGGCCGAGATCATTTTCAGGAACAGCGTGCCCATGCCAGGTTGAAACCGGTCCGGGTTGGCGCTGCCGATCGCCAGAATGCCACTGTCGCCCAGGCGCATCATCGCGACCGAGCGGATCTGTGCGGCATCGGCGCCAAACAGCCGCTCCAGCTTGTCGGCCGACAGGCGACCGGATACAGGCTCGCCCTTGAGCAGGAATTCGGTGAACTCGGGTAGTGCCCCGATGCCCCCGGGGATCTGCTGCAGCCAGTCCGCCCGCGGCAGCCGGGGCTCGTCGCCGAACAGCAGCAGACGCACCTGCTCGGTGTGGAAATCCGCGCTGAGCTTGGCGATCACGGTACGGGCGGTGACTTCCATGGTGTTCGCGCGCAGCAGTGCCACGGTCAGCCCATGGACGCGCTCCATCAGCTTCTCGTTCTCGGCCGCGATCTCGATCAGTTCGGCCAGCTGGCGTTCCAGCTCCGCGTTCCTTTCGCGCAGGGTCTGCAGCTGGTATGCGGACAGTGACGACACCGCGCCCTGCTCCTTCGGCATGGTCAGCTGGGCGGCCAGATCGGGGTACTCGCTGAGAAATTCCGGGTGCGATTTCAAATAGGCGGCGACTACGCGGGCCTGGGTGGCATCGTCGAGCAGGGTGGCAGTCATGCGCGTAAGTCCTTGGTCCTTGGTGGGGCGCGCAGAAAAGGCGCGCCTTCCAGCTGGAGTGTGCGATGGACGGGGGTACGCTTCAACCGCCCATTCAGGCAGCCTGGCCCGCCAGCGGCCATGCGCCCTCGAACGCAAAGGCAGCCGGACCGGTCATCCACAGCGTGTGGCCGGGTCCTGACCACTCGATCTGCAAGCTGCCACCGGGCAGTTCGACAGCCACCGAATCGTCAACATCGCCGCGTTGGCGCAGCACGGCCATCGCAGCGCAGGCGCCGGTGCCGCAGGCCAGCGTCCAGCCCGCGCCCCGTTCGTGTACGCGCAGGCGCAGGCGGCGACGGCCGCTGCGCCGGACGAAGCCGGCATTGGCGCCTTGGGCAAAGCGCGGATGCCGGCTCAGCAGCGGGCCCAATCGCTCGAGGGCCGGGTCGGCCAGGTCGTCCACGGCCACGACCGCATGCGGATTGCCCATCGACACCGCGCCAATCTGCAGCGTCACCCCATCCACGTCGATCTCGTAATGATCAGCGACCGCTGGCGCGTCAAACGGGACTTGCGCGGGCTCGAACGCGGGTACGCCCATGCCGACCCGGATCTCGTGCGCGCCCAGCACGCGTACGGCCACCGGGCCGGACGGACTCTCCAGCATCACGTCCTGGCCCAAAGGCAATGCCCCGGCCCGGTAAAGCCACGCCGCCACGCAACGCACGCCGTTGCCACACTGACCGGACGGCGAGCCATCCGCGTTCCAGATGCCGTAGTAGAAGGCGCAGCGAGGGTCGCGCGCCGGCTCGATGCTCAGCAACTGGTCGAAGCCCACGCCGGTGTGCCGATCGGCCAGCGCGCGGATTTGTGCCGCGTCCAGCGCGAACGGCTGTTGCCGGCAGTCCAGCAGCACGAAATCGTTGCCGATGCCGTGCATCTTGGAGAACGGGAGGGTCATATGCCGGACCGGTCAGCGTCGCGCGGTGGCCGCCGCGCCCGACTCGACAGGCACCGCCGTCGTCGCCGGTGTTGCGGTCGTGGCCGTTGTCGCCGGATGACTTGGCAGGACCAGCGGGCCCTTGTTGCCACAACCGGCCAGGGTGGCAACGGCAAGACAGGACAGCAGCAGGATGAATCGGCGCATGATCAGGATTCCTCGGGATCACCGCAGTATAGCGACGCGCGGCATCCCGACTGTAAGGCGGCCCGCTATCATGGGCGGACTGCCCGCGCGACGGGCGATCAGGTGAGTGACGATGGACTGGAGCGCGCTGCTGCGCATGCCGATGACGGTGCTGTTTGTCCTGGCGGCGGTATTTGCTGTGATGGCCCTGGTGCAGCTGCTCGCGCTGCGCCAATCGTTGGTCGGCGGCCGGCGATTCGCCGCCAGCTGGCGTGCGCTGACTTGCCTGGTCTGCTTCGGTCTGGCTGTGCTGTTGGCGACAGGGGGTTACGCGTTGCGCGGTTACCGCTTGTTGAGCCAGGAGGCGCCGGTCGTGGAAATCGACGCGCGCATCCTCTCGCCCCAGCGCTGGGCGCTCACCCTCAGTTGGCCCGATGGCAGCTCGCGCCAGGTGCAGTTGGCCGGCGACAGCTGGCGCGTCGAAGCAATCGTGCTGAAGTGGAAGTTGCCCGCATTGCTGGCCGGGATGCCGCCGCTGTACCGGCTCGATCGCCTGTCCGGTCGCTACGACGATCCGGTGCAGGAGGTCGACTCGCCGCGCACGGTAATCAGCTTCGATGAAGCCGGCGCGTTCGATCTACTCAATCTGAAGCGGCAATATCCGCGCTGGATTCCGGAAATCGACACGATTTATGGCAGCGGCGCCTTCCTGCCGCTGGTCGACCAGGGCCATTACAGCGTCAGTCTGATGCGTACCGGTGCACTGGTGGCCCGACCAGACGACGAGACGCAACATCGCATCGGACAACCGCTGGGCGACTGACGCAGGCGGCGCACCGTGGCTCTGTTCGCTTCGTTGCACAGGCGCGAAGCGCGCGCCATCGTGCTCAGGCTAGTGCCAGCTCGTACCGGAGCGCGTCGGCGCCGTCCTCGTAGTACTTCGCGTAACGGCCAATGCGGCGGTAGCCGTGGCCCTCGTACAGGCCGATGGCGGAGGCGTTGTCGGTGCGTACCTCCAGCCTTATGGCGTGGCAGCCGTGACGGCGCGCTGCCTCGGCGGCGGCGTCCAGCAGGGCGGCGCCGACACCACGGCCGCGCGCCTCGGGCTGGGTCGCCAGCGAGTAGACCCGCGCCAGCGTGCTGCCCTTGCGGAAGAACAGCACGGCGCTGCCGAGAAAAAGGTGATGGTTGAGGCTGGCCACCAAAACCTGGGCGGAGTTGCTGTCGAGGTGGCGACGATATTGCGCGCGGCTCAGGCGGTCGCCGGAAAAGCTGCGTTGTTCGAGCGCCACCAGATCATCCAGATCGGTGGAGGTGGCGCGACGCACGCGGAAACTGTCGCCGGCGGGCGACGTACCGGCAGCGGTCGGCACGACGCGGCGCGGGAGGTCAGAGGGTGGCAGCGGAGTCATGGTCGGCACGCGCGGACTTTAGCAGCCGGCGCGGGCGATGGCGCGTTCTTCGTGACAGCACCACGGGTCTGTTCGGTCGTTTACTGCTGCTTCAGCAGCTGCCCTTGTGCAAAGTTTGCACTGTGCCAAACTGCGCACTTTGCGCCCCCATCGCCCGCCGCTGGGCCGTGCAGCTGCATCCGAACCTCGCCCGAGTGGTGCCATGACGCGTCTGGTCGTCGTTGTCGAAAAAGCTTCCGACTGGAGTTCCTACTACCCATCCGTCGACGTGATGAGCGCGATGGACTATCTGCGCAATCCGATAGGCGCAGACGATGAGCGGACCCACGTCATCAATCTGTGCCGCAGCTACAAATACCTGGGCACGGGCTATTACGTATCGCTGCTGGCCGAAGCCCGCGGGCACAAGGTGATGCCGTCGGTGCGCACGGTGAACGACCTGCGCCGACGCTCGGTGTACGGCCTCGATATCGAAGACCTCAACGCCAAGTTGACCCATTTCCTGCCGGCCGGCGGACGCGATACCACCGACTTTGGCATCCTCGTCTACTTCGGTGAGACGGCCTATCCCGCGCTGCAGGATCTGTCCCGGCAAGTGTTCGAAACGTTTCCCTGTCCGCTGCTGCGGATCGAGTTTGATCGCGACCGCGTATGGCAGATCAGCTCCATCAAGCCCATTGGCCTGCACTCGCTGGATGACGCCCAGGAAGACGCCTTTGCGGAAGAACTGGACCGTTTCTCGCGCAAGTTGTGGCGCAAGCCGCGCGCGCGGCGCCAGTTCCGCTACGACCTGGCGATGCTGGTCGATCCGGACGAACAGATGCCACCGTCGAACAAGAAGGCGCTCAAGGCGTTTGTCGCCGCGGGCAAGGAGCTGGGCATCGAGGTCGACACGATCGGCAAGAACGATTACCAGCGGCTGGCCGAATACGACGGCCTGTTCATCCGCGAAACGACCGCCTCGGACAACCACACCTATCGCTTCGCCCATCGCGCCGAGAAGGAGCGGATGGTGGTGATCGACGATCCCAGCTCGATCCTGCGCTGTACCAACAAGATCTTCCTCAACGACTTGATGGTGTCACGCAAGCTCGCGGTGCCGCACACCGAAATCCTCTATCGCGACGACGCCAAAGGGATGAAGGACGTCGTGGCCAAGCTGGGTTTTCCGTTGGTGCTGAAGATCCCCGATGGCTCGTTTTCGCGTGGGGTGGTCAAGGTCGAGGACGAAGAGGCGCTGGCCCGTGCGGCCAGCAGCCTGTTCCAGCACAGCGCCCTGCTGCTGGCGCAGGAGTACGTCTATACCGAGTTCGACTGGCGCATCGGCGTGCTCAATCGTGAGCCGATCTATGCCTGCAAGTACTACATGTCGCGCGGACACTGGCAGATCTACAACCACGGCGCCAAGGGCAGCGCGAAGACCGGTGGCTACGAGAGCGTCGCGGTCAAGGATGCGCCGCCCGAAGTGGTCAAGCTGGCGTTGAAGGCCACGCATCTCATCGGCGACGGCTTGTATGGCGTCGATCTCAAGCAGGTCGGCAAGAAGCCGGTGGTGATCGAAGTCAACGACAACCCGTCAATCGATGCCGGCGTCGAAGATGGCTATCTGGGCGACGAGCTGTACCTGCGCGTGATGCGGGAGTTTCTGCGCCGGATGGAGCGCAAACGTCAAGGCGCCGAGGCGCGCTGATGCTTGCGGCCCCTCGCCGCCCCCGCGCAGGCATGTCGCAGCACTAGTTCCAGATCGCGGGATGGGCGCTGCGCCGCCGGGGTCGGTACAGGGCGAGTAACTGTCGGGGCAGGGTCGGCTCCAGCACCATCAGAACCGTCAGCGGAGCACCCGTCAGCCAGAAGGCCGGCGTCCAGCCCAGCAGGTCGGTGTGGGCAGGAACCAGCGTACTGAGTAGCAAGACGCCGCCGCCAACCAGCCATAACAGGGCTGGGCCGAGCAGGCGCTGGTGAATCGAAGGCAAGGTCTGTGCGGACATGGTTGATCTCTCCAGGCGGGAAGCACAGGCTGCGGCAATCCCATCTCACCGCCTGCGACCCGCCACGACCGCGACATCGGCCGCCCCCGGCCCCCCGGCCCGGGCGCCGCCTCCGTAGAATGGGAGCCGGACATCCTTTGCAGGAAACCAACATGTCAGCCGCCCAATTCGCCGTCTTCGGCCACCCGATCAGGCACAGCCTGTCACCGCCCATCCATCAATCGTTTGCGCGACAGTTCGGCATCGACCTGGAGTACCGCGCGATCGACGCGGCGCCGGCCGAGTTCGCCAGCGCAGTGCGGCGTTTCTTTGAGGGGGGCGGGCGCGGTGCGAATGTCACCTTGCCGCACAAGGCGGCCGCCTATGCCTTGGCCGCTCAGCACAGCGAGGCCGCGGTCCGGGCGGGCAGCGCCAACGTGCTGACCCGCCAGGGCGATGGCACGCTGGCGGCGCACAATACCGACGGCGCGGGGCTGGTGCGGGACCTGACCGAGCGGCATGACGTGGATCTGCGTGGCCACACGGCACTTCTGCTGGGGGCCGGTGGCGCCGCTCACGGCGTGGCCTGGAATCTGCTCGACGCCGGCATTCAATCATTGACGATTGTCAGCCGCACAGCCGCTACGGCCGATGCCCTGGCTGACGCGATCGGTGAACCGTCGCGAGCCCGCACCCGCTATTGGGACGACCTGGCCGATATCGGCAGTTACGACCTGATCATCAACGCGACGTCGGCCGGAGTGCTGGGCCAGTCGTTGCAATTGCCGTTCGCGTTGGTGGGTGCGCGGGCGCTGTGTTACGACCTGTCGTACGGCGATGCGGCCGTGGACTTCCTGGGCTGGGCGCAAGCAGCGGGTGCGCGTTACGCGTTCGACGGTCTGGGCATGCTGGTCGAGACCGCGGCCGATGCCTTTGCATTGTGGCATGGCAAGCGACCCGACACCGAGCCGGTGTATCTCGCGTTGCGGCAGCAGGCCGGGTGATCGAACCAGACTGCCGCCCAGCCTGCGGAGCATGCCGCATGCCCGGTCGATGGCTTCGCCAATGCCTGGTCTGCCGGAGGGCGAACCTGCCAGCGCCCGCTGGTCAGCTGGCGGCGAGGTAGCTGTCTTTCAGGCGCACGTAGTGAGCGGCCGAGTAACGCAATTGTTCAATCTGCTGCTCGCTGAGCACGCGCACGAATCTTGCGGGGCTGCCCATCCATAGCTCGCGTTCGCCCACGACTTTGCCGGGTGGCACCAGGCTGCCAGCGCCAACGAAGCCATAGTCGCGCACCACGGCGCCATCCATCACGGTGGCATGCATGCCAATCAGGCAGTAGTTGCCAATCGTGCAGGCATGCACCACGGCAGCGTGGCCGATCGTGACACCTTCGCCGATCAGGCAGGGAAAGCCGGGGCCGTACAGGCCGGCATGGGCGACGTGCACGATGCTGCCGTCCTGGATGCTGCTGCGCGCACCCACGTGGATGTGATTGACGTCGCCACGCAATACGGTGCCCGGCCAGATCGATACATCGTCGCCCAACACCACGTCACCAATCACGCTGGCCGCCGGATCGATATAAACCCGGCGACCAATGGTTGGTGAGATACCCTTGAAGCTGCGCACGGCGTTCATCGAACCATTCTAGCGGAGCGCGAGGCAGTCACGTCGCCGCGCTTGATTTCGGTCGGCGTGATCGCCACGCTGGTCGCCTGAAAGGAGTGTTCATGAGTCACGACAATCCGCTGCTGGCCGACGATGTCCTGCCCGCGTTTTCGCAAATCCGTCCCGAACATGTCGCGCCCGCCATCGACGCGATCCTGGCGGACTACCGCACCAGCATCGACACCTTGCTGGCGGCCGGCGCGCCGCGTGATTTCGCCACGGTGATGCTGACCCAGGAGCGTCTCGAGCAGCGTCTCGCCCGCGCCTGGGCACCGGTCTCGCATCTGCATGCGGTGGCCGACAGCGATGCGTTGCGCGCAGTCTACGGCCCGGCCGAGGAGAGGCTTACCGACCACGCGATCGAGCTGGGCCAGAACCGCGACCTGTTCGGCGCAGTCCAGGCGCTGGCTGATGCGCCGGAATTCGCCGCACTGGATATTCCGGAGCGTGCGCTGGTGAATCACGCGCTACGTGATTTCAGGCTGTCGGGCGTGGCGCTGGACGAGCCCGAGCGTTCGCGCTTCCGCGAAATCGGGGTGGAGCTGAGCAGACTCTCCACCGAATTTTCCAACGCGGTGCTCGATGCCAGCGAGGCGTGGCACCAGCACGTCACCGACGAGCGCGACCTCGCTGGCATCCCCGAGTCCGGCCGGGCCGTGCTGCGGCAGTACGCACAGGACCAGCAGCTTGAGGGCTATCTGGTGACGCTCAAGCAACCCAGCGTACAAGCCGTGCTGACCTACGCCGACAATCGCCAGCTGCGCGAACGGGTGTACTGGGCGTACCAGACGCGAGCTTCCGATCAGGGGCCCGATGCAGGCAAGTTCGACAACACCGCACGGATCGACAAGATCATGGCGCTGCGCCACGAGGCCGCGCAGCTGCTCGGCTTTGGCAACGCGGCGGAGGAGTCGCTGGCAACCAAGATGGCCGCTTCACCGACCGAGGTGATGGAGTTCCTGCACGATCTGGCGGCGCGCGCCAGGCCGGTGGCGCAACGCGAGTTGGCCGATTTGCGCGAGTTCGCCCACGCCGAGTTGCAACTGGACACGCTGGAGCCGTGGGACGTGGGTTACGCCGCGGAAAAACTGCGCGTGGCGAAGTTCGCCCTGGATGAGGAGCAATTGAAGCCGTATTTTCCGCTGCCGGCCGTGATCGACGGCCTGTTCGGACTGACCTCCCGCCTCTATGGCATCACGCTCGTCGCGCGCGACGGCGTCGACGTGTGGCATCAGGATGTGCGCTATTACGACGTGCGCGATGCGGACGGCCGCGTGTTCGCCGGTGCCTATGTCGATCTGTATGCGCGCAATGGCAAGCGCGGTGGTGCGTGGATGGATGTTTGCCGCGCCCGCTTCGACGACGGCGACCAGCACCAGCTGCCGGTGGCGTTTCTCACCTGCAATTTCGCGCCACCCACCGAGGGCAAGCCGGCCCTGCTGACCCACGATGACGTGCTGACCCTGTTCCACGAGTTCGGCCATGGCCTGCACCACCTGCTCACCGACATCGCGCTGCCGTCGATCGGCGGGATCGAGGGGGTCGAGTGGGACGCGGTCGAACTACCCAGCCAGTTCATGGAGAACTTCGGCTGGAACCGCGAGGCGCTGGCGCTGTTTGCGCGGCACTGGCAGACCGGCGAGCCGCTGCCTGAGGACTTGTTCGAGCGGATGCTGTCGGCGCGACACTTCCACGCGGGGCTGTTCCTGGTACGGCAGCTGGAGTTTGCGCTGTTCGACTTCCTGCTGCATCTGGAATACGACCCGGCACAGGGTGCCCGCACCATGGCCGTGCTCGAGCGGGTGCGCAAACAGGTCGCCGTGCTGCACCCGCCGGCGTGGCAGCGTTTTCCGCACGGTTTCAGCCACATCTTTGCCGGCGGCTACGCGGCTGGCTACTACAGCTATTTGTGGGCCGAGTTGCTCAGTGCCGATGCGTTCGGTGAGTTCGAGGAGCACGGCGTGATCGACCGATCCACCGGGGAGCGCTTTCGTCGCGAGTTTCTCAGCGTGGGCGCGAGCCGGCCGGCGCTGGACAGTTTCATCGCGTTTCGCGGGCGCCGGCCGGAGCCCGATGCGCTGCTGCGCAGTTACGGCCTGGCGTGATCGCATGCCGTCCGGAATCTGCGGCATCGCTGCCGCGGCTTCCGGACGAAAAAAAGCCCGCCGAAGCGGGCTTTTCAGATTCGCTAAAATCCCGGAGGACTCAGGCGACCTGGACTTCCTCAGCCTGCAGGCCTTTCTGGCCCTTGGTGACGACGAACGTGACGCGCTGGCCTTCCTGCAGGGACTTGAAGCCCGTGCCCTGGATCGCGCGGAAATGCACGAACAGGTCGTCACCGCTTTCGGGGGTGATGAAGCCAAAACCTTTGGCGTCGTTGAACCACTTGACTGTACCGCTCTGACGATCCGACATGTAACATTACCTTTGAAGCATGGATGATCTGCAGCCCGTGACGGTTTGCGTCTGACTGCAGTAGAAGCAAGAAACCCCGGATTCCGGGGCTCTTGCGCAGCCAGCATAACACTGGAATGTGCATTTTCGGTGTTTTTTCGCACGAACGTCGTCGAATTGGGCCTCTCAGGTACCTCCGCCGGGCCCATTCCGGGCGCAAACCCAATCCAGGCCCCATCCAGGTCGATCCGCCGATGTCACCGTGGCGACCGGTTGTCACCCGCCACCGGGTCACTTCCGGCCCCGGGAAACCGCGGCGGAAGCTTCCCTTACAATGGCCCGATGAAGATTGCCTCGTGGAATGTCAATTCGCTGAAGGTGCGCCTGCCGCATCTGACGCAGTGGCTGGCCGACGCACATCCGGACATCGTGGCGCTGCAGGAAACCAAGCTCGAGGACGCCAGGTTTCCGGTCGACGAGCTGGCGGCAGCCGGTTATCGCACCGTGTATTCGGGTCAGAAAACCTACAACGGCGTGGCGATCCTGGCGCGCGACCAGCCCGCTGACGTGGTCACCGACATCCCGGATCTGGACGACCCGCAGCGGCGGATCCTGGCCGCCACCATCGGCGACTTGCGCGTGGTCAATTTGTACGTGGTCAACGGCAAGGCAGTCGGCGACGAAAAATATGCGTACAAACTGGATTGGCTGGCAAAGGTTCGCGAGTTTCTGGCGCGCGAACAGGAGCGTCATCCCAACCTGGTGGTGTTGGGCGATTTCAACATTTGCCCGGACGATCGCGATGTCTACGATCCGGTCGCCTGGGGTGACGACATCCTGTGCTCGCCGCCGGAGCGCGCCGCGCTCAGCGCGATCACCGGGCTGGGTCTGCATGACAGCTTCCGGCTGTTCGAGGCGGAGGCCGGTCATTACAGCTGGTGGGACTACCGGCAGGCGGCCTTTCGCCGCAACATGGGCTTGCGCATTGATCTGATCCTGATCGGCGATGCCCTGAAATCAACCGCCAAGGCGGCCGCGATCGACGTTGAGCCGCGTCGTTGGGAACGTCCCTCCGACCACACGCCGGTGACGCTGGAACTGGATATATGAACGAAATGACCAAAGCCGAATGGCCCAGCTCGCTGGATGACAACGAACTGGATGAACTGGACCGCTATCTGCGCGCCCACACGGGCGAGGGTGACCTGCTGCTCGACGGCGTGCACGGCCTGCTCACCGCCCTGGCGGTGGGCCCGTTGCTGGTGTTGCCAGACGAGTGGCTGCACGAAGTGCTGCATGAACCGTTCGCCGATGAAGACGAAGGCAATCGCGTGCTGGCGTTGCTGGCCAAACTCAACGATTCCATCACCGCCGAACTCGGCGTGGACGCCTACGAGCCGATCCTTGGCGAGGTGGAGATGGAAACCGGCCCGATGCTTTCCGCCGCGGGTTGGTGCGAGGGTTTCAGTCGTGGCATCGATTTGCGCGCCGGGCTGTGGGAAAACCGGCTGGCCGACGATCCGCAGCTGATGGAACTGCTCGGGCCGGTGATGGCGCTGGCGGTGGACGAAGGCGTACTCAGCGCCGAAACCGAGTTCGAGAAGCTCAGCGACGATGAGTACGATGAATGCCTGGCCCAGCTGCCGGCGGTCCTCAACGCGGTGAATCATTACTGGCAAGCCAAACCCGCCACCGAGGCGGAAATGGAAACCGTGGTGCTGCAGCGCTCTGGTCGCGGTGAAAACGAAGGCTCGCCGCCACGCCAGCGCAGCGGCCATTGGGTGCATTGACGGCGACGCCGGATGGCGTGGCGAGTCAATCTGGAGCGGCGTACCCTCCTTCATCAAGCGTGCCGAGTGTCGCACCGAGTGAAACGATCTGTTCCCGTGCGGGGCCTTGGGTGATTGTTGCGCCGAGGCCACCTTGCTGGGCAGACATCCATGAGCCGGAGCAAGCCATGAGCGACCGCCACATCACCCGCCGCATTCGCGGCACGGCCACGTCCGATGGCGCGGGCGTCAAGCTCAAACGCATCATCGGCCAGCCGGGCCTCGATATGCTCGACCCGTTCCTGCTGCTGGACGAGTTCCGCTCAGACAGCGCCGACGACTACATCGCCGGTTTTCCCGAACATCCCCATCGCGGCTTCGAGACGGTCACCTACATGCTGGCCGGGCATATGCAGCATGGCGACAACCACGGCAACCGGGGTGACCTGGTGCCGGGCAGCGTGCAGTGGATGACTGCGGGCCGCGGCATCCTGCATTCGGAAATGCCGCAACAGGAAGACGGCCTGATGTGGGGCTTCCAGTTGTGGGTGAACCTGCCGGCGAAAGACAAGATGACCGCGCCGCGCTATCAGGACATCGGGCCGGAGCGGATCCCCGTCGTGAATCCCGCCGCGGGCGTCGAGGTCAAGGTGATTGCCGGCGAGCTGGCCGGCGCCACGGGCCCGGTCGAGGGCATCGTCACCGAACCGGTCTACCTGGACGTCAGCCTGCAGCCCGGCGCACAGGTGTCCATCAAGCTGCCGGCCGGGCACCACGCGTTCGCCTATGTGTTCGACGGCGACGCGGCCCTGGTTGGCGGCGACCCGCTGCGGCGCAGTGAACTGGGCGTACTGTCCGACGGTGAACAACTGCAGCTGGGCGGCGGCGACCAGCCCTCACGTCTGCTGGTGGTGGCTGGCAAGCCGCTCAACGAATCCGTGGCGCGGTACGGGCCGTTCGTGATGAACACCCCCGAGCAGATCCAGCAGGCCATCGCCGACTTCCGCGCGGGCAAGTTCTAGGCAGCGCGGCAAGAAGGTTGAAGGGCGGGTTCGGCACTGCTCCCGACCCATCGCCTGGGCTCGCTCCGAGACAGCCCCGGTGCACAATCCCCGCAATCATCATCAGCGGGTGCTTGTCTGGTTTCGCTTTCAGCCGTTCATGCCACGACGGCTCCGGGAGCGAGTCAGGTCAGGGCCCGCGGTCGGGTGCCTGTCTGGCGATCATCAGTGCCTGGTTGACGGCGTCAATGACCACCTGGGGTCGGTCGTACTGAATGAAGTGGCCGGTGCTCGGCACGATCTCGTTGACGCCGCGGCTGGACATGGCTGCAATCTGCAGATGCAGATCCTCCCAAAGCAAGGTGCGTCGATCCCGTTCGCCCTGGGTCTCGTCGTTTGATTTCTTGTAGGGGGAATGCGTGAGCACGAGAATCGGGATGTCGCCGAAGTTTTTGCGTGTAGCGCGAACCTGATCGGCGCTGGTGTAGAACACGTTCTGTTGCTCGGAGAGCAGCGCGGTTTGCCAGCGGACCGTACTGGCGTAACGTGACTGTGCCTGATTGATCGCCAGGCTCAGGCGTGGATCGGCATCACCGACACATCGCGCGTAGGCAGGCGTGCCGCTGACCAATCCCTTCTTGGCGTCATCAATGCAAGTGTGTCGCTGCTGCAGCCAGGCATCCCATTTCGCCTTCTGATCCGGAGCACCGATGGCCCAGCCACGCACGGACTGGTCCTCGTGCGAAGGTTCGACCAGCACCATGCCCACCACCTCATCGGGGTAGCTGTCGGCATACACACGCGCATACATTCCTGCCATTGAGTGGGTCACCAGAATATAGGGCGGATCGACGCGTGCCGCCTTGAGCAAGGCATGCAAATCCTCGCTACTGTTGATTGCGGTACCTGGCCGTTTGGCAGCGTCGCTGAACCCAAGGCCTGCGCGGTCGAAGGAGCAGGCCTTGGTCACCTTTGCGATCGCAGGCTGCACCAGCGCCCACGAAATCGTCGAATCACCCATGCCGGCATCCATGACCACCACTGGTGAGCCTGAGCCGCGGCAGTACAGGTTCATACGCCGGCCGTGGTCCATGTCGACGAGTTGCTGCGCCTGGGCGTAGACCGGGTCAGTAATCGTCGGCGTGGGCGCGTCATTGGCGAAACATGCATCGCCCAGTACAAGGCTGATGGAAAGAACGCCGAGCACGAACGAGCGTGGTGTCATGTATCCCCCTGTGCTTGCATCGACATTGCTGGGCGTGAGTTTGCCATAACTGCACGGACGCACGGCGCGCTACGGGCCGTTCGTGATGAACACCCCCGAGCAGATCCAGCAGGCCATCGCCGACTTCCGCGCGGGCGAGTTCTGAGATCACTGCGCGGCCGGCGTTCCCCCGACCGGATGGTCGGCGGGGCAGCGTTGGCCCGGTCGTTCAATGCGCAACATTGCCGGCACTTGGCGCAGCACGATTTCGCCGTTCTGCCAGTGCACTGGTTGATTGTCGAGCCAGGCCTTGCCGATAGGTTCGCCGGCGTAAGGCCAGGGCAGCACCAGGCCGCCGGGTGGTAGCCCCACATCGGCGGGGACCGACAACACCAGTTCGCCACCGCGCTCGCGCAGGCGATAGCCCAGTTCGCCATACGGCGTGCGCAGATGCTCGATGCCTACGCCCTCGCCCCGCAGCCAGCAGGCCGGAATCCCGGACGCCAGCACCAGGGCGTGGTCGGCCGTCCGCTCCCAGGCGAACATGTCGTACAGCGAGCGCAGGAAGTCCGAGGCGATCCACGCGTGCGGCATGTCACCCACGAAGCGGGGCTGGCGTACGTCGCGACCGACCACCTCGGCCCACTGGTTCCACGCGGCGGGGCGGCGGTCGGCCATGAAAAAGGCGAGCAGCGGCGGTATCCGCTCGCGCCAGCCCAGTCGTGCAAACGCGGCCACGTTGCGCCACTCGTATGGCGTGTAGTCGTGCCACGGTTTGCTGCCGTCGCGCCGCGCCATGAAGCCCTGCCAGTAGCGCTCGAAGGTCTGTTGCAGCAACGCGGGCGGCAACCATGCCTGCGCGCCGCCCGGAGACAGCGCGATGGTGGTGGAGGTGGGGTCGAAGTCGCCCAGCTCGGCGGCGCCGGGAATGTAATCGATGCCGTGCTCGCGCACCGCTGCGAGAATCGACGCGTGCAGGTCGCGACGGAACTCGTCGCGCGATGCGGCAAAACGCGTCGCCTGGTCGATCTTGCCCAGCGCGGTGGCCAGCACGACGGCGTCGTCGTAGCCACGCAGCGCCCAGAAGTCGTCCCAGTACGAATGCATCGGCTTGGCCGAATAGCCCTCATGGCTGATCGAGGCCGGCAGCAGTCCATACAGCGCCGTGCCACGTTGTGCGGGCGTGCGTTGGGTTGCCCGCAGCGCGTCCATATAGGCCACCGTGCGCTCGACGTGCGGCCACAGCCGCAACAGCCCGGCCCGGTCGTGGCCGTAACGCCACTGGTCAGCGATTGCGAACAGCAGTTCGCCCGGGCTGTCGTTCTCGACCACCGGGTCGGCACCGCGCGCGTCGACGCAGCACGGCACCTTGCCGGTGCTGAACTGGTGCGGCGCGTACCACTGCACGAACGCGCCCGCCACGTCGGTATGGCCGCTGCGCAGCAGCGCCTCGCCCATCATCGCGCCGTCGCGGATCCAGCTGCGAGCGTATGAGCGCGTACCCGGTTGCAGCGCGGGGCCGTCGCGTGACATCAGTATCTGCGCTTGCGTGCTGCGTGCGGTGTCCACCAGCGCCTGCTGGGCGGCGGGCAGCAGCACTGTCACCCGATTGAGCACGTCGCGCCAGTGCGCGGCCACTTCATCGAGCTGGCGCTGCAACCACGCGGCCGCATCGACCGGCGGCGTGAACGGCTGCCCATCGGCCGGCACCACCAACCCCAAGGTGACGCTGGCATGTGGCGGCAGCGTGAGGTGATAGAGCAGCGCGCCTTGCGCACGGCCACGGGCGTCGTGCAGCACGCGCAGCTGCGGGCGTTCGCCTGCGGCCAGCCGCTGCGGCAGCGTGGCGCCGTCGCCAGCGCTGGCGACGAACGTGGTCGGTGGCTGCAGCGGCACCACGTGCAGGTCATGGTTGACCTGCACGGTACGGCCATCCCAGCTCAGGTCGTGAATCGGACTGACCCCGCCGGGTGTGTTGAGGAACTGGGTCGGCGGGTTCACCTGGAACGGACGCAGCAACAGGGCCAGCGTCAACGTTCGTGGCTGCATGCCGCGATTGTGCAGGCGGTATTGCAGCAGCAGGGTCGAACGATCCGGCGTGCCGTTGGCCAAGGCGGTGGTGTCCAGCTGCAGCCCGTCGGCCTGCCAGTGCACGGTGGGGATTGGCAGGTAGTCATCCTGCAGGCTGTGGGAGGTTTTCACCGTGGCCCAGTCGATCAGGGTGCTGCCATCGAGCAACATCGGTTCGATCGACCACCCGCCCTTGCGCACTTCCACCGCGCCGTCTTCGGACAGCAGCGCCGAGTGCCTGGCACCGCCGTCGACACCCACCAGGGTCCAGTAACTCTGCTCGCCCGAGAAGCCGCGCGGATAGATGCCGCGGGGTGTGCTGCGCGCCTGCTGCTGCAGCCGTGCATTTGGCGTGTGCCCGGCGGGTTTGGCCTGCTTGCCTTCGCCTGGCGCCAGCGGTGTCAGCCGCAGGTTGCTCACGCACAGTTCGCCACGCCCGCCTTGCCCGGCGTAGATGGTGAACTCCAGCGTCTGCGTCTGCCGCAAGGTACGGTCCTGCGCAGGGCCCCAGGCGGATTCGATGTCGCGCTTGTCGACCGTGACCGTCTGCCAGGCATCGCCGGGCTGGAAGTGCTCGCGGCGGTACCACCACACGTTGTCGCCGCTGGCGTCGATCAATTTCAGCTGCAGGTCGTTCGGCGCCATCGCGCCACGCACGTCGAACGACAGCGCGTAGTGGTCCGGAAATCGGATCGGCAAGGTTCGGCGCAAGCTGGCGCCACCGGACACGCCGTTGAAGTCGAAGTCCAGGCACAGCGCCTTGCCGCGTGGACCTTCGGCCGGCCGCTGGGTGGCGGTGATGTCGTCGGTGCCCAGGGCCTGCCACGCCTTGGGGTGGGTGAAGTCGTCGAGCGTCTGCGGGGCGGCGGCGTGGGCTGCCGGGCCAATCCAAAGCAGTGCGCACAGCACGGCGGCGCGGCAGCGACGCGCCCGCCCCCGACTTCTTCCTCCAGGCAGCGGGAAAAGATGGATTGTCGGGCCCGGTTGATGGCACATACGGTCAGCCCTTCACGCTGCCCAGCAGCAACCCTTCGAGGTAATAGCGCTGCAGCGACAGGAACAGCAGCAGCACCGGCAGCACGGTGACCACCGAGCCGGCCATCATCAGTTCGCTGTCCTGCGAATGCTCGCGCGCCAGCGACGCCAGTCCGACTGGCAGGGTGTAATGCTCCTGTCCGGTCAGCACGATCAGTGGCCACATGAAATCGTTCCAGGCGGCGAGGAAACTGAAGATCGCCAGGGTGACGATGATCGGCTTGAGCAGCGGCAGCACGATCGTCCCGAAGATGCGCCACTCGCCGGCCCCGTCGATGCGGGCCGCCTCCAGCAGCTCGTCGGGAATGCCGCGCGCGTACTGGCGCACCAGAAAGATGCCGAACACGGTGGCCAGGGCCGGCACGATCACCCCGGCGTAGCTGTTGACCAGGCCCAGATACTTCAGCAGCAGGAACAACGGCAGCATCGCCACCTGGGCCGGGATCACCAGCGCGCCCAGCAGCACCTGGAACAGCCGCTCGCGACCGGCGAAGCGCAGCTTGGCGAACGCGTAGCCCGCCATCAGGTTGAACAGCACCGACACCAAGGTAATCGTGGTGGCCACCAGCAGGCTGTTGAGCAGGTAGCGGCCCATGCCCGCGCGCACGAACAGCTCGCGGTAATTTGCCCAGCTGGGGTCGCTGGGCAGCAGCGGCGGTGGCAGGGAGCTGGCCTCGCTGGGCGCCATGAACGACACCGACAGCATCCAAAGCAACGGAAACAGCGCCACCGCCGCCACGCCGATCAGCAGGCCATTGATCAAGCCCTTCGCCAGTCGCGGATTCATACTTCGCCTCCGCGGCGCGACAGCTTCACCATCAGCACGGTCGCGGCGAACATGATCAGGAACAACAGGAACGCCACCGCCGAGGCGGAGCCCAGGTTCCACCATTTGAAGCCTTCGTCGTACATCAGGTACAGCACGCTCACCGTGCTCTGCAGTGGGCCGCCTTCGGTCATCACGTAGGGTTCGGCGAACAGCTGGAAATAGCCGGACACGGTGAGGATGCCGACCATCAGCATGGTCGGCTTCAGCATCGGCAGGGTGATGTGCCGGAACCGCTGCCAGGCCGAGGCGCCATCGATGCGCGAAGCCTCGTACAGCTCGCCGGGAATGGCCTGCAGGCCGGCGAGGAAGATGATCATGTTGTAGCCGAAGTTCTTCCACACCGCGAACGCGATGATGGTCGGCATCGCCCAGTGCGGATCCCCCAGCCAGTCCACCGGGTCGATGCCGATCAGGCCCAGCACGTAGTTCGCCATGCCGTATTTGGTATTGAACAGGTAGCGCCAGATCACCGCCACCGCCACCACCGTGGTCACCACCGGCGCAAACAGCGCCGTGCGAAAGAACGGCTTCGCGGCCGCCAACGGCGAGTTGAGCAGCATCGCCGCGCCCAGCGAGGCACCCATCGACAGCGGTACCCCCACCGCCACGAAATAGACCGTGTTGCCCAGCGCCGACCAGAACAGCGGACGGTGCAGCAGCTCCCAGTAATTGGCCAGGCCGACGAAGCGCAGATTGCTGATGTCGGCCAGCGCGTAGAGGTCGTAGTCGGTCAGGCTCAGCAGCAGCGCGGCCAGCACCGGAAGCAAGAAAAACGCGCCCAGCACCACCAGGGCCGGAGCGAGGAACCACCAGGCGGTGCGACGCGGGCTCATGGCGTGTCCGTCGGCGTCGGACCGGGCTGGGCACGATCAAGCACCCAGCGGCGTTTGGCCAGGATCGCGTCGGCCCGCTGGTTCATCTCGGCCGCTGCCTGGTCGATGGTCAGCCGACCGGCGATCACCCGCGCGGCGACCAGCTGCATGTCGATGGCGATGCGCTCCCATTCCGGTACCTCGGGTGCGGGCTTGACGTGTTCGAGCTGCTCACGGAAGGCGTGGGCCTTGGGATCATTCTGCAAGGCCCCACCCTCCCACGAGCTGCGCCGGGGCGGCATGTCGCCCAGCAGGTCGTAGAACTGCCGCTGCACCGCCGGCTGCGACAGGTACTCGATCAGCAGCCAGGCCGCTTCCTTGTGCGCCGAGCGGCGGAAGATCACCAGGCTGGAGCCGCCCGCCACGCCCACGCCGGGACCATCCGGGCCGGGCAATGGCGCAGTGGCCCAGTTGTCCTGTTCCGCGGCGGGCAGGCGCGAACGGAACTCGCCGATGTTCCACGGACCGGACAGGTAGAACGCGTACACGCCCCGGCCGAATTCCGTCCACGGGTTGCCCGCCTCGACGTTGGTGATGGCGGGCGCCTGCTTGAGCCGGAAGGTGTCGACGTAGAACGTCAGCGCCCGCTTGAAACCCGCGCTCTCGAAATTGCCATAGCGGCCACCGTCGCGCAGCAGCGGGTCGGGTTGCTGCAGCGCCAACGACAGCAGCTGCTCGTATTCGTTGGTGGGCAGCAGGATCGCCCACGCGTGCCGCTGCGGCTTGCTCAGCGCCGCCATCATCTGCCGCCACTGGGCCCAGGTGCGCGGGGGCGCATCGAAGCCGGCGGCCTTGAGCAGATCGCGGCGATAGAACAGCAGCCGCGTGTCCACATACCACGGCACGCCGTACAGCGTGCCGTCAATCACATTGGTGGCCCAGATGCTGGCGAAGTAGTCGTCGGGCTCGACCACGTGCGAGCGGTCCACCCGCCCTTGCAATGGCTCCAGCGCGTGCAACGCGGCCAGCTCGGGCAGCCACGTGTTGCCCAGCTGGCTGAGGTCCGGCGTGGAATCGCCGGCGAAGGCGGTCAGCAGTTTCTGGTGGGCCGCCGTCAGCGGCAGCTGCTGCACGTTCACGCGGATCTGCGGGTGGGTGCGCTCGAACGCGGGCAACAACTGCCGTACCGCCTCGCCCTCGCGGCCAATCGTCCAGAACGTCAGCTCGTGTTGGTCGGGCACCGGCGCACAACTGCCCAGCAGCACGCTGCCGCAGGCGATGGTGGCCAGCATCAGGCCACGCACCGCCAGCTGCCGGCGCGCGTGAGCGTTCATTCCGGCGCGGTCTCCTCGCCCAGCCAGCCACCCTCGAAGCCGGCCCGCTGCAGACCCTTGCGGATGTAGGGGTTCTTCTTCATCACATCCCACACGAAGCCACTGCGCCAGTTCTCGATCATCAACACGATCGGGCCCTGGTCGATCCCCAGGTGCACGTCGTCGACCCAGCCCATCGGCACCACCTTGCCAGTGCGCAGCTGGGTGTGCACGTGGAAGCTGGGGTTGAACGCGTCGATGAAACCATAGGTGCCGTAGATGTCCTTGCCGTAGCGCTGTTTCATCTCGGTCAGCGCGGGAATCACCAGCTCCGGCGCGAACGCGATCGAGCCGGCCGCCGCGGTGGGGGCGATGGTGCCGTCGTCGACCAGGTAGCCCAGCGCGGCGCCGCGCGCGGTGTAGCCGTAATAGCGGCGCGTGCCCTGCCCTTCAACGAGGATGCCGCCGGGGCCGTTGCTGGCGGTCAGGCCCCATACGTTGGCACCGTAACCGGTCCAGTTGCCGGGATTGGCGATGGCGTAGTTGCGCTGGGCGATCACCGCGCGCCGGCTGTTCTCGAAGTAATCCATGTCGTGCTGGCGGTTCCACGCGTCGCGGATGCCGCGGAAGTCGATCCACACGTGGCTGTACTGGTGGCCGAACATCGGGCCGAAATTCAGCAGCTGCTCGCCGTGGAACTCGCCCCAGTGGCGAGCATAGGTACGGGTCCAGCCGCTCCACGCGGCGGGATCGACCGGGTGGCTGGGCGAAGCCAGCGCCAACACGTACAACAGCATTGCCTCGTTGTAGCCCTCCCAGTCGTGCGGGATGAAGCCGCCGCCCGGCGTCCAGCCCATGCTGATCAGGGGCGGACGCACTTGTACCCAGGTCCAGTCGACGCGTTGGTAGATGCGGTCGGCCAGCTCGCGAATTTCGCGCTCGGCCGGCGTGTCGCGATCGTAGTAGGACTGCGCAAACAGGACTCCACCCAAAAGCAGCGTGGTGTCCACCGTCGACAGTTCGGTCCAGCGCGCGAAGCGCTTGCCGCTGTCCATGTCCAGGAAGTGATAGAAGAAGCCGTGGTAGCCGCTGGCGTCGTCCTCGCTGTCGTTTTGCGGTGCGGTGTCGAAGAAGCGCAGCGTGGTCAGGGTGCGCTCGATCGCCTGCTGGCGCGTGATGTAGCCACGCTCAACCCCGACCCCGTACGCGGTCAGGCCGAAACCGACCGCCGCGATGCTGGAAAAGGACTTGCCCGGGTAATGGTCCGGGATCAGGCCGTTGGCGGGGTTGGCGCTGTCCCAGAAGAACGCGAAGGTGCGCTGTTCGAGCTCGTTGACCAGCGCCGGGACGGTGGGGGCGCTGACCGGTGTGTCGACGACAGGCTGTGCCGGCCGGGCCGGGCTGGACGGGGCGCCGACGACCAGCGCCAGTCCCAACAGAAACGAGGAAAGCCACGCGGGCCGGAGGGAGAAATTCATGTTGAATCTGCCGTGCTGTGCGTTTGCAGTCATGCGGAGCCGCCTTGGTGCGCGACTCCGCATGACCATTCAGACGCCCGCCCGCGAGATGCGGGCGGACGGGTGAAGCGGCGATGCCACCATGCCGCGATGTGGTCAGAACGTGTAGCGGGCACCCACCTGGAAGCGGCGGGTCTGGTTCGGGTCGGCACTGGTGACCTTGCCGAAGTCCGGGTTCGGGTTGGTCGTGCCCCAGTTGAACTGGTTGTTGATGTAGCCGTTGTCGACGTCGCGATTGAAGACGTTCATCACGTCGAAGCGCAGCTCCAGCGCCTGGGTCTCGCCGAAGCGGAATTCCTTGGCGATCGACAGATCCAGATTGACGTACTTGGAGCCCTCCTTGCCGCCCTTGCGGAAGATGCAGTTGTAGTCGCAGTTGGGTACGTTGGCGAAATAATCGTAGGGCAGGCCCGAGCCGTAGGTGAAGATGCCGGTCAGGCGGGTGTCCCACGGGCCGTGCACGATGCCGTTGAGGACCAGATGGTGCTTTTCACCAACCTGGCCGGCGGGATAACCGGCCGGGTCGACGTAGTCGAGCGAGTAGTTGTCATTACCCTGCTGGCGCGCGTCCTGATACGTGTACGCAAGGCCCACGCCCCAGCCCGAGGCCTCCGTGTACGGCTTGTTGATGCTCACCAGGATGCTGCTGGACTGGGTCTTCTTGTCGGTGTTGTGCAGCACCACGCCGTACGGGCTGCCGGGCATGATGTCGAGCGTGAAGCCCGGCAGCGGCAAGCGGTTCCAGACCCAGGTGAACTGGTCGTAGCCCAGCACGCGGGCCAGGGTCAACGAGGCATTCCAGTCACCCATCACCTGACGCACGCCCAGGCTGAACTGGTCGGTGTGCGGTGGCTTGGTCTTGTTGTTGATCACGTCGATTTCGGAACTGAAACCCGGTTGCCCCGACGCCAGCAGGCTGTCGAGCCCGGCCGCGGTGAGGTAGCTCGGGTCCCACGCAATGGTGCCGGGGGTGACGCCACCGGGACTGAACTGGAATGTGTAGTTGGGCACCAGCGAATGCAGCTCTTCCTGGCTGACCCAGTCGAACGGCGTGCGGTCGTAATAGCGACCCGCGCCACCGAAGATGGTGGTGCTCTGGTCCGCGTTCGGGCTGACGTCCAGCGAGAAGCCCACGCGGGGCTGGATCGCGCCCTTGTAGCCATCGCGATTGTGGCCGGTGCTGATGTAGTTGTGCAGACCCAGGTACTGCAGGGTGGGAATCTGCGCCGCCGGCGTCACGTAGTCCTTGTTCAGCGCGTTGGTCTCGTAATCCCAGCGCACGCCCAGGTTCAACTGCAGGCGCTCGGTGAGGTCCCAGTCGTCCTGCACGTACAGGCCAAGCTGGTTGGTATGCAGGTTGGCGCTGGCGCCAGTGGGTGAGTACACCGCCTTGTAGGGCGAGTTGAAGCCGCCGGGGAACGCGGGATCCTCGTTGAAGAAGTACGTCGGCACCGTGGCGCTGTTCTGCTCCAGGGTGATGCCGTAGGCGGCGTACTTGATGCCCGCCTTGATCGTGTGGTCGGGTATCCCGAACCAAGTGAAGTCGTCGCGGATCGTGCGCTGGTTCTGCCCCTTGTCCTGCAGGTCGCTGCCGCTGCCGATCACCGCGATGCCCGGGTCGTAGACCTTGCGCACCGAGCCGGTTTCGGCCGAGGTGGGATGCCACTTCGCGTTGCCGGCGTTGAGCAGCAGGTCGTTGATCCAGCTGTCGCCGCGCGATTGCCACTTCAACAGCAGGTCGTCGACGTTGTTCTTGCGGTTGCTGCGGGCGCTGTAGGCGGTGTTGCCACCGAAGCCGAGCTGCTCGCTGTCGCGCCGCGTGGTCAGGCTGAGGTCGACGTTGTTGTCATGATTCGGCTGCCAGCTCAACTTGCCGAAAAAGGTCTTCTCGTTGAACGGCGCCGAGAAGGTGCCGTTGTACTGCGCGAAACGCGGGTCGTTGATCTGCACCGTGGTGTTCGCGGTGTCCTTGCGTTCCTCGTAGTTGATGAAGAACTGCGCCACGTCCTTGATGATCGGGCCACCCAGGGTGAAGCCCCGCTGTTCGCGCTTGTACTCGGGCTTCTTGACGTGATTCTTCTTGTCGAACGAGTTCTGCGCGATCATCGACTGGTTCTGGTAGTAGTCATACAGCGAGCCGTGGAAATCGTTTGTGCCGGACTTGGTGACGGCGGTGATGATCGCGGTGCCCGACTGCTCGTACTCGGCCTTGTAGTTGTTGGTCAGTACGCGGAATTCCTGCACTGCCTCCTGCGAAAACGGGTTGCCGCGGGTCGAGTCCTGGCCCGCGATACCGCCCTTGAGCACGTTGTTCTTCAGGCTCGCGCCATCGATGAAAACGTTTACATTCTCGGCCGATTGACCGCCCGCCGAGAACGTTTTCTGGTTCGGGTCGCGTGAGGTCACCACGCCCGGCACCAGCTTGGCGAAATCGAGGAAATTGCGTTCGTTTTGCGGCAGCTCCTGGATCTGCTTCTGGGTGATGTTGGTGGCGACCTCGGAGGTTCGCGTCTCGACCAGCGCGATGGCGCTTACGTTGACGCCCTGCAGCGTGGTGGCGCTGGCGGGACTGGGTGCCCCGACGTCCAGGTTGAGGTTGAGCGACTGGCCGACCTGGACTGTGACGTTCTGGCTCGCGTTGCTGCCGTTTCCACTGGCCACGATGTTGTAGCTGCCCGGGCTGAGGCCGGCCAGGGTGAAGTTGCCGTCGGCGCCGACCTTGGTCTTGGCGACGAATCCGGTGGCGACGTTGGTAGCCACCACGTCCGTGGGCATCTGATTCTGCGGTGCGGTCACGTGTCCGCGCAGAATCGCGGTGCTGGTTTGCGCGCTCGCATCCGGGAGCACCAGCGCGGTGACGAGCAGGCCGGCGACGGCCAGCGAAATATGCCTGGGTAATATGCGTTGATTGACCATGAGCTGACCCTCTCCCGTAATCGTTGCAGTAATTCGGTTGACCTGCGGTGACGCTGCTGCGGTGTTGCTGCTGGATCGACGGGCTTCCCCGATCCGTTGCCTCGGCCCGCCTCAGGTGGGTCAGGCCCTGTTCGGCGCGATCCTGCGCCGGTCTGTTTTCTGTCTGTTACGCGATGGGTGCGCCGCTGGAAGCGCGAACCACCAGCTCTGCGCCGACGTGACGCCGGGTGCCGGGCGGCACGTTGCCGGGGTTGTCGATCTGCTCGCCCAGCAGGTCCATCGCCTGCCCGCCCAGTTCGGCGATATGCACCTGGATGGTGGTCAAGGCGGGGATAACGTAGCGGGCCATCGGCACGTCGTCGAAGCCGCCCACGGCGATCTCGCCCGGCACGTCGACGCCTGCCTGGCGGAAGGCCGCCAAACATCCGATCGCCATCATGTCGTTGCCGGCAAACACCGCGTCCGGGCGCGGCTGCATGGCGAGCAGCCGCTGTCCGCAGCGAAAGCCGGATTCCTCGGTGAAATCCCCGCGGACGGTGAGTTCGGGGTGGTCCGGTGCATGGCTGGCCAGGGCCTGGCGATAACCCTGCTCGCGTTCGCTGGCGTCGCGGTTGCCGGGCGGCCCCTGGATGAACGCGATGCGTCGACGGCCAAGCGAGAGCAGGTGCCCGACCATTTGCCGCGCACCCCCATCGTTGTCGACCGACAGGGCGCAATAGTCGGCCCCGGTGAGCCGGGTATTCATCAGCACGGTGGGGAGATCCTGGGGCAGGTTCTGCCGCAGGAAGTCAGCATCGGCGTGTGGCGTCATCACCAGCAGGCCGTCGACCCGACCCTGCATGGCGCGCAGTGCGATGGCCGCGTCGGCCGCGTCATCGTGCGAACTGGAAACCATCAAGTGCAGGCCGCGGGCGCGGGCCGCCAGGTCGATACCGCGGATCAGCTCCGAGAAGAACTCGCCATGCAGATCCGGCAGCAGCGCGCCGACGGTGTTGGTACGGCGGGTGATCAGCATGCGGGCAGCCGCATGCGGCACGTAGCGCAGTCGCTTGGCCGCGTCCTGGATGCGCTGGCCGGTCTCCGCGGTAACCCCGCGCCCACCATTCAACGCCCGGGACACCGAGGCGACCGAGACCCCTGCCTCGCGCGCTACATCTTTGATCGTTGCTGCCGACATAGAGGGTGACCAGAGCCTGCAAAACCGCAGTGCAATGCCAACGTAATCGTTTTCATAAGCGCTTGTAAAGAGCCGCTGGTGCAGCGGGCGTGCTGCACCGCGGCGTGTTGGATCGACTGTCGCGAACGCTGCTTGCTGGAATGCGTGCCTACGTGGTGTGGCGGTGCAGCAACCGGCGGCTTGGCACGTTTTGGGCATGACAATCAAGCGGACTTCGCAGGATTGTGAAGCGGGTCTCAAAGAACCACCCGACCGCCGCTTGTCAAAGCCCCGGTTTCGCCGTTAAATGAAGGTTAATCTTTGTGGTCTCAGGCGTCTGTATCTTCTAGTTACTGAAGTTTTCATCAAACCATCAGCAAGGTGCTGTTTTTCCTACCATGATCACCGTACTGACTCTGTTGCTCGTGGTCCCGGTCGCGCTGATCGCCAGCGCGGTGCGGCATGTGCCGGCCGGCGAGGTGCACAGCCTGTATCGCCGCGGCAAGTTGCTGCGCGTGCTGCAGGCGGGAACCCACCTGGTGTTGCCGCTGATGGACCGGGTGGCGCACAAGATCAACCTGGCTGGCCAGACCTTGCGGTTGCAGGAGCCGTCGACCGATGCCCGCGAGGTGCGTGGCACCGTGTATTGGCAGGTGCTCGAACCGGAACGCGCCGACGCCATTTTCGAACAGGTCGACCAGCTGATCCGCCGGGGCGCGCAGGAAGCCTTGCGCAGTGCGTCCGTCGCCGCTGAGACCGATCGGCGTGACCTGGGTGCGCGCGTCAAGCAGTCGCTGAACAGCGAGCTGCGCCAGCGCGGCATGATGGTCACCCGGGTCGACCTCGACCTCGCCTGAAGGGCCATCACGATCTGGCGCCCGAGAGCGCCGGCATCGCAGGGGATTTGCAGGTTTTTGGGCTCGCTTCGCGGGCCCTCTTTTTTTGCCGATTGGCAATGTCGCCGCCGGCCCCCGATACTTTGCGGCCCCGCCTCATTTGCGACGACCCGATGACTGCCCGCGACGCCCTGCAACAGACACTCGAACAGGGCATCGCCGCGCTCGGCCTCACGCTGCCAGCGGACGCCGTCCCCCGCCTGCTCGACTATCAGGCCTTGCTGGAGCGCTGGAACGCCGCCTACAACCTGACAGCGGTTCGTGATCCGGCCGAGATGATCACTCGCCACCTGCTCGATTCGCTGGCGATCCTGCCTCACGTCACAGGCGATTCGCTGGCCGACCTGGGCACTGGTCCGGGTCTGCCCGGCATCGTGCTGGCGATTGCCGCGCCCGGACGCGAGACCTTGCTGATCGATTCCAATGGCAAGAAGGTGCGCTTCCTGCGCGAGGCGATCCGCACGCTCAAGCTCGACGGTGTCCGGGCGCTGCAGTCGCGGGTGGAAGAAGTCGAGGGCCAGTTCGCCTGCATCACCGCCCGGGCGTTTGCCAGTCTGGCCGACATGCTGGGCTGGGGCGGCCACCTGCTGGCGCCGGACGGCATCTGGCTGGCGATGAAAGGCCGGCGGCCGGACGACGAGTTGGCGGCCATCCCGCCGGGCTTCGAGCTCCGCGCCACGCACGCGCTGGCGGTGCCGGGCTTGCCGGCCGAACGCCACCTGTTGGTGCTCGGCCGCGCCGCTACCGCCGGCTCCGCCAGCTAGCCGGGTCGCGGCGCGCCCAGAATCTCGCCGTTGCTGGCGATCACCTGCGCGTACAGCTTCGCGCTGGCCTTGGCCGTGCGCTGTTGGGTGGCGAAGTCGACGTGGTACAGGCCAAAGCGCTTGGAAAAACCCAGCGACCACTCCAGGTTGTCCATCAGCGACCAGGCGTAGTAGCCCTTCAGATTGACCCCGGCCTCGATCGCCCGGTGCAGCGCCTTGAGGTGCCGCCGCAGGTAGTTGGTGCGCAAGGGATCGTCCAGCACGCCGTGCTCGGCCACCGGCGGATCGTAGAAGGCGGACCCGTTCTCCGTGATGTACAGCGGGATGTCGCCGTAGCGTTCCTTGAACCAGGTCAGCGTGTCGACCAGGCCCTGCTCGTACACCTCCCAGCCGGTTTCGGTGTAGGTCTTGTTCGGCTGGCGTACCGGCACGGCCTGCAGCGGGTAGGCGTCGGGATCGTGCTTGACCACCGCCCGCGTGTAGTAGTTGATGCCGACGAAGTCGACCTTCTGCCGGGTCAGTTCGAAATCCCCGGCAGGAAAATCCGGCCAGGCATCGCCGAAAATCTCCTTCAACTCGGGCGGGTAGCTGCCCAGCAGCGCCGGGTCGGCAAACTGCTGGTTCATGTAGGCGTGGGCGCGGCGCGTGGCGGCCACATCCGCCGCCCTATCCGAGTGCGGATACTTCGGTTCGATGTTGAACACCACGCCGATCTCGTGCCGCCCATGCGCCCGGTACGCCTGCACACCGGCGCCGCTGGCGCGCATCAGATTGTGGGCGGCGATCGGCGCCTCGTACTTGTTGCGGTGGCCCGGCGCCAGCGCGCCGTGCAGATAGCCGCCATCGGTCACCACCCAGGGTTCGTTGAGCGTGGACCAGCGCGGCACCCGGTCATCCAGCGCCTTGAACATCACCGCGGCGTACTCGGCGAACCAGTGCGCACTGTCGCGATTGAGCCAGCCGCCACGGTCGTCCAGCGCCGCGGGCAGGTCCCAATGGAACAGCGTGGCGTTCGGCACGATGTCGTTCTCCAGCAGTTCATCGACCAGCCGCGAGTAGAAGTCCAGGCCTTTCGGATTGACCCGGCCGGTGCCCTCCGGCAGCACCCGCGCCCAGTTGATGCTGAAGCGGTAGCCGTGCAGGCCCAGCGCCTTCATCAGCTGCACATCGTCCTTGTAGCGGCGGTAGTGGTCGCAGGCCACGTCGCCGGTGTCGCCGTTGATCATCATCCCCGGCGTGTGCGCGAAGCGCTGCCAGATGCTGGGGCCGGCGCCGTCGGCCAGCGGCGAGCCCTCGATCTGGTAGGCCGACGTGGCGGCGCCCCAGTGGAAGTCGTCGGGGAAACGGAAGCTGGCGGGCGTCATGGCGGTTCCTGCAATCAAAGTGCTTGATGTAAACGATTACATTGGCAGAATAACCGAATGTTTCACCGCTGTGCAGACCGGTGCATGCTGTGCCGGAGCTGGGCCATCGTGGCCGCCCCAATCGGAGATGCCCATGGCCGTCCTGTGTCTGGATCAGCTGCGCAAGGTCTACCCCAATGGCCACGTCGGCGTGGCCGGCGCCAGTTTCGAGATTGCCGACGGCGAGCTGCTGGTGCTGGTAGGGCCGTCCGGCTGCGGCAAGACCACCCTGCTGCGCATGATTGCCGGCCTGGAAACGATCAGCGGCGGCACCCTGAGCATCGACGGTCGGGTGGTCAACGAGTTGGCCCCAAAGGATCGGGACATCGCGATGGTGTTCCAGAACTATGCGCTGTATCCGCACATGACGGTGGCGGAGAACCTGGGCTTCGGCCTGAAGTTGCGTGGCCATCGCCAGGCGGACATCGACCAGCGGGTGGCTGCGGCGGCGAACACGCTGGAGTTGGAGGCGCGGCTGGCCTCGCGGCCCGCGGCCTTGTCGGGCGGCCAGCGCCAGCGGGTGGCGCTGGGCCGGGCGCTGGTACGCGACCCCAAGGTGTTTCTGCTGGACGAGCCGCTGTCCAACCTGGACGCCAAGTTGCGTCTGGCGATGCGGGTCGAGATCGCGCGGCTGCACCGCAAGCTCAAGGCCACCATGGTCTACGTCACGCATGACCAGATCGAGGCGATGACCCTGGGCCAGCGCATCGTGGTGCTCGATGGCGGGGTGATCCAGCAAATCGATACGCCGATGAATTTGTACGACAAACCCGCCAATTTGTTCGTGGCTGGTTTCGTGGGCAGCCCGGCGATGAACCAGCTGCGGGGCACGCTGCAGCAGGACCACGGCTGGCGTTTGGCCACGCCGCACGGGGCTATTCCCCTGGGCGAACCGGCTGATGCCACCGCCTGGCAGGCCTGGCGCGATCGCGCGGTGGTGCTGGGCGTGCGCCCCGAGCACCTGCAACCGCTGGAAGCCGGGCCTGCCGCCCTGCATGCCCAGCTGGAGGTGCTGGAGCCGGTCGGCAACGAAATATTCCTCAACCTGCGCTACGGCGAGCAGGCGCTGGTTTCGCGGGTTCCCCCACGCAGCCTGCCCGAGGCCGGCGCCAGCATTCCGCTGGGCCTGACTGCCGGCCACCTGCATCTGTTCGATGCGGCCAGCGGCGCGCGGATCGGTGCCTGAGCCACCCCAGCCGGGGCAGGCAAGGCCCGGCGGCAATGTTAATCTAACGGTCCTTCGCGAACGGTAGCTATCCATCCATGGCCCGCATCATCGCTGTCGCCAACCAGAAAGGCGGCGTCGGCAAGACCACCACGGCCGTCAACCTCGCCGCTGCACTGGCTGCGGCGAAGCGCAAGGTGTTGCTGGTCGATCTCGACCCGCAAGGCAATGCCACGATGGCCTCGGGGATCAACAAGCGCGATGCCCGACCGAGTGGCTGCGAAGTGCTGCTGGAGGAAGTGGAGATCGGATCGGCCATCGTGGCAACCGATGCGCTGTACGACCTGCTGCCGGGCAACGGCGATCTCACGGCCGCCGAACTCAAGCTGATGGATGCGCTGGCGCGCGAGCACCGGCTGCAGGAACAGCTGGCGAAGGTCGCATCGGCATACGACACCATCCTGATCGATTGCCCGCCGTCGCTGAACCTGCTGACGCTGAATGCGCTCACTGCGGCCGACGGCGTGCTGATTCCGGTCCAGTGCGAGTACTTCGCGCTGGAAGGGCTGTCCAGCCTGCTCGACACGATCAAGGCGGTGCGTCACCGGCTCAATCCCCGGCTGGAGATCGAGGGCCTGCTGCGCACCATGTACGACGTGCGCAACAATCTGGGCAACGAAGTCTCGGCCCAGCTCACCCAGCATTTCGGCGACAAGGTGCTGCGCTCGATCATTCCGCGCAACGTGCGCCTGGCCGAAGCGCCCAGCCATGGTCAGCCGATCCATCTGTACGATCGCAGTTCGCGCGGCGCGATCGCGTACATTGGCCTGGCCGGCGAGGTGATCCGGCGAGAGCGCGGCTTGAAGGCGCCGCAGCCGGCCCATCCGGTGCCGGAAATCGAACCGCCCGCACACAGCGACAGCGGCCCGGCGCTCAAGGCGCCGGCCGTCAATCATCAGGACTAAGGCATGGCTGCTGCAAAGAAGCGAGGATTGGGGCGTGGGCTTGATGCCCTGTTGGGTGGTGACGGGGATGCCGCACCCTCGGTACTGACCCAGGAGGGCGAGCTGCGGGTGCTGCCGATCCAGCAGATCCAGCCGGGCAAATACCAGCCGCGGCGGCACTGGAACGACGAGGCGCTGGATGAATTGGCTGCCTCGATCAAGGCCCAGGGCCTGATCCAGCCCGTGGTGGTACGCCAGCTTGGCAAGAACAGTTACGAGCTGATTGCCGGCGAGCGCCGCTGGCGCGCTGCCCAGCGGGCCCAGTTGAGCGAACTGCCTGCGCTGGTCAAGAACGTGCCCGAGTCGGCCGTGCCGGCCATGGCGCTGATCGAGAACATCCAGCGCCAAGACCTCACGCCGCTGGAGGAGGCCGATGCGCTGAAGCGGCTGATCGACGACTTCGAGCTGACCCACCAGCAGGCCGCCGATGCAGTCGGTCGTTCGCGCGCCGCGGTGTCGAACATGCTGCGGCTCACGGAAATGCCGGAGTCGATCAAACGGCTGCTCGATGACGGCAAACTGGAAATGGGCCACGCCCGCTGCCTGCTGACCCTGGCCGAGGCGATCGCGGTGCCGCTGGCGCGCCAGGCGGTCACGATGGGTTGGTCGGTGCGCGAACTCGAGGACGCCGCACGCCGCGCGCAGACCGCTCCCCGCGGCAAGGCCAAACACGCGCCTACCCGCGACGCGAATGTCCTTGCACTGGAGCGCGAACTGGCTGAACGCCTGGCCACCCGCGTCGAGCTGGCCCAGGGGCGCGGCGGGCGCGGCAAACTGGTGATTCACTACCACAGCAACGACGAACTGGAAGGCATCCTCGGCAAGATCCGCTGAGGTTCGCCATCGTCGCCCCGTAGGGCGGGCACTGCCCGCCGGTTTCCGGCACGTTGCACCGAGAACGGCGGGCAGTGCCCGCCCTACGAATCGCTGCCGGAACGCGTGTTGCTAAACTGCGCTCTCGTGGCGCCGCGCGCCGCATCTGCCACTGCTGGAAGGCCCGCCCCATGCCGCAACTCTCCGTCGTCGTTCCCGTCTTCAACGAGCGCGACAACATTCCGCCCCTGCTGGCCGAAATCGCCGCCGCGCTGCGTGGCACCGTCGACTACGAAGTGATCTACGTCGACGACGATTCCAGCGACGACAGTCGCGCGGTGCTGAGCGCGGAAAAGGCCAGCCATCCCGAGTTGCGTGTACTGCACCATCTGAGCCGCAGCGGACAGAGCACGGCTGTGTGGAACGGCGTGCGTGCGGCGCAATCGCCGTGGATTGCCACGCTTGATGGCGACGGTCAGAACGACCCGGCCGACATTCCGAAAATGCTGGCCGCGCGCGATGCCGCGGACGCACAGGTGCGCTTGTTCGCCGGTTGGCGTACCACGCGTCGTGACAGTTTCAACAAACGCATCTCCTCCAGGGTGGCCAATGCGGTGCGCTCGCGCATGCTCAAGGACGCCACCCCGGATACCGGTTGTGGTTTGAAATTGTTCGAACGCGAAGTGTTCCTGCGACTGCCCTACTTCGACCACATGCATCGCTACCTGCCGGCGCTGGTCAAGCGCGCCGGTTTTGCCAGCCAGAGCGTGCCGGTTGGCCACCGTCCCCGTACCGCGGGCGTGTCCAAGTACGGCATGCTCGATCGCCTGTGGGTGGGCCTGGCCGATTTGCGCGGCGTGGCATGGTTGATGCGGCGTGCCAAGGTGACCGTCGTCGAGGAACTCTGATCCAGATCACGCCGTCGTGAGCTGGCAATCGTATGCTGGGCGAGTGCCGCCCAGGGATTGCTGCCATGAGCATCAGTGTGAAACGCGTCTACGAACCGGCCGCCGAGTCAGACGGTTATCGTGTGTTGATCGATCGGCTGTGGCCGCGTGGCATGAAAAAAGAGGCCCTGCCGCTGGACCTGTGGGCGAAGGAACTGGCGCCCTCGACCGCCTTGCGCAAGTGGTTCGGCCACGATCCGGCACGCTGGGACGGTTTTCGTCACCGCTATGCCTGCGAGCTCGACGCGTTGACTGAGTTCTGGAAACCGCTGGCCGAGCGCGCCACGCGTCACCCCGTGACCATTCTTTTCGGCGCGCGCGACGAGGAACACAACAACGCAGTGGCGCTGAAGAGCTACCTGGAGAACTGGCTGCGCACGCACGGGCCGCGCTGACGTTGCCGTTGGCTTCAGGCGCCGCGTCGCGGGGTGCCGTCAACCGGCCAGTTTGCCAGCGCAGCCCGTGCCCGGGTGCGACCGAGCTCGATCAACTCGCGAGCCCGATAAAATTCGTACGCGCTGGCCGCGTTGCGCGGCAGTTCGATCAGCAGGTCCGGCTGGTAGGCAGCCAGGCGCATGTGCGCCAGGTTCGCCTGCATCAGGTCCATCGACTCGGCCAACAGTGCAAACGTTCCCGGTTCGCGCGGGCCACCTTCGCTGTGCGGCAGGATTCGGGCGATGAATTCGCCGATGCGCTCGCGATAACCTTCCGCGCCGCCCTCATCCGCCGTTGCCGGCACAGGCGGGATCGGGCTTGCCGCGGTGCCGTCCATGCTCACCGCGATGAGGTAGTCCGCATTCTCGCGGATCAGTGGCGTGACCGGCACCGGGTTGAGCAGGGCGCCGTCCACCAGCATGCGACCGTTGATGGTGTGCGGGCGAAACACGGTGGGAATGGCGATCGACGCGCGGATGGCATCGAACAGGCTGCCCCGGCTCAACCACACCTCGCGACCGCGTGCGATGTCGGTAGCCACCGCGGTAAACGCCAGCGAAAGTTCCTCGATCTGCACGTCGCCGATCATCGTACGCAAGGTGCCGATGATCTTTTCGCCCTTGATCAGGCCGCCACCGCTGAACGTCCAGTCCACCAGCTTGAGCATGTCGAACTTGGCCAGGGCGCTGACCCAGTCGCGATACACGTCGAGTTTGCCCGCGGCGTGGATGCCCCCGATCAGCGCCCCGATCGAGGTGCCGGCAATCGCGGTGATGGCGTAGCCCTGCGCCTCGATCTCCTCGATGACGCCGATGTGCGCCAGTCCCTTGGCACCGCCGGCACCCAGCGCGAGTGCCACCGTGGGCTTGCGCTGGATGGCTGGGACGCCGTCCGTGGTTGACACGACCGAACTGTCTTGTGCTTTCATGGCAGGCATTCAATCACGAATCGCATGCGTTGCCGCAGTCAATCTGCAATGCTGCCGGCGTGCGCAGTGTCGTCGATGCTGTCCGCAGCGGTGAACATCGAGTCCGCTGGGCGGCAGCGGGTTGGCGCGACCGTCGGCTGACGCGGCAGACTATTCGGGGATCGCCCATGCATGTTGTCCTTGCCATTCCGCACCAGCCGCCGCGCGTCGCGTGCGCGGCAGGGAGCGCCACGTGACCTGGCAGGCATGGGCCACTGTGGCCGTGATCGTGGTGGCGATGGGTCTGTTCGCCAGCGAAAAGCTGCGCATCGATCTGGTTGCCCTGCTGATGCTGGCGGCACTGGTCATCCTGGGCATCGTCAATCCGGCGCAGGCGTTGAGCGGCTTCAGCAATGAAGCCACGGTGACCGTGGCGGCGATGTTCGTGCTCAGCCTGGGGATCGAGCGTTCTGGCGTGCTCGAACCGCTGACGCGGTTGCTGGTGCGGATCAAGCGACCATGGTTGCTGACTCTGGCGGTGATGCTGGCGATCGCGCCGCTGGGCGCGTTCATCAAGAACATTGCGCTGGTGGCCACCTTCCTGCCTTTGACACTGCGGGTGTGCCAGCGCACCCAGACATCGCCGGCGCGCGTGCTGATGCCGATGGCCTACGCCGCGCAAATGGGCGGCGTGTGCACCTTGATCGGCACCTCGTCCAACCTGCTGACGGACAGCCTGGCGCAAACACACGGCATGGCTGCAATCGGCATGTTCGAGTTCAGCAAGATGGGTGCCGTGTTGGCCGTCGTGGGCATCGTCTACATGATGCTGGTAGGGCGCTGGTTGCTGCCGCGCGAGGTGGACACCCAGATGTCGCAGCAGGGGGAGATCGGTACGTACGTCACCGAGTTGGAAGTGACCGGGCAGTCGTCGCTGGTGGGCGGCAGTATCGCCGACGCGCGACTGGGCGAGCGCTTTGGCGTGTACCCGCTGGAACTTCTGCGTGGCGAGAAGCGGATGTGGTCACCGCGCAGCCAGCAGATCTGCGCCGGCGACGTGTTGCTGGTGCGCGGTGACTGGGACAAGATCGAGGATTTCCAGCGTCGCGCGGGGTTGCGCAACGCGCCGGACAGTCGCTATGCACGCACGGGCGATCGCCCGCGGGTCATGGTTGAACTGATGGTGGCGCCAGCCAGTCAGATGGAAGGTCGCCAGTTGGCCGATACCGGCTTGCATTGGCGCTACGACGCTGTCGCCTTGGCGATGCATCGGCGGGGACAGTTGTTGCGCGACAAGCTGAGCGACGTCAGCCTGGCCGTGGGCGATGTGCTGCTGGTGCTGGTCGACGAGGACGCGCTGTCCAACCTGCGCAACGACGAATCGTTCATCGTGCTGAGCGAGCGCGATGAGGCCCATCGCACGCCGCGCAAGGCGTGGTACGCGGTGGCCATCATGGCCGCCGTGGTGGTGGTCTCCGGCATGCATTGGCTTGCCGTGCCGGTTGCCGCAATCTGTGGCGCCATCGCGATGGCACTGGCCGGCTGTTTCGGGCGCAAGGATGTTTACGAGGGTATCGACTGGAAGATCATCATCCTGCTGGGTGCGATCCTTCCGCTCGGCATCGCAATCGAAAACAGCGGCCTGTCGCAGATCCTGGTCCAGATGGGCTTGGGCGTCGTCGGCGACCATGGGCCGCTGGCCGCCTTGCTGATGGTGTACCTGCTGACCGCCTTGCTTACCGAACTGATGGGGCACAACCCGTCGGTGGTGCTGATGGTGGGCATTGCCGTCTCGGTGGCGCACGCGATCGGTGCCGATCCGCGCCCCTTCGTCGTCGCCGTGGCGTTCGCCGCTTCCACCTCGTTCGCGACCCCGGTGGGCTATCCGACCAACACCATGGTGTATTACGCCGGTGGCTATCGCTTCGTGGATTTCATGAAGGTCGGCATCCCGCTGATCCTGATCTTCTGTGCGTTGTCGATGTGGATGATTCCGCAGATCTGGCCGTTCCATCCGCCTCAGTAAGGCACGCGCTTCTGGCGTTTGCTCCTTCTCTCCTGCGAAGCGCAGGCGACGGCATCGACTCAATTCGTGCCTCAGGGCGCCGCGAACGCTACGGCGCCGATGGGAACCCGTCGCTTGCTGTCAGGCGTAGCCCGACACAGCCAGCTGCAACAGGATCTTCATTTCCTCGCGCAAGGGCAGCGGTGCCACGACTTCGGCATCCGGACCGTACTTGAGCACGTCCATCAGCAGTTCCTTCGAGTTCGAATAGGGCAGCTGCAGTTCGTAGCGCCCATCGGGCAGCCATTGGCCCTTCTGCTGCGAGTGCCAGTGCTCGTCGGCCACCCAGCGCGCCGCGTGGGTGGAAAACCGGATCGTGGCCCACGCCCTGGGTTTGCCGGCGAAGATGCCGTAGCTCGAGGCCAGCAGCTCGTTGAGCTCGGTGTCCGCCACGTCGACGGCGGCCTCATCCAGGGTCAGCGCCTCGCCAATGCGGTCGACCGCAAAACTGCGCAGCGCGTCGCGTTCGTGGTCCCACACGTCCAGGTACCAGTTGTCTCGATAATGGGTCAGCCGTTGTGGCGACACCGTGCGCCGACTGTCCGCGTTGGTGGTGCGCGCGCGGTAGTGCAGGCGCAGGCGCTTGCGCTGCAGCACCGCACCGGCGACCGTGCGGAACACCTGTTGATCCAGCTTGCGCTCACCCCACGGGATCACCCGGATGCGCTCGATCGGCAGCGTCTTGCCGTTGTCGTGGTTGGACAACAAGCCTTCGATACGGGACTTGAACGGCGCCAACGCGCCGGCCAGCACGCCCGGGCCGGAGCGTCCGATCAGCTCGTTGAGCGCCAGCAGCGCCGCCAGTTCGTCCGAGGTGAGCCACAAGCCGGGCAACTCGAATTTCTCGCCCTCGTCAGGCGCGTAACGGAATGCCGCCTGGTCGGTACCGGCGCTTTCAATCGGCGCGCCCAGTGCGTCACGCAGAAAGCCGATATCGCGATATAGCGTGGCGCGCGAGCACTCGAGCTCTTCGAGCAGGCGCGGCAACGGCAACGGATAACGGGCCGATTTCAGCAGCCGATGCAGGGTCAGGGTGCGTTCGTATCGATCCATGGGGTCGTCGGCATATCGTCGGGGCGTGGCCTTGTGTAGCATGGCCGCGGTCGCTGGTGGCTGCAAGTCGCCGCGGCCGACCTCCGTCGACCTTCACCGGGCGCGCCATGCCGTTCATCCACCCCTTGCCGTCCGACGCCCGCCACCCTCAGGTCGCGGCACCGCCTGACGTCCGCGAGCAAGGCCATGCCGAGCTGTTGCTGCGGGTGTTGGCGGTCAGTGGTTACGGATTGTGGATATGGCTTGGCATGGGCCTGGCAATGGGGGTTGAGCGGCTGGGTCAGGGCGATCTGCGCATGCCGCTGCTGCTGGGAGGCGTGCTGGTCAGTGCCGGCCTGCTGCTGGTGTGTGTGCGGCTTCCCGCGTCGGCGGCCTGGCACGGCTGGCAGCCCGGCCGACACCGGTGGCCCACCGGCCCGGCGTGGATGGCGCTGCTGACCTTTCTGCCGGCGCTGCTGGTGGTCGGCCTGGGCGATGGCCACGGTCACACGCCCGAGATGCGTCTGGCCGGCGTGACTTTGATGCTGTGCAGCTTGGTCAGTCTGGTTTACAGCGTTCATCACTACCGTAGCCAGCTGTCGCCGGGTCGCCAACGCATATCCTCTTCGTTGCCGGTCAGCCGGCTGGTGACGGCTTGGTATGCGGGTGGCCTGTGGTTGTGGTTGTGCGCGATGGTGCAGGGTGGGCCGGAGTTGCCCGACGGCAGTGATCTCTGGATCCTGTTGTTGCTGGCGCTGGCCCTGCTGCTGGGTCTGCTCGAGGCCATGCGGTGGCAGTTGCTGGACGCCCGGCATGTCGTGCGTGATCCCTCAGAGGCGCCGCCGTTGCCGCCGGTGCGCTTTGTGGCGGCTGTGTTGGTGTACGTGCTGCCGTGCGCCGCACTGCTGTTGACCGAGCGCTTTGGCGGTGGCCTGCTGGCGGCGGCGCTGGCCGTGCCCAGTTGTCTGCTGGGCAAGGTGCTGGAGCAGCATGTTTATGAATCCGCGCTGGCCGACGACCCGGGGACCGAACGTTGAAGGAGCGTGCCGGTTGCATTGCAGAGCCGTTCATTGCGAGTTCAACGCGTCCAGCTAAGGTAACCCGGTTAAGGCCATCGCCTCACGAATTCTTGATAACTGGAACGTCCCCGCAATGAACAAGATCTTGATGGCCAGCGTGTTGCTGGCCGGTTTGGCAAGTTTCACGGCCCATGCGCAGAGCACCGATTCCACAGCGACCAACCCCGGTGGCTGGAGCGGTTCGGGTGAGTTTGGCTTTGCGTCCGCTACCGGTAATTCCCGCTCCGAAAACGTCAACGCCAAGCTTGGCCTGAGCCAGGAAAACGAGCAGTGGCGCAACAACTTTTTCGTCGATGCGCTGCGTTCCAAGAGCCAGCGGACCGTAGTCGACACCAACGGCAACACGGTCAAGCAGTTCAACACCACCGCCAATCGCTATGACGGCGGCGCGTCGGTTGGCCTCAAGCTCGATCCGCGCAGCTACATCGTCGGCGCCGCCCGCTACGAGCACGACGACTTCGGCTCGAACGTGTGGCAGGGCATCGTTTCGCTGGGCTACGGCTACATCGCACTGAAAGACGGACGCAACGAGCTGTCGTTCGAAATCGGTCCTGGTTACAAGCGTTACCGTCCGGCCGATGTCAACACCGTGGTCGGTGGCGTGCTGGTGCCCCTGCAGCAGCCCACCGAAAGCGAGATGGTGGCGCGTGGCCTGGTCAACTACAAATTCCGGCTGACC
Organism: Rhodanobacter sp.; assembly: GCA_036563155.1. Classification (GTDB taxonomy): domain Bacteria; phylum Pseudomonadota; class Gammaproteobacteria; order Xanthomonadales; family Rhodanobacteraceae; genus Rhodanobacter. The sequence continues at coordinate 147,632 of DATCMT010000018.1, forward strand.
GAGAACACCGCATTCGAGAACACGCTGCTGATGGAAGCGGGCTCGAAGAACACCTACTTGCAGAACGATGCCGGTCTGGCGGTCAGCATGACGCGGAAGATGGCGTTGAAGGTGGGCTTCCAGGTGCGACACAACAGCGATGTGCTGCCCGGCACCGAGAAGACCGACACGCTGACCACGACCAATCTGGTCTACAGCTTCTAGGTCGAATCGGCTGCAGCTAGCCCAGCAGTTCGGCGGCACCCTGTGCCAACAGGGCTGCCGCGACCTGTTCACCCAGGGCGGCGGCCTGCCCGGTCGGGGCGCTGGCTTCGGCATGCAGCAAGCGGCCGCTGGCCGCATCCCCAACCATGCCGCGCAAGTGCAGCTCCCGTTCGCCGCGCATGCACCAGGCGCCGATCGGCACCGTGCAGCTGCCGCCCAGCGCCTGGTTCATTGCGCGCTCGGCGGTCACCGTGAGCCGCGTATCGGCATCATCCAGCGCCGCAAGCAGCGCCAGCACGGCCGCCTGGCCCTCGCGGGCCTCGATGGCGATGGCTGCCTGGCCCGGTGCCGGCAGCCAGTCCGGCGCGGCCAGTCGCGAGCGGATGCGGGTGGCCAGGCCCAGTCGTTCCAGCCCTGCGCAGGCCAGCACGATGGCGTCGTACTGGCCGGCGTCGAGCTTGCCCAGCCGGGTGCCCACGTTGCCGCGCAGGTCCAGCAGCACCAGATCCGGTCGGAGTGCGCGCAGCTGTGCCTGGCGTCGCAGCGACGAGGTGCCCACCCGGGCGCCTTGCGGCAGCTCGGCCAGTTCCGCGTAATGGTTGCTGACGAACGCATCGGCCGCATCGGCACGCGGCAGGATCGCGGGCAACACAAAGCCGGGCTCCAGCTGGGCCGGCACGTCTTTCAGCGAATGCACGGCCAGTTCGGCGCGGCCTTCCAGCATGGCCACTTCCAGCTCCTTCAGGAACAAACCCTTGCCGCCAATGGTGGCCAGCGGCTTGTCGAGGATCTCGTCGCCGCGCGTGCTCAGCGGCACCAGCTCCACCGTCAAGCCGGGATGCGTCACCCGCAGCAGCGCAGCGACATGTTCAGCCTGCCACAGGGCAAGTGCGCTCTTGCGCGTGGCAATCCGCAGGGTGGAAGGGTTCATCACGACTCCATACAATTCGACAATCACCCATTGTCGCGTAATTTCAACTGGCTGGCGCAGGCGCGTGGGCGCCCCCGGAGGGTGTCATGCGTGCGTCGGGCGGGCTACGATAACGGCAAACCACAGGAGTTTCCCCCATGCAGAGTGGCAATCCGGCGCTCAACAAGAACACGTTCCTCGACGCTGCCAGCGGCGCGGTTTACGAACGCGGCGGCGACACGATGACGATCAATGGCACGGTCAACAAGACCGGTCTGCTGCTGATCCTGGTTCTGATTGGCGCGATGTACAGCTGGAGCCAGTTGGCTGGCCCTGAAAGCGTGTCGACCGTGGTTCCGCTGATGATTGGTGGCGCCATCGGCGGTCTGGTGCTGGCGCTGGTCACGGTGTTCAAGAAGACCTGGGCGCCAATCACGGCGCCGCTGTACGCCGTGGTGGAAGGTGTGTTCATCGGCGCCTTGTCGGCGATCTTCGAAATGCGCTATCCGGGCATCGTGATGCAGGCGGTGGGCCTGACCTTTGGCACCATGGCAGCCATGTTGCTGGCCTACCGCAGCGGACTGATCCGGGCCACCGAGAAGTTCAAGCTTGGCGTCGTGGCGGCGACCGGCGGCATCCTGCTGCTGTACCTGGCCAACTTCGCGATGGGTTTCTTCGGTCACTCGATGGGCTTCATCAGCGGCAACAGCGGTATGAGCATTGCGTTCAGCGCGGTGGTGGTGGTGATCGCCGCACTGAACCTGATTCTCGATTTCGATCTGATCGAAACCGGCGCCCAGTCCGGTGCGCCAAAGTACATGGAGTGGTATGGCGCATTCGCACTGGTGGTGACCCTGGTGTGGCTGTACCTCGAGTTGCTGCGCCTGCTGTCGAAGCTGCAGTCGCGCAACTGATGCCAGTCAGCGCGCCAACAAGGCGTTGGCGCGCTTGACCACGTTGTCCACGGTAAAGCCGTACTCCTGCAGCAGGGTTTCCGCGGGGGCCGAGGCACCGAAACGCTCCACGCCGAGCACGTCGCCCCGCTCGCCCACATAGCGGCACCAACCCTGCGCCACACCAAGCTCCACCGCCAGCCGTGCGCTGACGCGGGGCGGCAACACCTCGTCCCGATAGCTCTGCGGTTGCGCCTCGAACAGCTCCCAGCTGGGCATCGACACGCAACGCACGGCGATCCCGCTGGCCTGCAGCGTGTCGGCAGCCTCAAGCACCAGGCCCACTTCGGAGCCGCTGGCGATCAGGATCAGCGCCGGCTTGCCGCCCTTCGCATCGCGCAGCACATAGGCGCCCTTGCGCAGGCCTTCGGCGCTGGCGAAACGGCTGCGGTCGAGCGTGGGGACGTTCTGCCGGGTCAGCACCAGCAGCACCGGATGTTTCGATGATTCCACCGCGACCTTCCACGCCACCGCCGTTTCGTTGGCATCGGCCGGACGGATCACCGTGAGATTGGGGATCGCACGCAGGCTGGCCAACTGTTCCACCGGCTGGTGGGTGGGGCCGTCCTCGCCCAGCGCAATGCTGTCGTGGGTGAACACCTGCACCGCGTGCACGCCCATCAGCGCGGCCAGCCGGATCGCCGGGCGCATGTAGTCGGCAAAGATCAGAAAGGTCGAACCGTACGGAATGAAGCCGCCATGCACGGCCAGCCCATTCACGATCGCGCCCATCGCGTGTTCGCGCACGCCGAAGTGCAGGTTGCGGCCGGCGTGGCTCCAGCCACCACCGTCGGAGCCCTGCTTGTCGTCGCCGTCGTCGGCCGGCGGATTGAAATCCCCCAGGCCCTTCAGCGCCGTGTGGGTCGAGGGGTCCAGGTCGGCCGAGCCGCCAAACAGGGCTGGCAGCTTCGGCGCGATGGCGTTCATCACCTTGCCGCTGGCGACGCGGGTAGCGATGCCCTTGGCATCGGCAGGGAACACCGGGACTGCGGCATCCCAGCCGTCAGGCAACTGCCCGGTCAAGCGCCCGACCAGTTCGTTTGCCAGCGCCGGATAGGCTGCCTTGTAGCCGTCCAGACGGCTGTTCCAGCGGGCCTGCGCCTGCGCGCCGCGCTCCCGTGCCGCGCGGAAGTGGGCGAGCGCCGGCTCGGGCACCAGGAAATCCGGTTCGGTCGGCCAGCCCAGCTTCTGCTTGGTCTGCTTGACGTTGTCGACGCCCAGCGGCGAACCGTGTGCCTTGAACGTGTCCTGCTCGGGCGAGCCGTAGCCGATATGCGTGCGCACCAGGATCAGCGAAGGCCGCTTGGTGTCGGCACGGGCCTCGGCCAAGGCCTGGTCGATCGCGGTCAGGTCGTTGCCGTCCGCCACCTGGATGGTCTGCCAACCGTAAGCCTCGAAGCGTCTGGCCCGGTCCTCGGAAAAGGTGATGTCGGTGCCGGCGGCCAGGGTCACGTAGTTGTCGTCGTACAGGCAGATTAGCTTGCCCAGCTTGAGGTGTCCGGCCAGCGAGGCCGCTTCGCTGGCCACGCCTTCCATCAGGTCGCCGTCGCTGACGATGGCCCAGGTGTGATGGTCGATGACGGCGTGACCCTCGCGGTTGTAGGTGGCCGCCAGCTGCGACTCGCCAATGGCCATGCCCACGGCGTTGGCCAGACCCTGCCCCAGCGGTCCGGTGGTGATCTCCACGCCCGCCGTGTGCCCGTATTCGGGGTGGCCGGGCGCCTTGCTGCCCCATTGGCGGAATTGCTTGATGTCGTCCAGCGACAAGTCGTAGCCGGTGGCGAACAGCAGGCTGTAGAGCAGCGCCGATCCGTGTCCGGCAGACAGCACGAAGCGGTCGCGGTCCGGCCAGCTCGGGTCGGCAGGGTGGTGCTTCAGGTGCCGCGTCCACAGCACATAAGCCATCGGCGCCGCGCCCAGCGGCAGGCCCGGGTGGCCGCTGTTGGCCTTCTGCACCATGTCCACCGACAGAAAGCGAAGCATGTTGATGCATTGCTGGTCGAGGTCGTTGGACATGGTGGTCTCCGATGATGATGAACGGCACAACGCGTGTGCGGTATCTCGTGTAGGGCGGGCACTGCCCGCCGGCTGGGCGATGGTGCGGCGAAAAGCAGGCGGGCAGTGCCCGCCCTACGCGGGTTGGGCGAGGGCGGTGTCGACGATTTTCTGGGCCTCGTCGAGCAGGCGGTGCAGGTGCTCCTCGCTTTTGAAGCTTTCGGCGTAGATCTTGTAGATCGACTCGGTGCCGGACGGGCGCGCGGCAAACCAGCCGCTGGCCGCGACGACCTTGATGCCACCGATTGCCGCGCCGTTGCCGGGCGCCTTGTCGAGCACTTGTTCGATCTTCTCGCCGGCCAGCTGGTCGGTCTTGAGTTGGTCCGGCGACAGCTTGCTGAGCCGGGTCTTCTGCGCCGGCGTGGCGGCGGCCTCAATGCGATTGGCGTACGGTTTGCCGAGTTCGGCGGTCAGTCCCGCGTACAATTTGCTTGGGTCCTTGCCCGTGCGTGCGGTGATCTCGGCCGAAAGCAGCGCGGGCACCAGGCCATCCTTGTCAGTGGCCCACGCGGAGCCGTCGCGTCGCAGCAGCGAGGCGCCGGCGCTTTCCTCGCAGCCGAAACCCAGTGATCCATCGAACAAGCCTGCGGCAAACCACTTGAAGCCGACCGGCACTTCATGCAGCCGGCGTCCCAGACGCTTCACCACGCGGTCGATCAGCGCGGTGCTGACCACGGTCTTGCCTACCGCGGCAGCCGCACTCCACTGCGGTCGATGCCGGAACAGGTAGTCGATCAGAACCGACAGGTAGTGGTTCGGCTCCATCAGGCCGCCGGAGCGGGTGACGATGCCATGGCGATCGTGGTCGGTGTCGCAGGCGAACGCCACGTCGTAGGTATCCTTCAGGCCGATCAGGCGTTGCATGGCGTATTTCGACGATGGGTCCATGCGGATCTTGCCGTCCCAGTCCACGCTCATGAACGCGAACTGCGGGTCGACCACATCGCTGACCACGGTCAAATCCAGTTTGTAGCGCTCGGCGATGGGCGCCCAGTAATGCACGCCGGCGCCACCCAGCGGGTCCACGCCCATGTGCACGCCGGCGCCGCGGATGACATCAAAGTCAACGATGCTGGCCAGATCGGCGACATAGCTTTCGAGATAATCGTGCTCATGCGTGCTGGCGGCCTTGCGCGCCTGTGTGAAGGGCACGCGCTTGACGCCCTTGAGCCCGTTCTCGAGCAGCGCGTTGGCACGGTTCTCCACCCAGCGGGTGATCTCGGTGTCGGCTGGACCACCATTGGGCGGGTTGTACTTGAAGCCGCCGTTGTCCGGTGGGTTGTGCGATGGGGTGATCACGATGCCATCGGCCAGGCCGGTGCTGCGCCCCTTGTTGTGTACCAGGATCGCGTGCGAGATCGCCGGCGTCGGCGTGAATTCACCGCCGCGGGAAATCATCACGTCCACGCCGTTGCCTGCCAGCACCTCCAGCGCGGTTTCGAATGCCGGCTGCGACAGCGCGTGGGTGTCGGCACCGATAAACACCGGGCCGTCGATCCCCTGGCCCTGGCGGTACTCGCAGATCGCCTGGCTGATCGCCAGGATGTGTGCTTCGTTAAAGCTGCGCGCGAACGAACTGCCGCGGTGACCGGACGTGCCGAAGGCCACCCGCTGCGCCGCCACCGACGGGTCGGGTTTGAGGTCGGCGTAGGCGGCCAGCAGTTTCGACACGTCGACCAGGATCGATGACGGCGCGGGTTTCCCGGCGAGCGGGCTGATTTTCTGACTCATGAATGTTCCGGAATGTTGCCGTCGCGCAGTTGGCGGTAGCGGCGTATCAGATGATTGGTGGAGCTGTCGTGGGCGAGCGTGGGTTCATCCGCGGCCGTCAGTTCGGCGATGGTGGTCTTGGCCAGCTGCTTGCCAAGCTCCACGCCCCACTGATCGAACGAGTCGATGTCCCAGATCACGCCCTGCACGAACACGCTGTGCTCGTACAACGCAATCAGGGTGCCCAGCGTGTGTGGGGTCAGCCGGGGCGCCAGGATGGTGTTGCTGGGGCGGTTGCCCGGGAAGCTGCGATGCGCCACCAGGGCCTCGGGCGTGCCTTCAGCGCGCACCTGGTCGGCGGTCTTGCCGAAAGCCAGCGCTTCGCCCTGCGCAATCAGGTTGGCCATCAGCAGGTCGTGCTGTTGGCCCAGCGGATTCAGGCTCTGGCCGAAGCCGATGAAGTCGCACGGCACCAGATGGGTGCCCTGGTGGATCAGCTGGTAGAACGAATGCTGCCCGTTGGTGCCTGGCTCGCCCCAATAGATCGGACCGGTGGCGTAATCGACCGCAGCGCCAGCCAGCGTGACCTGCTTGCCGTTGCTTTCCATGGTGAGCTGCTGCAAGTAGGCCGGGAAGCGTTTGAGGTACTGCTCGTATGGCAGCACGGCCACCGTGGCGGCACCCAGGAAGTTGGTGTTCCACACGCCCAGCAGACCCATCAGTGCGGGCAGGTTCCGCTCCAGCGGCGCGTGGCGGAAGTGCTCGTCCATCGCATGGAAGCCCGCCAGCATTTCGCCGAAGTGCTCCGGGCCAATCGCCAGCATGGTGGACAGGCCGATCGCGGAGTCCATTGAATAGCGGCCGCCGACCCAGTCCCAGAAGCCGAACATGTGCGTGGTGTCGATGCCGAACTTCTTCACTTCATCGGCGTTGGTGGACACCGCCACGAAGTGCCTGGCGATCGCCCGCTCGTCGTCCAATGCCGCCAGGCACCAGTCGCGGGCGGCATGCGCGTTGGTCAGTGTCTCCAGCGTGGTAAAGGTCTTGGAACAGACGATAAAAAGGGTTTCGGCGGCGTCGAGATCGCGCGTCGCCTCGACGAAATCGGTGCCGTCGACGTTGGACACAAAACGGAATGTCATGTCGCGGCGGCTGTAGTGCCGCAGCGCTTCAAGCGCCATCACCGGGCCGAGGTCGGAGCCGCCGATGCCGATGTTGATCACGTTGCGGATCGGCTTGCCGCTGTGGCCCTTCCATTGGCCATCGCGGACCTGGTTGCTGAACGCCGCCATGCGTTCGAGGACCTCGTGCACGTCGGCCACGACGTCGTGCCCATCCACCACGATCTTTTCGCCGGCGGGTGCGCGCAAGGCGACATGCAGCACCGCGCGATCTTCGGTGCGATTGATCCGCTCGCCGCGGAACATGGCCTCCGTGCGCTGCGCCAACTGGCAGGCCTGGGCCAGCTCGCGCAGCAGGCGCATCGTCTCGGCGTCGACGCGCTGCTTGGAGTAGTCGAGAAACAATCCGACCTCCTCTACGCAGAAGGTCTCGCCGCGCTGAGGGTCACTGGCGAACAGCTCGCGCAGCTGCCTGGCGCGAGTCGCCGAGGCGTGCTGCTGCAGCGCCTGCCACGCCGGCAGCGTGGTCAGGCGGGGGGACAAGGCGGACGGATTCATCGTGCAATCGGCTCCCGCGACTTGGCGTCCAGCGCGCTGGCCTTGTCGGCGATCCGCTGCAGCAACTGGTTCCATGACTTCACGAAGGCTTCGGCCCCATCATGCTGCAGCTTCAGCGCCAGCGCGTCGATATCCACACCGGCCTTGGCGATCTGCGCCTGCACCACGTGGGAATCGCCGCCGTTGGCGGGCAGCACGCCGTGCAGCTGGCCGTGATCGGCGAACGCATGCAGGGTTTTCTCGGGAATCGTGTTGATCGTGTCCGGCGCTGCCAGCGCGCTGACGTAAAGCGTGTCGGAGGCGGTCGGATCCTTGGTGCCGGTGCTGGCCCACAGCAGGCGCTGCAGCCGCGCACCCGCGGCGGCGAGCTTCTGCCAGCGTGGCGACGCCAGCGACGCGCAATAGGCCGCATAGGTCTGCTGCGCCACGGCGATGCCCAGCTTGTTGTGCAGCTCGTCGGGCAGCTGCTTGTTCGCAGCGACGTCCCAGCGGCTCACGAACAGCGAGGCGACCGAGTTCACCTGGGGGTCGAGCCCGGCCTCGAGGCGTCGCTCGATGCCACGCATGTAGGCCTCGTTGACGGCCTGGTACTGCGCGCAGGAAAACAGCAGGGTCACGTTGATCGGGATACCGAGGAAGATCGACTCCTCGATCGCGGGCACACCCTCCGGCGTGCCGGGAATTTTCACGTACAGGTTGTCGCGCCGACCTTGCTGGTGGATCTGCCTGGCGGCGGCGATGGACCCGGCGGTATCGGCGGCCAGCAGCGGCGACACTTCCATCGAGACCCAGCCGTCCATCTGGTTGGTGGCATCGAAGGCCGGGCGGAACAGGTCGGCGGCGCGGCGCAAGTCCTCCAGCGCCAGCTCCATGAACAGCGACTCGCCGTGTTTTCCGGCCAGTGCCTTGGCGTGGATGCCGGCGTCGTAGGCATCGCCGCTGCCGATGGCGCCATCGAAGATGCTGGGGTTGGAGGTCAACCCGGTGATCGAGTAATCGGCGATGTAGCGCGCCAGCGTGCCGTCATCGAGCAGGCCGCGGGTAATGTTGTCCAGCCACAGGCTCTGGCCGAGTTCGTGCAGTTGACGGGTTGCTTTCATCTTGGTCTCCACGACATCAAATTCGGTAGTTCGTGCGGGGTATTCAGTTCGACGTAAGGGGGATCACCGGCGCACTGGGCAGGAAGTCTTCAAGCTTACGCTGGCGCAGCTCGCCGATGCACGTCACCGTGAGGTCCGGTGGCGGGTCGATCGTCTCGGCGGCGCTTGCCGCCGCGTAGCGCCCCTGTTGCACAAACACCGTGGTGAGCTTGCCGCCCAGCCGCTGCTTCATCTCGGCCAAAATCTGCGGCTTGTCGTCGATCATCACGTAGTGGGCAGCGGGATAGCGACTTTGCACCGCAACCAGCATGTGTTGCTTGTGCACGTACACCAGCACTTCACCGCGTAGTGCCGCCCACAGGCCCGCGTTGTGGATCTTGCGCGGCTGGAACACCACGTCGCCATCGGACAGGATCGCCACGCGCCCCAGCGAACCCAGGTGCGCCACGGTTTCCAGGGCATCGGGATACAGCAGCTTCGCGAACGGGTAGTCCAGCAGGTAGGCGGACATCCGCAGCAGTGCCGGGTCGCTGTCCAGCCCGCTGCGGAAACGCTGCAGTGCGCCCAGGTAATCGGCGAACCCGGTGCGCTGGCGCAACTCCTCGTAGATCGACCAGTAGCGTTGCCGTTCGGCCTCGCCGAATGCGGCCGCGAGGGTGTCGCCCAGCTCGGCGCCGAAGCGGTCGTTGTCCAGCAGCGTGTTGTCCACATCCAGCAGGAACATCACGGCGGAAGTGTCGGTGGTGCGATCGGTCAGCATGGTGGGCCGGCCTCCAATTGTGGGTCGTGCCAGCCCTCGTCGTCGCTGACGATCGCCGCCGCCGCGGATGGACCCCAGCTACCTGGCTCATACAGGCTCACGGCCTGCTCGTGGGAAAGCACCTGGTCCACCACCGCCCACGCCGCCTCCACGCACGCGTCGCTGGTGAACAGCGCATTGTCGCCGTTGAGGGCGTCGCCCAGCAGGCGCTCGTACGGCGACTTCTCCGGTCCGGGTTCGTGCCGGGCGACCAGCTCCACGGCCTTGCCGCGCATCTCCTCGCCGGGCTTCTTCACCCGCATGCCCTCGGCAATCACGACCTGCGGACTGAGCCGGAAGCGGAAGTAGTTCGATTGCGGCGCACCGATCGGGTCGAACACCGACAGCGGCGGCGCCTTCATGTCGACGATCACCTGGGTGGTGGTGATCGGCAACTTCTTGCCGGCGCGGATGTAGAACGGCACGCCGGCCCAGCGCCAGGTATCGATATGCAGGCGCAGCGCCACGAAGGTCTCCACGTTGGAATCGGCGGCGACACCTTTTTCGTCGCGGTAGCCCTTGAACTGGCCCCGCACCACCTCGGCCGGGTCCAGCGGGCGCATGGCGCGGAACAACCGCAGCTTTTCGGCGCGCAGCGCCACCGGGTCGTTGCCGATCGGCGCATCCATCGCCAGCAGCGAGGTCACCTGCAGCAGGTGGTTTTGCAGCACGTCGCGGATCGCCCCGACGCCCTCGTAAAACGCGCCGCGGCCGTGCACGCCGAATTCTTCGGCCATGGTGATCTGCACCCGGTCCACGTAGCGGTTGTTCCACACCGGTTCCAGCACGGTGTTGGCAAAGCGGAAATACAGCAGGTTCTGCACCGGCTCCTTGCCCAGGTAATGGTCGATCCGGAAGATCGCCGCTTCGGGAAACACCGCATGCAGCGTGCGGTTGAGCGCCCGGGCCGAAGCCAGGTCCCGTCCGAACGGCTTTTCCACCACGATGCGCGCGTCGTCGGCGCAGCCGGCTTGCTGCAAGCCCTTGACCACGGCGCTGAACAGGCTGGGCGGAATCGCCAGGTAATGCAGCGGCCGCTTCGCGTCGCCCAGCGCCTGCTTCAGCCGCCCGAACGTGGCCGCGTCGTTGTAGTCGCCGTCGACGTAGTGCAGACGGGCGGCGAGCTTGGCGAATGCCGCCTCGTCCACCGTGCCACCCTCATCCCGCGCTGCCTGCGCCAGGCTGTCGTGGGCCCGCTGGCGCAGGCGATCCACATCCCAGCCTGAATGCGCCACGCCGATGATCGGCACATCCAGCCCATCGCGCCGCATCATCGCCTGCAGCGCGGGGAAGATCTTCTTGTAGGCAAGGTCGCCGGTGGCACCAAAGAAAACGAGGGCATCCGAGCGGGTGGTCGGCATGATGAGGACTCTCTCCGGAGAATCGCGGCGTCGCTGGGCAGGTGACGCGCTTGGTGGGCGGCAAGACACGGCGACCGTCTGCCTGTCCGGCGTCGGGTCTACTTTTCAGCTTGCGCCACGCAAAGTTAAGTTGGTGCATAGGCTGGGCCTTGCCAGCGTGGACGTTTGGCGCCGGGACGGCAAGCGCCAGCGCGCAGCTTGCGACACGCCCAGGCGTCCTGGCCCGGCGCGCGAAACCGCGGCGACGGTGTGCCGGTGCGCTGCAGGCGCTTGCGTGCCATGGAGGTGCATGTCGTCGTCGCTGCTGCTCGCCCTCACACCCGCCGTGGAAGGGCTGAGTAGCGCTGGTAGGCGTCGACGCGCCCAACCCGGATCGCATCCTGTCTGAGCGTGCGGTCCGGCTGGGCCGCTTGGGCTCCGCTCGGTGGGCACCCAGACCACGGGCGTCGACACGGCGAAGGCCGTGTGCTCCGCGCGTGGGGAGGCTCAAGACGCGAAATGCTCACTCACTCAAGGAATCGGCCAGCGCGCGCAACAGCTTCGCGCCGTCGCCACGCCAGGCACTGCCGTGCATGCAGGCAAGCGTCGTCGGGTTGGCTGAGGCGAGCCGTTCCAGCTGGTGGCGCGCATCCCTCGAGTGGGAGAAGTAGTCCAGCTCGTGCCGGTATGCCTCGCTCGGGCCGAGAATGTCCGACTCGGTGATCGCCGGATTGTTCGCGCCGCCCTGGGTGAACAGATCACCGTACAGCAGCGTGCCGGTAGCTTCCTCCATCAGGAAGCCGCATTCCCAGGCGTGCGGCAAATGGGGCGCGTCAAACCAGCGCACCGAGTGCTTGCCCAGCGATACCAGCTCGCCGTCAGCGAGCGCTCGAGGCGGTCGATCCGCCAGATCGTTGATCGACACCATGGCCGCGATGGTTCCGCACAGTGGTGCGGCGTGCGGCGCTACCGCAAGCCACTCGTTCAGTGCGCCGCATTCATCGGCCTCGACGTGGGAGAAGGCGATATGGCGAAGTCGGTGTGGCGGCAACACGCTGGCGACCGCTTCCTGCACCAGCGGGAACATCTTGCGCAGACCCGTGTGGAAAATCAGGGGCTCGTCGTCAACGATGAGGTACTGGTTGAATGAAAAGCCCTCGACCGGCGTGTTGATCCGGTAGATCCCGTCCGCTACCTCGTGCACATTGGTACCGGATTGCGTGTTCGTGACAGTCATCGCGGTCTCCTGTTGCGGAGTGGTGCGCTTATCGTGTCACGATCGGTGCTGCCCGGCGCAATGCCCAGGCCCGATCCGGGACCAGGCGAAGGGAACCGCGAAGAGTCCGTGAATGGCGCCCTTTTACAAGGGCATCACACGCGGCCAGTTGCCGAAACGTCTCCCGTGGGTGTGCCGCACTACCACCACCGGGCTACTGCCCGGCGGGAGGTTGCCACAGCTCGATCTTGTTTCCCTCGGGGTCGATGACCCAGCCAAACTTGCCCTGTTCGGAGGTTTCCGTCTTATCCATCACGCGGCAGCCCTCTGCACGCAAGGCGGCCAGCAGGCCATCCAGGTCCGCCACCCGGAAATTGATCATGAAGGGCGCCGAGCTGGGCTCCATGTAGCTCGTGTCCTGGGCGAAGGGACTCCAGATGGTCATGCCCGGCGCGCTGTCCGGGCCGCCCCAGGGAAACACCACGCCACCCCATTCCGTCACGTCCAGGCCCAGGTGGTCGCGGTACCAGGTGCCCAGGGCTTTCGGGTCCGCCGACTTGAAAAAGATCCCGCCAATTCCGGTGACACGTTTCATTGCGCTCTCCAAAAGCTGATGATGTGGCTTGCCCGCGGTCCAACGATCAAGCGTGGCCGAGGGCAGCCCGCGCAGCGGGTCGATCGTCCGCTGTCGGGATTCGCACGGTTCCGATCCAGTTGCGTTTTCGACGCGCCAGTCGGCTTTCGGCGTCTTCGTCGTCGAAGTTTGCGGCAGCCTGGGCGAACGAGGACGGATCGATTCCCTCAAACGTATTGGCGTTGACGACAGCGTACAGGTGACCCTCGATCTCGCCGATCTCGCGTTTGGCCGTGGCCGCATGCCCGGGAAGCGAGCGGTAGCTGACGGGTACGACCGTTCCGCTCATGGCGACTCCAGGTCATTTTTGTGATGACCGACGACGGACTGACCGGTCATGCGGCAGCATCCGACCAGACCGCGAGCTCGTTGCCGCTTGGTTCGGTGAAATGGAACCTGCGACCACCGGGGAAGGCAAAAATCGGTTTCACGATGTCGCCGCCCGCCCCGACGACCTTGGCGAACGTGTCCTCCAGGTGCGCGCTGTAGAAGACCAGCAGGGCACTGCCCTGGCCTGTGCGTGCTGCCAACTCGGATTTGAAGAAGCCACCATCGAGGCCCTGCCCGGCGAATGCCGCGTAGTCCGGGCCATAGTCCTCGAACACCCACCCGAACGCCTCCCGAAAGAAGCGCTTCGTGGCGGCCAGGTCCCGCGCGGGAAACTCGACGTAGTTGATCTTCTCGTGTGCCGGCATGCTGGTCTCCTGGGCCTGGTGTGGGGTCGCGTGGCTTTCGATTCTTTACCTGTCCGCGTGGACGGATTGTCAGCTTGCTTCGGCCCGCCTGCGACAGGGGACGAGTCCTGGGTGCCGACTCCCCGGGACGAGCGGTCCGGCCACGTCCGTGTTCGCCAAGGCATGAAGTTTCAGGGTCGTCGCCCAGTTTCGCGTCGTAGCCGTTCTCCCGGCGGCGCCCAGCAACGCCGCGCCAGCCCTGCTTTCGAGGATGCCGCCGGCGCAGTACAGGTAGGCGGCGTGTTCGCCGATGGCAAAGCCTTCTTCAGGCGCGACCAGTGGCCCGATGCGTTCCAGTGCGGACAGCTCCTTCTTGTCCTGGGTGAAAACGACCAACAGCCGCGAGTGGTCCGTCGCCGAGTCAGCCAACGGGTTTGCGCTCACGATGGCGGCTATTTGCCTGGCGGACTTGACCACCACGGGAACCTCGATGGACAGCTGGGCCGCGATCGCGGTGGCAACCGCCTTGGCGTGCCGGGCGCTGGTGCCACCGGCGGCATCGAACACGGCATTTCCACTGTTCAGCAGCGTCCTTACCTTGGTGTAGCCAAGCCCGGAAAGCAGTTCGCGAAAGGCTTCCATCGGCACGCGCTTGGCCTTGCCTACATTGACTCCACGCAGCAGGGTGACGAAGGTGGGCATGTCGACATTGGCGCCTCAGTCAGGCCGGAACGCGCGCGGGTGCCGGTGTCCGTGGCAGCCCGAACTTGCCCGCGCGGCCGACGCCACGCGTTGGGTGCGGATCGAGTGAATGGCCATCGCCGCACGTGATCTAGCCATAGCGTCTTTTCACCTCCGCAACCGATGCCGAGATCAATTGCCGCAGTACGCCCAGGTCGATGTCCGCGAGCCGGCGGATGTACAAGCACGATTTGCCCATCTTGTGCCGACCCAGCCGGGTAAGCAGATCGGCTTGCTCGGGGCTGCCCGCGGTGAGGTAGACACTGAGGTCACCCTTGCGCGGCGAAAAGCCGGTCACCGCCATGTCGCCCTCACGGCCGCTCGCATACTTGTAGTGGTAGCTGTCGAACCCGACGATGCTGGGGCCCCACATGATGGCCGGCTTGCCCGTGATCTCGCCCATGATGGCCAGCAGCGTCTGGCAGTCGGTGCGGCGCTCGTCGCCTTCAACGGCGTCGAGAAAATCCCGCACGCTGGCGTCCGTGGGCTTGGTCTTGTTTTCGCTCATGGCGCAGCCTCCATTTGAACGCCTGTCATGCACCACCGGTTGGCCGTTCCCATGATGCCACGGGCCCGGGTCGCCGACGGAACAGCGGGTGGCACGTTGGCACATGCAAGTCGCCCCATTGCGCGAGCAGCGCCGGGTTGCGGACAGCCAGCTTTTGCCGCAAGTGCGACCACTCATGGGCGAGTTGCCCCGAGTGAACGGAAATGGTTTGAATCGCCCGGACCGGACCGACCTTGGATGGATCGAAGGCGTAGCCGCGGCGGGTCGCCTCAGCAAGGACCGCCGCAAGGTACGAGTTGATGGCCAGACGTGGCTGGGCGTGCGTCTTGAAACGCTCCAGCTGCGGATGCCGGGTGTACCCATGCGTCTGGCCCCTGAGTACGGCCTTGGCCAACAACGCCTCCCGCCACAGCGCGACAAGCCCTTGCCGATCAAGATACTTCGGGTGCAGTGACCACAGGCGCATGTCGTGACGTCCGGCGCCGGAGCTCAGCTGTCGCCAGAGCGCGCAGGCGCGCCGACAGTCGACTGCACGGAATGGTCAGGTGCCATGGTGCTTCGTAACCTGCTGACTCGCGGCATTGGCGCGACCCTGGTCCCCGTACCGGGGATGCGGAGCCGCACGGCGGTACCCGCGGCGGCGCAGAGACCCAGCGCCGCCAAGGCATTCACCAGCGGCAGCCCGCCGGGGAGCATGCTGCCGCGGTACGGGGCGCCGGACGCGAGCGACCACACCGCAGACGCGGCGATGGCCAACAACATGGCGATGGTCGTCTTGTGCATGTGGTGATCCTGCCTGTGATGCAACCCGACGCCCGAGTTGGGTTTCCGGGCCGCTTCAACGGACTCGTCAGCTTGCGCGATGGGTCACACGGCGCGCGGAGCGCACTACTGGAGTGCCCGTTGCACGATGACGGTATCCGTGATCTGCCTGAAGGTGACTACGCGACTGCCATTGAGCTTCCAGACGTGAGCAAACGGCGCGCTGAAACGCTTCCCGGTTGCCTTGAAGGTGCCGCTGTACTCACCCAGCGCCACAACCGTGTCCCCATCGGCGACCAGTTCGTGTGGCACGGCGGCAAAGCCATCCCACTCGGAACCCAGCTTCACGAACACATTCTGGAGTATGGCGTCAGGGCCGACATAGGTGCCGCCATATGGGAATCCCTCCGCTTCCGTCCAGCGCACGTCCGGCGCAAGCGCAGCGAGCACCGCGGGAACATCGCCGTGCGCAAAGGCGTCGTAAAGCCTGCTGATCGTGTCCGATTGCACCGTCATGGTTGCTCTCCTGCCAGTTCGCGGTTGTACCGAATCGCGCGGTCCGATGCCTGGATCAAGCCAGGCCGCGAAACGGCTTCGGCTCGGCTGAATTGTCAGGCAGCCGACAGCGACAAGACGTGAAGTGCGTCCAGTGCCTGCTGCGCCTGTTCAACGGGTACGAACAAGTGATCGTGAAAGACGCCAGCGACCACGTTGCAACTGATCCCGGCTTCCGCGAGCGCTTGGGAGACCGCCGCAGTCAGACCAACGGCCGCAAGGTCCGAGTGGACCGTGAGCGTGATCCAGGCGGCGAAGAATGCGGCCGTCAAGCCCAAATCCCGAACCGTCCGTTCCGGGAGGATGACCGAAAGACCCTCAGGCTCACGGACCGACGCAACGATATGGGCCGGATCGGGTATCACGCCGGGCGGCAGCAGAACAAAAGCGTAGCGGCCGGGGTTGAGCGCCGGTTTCATGTGGGCCAAAAGCGTTTTGAGGTCACCGGTGGGCTGCATTCCACTACCCGAAGCTGGGGCTGGGCGGCACGCGGTCAGGCGCGCAGCTTGCCAAAAAGCCCGCCGACGATTGCGCCTGTGATGAAGCCAATGACGCTTGGCGCGAATGGATGACCAGGCAGCTCTCCACTTATAGCGGTGCCGATAGCCGAGCCAAACAGCGCACCGCCGCCGAGCCATTTGCGTTTTGAGAGTGCGCGCTGTCGCCGGGCGATTCTGGCGGTATGGGCTGATTGCTTGGCTCGCGCAGGCCGAAGCAGGGCGATGGAGACCGCTTGTGCTTGATCTTTGGTTAGCAAAGGATTCTCCGCGACCTGATCTGAAGCCCGACGCCGGCATCAAGCTGCGGCGTAGTTGTCCGCCTTCAATGAGCAGGCGGATGCCAGGCGATCATAACCGCACATGGAGACGCCCCAACACCCACACCAAACAGAAGTACGCAATGACCGTGATGCAACAGGCGATGGCGAGCGCCGGCCAGAACGTGACGCCGCGCCCAAGCAGAACGGGCAGCACCAGGAACAACGGCAGCGACGCCAGCACGAGCCAGAAAATGCTGCGCGACAGTACTGCCACGCTCTCTGCATTGCCGGTGCCGGTGTATAACCAGACGAAGGCGAGAAGCGACGTGACCGGCAGGGAGGCAAGTATTGCGCCCCAGAAAGAACTGCGCCGACCAACCTCGGAAATGGCGATAACCAGAACGACGGTGATCAAGATCTTGGCTGCGTATTGCCACATGACGTGTCCTGGTATTCAGCGCTTGAGTTAAGCGGTGGTGCAGCCGTGCACATCAATCTTCGTACCGCGCCGCATCACTTGTCCGGACGTGAGCGGCAACCTAGCTACCCAAGTCAGTGAAGATGCCAACCGCGAGCTCCGCCCACACGTAGCAAAGCGCCAGCGCGAAGAACACCCCGATGGCGAACCGATATTTGCGCGATACCTTTCGTGCCACCAGCACGAACAGGCTACCCATGCCGAAAACCAGTGCGCCCATGACGGCAAAGTCTGCGCCGTTCCAGTTTACTTCGCTGGTAAATTGCATTGCCACGGCGGGCACGAGCAACAGGACACCCGTGGCCAGTGCAAGCCATGCAAACACGCTGTTCCGGGTGATGATGCTGTTTCGCGTCATGATCATGAGAGCTTACCTCCTGGAGCCCGACGTGGAGTCACGTGGCCGTTGGGGTGCGTAGGTGTCCGCGCCTTTTTGAGCGCCGTGTCAGGCCGCCACCCACGCTCGCGAAATGGACCACAGCAGGAACGCGCCGAAGCCCACGCCGAGCAGGCACCATGACCGGATGGCCGCGACCCGCCAGGACGCGACCCAATCGATGACCTTGAGAATTCGTGCAGTGCCCATGAGTGGCAGGGCGACGGCTGCTGCGATCGCCACGATGGCCAAAGCCTGAAACGTGACCGGCGTGTAGGACAAGGGCGCAGAGAACCACAGCAACAGGGCAAGCACCAGCCGAACAATGACCGCGACCCAAAGCCCCGGACCCTCCATGAAACCGCGCGCGAAGGCGGCGAGGATCGAGGGTCGCACTATCGCGTACGCCGATGGCAGCAAGATGACCAACGAGAAAATTGCCAGTGCGATCGCCATACGCATGACCTATGTTTGCTGCCCAGAGTTGGCACTCAGCGGCGCCGTAGCCGCAGCCTGAATCAGGCGTCAGGCGCGTACTACACCCAGCGCCCATTTGCCGACGAACCAGATCGCTACAAGCCAGACAATCATGACGAACGCTGCTGCGGAATAGCTGACCGGCTTGGACAGGGCTTGTTGTGCCTGCAACCGGGCCGACTCCATTACCTCCGGTGGCGTGAGCCGGACTACCAAGGCCAGGCCCAGCGGAATGAGAATGAGGTCGTCCAGGTAGCCCACGATCGGGATGAAGTCCGGAATGAGATCAATTGGGCTTAGCGCATAGGCCGCAACGAGGACCGCCAGCACCCGGACAATTATTGGTGTGCGTGAATCGCGAGCTGCGAAATAGACGGCGAGTGTATGCCGCTTGAGATCCTTGGCGCGTGCTTTGAGCGAGTTGAACATAACGGATTAGCACCTGCCGCTCTGCGCGTGGTCAGCGGACGGCGCAAGCGGCGGTCTGGCTTGCGAGCATGTCGCGGTCACCCGCGCTACTGCCCGCTTTGCTGGATGGGTTTGCCGGTCTCCACGAATGACTTGAGCCGCCGCAGTTGTTCTCCGAGCACGCCACCCACCGCCGGGGCGATTCGGTCGAGCCCGCCTTCCATGAAGCCGCCAACGCCGTAGGACAGCACGACCGTCGTGCCGCGCGGTGCACTCGCCAGCTTCCACGTGAGGCTCCCAGCCGCGCCGGAACCCTGCAGAGGCCCCAACGCCCCCGTCATGCGGAGCATCTCGGGTGGCGCGACATAGACCACGCGCAGGTGTTCGAGGCCACCCCCGTTAGGGAGCTTCTCGCAAAAGCAACCTCCTGGACGGGCATCAAGCGAGAGGTTTTCCGCGTCGCCCGAGAAGGTGTGCTGGGGATTCCACCACTGGCCGACGTGTCCGACGAGTGCCTCGTAGACCGCTGCCGGTGGAGCATTGATGACTACTTCGTGCTTAACGAAAAAGCCGTTTGGGCCGGCCTGCGCAGCCGCTGTCGAAGCGGCAAAGGCGTGCGTGCACGCCAGCATCGCGGCCGCAAAGAAGTAGCGTGGAACTCGTCTCATGTCATCTTCTCACTGCGGTGTCCTGGCGCGGATCAACCGTTTCTGGTGCCTGAATCAAGCCGACCTGTGACGCAGATCGGCGTGAGTGAATGGCTAGGGGAGAAGCCTGCGCCGCCTTGCGCGGAACAGCAACAAAAGTCCAGGGACGATAATGGACACCGCCACCAGAAAGGCGGGATGCGCGTCCGAAAATTGCGCAAGCCCCATGGGCTCAGCACTGCCATTGCCGTGACCCCAGTGCCAGTGGACGGCCACTGAGGCGGTCAGGGCAACGGCGGCAATCGAACTGGCAAAAAGGCCCGCACGCAGCAGTGGCACGCCAACAGAGCACTTGAACGCCGCAATCGCACCAATTGCCAGCCCGATGCCGCCTGCACCGAGCGAAATCAACAGGCTGCTTGAGTAAAGAAAATCCACGCCGGCTACCCCCGGAGTTGAGCGGAGGCGTAACGCGCAGCGAGGCGGGAACTTGAACCGCGCGGCGGTTCAGACGTCTGGTTCAATGACTGGTCAGGTGCCATGCTCAACTGCCTTGTTCGAGAGGTTCATCAGAACGCACGCCCAGGCGAAATTGCAGAAGGCGAAGTACCTCGCGCCCTCACGCCAGCCCGAATGGTTCAATCGCAACACGGTCTGGGCTGGCAGCTTGGCGGCCCACGTCTCTGTCGCAACGCAGGAGCTCGACCGATTCCCGATATGGAAGGCGATCTCGGTGCCGCTCCATTCCGATGCGGGGACGTTGTCGGGATGGCTGCTGATGCACTTCCACTTGATCAGGTGGGGAGCAGATTCCAACACGAGAAACTGGACCACGCCGTGTTCGGGACCAGGCGAATGCTCAAACACCACGCCGTCGGGGGTTTCCCGCTTGGTTTGTATGTCCCACCAGGTACTGATTGCCTCTGCGGATCTCAGCAAGTCATAGACACGCGCGGGTGGCGCGTCTATCCAGACTTCGTGCTCAATGCAGGCCATAAGGTCTCCGTTGCTGCCAGGTGCTGGAGCGATTGGTTGGGCGGCCGGCTCGCTCGTGTTGCGCCTGGTCGTTGCATTAAAGTCCCGCCGTGGATGCGGCAGAGGATCCCGTGCTCGGCGCACAACACGCCGTCAGCGATCTACTCCTCACCGCGACTCGTGTCTTCACGATCCCGATCGTATCGCTTCGTGAACGGAAACGGCGGCAACCAGGACTCGCGACGGACGGTCCACAGTTCGTAGGCCGGTCTCAGTCCTACAGGAGCGTCCAGCGAACCCAGGCTCACCTCGATCTCGTCTGCGCTGCGCGAGAATACGGACGACCCGCAGCTGGGACAGAAGTACCGACCGGCATAGTTGCTGGTTTCGCCATCAATCGTTACAGCGTCCTGCGGGAACACCGCAAAAGCGTGAAAAAGAGCTCCATGATGTTTGCGGCAGTCAAGACAGTGACACAGGCCGACACGGTAAGGGCGGCCCGACGCCACAACGCGGACGTTGCCGCACAGGCAGCTGCCTGCAAATCTGTCCATGCTGCGTCTCCTCTGAATCGAGCGAGCAACGCGAAGTCTGACGGCCACCCTCACCCGCTGCTTTGCCACCGGGAAGCGGAGGGTGGATCGCTTCGTGCAGCCACTGGTCAGGTTGCCGAAGGTTGATCCGATCGCGTCCATGCACCCCAGATTGCCAGCCACTGGATGATCGGGAGCTCAGCCATCTCGGGCGGCAAGGCGATTCGCTCGATCGCCGCCGACAAGCTTGGCACGAGCAGGGTCGCAAACGCGTTGGCTACATACGCGGTTCCCGCCACCAGCAGCAAGAACCCCAAAAACTGCGGAATAAAGCCACAGCGGATGAGCAGAAGTCCAAACGGAAATAGCCACAGGCCCCAAAACACCGATGCAACCGTCGTGCCCTGACCGTGCAAGTGAAGGAATAGGTATGCCAGCGAGTCCAGCTGCGGCCGATCGAAGGTGGAAAGGAACTCCGCATCCCCTACGAGAACGAGAGCCGCGACTTCGTTGACGACGTCCAGAAACATGATGGGTACCGAGACCAGCGCGCCAAGAATCACCAGTTGCCTCGACAGCATGGCGTCGACCGGCTTGAACAGCTTGTAGAGCGCCAGAACCAGGAAAATGACGAGGTGGTTTCAAGGTCCACGCGCAACATAATCAGTGAACCGTACCATCGTTTGCTTCGGCAAGCTGAAGATATTCGTTGTATACCTGCAGCGGGGTTCGGAAGTCATGGCGCTTGCGCGGTCGCGTGTTGAGGCTCAAGGCAATCTGGTTGAGTTCAGCCTGACTGTAGACGGACAGGTCGGTTCCCTTGGGCAGGTACTGCCGCAGCAAGCCGTTGGTGTTCTCGTTGCTGCCGCGCTGCCACGGGCTGTGCGGGTCGGCGAAGTACACTTGCACGCCGGTACGCAAGGTCAGCGCATCGTGGTAGCTCATCTCTTTGCCCTGGTCGTAGGTGAGCGTTTTGCGCAGCACCTCCGGGATGGCCTTCAGCGCTTTGCCAAAGCTCTCCAGCGCGTCGGCTGCGCTGGCGCTACTCATCTTGGCCAGCACCACGAATCCACTGGTGCGCTCCACGAGCGTGCCCACGGACGAACGGTTGCCGGCGCCCTTGATCAAGTCACCCTCCCAGTGTCCAGGGATCAAACGATCCGCCACTTCCGGCGGGCGCACGTGGATGCTCTGCATGTTCGGTATCTGACCGCGTCGATCCGTCCCGCGCGTGCGAGGTTTGCGCGTGCTGCGACCTTGGCGCAGGCAGGCGATCAGTTCGGTGCGCAGTGCGCCTCGTGGCACCAGATACACGGCGCTGTAGATCGTTTCGTGGGACACCCGATAGCTCGCTGCAGCAGGAAAGGCCTTGGCAAGTATCCCGGCGATCTGCTCCGGCGACCACTGGGCACGCAACAGCGCTTGTACCGTCTCCCACAATGCAGGGTCATCCAACTTGCGCGGAACACGCGCCTTGGCTCGGCATCGCTGGCTGCGTCGATGCGCCTCCTGCGCCTTGTAGCTGGCGCCTTTCGAGCCGATCCTTCGGCATTCCCGGCTGATCGTACTGGGCGCACGCCCCAGCGACCGTCCGATGGCTCGCAGGCTGTCGCCAGACTCCAGCCGCTGCTGGATCTCCACTCTCTCTTCCAACGTCAGTTCGCTATATGTTCTCATCGCAACAGCCTATGTCAGATCGGGCCAGGTGTTGCAGGTGGAGTTTGAGACGGCCCAGCCTTGGCTCAACTGTCCGCGAAAACGGGGTAGATCCCCCTCCGGTACGATCCTGCCCGGTCCGGATTTACTGCGGGCTGGCGGGTTGCGACTGCACGGGTTCGCTGGCGCCGTGGGCGATCGCGGGCGCAGTCTGGGCTGCGGACACCGGCACGGGCCACAGCTTGTCCAGCTTGCCGCTCATGCGCAACTGGTCGATGCTGGCCATCGACTTGTCCAGCTGCTTCTGGTCATCGCCTTCGGGTAGCGGTGGCGCACCCGGGGCTTCGGTAAGTGCCGCCAGTTGCGAGCCGACCAGCTCGGTGAGGGCGAAGTACGGGTCGTCGTGAATGCCGATATGGGCCAGCAGTTTGCCGGGCAACAACCAGGAAGCGGTGTCGACCTGGCTCGGCTTGGCCCGGTGCTTGGGATCGACCAGCAGCCAGACCCCGGCCTGGCTCAGCATGTCGCCGCCGTCGACGAAGCCGGTGATCTGGTAGGTGTTGCTGAGCGCGGGCAGGTGATCGCCGTAGAACAGCACCAGGCTGGGCCGCTCACGCTGAGCCAGCAGCTTCACCAGTCGGCCCAGCTCGGCGTCGGCATTTTTCAGGTGGTACAGATAGGTCTGCAGTTCCAGCTTGTTGCGGCCGGTGACGCCGTCGGGCACGGGAATCGCGTCGCGCTCGGCGACGCGGGCGGGTTCGATATCGTACGGGCCGTGTGCCTCGATGCTGATGGCGAAAATGAACTGCGGCGGACCATCGTCTTTCAGCAACGCCATGACCTCGTCAGTCATTGCGCTGTCGGCCATGTACTTGCCGTCGTTCGGGGCCGTCGCCGGGAATGAGGATTGCGAAACGAAGCGGTCGAAGCCGATCGCCTTGAATGCGGTGGTGCGGTTCCAGAACGCCGGGTCGTTGCCGTGCAGCGCCAGCGTGGCGTAGCCATGCCGGCTCAGGGTGCGCACCAGTCCAGGCAACTCCTTGTGACTCATTTGCAGATAGGGGAATTGCAGGTCGTCAAAATAACGCAGCGACAAGCCCGTCAGTACCTCGAACTCGGTACGGATCGTGCCGCCACCAAATGTTGGTACGTGCAGCTTGCCGCTGATGCCGTGGGCCGAGAGCCGGCGCAGGTTCGGCGCAAAGTTGCTGTGCTCGTAGCCGCGCATGATGGTGGGGTCAAAGAACGACTCGCTTTGCACCACCACAATGTCGGGTAGCTCGGCACCGGCTGTCCGCGGCTGTATCGCCTGCAGCAAGGCCGGTCCGGCCTGCTCGATCAGTCGGGTGGCGGCCGCGCGGTCGGGCTCGTGCCCGCCCTTGGTGTACTGGAGGTGGAACAGCAGCAGCGAACTGACCAGCCCGGAATGCGTGGTGGTGGAAATGGCTGACCACGGTTCCAGCCACAGTGTCTTGGCGTTGTAGATTTTTGCCCACAGCGGTGCTCCGGCCATCAGGCTGCTCAGCGCCAGCGCCAGGATGCCGCCGCCGAACAGGCGCACCCGGCGCGGGCGACGCGGAAACAGAGGCGGCTCCAGCCGCCATGCCGCGACAATCAGGGCCACCGCGACAATCAAGCCCAGATACGGCCATGGGCTGTGCGGCAAGTAACCGGACAGCACGTGCAGGCCACCCTTGTGCAACTGGCCGACAATTCGAAAGTCGGCCGGCAGCAGCGGCGTGCCGAGGTTGGCGACCTTCAGGGCGTTCACTGCATACAGCACGCCTTGCACCAGAAACGCCAGCGCGAACGACAAGACGGCGCGGCGGCTGATCGCCAGCACGATCAGCGCCAGCAGCAGTCCCGGCCAGGCATTGGCCAGCGGATAGCGGGCCTGGTCGAGCAGGCGATGAGGCGTCACTCCGACGCCGCCGTCCACCAGTCCGGTCAGCAGCACGAATGCCAGCGCCAGCAGCGCGACCAGCAGTACGCGGGGCACGATGGCTCGCCAGGAGGCGGGTGAACGGGTGGCACTCGGCGACATGGCAGTCCTGCGGTTGCTGTCACGGTGGGAACGCAACAATGTAATAGCGCCCAGATGAACCGTGGTTAGAAGAGCATCCGGCGTCGGTTGACAGGTCGGCGGATGCGGTCGGTCGTGCTGCGCCAGACTCCCCGGGCGGTCCATCCTCGCACAGGCCGATTCCGGTCCTGACCGCTGGAGCCCGCACGGCCGGGGTGCCAGCTCAAATGGGTGGCTGGCGCGGACCTTGTGCTGGAGCCGGCCTCGCGCACCGCCCATCGATGCGCATGCGGCACAATGGCGCCATGACCGCTGTGCAATCCCCCGCGCTGCAAGCGCTGATTGATGATCGCTATGCCGAGCTCACCGCCCGTTGCCGGGCTGCCGGGGTGCCGTTGCATGATGATGCGGGCGTGGCCGAGCGGATTCGTCGGACCCTGCTGGCCAGCGACTTTGCGTTCGAAGTGTGGTGTCGTCAGCCGCAGTTGCTGGCACCGGCCGGGCTCGACCGCCTGCGCTCGAGCAGTGATGCCAGCGCGCGTATCGATGCGCTGAAGCTGCCGGATGACGAGGCCACCTGCATGGCCGAGCTGCGCCGGTTCCGTCACGCCGAAGCACTGCGATTGGTGTTTCGCGACGTCAACGGGCTGGACGAGTTGCCGGAAACCCTGTCGGCCACCAGCGTGTTGTACGAGGGCTTGTTGGGGGTCGCGCTGGGCTGGACCGAACGGGCGCTGTCGCCGCGTTACGGCTACAGCCGCGACCACGACGGCGCGCTGCAGCGTCTGCTGGTGATCGGCTTCGGCAAGCTCGGCGGTTCGGAGCTGAACTTCTCCTCCGACATCGACCTGGTGTTTACCTACCCGCGTGGCGGGCAGACCGATGGCGCCAAGCCGCTGGACAACAGCGAATACTTCGTGCGGGTTGGTCGCCAATTGGTGCGGCTGCTCAACGAACCCACCATGGACGGGATTTGCGCGCGGGTCGACATGCGCCTGCGCCCGTTCGGCAAGGCCGGCCGGCTGGCGCTTTCTTTCGCCGCGATGGAGCAGTACTACCAGAGCGAGGGGCGTGATTGGGAACGCTACGCCTGGATCAAGGCGCGCCCGGTGGCCGGCGACCGCGGCGCCGGCAAGCAACTGCAGGAGTTGCTGCGGCCGTTCGTGTACCGAAAATATCTCGACTACACCGCTTTTGCCGGCTTGAGGGAGATGAAGGCGCTGATCGACGCCGAAGTGGTGCGCAAGGACCTGGCCGACAATATCAAGCTGGGTCCGGGCGGCATCCGCGAGATCGAGTTCATCGTGCAACTGACCCAGCTGATTCGCGGCGGTCGTGAGCCAGGTTTGCGCGTGCGCGGCTTGCTGCCCGCGCTGTCTGCCTGCGAGGCACGCGGTCACATCAAGGCAGCACGTGCGCGTCTGTTGCGTGAGGCGTACGCACTGCTGCGTCGGGCCGAGAATCGCGTGCAGATGCTGCGCGATGCACAGACCCACGATATGCCCGCCGACTCGCTCAGCCGCGAACGGATTGCGCTGAGTCTGGGCTATGCCGACTGGGACAGCTTGCACGAAGAGCTGGCCAGACAGCGCGCCATCGTCAGCGAGGAATTCGCGATGGTGTTGATGCCACAGGGTGGCCCCACCGCCCGCGTGCCGGCGGCCGACATGGTGCTGTGGCAACAGGCGTGCGACGAATCGCTGGATGTCGCCGTACTGGAAGCCTCCGGCTTCGTGCCCGGCGACGAACTGGCCGACAAGCTGCTGAAATTGCCGCAAGCCTCCGCCGTGCGCGCCATGTCGCCGCGCTCGCGTGAGCGGCTCGACCGCCTGATGCCGCAATTGTTCAACGCGGCGCGTGCCACCGCGGCGCCGGTGGCCTGCCTGTTGCGGCTGTGCCGGTTGATGCAGGCGGTGGCCCGCCGCTCGTCGTATCTCGCCTTGCTGGAGGAGCAGCCGGCGGCGCGCCGCCGGTTGGTGAGTTTGTTCGCAGACAGCGCCTTTTTGGCCGAGCGCGTGATTGCCCAGCCACTGCTGCTGGACGACGTGCTCGACCCGCGGATCGACCAGTTGCCCTTCAGGCGCGCCGATATCGCGGCCGAGATCACCCGTGTGCTGGGCACGCTGGAAGAGCGTGAAGCGGAGGCCGAGCTTGACCGAATCAACGAGTTCAAGGCATCCACCGCGTTCCGGCTTGGTCTGGCATTCAACAATGGTCGCGCCGATGCGGTCGCCACGGCGCGACGGTTGGCGGCGCTGGCCGAATCGGTGGTCGCGGCGGTGTTGGCGCTGGCCGAACGCGAACTGGTGGCGCAACACGGCCGCTTGCCGGGCGAGGGATCGGGCTTTTCGGTGTTGGGCTATGGCAGCCTGGGCGGCGAAGAGCTGGGTTTCGCGTCGGATCTGGATCTGGTGTTCATCTATGACGGTCGGCGCGCCCAGGCGATGAGCGACGGCGCCCGGCCGATCGAGGGCTCCCGCTGGTACCAGCGACTGGCCCAGCGGGCAATGAACTGGCTCACCGTGCTGACTCGCGGCGGGCGCCTGTACGAGGTCGATACGCGCCTTCGGCCGGACGGCTCCAAGGGTCTTCTGGTCAGCAGCCTGGATGCCTTTGTCGCCTACCAGTTGAGCCGCGCGTGGACGTGGGAACACCAGGCGCTGCTGCGCGCGCGGCCGGTGGCTGGCGATGCGTCGCTGAGCCGCGATCTGGCGAGGGTGCGGCGGGACATCCTGGCGGTGTCGCGCGATCAGGCCACCGTGCAGGCGGACGTCGCCAGTATGCGGGCGCGCTGGCGCGCCGAGCGTGATCGCTCCGACCCGCAATGGCTGGACCTGAAACAAGGGCATGGAGGGCTGCTGGATATCGAGTTCGCCCTGCAGGGATTGGTGTTGTCCCATGCGGTCGAGCAACCGGAATTGCTCGGCGTCACCGCGAACGCGGCGCTGATCGAAGCGTGTCGCCGCGCCGACCTGCTTGATGCGGGGCAGGCCGCGACCCTCACCGCGGCCCACGCCGAGCTGTTGCAGCGCGCGCTGACGTGCACCATGGATCTGCGCTCGCGTATTGCACCGCGCGACGCCGAGTTGGAACAGTTGTGCGCCGGCGTGCGTGGCGTCACCGATGCGTTGGGCTTCGCGTTCGGCTGATCGGCCCGTCAGTGGTTGCCTGCTGTCTCCTGCCGTTGCCGGATGCGTGCTTGCAGGGCGGCGGCAATGCTGGCGGTTTCCCGCAGCGGTTGGACCGGGCTGGGGGCGGGGTCGTCAAGATCGTGCAGTCGGCCGGCCTCGCGCAAGGCCCGGTGGAACCGGGCGATCTTCGCCGGCAGCGGCGCCGTGGCGAAGGTGGCCACCGGACAACCCACGGCACAGGCTTCGGAAATCATGTTCACCGAGTCAGGCGTGACCACCAGTCGGTCGGCCCAGCCAAGCACGCCGGGGTACGGATTGTGGCCGTCGTCGGCACCGGCCCATACCACACCCGGGATGTCGCGCAGCGCCGTACGCATGATCTCCACCAGTTGCCGCGGCGTGCGCCGCGAGCCCAGCACCAGCAGGCTGCCACCTTCATCTCGCTGCCGTCGATGCAGGCGCGCGGCCAGCTCGTCCGCGTAATCTTCATCCAGCGCGATACCGCGGCGCGGGCCGCCCAGCAGCACGCCTACGCGCGGCTGTGGCAGGTCCGCGAAGGCCGGGCAGGATTGGCGGCCGTCGGCCAGCCAGTCATCGTCGACCGGGTTGAGCGAGCCCAGTGGGCGCAGCACATTGGGTCCATCGAGTCGGTCATGCAGCGGTGCGATGACGGTATCCCATTGGCCGGGGTCGATGCGTGGATCAAGAATCTGCACCGTGTAGCAACGTTGGTGTGATGCCCGCCGCAACATGCGGGTGAACAGGGCGGCGGCACGGCCGCAGCCGATCGCCACCGTCGGCCACGGCGGGGCGAACCATGCGCGCACCGTCGGTGCCAACGCGAGCCGCGCACCCAGTTGCAATCGCGGAGACAGCCAGGACCACGGCGCACGCGGCTGCACAACCAGGTGGCGCACCGGCAGCTCCAGGTGCGCCGCCAGCGCCAGTGCCTGACGCTGGTTGCCCGCCGCAGTGTCAGTGATGACCCAGCATTCGCACGGTGAATTCACCATCGCGTGAGCGTTGCGGGCATTGTTCGTGAAATGGGCACGCTGTGTTTCCCCGGACCTTGGCGCGTTCGTCGACAGGAGCCCGTAAACTGGGCACCGTTAGCTCACGATAGTGCCAGATCGACCGGGAATCCGGTGATTGCCGACATCGCCTGGGCCACGCGCCATTGCCTCAGGGCAGCTTCGCGCGGAGCGGACCGAGTGCTGGCACGAGGTGGCAAACACAAGATGACGCTGCGTCGCATGACCCGCCGGTTCGGCTGCCATGCCGGTGCGGCGCGCTCCCGGGTTGCCAACCCGACGGGCGCATGACCCGGCAGCGTTTCATCCCCACCCATTCAAGGAGAATTCATTTCATGCGTCCAAATCGTTGTCTCGTTGCGATCGGGCTGCTTGGTGCTGCGCTGGCTGTACAGGCTGCGCCGGTCACCTACAAGCTCGACCCCGATCACACCATGGTGTTGTTCAGCTGGTCCCATTTCGGCTACTCCCATCCCAGCGCCAATTTCGGATTGGGCGAGGGCACCGTTGTTTTCGACGAACAGCAGCCGGCCAATTCCAGCGTGGAGGTGGTGCTGCCCTTGGCCATGCTCGACACCCACGTGCCGGCACTCAATGAGCATGTGAAGAAGCCGGACTTCCTCGATGCAGGGAAGTACCCCGTGGTGACGTTCAAGAGCTCCGCCGTGCAGCCGCTGGGCGACAACAAATTCAAGGTGACCGGCGATCTCACTGTGCATGGCGTCACTCGCCCGGTGGTGCTGGACGCGACGTTGAACCGGATTGGGCCACATCCGATGAGCAAGGTGCCGTCCATCGGGTTTGACGCCACCGCCAGCATCAAGCGTTCGGATTTCGGCGTGGGCGGCTATGTGCCGAATATTGGTGACGATCTCACCATCCGGATCACCACCGAAGGCTCGGTGCCGTAAGGCCAGGCTGCTGAAACGTTGCCGAGTGCGTGGCAAGCCTTGCCATGCCCGGCACGCCGCTCGCGTCCGGGTCGTGCTGATGGTTCAAGGCGTCCGCGCCGATCAGGGCGCGGCCTTCCTGGTCGGACCCGGCTGGGTCACTTTGATTTCACGCCCGCCTCTTTGAGCGACTCGAGCTTGGTCAGATCAATGCTGTTGACGGCCTGTTTGAGCTGATCGATGTCGTCGACGGTGCCACTGGCCCGGACCGTGAAACGCTTGCCCACGACCACACTGTATTCGCCGGATTTCGACTGGTTGTCCCATTTCTCGTGGACCATGTTGCCGCCGACGGTGTACGTCTTGTCATAGCCGCGGTCAGTCTGGGTTTCCTGTTCCGGTGCCATCGCCGCGGCCATCGCGACGAAGCCCTTGGCGCCGCCGGTATCGGTGATCTCCAGCGTGATATGCCGGTTGTCGTCACCTGTGTAATCGGCGCTCGCTTCGGACACCTGCATGCCCATGGCACCGCTGCGTGTGGCCGAAAGATTGCCGCGCTTCCAGTTGCTCACGCTGTCGGGCAGAAAGGCCTTGATCTGATCCGGCGTCAAGGCCTCCACCGGACCGTCGCTGCCGGACATGGCGCCCATCATCTTGCCCATCGCAGTGGACTGCGCCGCGCTGTCGCCGGATTTCCGTGCTTCTTCCAGTTCCTTGCTGGCCTGTTCGGCGCGTTGCCCCATTTCGGCCAACTTGCCCAGGGTGCTGTTGCTGTCGACGCTGATGCGGTCGCCGTTGCTGCCACTGATGTGCATGCCACCCATGGCGCCAACGAAAGTCATGGCCACGATCATGCCGGCGATCCAGCTCAATACGATCGCGATGATCACGCTGACGGCGGTGTAGCCGGCGGCCTTTTCCGGCGGGCACTTCATCGTGTGCGGCAGGCCCAGGTAGAGCAGATAAATGCTGTAGACGCCACCAGCAAGCGCGATCAACACGCCCAGCCAGGGCAGGATGACGGCGATGCCGGCGACCCACGATGCGGTCCATGCATAGGCGACCGTCTTCAATGCCTGCTCAAGGCTCTTTTGTCCGCCAAAGCTCGGCGCCAGCGCGTTGATGATCAGCGCGACCACGTAAACCAGTGCGAGTGAGACGATATAGCCCAGCAGCATCTTGCCGATGCCGGTGCCGATCGAGGTGTGCATCGTGACGCCGAGGAAGCTGGTGCCCATCAGGCTGCCCTTGATGAACCCGGCGATGACCGGCAGCGCCGCCACGATGGCGATGTAGCCGCTGTACAGTCCCGGCACGGTGGCTGGCTCGCCAGCGGCGACTGGCCACTCGGTTTTCGGCGTGGCGAGAATGGCTTTGACGCGTGAGAAGATCTTGGAGAAGTCCATGGTCAGCTCCTGAACCTGCGGTGATTCGAACCTGTGGTGATTCGTCCGACGCTTGACGTCGGAGCGAGGTTGGTGTTCTCACTTCGATGTACGTGTTGCCCCGTGCCGGTGGCGTATGGCGGCCGGTTCCCCTGCGTCCCCGCGCCACCCCGACAGAAGGCCGCAGCCTGTTACCATTTGCGGTCTGATGTCCAGTCTGGAGTCTACCGATGTCATCTCCTGTTTTGGCAGCCACCCGGCTGGTGCCGGCGAATGCCGAAAATCGTTACGAAGTGACGCGCAGCGACCTGCCGTTGTCGTGCCCGATGCCCGGCATGGAGCTGTGGAATTCACATCCCAAGGTGTATCTGCCGATCGTCGACGACGGCGGCGAATCAACCTGCGCCTACTGTGGCGCGCAATACGTGCTGCGCGACTGATCAAGGCGGGCGCGCCGGCATCGTTCAGGCACTATTTTTGCATGTCTGCAGAGAATGAAAGCGTCCAGCCCCGAGCTCATGTCCAGCATCGCCGCTTCCGCCAAGCTGCTGACCGTGGTCCAGCTGATCCCCGCGCTGCAGTCGGGGGGGGCGGAGCGTTCAGCGCTGGAGATCGCCCGGGCTCTGGTCCAGGCAGGCCATCGGTCGGTCGTCATCTCAGCCGGCGGGCGGCTGGTTGAACAGCTGCAGGCCGAAGGCAGCGAGCACATCACGCTCGATATTGGCCGCAAGTCACTGTTGACGCTGGGGCGCTTCGGTGCCCTGCGACGCGCCCTGCGCAAGGTGAGACCGGACATCGTGCATGCCCGTTCGCGGTTGCCGGCCTGGATGGGCTGGTGGGCCATGAAAGGCATGACGCCGCGGCCGCACTTCGTCACCACCGTCCATGGGCTCAACCGGCCCGGTCGCTACAGTGCCATCCTGTTGCGCGGTGAACGCATCGTGGCCGTCTCGCAGACCATGCGTGACTATGTGCTCAGCCACTATCGCTGGCTCGAGCCGGGCAAGGTCAAGGTGATCCCGCGCGGGATCGATCCGGACGTGTTTCCGTACGGGCACCGTCCCGACGACGCCTGGCAGAAGCGCTTCTTCGCCGAGTTTCCCGCCCTCAGCGGCGCTCCGCTGCTGACCTTGCCGGGGCGCGGCACGCGACTGAAAGGGCACCATGACGCGATCGAGCTGCTGGCGGACCTCAAGCGCCGCGGCATCGAGGCCCGCCTGCTGCTGCTGGGCGTGATCGAGCCCGGTCGCGAGGCCTATGTGGCCGAATTGCAGGAGCTGATTCGGGTGCGTGGCGTCACCTCGCAAGTGGTCCTGACGCCTCCGCGCAGCGATGTTCGCGACATCTACGCGATCTCGGCGCTGGTGTTGCAGCTGTCGAACAAGCCGGAATCTTTCGGGCGCACCGTGATCGAGGCGTTGTCCTTGTGCCGGCCGGTGCTGGGCTACGCCCACGGCGGGGTCGGCGAGCTGCTCGCCGAGTTGTACCCCGCGGGTCGCGTACCGCCGGGCGACCGCGGGCGGCTGGTCGAGCGGGCCGCCGAACTGCTGCGGGTCGCGCCGCCAATCTCGCCGCTGCAGAGTTATCGCCTCAGTGACATGCAGCAGGCCACCTTGGCCCTGTACGACGAAGTGACCACGCACTGAAGTCGCCCGGCGCCCGACCGGCGCCTGCCCTCGCCTACAATGCGTGAACCCTTTCGCTCCGGTCGGCGCATGAATTCCCTTGGTACTTCCCTGAAGGCCGCGTTGCGCTCGCCGCTACTGCCGTACTGGCTGGTGGTGGCGCTGTTGCCGCTGGGGCGCAGTTCCGAGCTGGGCACGTTGCTGTGCCTGCTCGGGGTGATCTTGCTGTTTGCACGAGAGCCCCACGCGCTGCGGCATCACCGCGGTGGGCGCCTGTTGCTGTGGTTGCTGGCCACCTATGTGGGCGCTGCCCTGGTATCGGCCCTCGACGCGCAGATGCCGGGCAAGAGCTGGAGCACGGTGGCGGCGTTGCTGCGCTATGCGCCGCTGGGCTTGTACGCGTGCTTTGCGATTCGGCGCGAACGCAAGCTGCAGGCGCTTTACGCGGCCGTGGCCGCCGTGCTGGCGCTGTGGTGCGCCGACGCGTGGCTGCAGGCGCTGACCGGCTGGAGCCTGGGTGGGCCGGCCGAGGCCGAGCGCGTTTCGGGCATTTTTGGCGCGGACAACCTCAAACTGGGTCCGAGTCTGGCGGCGCTGTCGCCATTCGCGCTGTGGGCTGCGCGTCGTCGATGGGGGTTGCCGGGCCTGCTGATCGCCTTCATCCTGGTGCTGGGGCCCGTGCTGCTGGCCGGCTCGCGCGCAGCCTGGTTGATGTACGCGCTGGTGGCGGTGGCATTTGCGTGGCGCGAAGCCGGTTCGGTGCGGCGCTTTGTTGGCTTCGGCATGATCGCGGCGGTGCTGTTGGCGTTGGCCGGCGCGCTCGCCTGGAACGCGTCACCGCGCTTCCACGACCGCGTCGAGCGCACCTTGCTTGCTTTGCACGGCACCGATCAGTCGCTGGATACCGCACTGAGCGGCCGGCTGGATATCTGGCGCACCAGCCTTGCCATGTTCGAGGCGCATCCCGTCAATGGCGTCGGCGTGCGTGGATTCCGCTACGCCTATCCGCAATTTGCACCGGCCAATGATCACTTCGTGGTCTCCGAGGAAGCCTGTGGTGTGGGCGAGGGGGCCTGTCACGCCCACCAGTTGGTGCTAGAAGTGCTCACCGAGACCGGCACGTTGGGGTTGCTGCTGTGGCTCGCCGGGTTGGCCCTGGCGCTGCGGGCGTGGCGGCGGGTCGGTGCGGCGGCACGGAGCCGGGCGTTTCCGGTGACGCTGGCCCTGGCGGTGATGCTGTTCCCGCTCAATACCCATCTGGCGTTCTATTCGGCGTGGTGGGGGCTCTTGTTTGCATGGCTGCTGGGCCTGTGGTGCGCGGCGCTGTACGTGGAGGGCGACGATGGACGGACGTGAACCCGTGTCGGTGGTGGTGACCACGTTCAACAGCGCCGACACCCTGGATGCCTGTTTGCGCGGCGTGACGTGGGCCGACGAAATTGTGGTGCTGGACTCCGGCTCGACAGACGCGACGGCGGCCATTGCCGGGTATTACGGCGCTCGCGTGCATGTCCAGCCGTTCGCCGGATACAGCGAGCAGAAGCAGGCGGTAATCGATCTGGCCAGCCACCGTTGGGTCTTGCTGCTTGACTCGGACGAAGCGCTGGACGCGGGCGCGGGTGTGCGCTTGCAGCAGGCTCTGCAGGCCCCCGCGCATGCCGGCTACCAGCTGTGGCGCCGTGAGTGGCAGTTCTGGCGCTGGCAATCGCGACGCGGGCGCCTCAATCACTACGTGCGCCTGTTCGATCGGGAGCGGGCTCGGATGAGCGGGCATGCCGTGCATGAATCGGTGCTGGTCGACGGCTCGGTGGGTGTGCTCGATGTGGTCATCGATCATCGCGGCGACCGCGATATCGCCGCGCGGGTGACCAAGGCAAACCGCTATTCGAGCCTGCAGCTAACCGATCTGGGAACACGCCGGGTGCGCTGGCTGCGACTGCGCATGGTGGCCTACCCGATGGTGGCATTTCTGCGCTACTTCGTGCTGCGGGGGCACTGGCGGTCGGGTTGGGCCGGCTTCGTCGGGGCGAGGGTCCACGCGTTTTACGTATTCCTGAAATACGCGAAGTTGTACGAGACGCACCGGCAGCAACCCACAGGTGCCCCGGACCGCGATCAGTAGACCGACGGCTGGCCGGGCGGGCGGGTCTTGAACCGTTTGTGTACCCACAGATACTGTTCGGGCGCCTCGCGGACCATTTGCTCGATGCATGCGTTCACCTGCGCGGTGTCAGCTCGCACGTCCGTGCCGGGGAATCCTTCCAGCGCCTCACCGAGGCGCAGCGCGTAACCCTGGCTGCCCGGCAGGCGCCGGTGGAAGAACGGGATGACGGCTGCGCCGGACATTCGCGCCAGGTGATGGGTGGCGGTGATGGTGGCGGCCGGCACGCCGAAGAACGGCACGAATTCGGTGTCCTTGCTGCGCATGTCCTGGTCTGGTGCGTACCAGAGGATGCCGCCGTGGCGCAGGTATTTGACCGTGCCGCGGATGTCATCCTTGTCGAACATCGCGTCGGCATAGCGCAGTCGCGCGCGCAGCACGACCCACTCGAATACGGCCGAATCCATGCGACGGTACATGCCGGCGATCGGTACGCGCCGGGAAATCAGCCGCGCACATAGTTCAAGATGCGAAAAGTGACCGCCAACCAGCAGTACGCCTTGGCCCTGTGCGCGGGCGGCTGCGAGATGTTCCAGCCCCTCGATGCGGGTCGGGATGCCCGCAATGCGCCGGTCGCTGCCCAGCCAGCCCAGCGCGAATTCCGTCATCATCAAGCCGATGTCGCGCAGATTTGCGTCGACCAGCGCGGTGTGCGCGTTGGCGTCCAGGCTGGGAAAGCACAAGGCAATATTGGTCGCGGCGATCGGCCGCCGGCCCGACGGAATTCGCCGCACCAGCGCGCCCAGCCAGTGGCCAAGTGTATTGAGTGCCCGCTGCGGCAGACGCGCGATCAGCCAGATCACGCCCACGCCCAGCCACGCCGGCCAGTGGCGCGGCGCGAGCAGTGATCGGTCGAATCGGGGGCGGGGCATGCCGGGCATCGTGGGCATTGTAAGGGAACGACGCGCGACGACCGAACCAGCGCGCCGGGCGTACGCCGTGGTGGCGCCTTCCCGCCGCGCGCACCGTGCTCTCGTATACTGCGAGGTTCAAACGACGGACCCTGATATTGCGCTATCTCTACACACTGGCGATGTTCCTGGTGACGCCGTTGCTGGTGCTGCGCCTGTTGGCGCGTGGCGTTCGCTCGCGGCCGTACCATCGGCGCTGGCTGGAGCGATTCGGCTTTTTCGAATCGCCGGGATTCAGCGGCAGCCTGTGGGTTCATGCCGTGTCGGTGGGCGAGGTAAATGCGGCTGAACCGCTGGTCAAGGCGCTGCAACGCGATTATCCGCGTGCGCCGCTGGTCATCACGACGGTCACGCCGACCGGTACGGCCCGTGTGCACCAGTTGTTTGGCGACAGCGTCTTCCACGTCTACCTGCCGTATGACTTGCCGTTTGCGGTGAGTCGCTTTCTCGGCAAGATCCGGCCGCGGCTGGCGCTGATTGTGGAGACGGAAATCTGGCCGAATCTGTATTTCGCCTGCCGTCGGCGCGGCGTGCCCTTGATGATCGTCAATGCACGTCTGTCCGAGCGCTCATTGCGCGGCTACCGACCCTTGCGTGGAATGCTGCGCTCGGCGTTACGCTGCGTGGACGTGATCGCGGCACAATCCCGCGTCGATGCGGCGCGCTATCGCTTGCTGGGTGCTGATCCGCAGCAGCTTCTGGTTATGGGCAACATGAAATTCGACATGCCCGTTCCCGACGGCGCCGTCGCCGAAGGCGATTCAATGCGGGAGCACTGGGGGCCACGCCGGCCCGTGTGGATGGCGGCAAGTACCCACGAGGGCGAGGAGCTGGCCGCGCTTGAAGCGCACTTGCAGGTGTTGAAGCGGTTACCCGATGCGTTGCTGCTGGTCGCGCCGCGCCATCCGGAACGATTCCGGCTGGTGGAACATACCGCGCGCAACCTCGGCTTCACCGTGGGTACGCGCAGCGGGGACGGTGTGCCCTCGTCGTCGCATCAGGTCTTCGTGATCGACGCCATGGGCCAGTTGATGCCATTTTTCGCGGCGTCGGATGTGGCCTTCGTCGGTGGCAGTCTGGTTCCCATTGGCGGCCACAACGTGCTCGAGCCGGCAGCTTTGTCGGTCCCGGTACTGGTCGGCCCGTATACCTTCAACTTCGAGGAAATCACGGGCACGCTGATCGAACACGGGGGTGCTGAACGCGTCATGGATGCCGCGCGTCTGGGCCAGGCTGTGCTGGCGTTGCTGCTCAGCGCCGGGTCACGCAAGCGGATGGGGCAGGCCGCGAGCTTTGTATTCGAGCGCGAGCGCGGCGCCGTGGAGCGCGTCATGCGACTGGTTGATGGCTTGCTGCAGGAGTGAGCGCTCGCAGCTGTACAACGAAAACGGCCGGGACCAGCCCGGCCGTCCATGTGCCCGCGCGGCGATTTACTGCAGCAGCGCGTTGATCTGCTCGATGTCCTTCACGCTGACGGTACCTGCAGTCCGCTTCAGCAGCAGCTTGTTCAGGATGAACTGATGGCGGGCTTGCGAATAGTTGCTTTCCGATGAGGTCAGGGTCTGGATGGCCAGCAACACGTTGGTCATGGTCTGGGTGCCGACCTCGAAGCCGGCCCGGGTGGCTTCAAGGGCCTTGCGGCCCGATTCCACCGACGCCTTGGCCGACTCCACCTGGGCAATGCCGGCAATGACCGAGCGGTAATAGTTGAGCGTGTCGCGCACCACCTGTCGACGCTGCGCCTCGAGTGCGTCGGTTGCCGCGTCGCGCTGATAGATCGACTGACGCACGCGTGACTGCGTGGCGCCGCCGGAAAAGATCGGCACGTTCAAGGTCAGGCCGATCGTGGTGGACGCCGGGTCGCGAAAGCGTCCCGCTGCATCGTTGTCGGCCCAGCCGGACACTTTGCCGTAGGAGATCCCGGCGGTAATCGTGGGCAGGTGGGCCGCGCGTGCCGCACTGATGTTGTGTTCGGCCGTTTCCAGATTGTTCTTCTGGGCCAGCAGGTTGGGGTTGGTCTGCAGCGCCTGCTTCACCCAGCTGTCCTGGTCCGCGGGCGACGGCGGCTGCATGGGCAGGTCGTCGCGCAACTTCTTCAGATCGCCCGTGGGCGTGCCGGTGATCTGGGCCAGTGCTTCGCGGGCGTCATTAAGTGTGTTTTGCGCGGCGATGGTCTGCGACTTGGCGGCCTCGTAGTAGGCCTTGGCCTGGTAGACGTCGGTGACCGCCGACAGGCCGACCTTGAAGCGCTGGTCGGACTGCTCGTATTGCTGGCGGAAGGCATCCTCATTGGCCTTGGCGTAGGTCAGCTCGTCTTCGCTCGTCAGTACGCCCAGATACGCCGCCACCACGCGCATGTACAGCTCCTGCGCCGCGGCCTCGTAAAGCTGGTCCTGTGTATCCGAAGCCGAGTGTGCCGCCTTGAGGTTTGCGTACTTGCTGAAGTCCAGCACGGTCTGACTGAGCGTGCCATTGATCGACCGGGTGCGGCGGTGGCCAATCTGGTTGCCGCCATTGGTCTGGCTCAGGTTCATACTGGCGTTGACCTGCGGCAGCAGCAGCGCGCGCGCCTGATCGACCCCTTCGCCCGTGGCGAGCCGCGTGGCGTCAGCCTGCGACAGCACTGGATCGTTGGTGCGCGCCTGGCGGTAGGCATCAAGCAGATCCTCGCCATGGCTAGGCAGCGAAACAGTGGCCAGGGCCAGTGCCAGAGTGAGCAGCTTCAAACGCATGGATTGCCTCGTGGGGATCGATTCGGGAGCGCAGTCAGAACACGAACCGCGGCTGCGGTTCGGCGTGAACCAGGTAGGGAAGGTCGGTCTCGAACAGGTTTTCTTCGCGGCAACGGCCGGCCGCTTCGTGCGTGAGCAAGGTGGCCTGTTGCGCCGGTGACTGGCCATGGATCACCAGCGCGCGGCCGCCCGGCTTGAGCCAGCCCAGCCAGCGCGGCGGGATCATGTGCACGGCGCCGGTGACCACCAGGGCATCGAACAACCCATCGGGTTGCCACGCATCAACCGCTTCGCCGGTCGCCAGTGTGACGTTGGTCACGCCAGCCTGCTG
This sequence comes from Rhodanobacter sp., assembly GCA_036563155.1. GTDB lineage: Bacteria > Pseudomonadota > Gammaproteobacteria > Xanthomonadales > Rhodanobacteraceae > Rhodanobacter. The sequence continues at coordinate 186,002 of DATCMT010000018.1, forward strand.
CAGACGTTGCGCAGCCGCCCCGGTGAAGTCGGCGTGGATATCGACGCTGCTCACATGGGCCGATAGTGCCGCCAGGCAGGCCGTGAGATAGCCCGAGCCGGTGCCGATTTCCAGCACGTGGTCAGTCGACAGCAGTTCCAGTGCCTGTAGCACACGTCCTTCCACCACTGGCTTCATCATCACTTCGCCATGGCCCAGCGGCAGGCACATGTCAGCGAAGGCCAGCTGACGATGCTGTGGGGCAACGAACTCTTCGCGGCGCACGCGACTGATCACGTCGAGCACGCGCGCGTCGAGTACTTCCCATGGCCGCACCTGGTTTTCCACCATGTTCAGCCGTGCTTGCTCAATGTTCATCGCCATCACATCGTGTCCCATGCGGATCGTAAAAGGTCAAAGAGGATAAGCGCTGCCGCCGCGCCCCACAATGACGGGTCCGACGGACAGAGGGTGCAGGTTGCGCGAGATCTCTCGAAGTGCCGGAAGTCATCGCGCGGCGGTGACGCCCGTCACCCGCGCCCGGGCACGTGCATCGGAACGCGGAAATCGTGCTTCGCGCGCAATCTGGAAAATAAATGAACCGATGCGTATAATAAAGCCCGGGAATCCGTTTGTGAAGGTAGTGGCATGAACAGCAGCGCCCAGGTCCGGCCGCAAGGTCCGGGTCGCCCCAAAGACATGGAGAAGCGCGCCGCGATCCTGGCGGCTGCCAAGTCCTTGTTCATTCGCAATGCGTTTGGTGGCACCAGCATGGATGCAATCGCCGCCGATGCGGGCGTGTCCAAACTGACCGTGTACAGCCACTTCGGTGACAAGGACAACTTGTTTCGCGAAGTGATCCGCGCCCGCATCCAGGATTTGTTGCCGGAAGACACCTATGCGTTCGACCCCGCCGCCGACATTCACGAGACCCTGCTGCGGGTGGCATTGACGCATGCGCGGCTGGACTGCAATGTCGAAACCGTGGGGACTTTTCGCGCCATTCTCAGCGATTGCCGACAGGGCAATCCGCGCTACGGCAGGCTGATCTGGGAGGAGGGTGCAGCACGGACTCATGGTTTGATGGAACGGCTGTTGCAGCAGGCCGTTGACGCGGGCCAGCTGGATATTGATGACGTTCCGCGTGCCAGCGTGCAGTTCCTCTGCCTGGTGAAGGGCAATCTGATGATGCGCCAGATGTTCGGTTGCACCGATTGTCCGGAAGGCTATGCGCTGGAAATCGAGGAAACCGCGCGTGCCGGCGTCAAGATGTTCCTGCGCGCCTACCAGCCGCGTTGATCTCCCCCACGGTTGCAGCGAGCCGGGTGAGGCGTTCTTCACCCGGCTTTTTCGTGGGCGTGCCTATCTTGCTCGGAGTTTTGGCGGAGCTTGGTGCTTCCGTCTATTCCATCGTTCGCAGGAGCAAGCCATGGCCAAGAGCAAGCCGTTCGTCAGTGACATCGAGAACATCCGCAAGCGGGCACGCCAGGATATCGACCGGGGCGCGATGACGGCCGGGTATCGGGCTGACCGTGCCACGGTCGTCAAGCTGCTCAATCATGCGCTGGCTACCGAGCTGGTATGCGTGCTGCGCTACAAGTACCACTACTACATGGCGTCGGGCATCAGCTCGCAGGCCATCAAGGCGGAGTTCCTGGCGCACGCGAATGAGGAGCAGGGGCACGCCGACCAGATTGCCGAGCGGATTACCCAGCTTGAGGGCAAGCCAAATCTGTCGCCGGAAGGCCTGCTCAGCCGCAGCCATTCCGATTACGTGGAGGGCGAAGATATCGTCGACATGATCAAGGAGGATCTGGTGGCTGAGCGCATCGCGATTGACAGCTACCGCGAGATGATCAATTACATCGGCGCCGACGACCCGACCACCCGGCGCATGCTCGAAGGCATTCTCGCGATGGAAGAGGAGCACGCCGAGGACATGAACACCTTGCTGGAACAACTGGGCCGGAAGGGCGAACCGGCCAAGCCGTCACCCGCCAGAAAAAAGGCGGGTAAATCCGCCTGATCGAAGCAGACGCCCCGTGCGAACCGCCCGGGGCGGGCGGTCCCACGGCGCAGTTACCAGCCGGCAAGCACCAGCTTGCCGATCATCGTGCCCGATTCCAGCAGACGATGCGCTTCGCGCAGATTGGCGGCGTTGATGGGCGTCAAGGTTTGTCGACGCGTACTGCGCAGCGTGCCGGCGTCGATCAGGCCCGCCACGCGGTCCAGGATGCGCCCCTGTTCGGCCATGTCGTCGGTGCGAAAGCGCGATCGCGCAAACATGAACTCCCAGTGGATACCAAGGCACTTGGCCTTGTACGGATCGCCGATCCGCAGCGCGCCGGCCGGCTCCACGATCAGTCCGACATGACCCTGTGGCGCGAGGATCTGCCCGATGGTGTCCCAGTATTGATCGGTGTCGGCAAGGTTGAGCACGGCATCGACCTGCGCGAATCCCGCTGCCTGCAGTTGCGGGGCCAGCGGCTGTCGATGGTTGACCACGTGATGCGCACCCATCGCCAGGCACCATTCAATCGTTTCGCTGCGCGAGGCGCTTGCGATCACCGTGAAGCCCGCCCGTCGTGCCAGCTGGATCGCGATGGAGCCGACCCCGCCCGAGCCTCCGATGACCAGCAGGCTCTTGCCTTCACCGCCGCGTTCGCTATCGAACGGCATGCGTTGGAACAGAAGCTCCCACGCGGTGATCGCGGTCAGCGGTAGGGCGGCGGCGTCAGCCGGCCCGATCGAACGCGGTGCATGGCCGACGAGGCGTGCGTCGACCAACTGGAACTGCGCGTTGCTGCCGGGACGGGTGACGTCGCCCGCGTAATACACCGCGTCGCCGGGCCGGAACCTGCCTGCCGCCGCGCCGACCGCCGCCACCGTACCGGCAGCGTCGTAACCGAGCACTTTCGGTTGCGCCTCGACTTGCGGCTTGGGCGCACGAACCTTCGTATCCACCGGATTGACCGAAACGGCGTCCACGCGCACCAGCAAGTCATGCTCACCGGGCTCGGGCCGGGGCAGTTCGACCTCGACCAGTGCGTTGGGGTCTTCGATCGGCAGATAGTGGGTGAGGGCGACGGCTTTCATGGTTGGGCTCCGTGAGGACATCGAACGGTACCGCCCGGGCTGAACTTTGGCGAGTCCGTGCAGGCCATCACGCGACTGTCGAGGCCACTGCAAACCATGCGCGCAGGCAGCGCGCGGTTGCCGGTGCGGAGCCTGCACGGAGCCTGCACGAAGCCGATTGGCGGAGGATGTAAGCTCGAAGTACCTTCGCCGAATTCGCGGGAGCAGCCCATGCAAAGCCAGGATCGCTTGACTCCGACGGGACGTGGGTTCCGTCGGGCCATTGCCGCGTTGGGCATCGCACTGGTGCTGTTCGTGGGCGGACTGATGTGGTGGTGGGATACCGAGCCGCCACTGTTTGATCCGGTCGTGGTGACGCAGGCACAGATGGGGAAACTGGATCGTCCGGTCAGCGTTGGCGCCACCACGACGGTGACCTTGATCACGTCGGTGAGCACCCTGCTCGACAAGCGCGGTGGCTACCTGAGCAACGACAAATTGCCGCCCGGCGTATTCATGGACAACGTGCCGAACTGGGAATTTGGTTCGCTCACCGCGTCGCGCGATCTGGTGCGGGCGCTGCGCAACGACTTCAGCCGCTCGCAGGCCCAATCCACCGAGGACAAGGATCTGGCCGAAGCCGATCCGCTGCTGAATAGCCCGAACGATCGCTGGCTGCTGCCCAGTTCCGAAGGCCAGTACCGCAAGGCGATCAAGCATCTGGTCGGCTACCTCAATCGGCTCGGGGATACCGAGGACAGCAATGCCCGCTTCTATGCGCGGGCTGACAATCTGGCCGATTACCTGCAGCTGGTTTCCTCGCGACTGGGCTCGCTGTCGCAGCGCTTGTCAGCCAGCGTTGGCCAGATGCGTGTCGGCGACGTGGCTGGCGCAGGACCCGCTGGCGCCGCCGCGACGGATGCGCCAGCCGCAGGGCGTCTGGTGAAGACACCCTGGAACAAGATTGACGACAATTTCTACGAAGCACGCGGCTACACCGCGACCCTGCTCGAACAGCTCAAGGCGTTCCAGCGCGATTTCGGTCCGATCCTGCGTAGCAAGCATGCCACCGTGAGTCTGGAGCAGGTCATCCGCGAGCTGGAGGAAGCGCAGCGGCCGCTGCACAGTCCGATGGTTCTCAATGGCTCGCCGTTCGGGTTCTTCGCCAACCATTCGCTGGTGATGGCGAACTACGTATCGCGGGCGAACGCGGCGTTGATCGACTTGCGCGAACTGCTCAAGCGTGGCTGATGCCAAGAAAAACCCCGCCGTCGGCGGGGTTTTGTTCACTTCAGCTGGAAGCTCGGCCGCGATGGTACCGCGCGGCTCATCCTGCCTGCCCGCTATCAGCCGCCCGTGGCGACCCGATAGCGCTCGCATCCGGCCACGATTTCCGCCTTCGCCTCGTCGGCGCCGGCCCAACCCTCGACCTTGACCCACTTGCCCTTTTCGAGGTCCTTGTAGTGCTCGAAGAAGTGCCCGATGCGCTCGAGCCAGTGCGGTGAGACACCCTTCATGTCGTTGATGTGCGCGTAACCGGGGAACACCTTGGGCGACGGGATCACCACCAGCTTCTCGTCGCTGCCGGCCTCGTCGGTCATCTTCAGCATGCCGACCGGGTGGCAGCGAATTACCGAGCCGGCGACCAGCGACAGCGGCAGAATCACCAGCGCGTCGAGCGGGTCGCCGTCGCCGCCCAGGGTGCGCGGCACGTAGCCGTAGTTGCACGGATAACGCATCGGCGTGGACAGAATACGGTCAACGAAAATCGCGCCGCTTTCCTTCTCCACCTCATACTTGACCGGCTCCGAATCCTTGGGAATTTCGACGATGACGTTGATTTCGTCCGGCACGTTGCGGCCGGTGGAGACGAGGTGCAGGCCCATAAACTGTCCTTGGGATGTGTAGGGAAAAGAGGACCTCCAAGGATACGCCAAACGCTGCTGCGGCGCAGCAACGCAGAGCCCCGATTTGCCGCGATCAAGCCTTTCGGGGCGCTCCGTACGGCCTTTCGCGCAACCACTTGGTGGCGATCCACTTTTCGCCCTGCACAACGGGAAGACCGGCGTGCAGGGAGCTCTGGTCGCCGCCTTCGTAGGCGAAGTAGACGGCCGAGCCGCGTCGCGCCGTCACCGTCAGGCCGAGTTCGGGAAACGCCGTACCGCCGCCGCGCGCCGGGGTGTTCAGGTACATCACCACGCTGGCGATCCGCTGCCCGCCTGCGGCCGTGATGGCCGCGTAGCCCGGCTGGTCCGGATCGAACCAGTCAAAGTGCGGCTCGTATTCCTGCCCTGACAGGTAATGCAGAACCTGCAGTCCTTCGCCGTGACTGGCGGGAACGCCGAGCAGTTTCGCCAGGCGTTGTTCGATGTCCGCCACCAGCGGCGACTCGCGCGGCGCGAAGAACATGCCCTCGCTGGTGCGGCGTTGGTCCACCTGCTGACGGCCTTCGGCGTCGACGGTGAGCGCCCGTTGCAGCCGGGGTTTGGCCTGTGCAATCAGGCCGGCACATTCCTCGGCGCTGAGCAGGTTCTCCAGCACCCTCAGCGCGGGTGTCTCCACACTGAGCGAGATGCCGATCGTGTGTCCGCCAATGCGGACTTCTGGCGCCTCCGGGTGGGTAGGGCGCAGCCCGGACGGTGCCGCTGTCGCCGTGCCGGCATGCATCGCCGCCGGCGACAGCTTCAGTACTTGCGCCACGATGCGACGACTTTGCCGTGGGTCGTAGCCGCTGTCCTGCATCAGGCGCAGAACGGCTTCGACGCTGTGGCCGTCTCCGGTTGTGGTGAGAATCCATTCACGCAGTTGGGGGCTGATCTTGCTAGGTGTCGGCATGGCAATTGACTGGCATGGGGGCGGACCGAAGACCGCTTCAGTTCAGTGGCACGCGCAGGCTGGCAAGTGCCGCCTCGCGCGTGCCACTCAGTGACGATGACGCCAACTACTTCAGCTGATCCCACAGGAAGTCGTACGCCATGGCGCGCATGTGGGCGGACTGCTGGTTGTCGGCGCCAGCGCCGTGACCGCCCTCCAGATTCTCGTAAAACCACACGTTCTGGTGCCCCTGCGCCTGCATCTTCGCGGCCATCTTGCGCGCCTGCACCGGGCCCACGCGATCGTCGCTGGTGGCGGTGTAGAACAGCACCGGCGGGTAGTGGCCATCGGCCCTGACGTTCTGGTACGGCGAGAATGTCTTGATGAAGTTCCAGTCGGCGGTATCGGGGTTGCCATACTCGGCCATCCATGACGCACCCGCAGAGAGGTGCGAGTAGCGCTTCATGTCCAGCAGCGGCACCTCGCAGGCGATCGCGCCGAACAACTGCGGATAGCTCGTCAGCATGTTGCCAACCAGCAGTCCGCCATTGCTGCCACCCTCGGCGCCCAGATGCCGGGCCGAGGTGACACCGCGCCGGATCAGGTCTTCGGCTACCGCGGCGAAGTCCTCGTACGCGCGGGGGCGGTTCGCCTTCAGTGCGGCCTGGTGCCACTGCGGACCGTACTCGCCACCGCCGCGAATGTTGGCGATCACATACACGCCGCCGCGCTCCAGCCAGGCGCGGCCAACGCTGCCGCTGTAGGAAGGTTGCAACGAAACCTCGAAGCCGCCGTAGCCGTACAGCAGGGTGCGATGGGAGCCATCCAGCTTGAGGTTCTTCGGCGCGATCTCGAAGTACGGCACGCGGGTGCCGTCCTTCGATTTCACGAAATGCTGGCTCACCGCAAACCGGCTGGCGTCGAAGAACGCCGGCGCCTGCTTGATCGTTTCGGCGGCACTGCCGCCCAGTACGCCGCGCTGCAGGGACGAGGGCATCAGGAAGCCGGTCACGTCGACCCAATATTCGTCGCTGTCATCCGGGTCGGTATCGATCACGCGGATGGTGCTCATGGCCGATGTCCCCGGCATTGGCAGGTGCTTCCATGGCTCTGCGGCCGTCGCACCTTGCGGGGGCGTAAGCACTTCCAGGCGGCTCTTCACGTCATCCATCAGATTGAGGATCAGGTGGTGCCTGGTCCACGCGAATGAATCGAGCGAGGTTTGTGCGTCCGGCTTGAACAGTACGGTGAGGTGGCGTTCGCCCGCCATGAATTGTTCGAACGGTGCTGCCAGCAAGGCGCCGGCCGGATACGTCGTGCCGCCAACCGTCCATGGCGAGCGGGTGCGTACCAGCAGCCATTCGCGATGGGCATCGGCCTCGGCATCGTCCGGAACCTCGACGCGGATCAGCTTGCCGTCGACGCGCTGGTACAACTGACTGTGGAAGAAATCCGTGGCGACGGAAACGAAGTCACGCTCGAATCCCTTGGTGCGATCGCGGAAGGCGCTGACGGCGAGGTCCTTCGGCTGGCCCTCGTATACCAGTTCGGCAGCCGACAGCGACGTACCTCGCTGCCACTGTTTGACGATGCGCGGATAGCTCGACTCGGTCATGGAGCCGGGGCCGAAGTCGGTGCCCACGTAGATGTGGTCGTCGTCGATCCAGGCGACTTGGGTTTTGGACACCGGCAACACGAATCCGTCGGTGACAAATCGCTTGGTTGGCATGTCGAATTCGCGCACCGCGACGGCGTCGCCGCCGTCCGGTGAGAGCGAGATCAGGCAGCGATCGAACGCGGGCTTCAGGCACTGCACACCCTTGTAGACCCAGCGCTTGCCCTCGGCCTGGTTGAGTGCATCCACATCCAGCAGCACCTCCCACGTCGGCTCGGCCTGGCGATACTCGGCCAGGGTGGTGCGCCGCCAGACGCCGCGGGGGTGTGCCTTGTCACGCCAGAAGTTGTACAGGTACCCACCCATGCGGCTGACATAGGGGATGCGCGCGTCCGAATCGAGCACTTCCAGAATGCTGTCGCGGGTGCGGGCGAACTCGGCATTGTCGACGAAGCGCGCGGCTGCCGCCGCATTTTGCGATCTCACCCAGTCGAGTGCGTGACTGCCATGGATGTCCTCCAGCCACTGGAACGGATCGTCAGTGGCCGCCGCCGTGGCAGGGCCATTGGCGGGATGGGAGTCGCGGGCGTGAGCGTTGTTCATGCCTACCAGTGTGACGCCGAGCGCGAGCGTCAGCCAGAGTGACTTCATGGAGAAAACCTCGATTTCATTGAATGTGCAGTCTTGGCGCGCGCGCCAGTGCACGCGTGTGGCCAGCGGCAAGACTATCAGTCGCGGCAACTTCCTTCTGAACGCTTCGCCGCTCCAATGTTCGCAGGGCGCCACCGGGCGGTGCACTCGTGCGCAGTGGTGCGGAGCAACGATGCCAATAAAAACGGCGGACCGGAAATTCCGGCCCGCCGCAGGCTTTCCACTTCAGTTGTCTGGCGCGCAGCTGGTCAGAGCAGCGGGATCATCAGCAAAGCCACGATGTTGATGATCTTGATCAGCGGATTGACGGCTGGGCCAGCGGTGTCCTTGTACGGGTCGCCCACCGTGTCGCCGGTGACGGCCGCCTTGTGTGCTTCCGAGCCCTTGCCGCCGTGATGACCGTCCTCGATGTATTTCTTGGCGTTGTCCCACGCGCCGCCGCCGGTGGTCATCGAGATGGCCACGAACAATCCGGTGACGATGGTGCCGATCAGCACGCCACCCAGCGCCTTGGGTCCGAGCACCAGACCCACCACGATCGGCACCGCAACCGGCAGCAACGATGGCAGGATCATTTCGCGGATGGCCGACTTGGTCAGCATGTCCACCGCACGCGAGTACTCGGGCTTGGCGGTGCCGGCCATGATGCCCGGGATCTCGCGGAACTGCCGGCGTACCTCGACCACGACGGCACCTGCCGCACGGCCGACCGCTTCCATCGCCATGGCGCCGAACAGGTAGGGAATCAGGCCGCCAATCAGCAGGCCGATGATCACCATGTGGTCGGACAGGTCGAACGTCATCGCCTGGGCCACCACGCCGCCCACCGCCGCCTTGGCCTGGGTCGCCACGTCAAGGTTGTGCGTGTAATCGGCGAACAGCACCAGCGCCGCCAGCGCGGCCGAACCAATCGCGTAGCCCTTGGTCACGGCCTTGGTGGTATTGCCTACCGCGTCCAGCGGATCCGTCACGCCGCGCACTTCGGGCGGCAGGTCGGCCATTTCGGCGATGCCGCCGGCGTTGTCGGTGATCGGACCGTAGGCGTCCAGCGCCACGATCATGCCGGCCATCGACAGCATCGCCGTTGCCGCGATCGCGATGCCGTACAGGCCGCCCAGTGCAAAGGCACCCCAGATGGCGGCACACACCGCGACGACCGGCCATGCGGTGGACTTCATCGACACGCCGAGGCCCGCAATGATGTTGGTGCCGTGGCCGGTGGTCGATGCCGCCGCAATGTGCTGCACCGGTTTGTACTGCGTACCCGTGTAGTACTCGGTGATCCACACGATGGCGCCGGTCAGTGCCAAGCCGATCAGCGAGCAGCCCCACAGATTCACGGCGCCGTGACTGAAGTCCGGCATCAACTGCACGGTGATCGGATAGAACGCGGCCGCGGCCAGGATTGCCGAGACGATCACGCCCTTGTACAGCGCACCCATGATCGAACCGCCTTCCTTCACCTTCACGAAGAAGGTGGCGATGATCGAGGCGATGATCGACACCGCACCCAGCAACAGTGGATACAGCAGCGCGTTGGCGCCCACCTCGGCGATCATCAGGCTGCCCAGCAGCATGGTCGCGATGACCGTGACCGCATAGGTTTCGAACAGGTCGGCCGCCATGCCGGCGCAGTCGCCCACGTTGTCACCCACGTTGTCGGCGATCACCGCCGGGTTGCGCGGATCGTCCTCGGGAATGCCGGCTTCCACCTTGCCGACCAGATCGGCGCCCACGTCGGCGCCCTTGGTGAAGATGCCGCCGCCCAGGCGCGCGAAAATCGAGATCAACGAGCTGCCGAAGGCGAAGCCGACCAGTGCGTGCAACGCCTGTTCGCCGTGGTAACCCATACGCTCAAGAATCAGCCAATAGCCCGCCACACCCAGCAGCGCCAGCCCGACCACCAGCATGCCGGTGATCGCGCCGCCCCGGAACGCGACATCCATGGCCTTGCTCAGGCCACCGCGGGCCGCTTCGGCGGTGCGCACGTTGGCGCGTACCGAAACATTCATGCCGATATAGCCCGCCGCGCCCGACAGCACCGCGCCCAGCAGGAAGCCGATGGCGGTCGGCCAGGAAAGGAAAAATCCGATCAGGAGCAGCAACACCAGGCCAACCAGGCCGATCGTGGTGTATTGCCGGTTGAGGTAGGCGCGAGCGCCCTCCTGAATGGCCCCGGCGATCTGCTGCATCCGCTCGTTGCCTGGCGATTGCGCCAGGATCCAGCGCGCGGAAAACGCGCCATACAAGACTGCCACTACCGCACACGCAACAACGATCCACCAGCCATACTGATGCAGCATCGGAGCCTCCCCATGGATTTTTGATCGCCGTCCGGAACGGACGGACCCGGGGAGTATAGGCAGAGGTTGCGGGCCGTGCCGTTGTGCGGCGCAGCGTCAGGCCCAAATAAAGAGGGCCATGCACGAATGCATGGCCCCGATTCCGTCATGCCGACGCGGGATCAGCGCAGTGCGATATCCAGGATGATCCCGGTGGCGATCGCGACCAGCAAATAGTCATTGTTGGCGCGGACCCAATGGTAGCCACGCGGTGGCGGGCGCAGCCGGTTGTAGCGGTAGTCACGCACAACGTAGGTCGGGCCGCGATAGCGGTGACCCCGCTGCCAGTGCCGGGGGTAGGCGTGCCGGTAGTAGCTGTCGCGATAACCATAGCGACGGTCGTCATACCGACGATGGTCGTAGCGGCGATGGTCGTGACGCCGGCTCTCGTAGCGCCGGCTCTCGTAGCGCCGGTTGTCGACATGGCGGCCGCCATGGCGTTGGTCGGCGTAGCCATGACCCTGGCTGCGACGGTCGCGGTCGTGGCCACCCTGGCCGGCCAGAGCCAGGCTTCCGGTGGTCAACAGGGCAAACGCAATGAGCAGTCGGCTGAAGAGTTTCATCTCAGGGCTCCTCCGTTGGAGTCGGCGCCGCAAGGTTGCGACGATTGACTCGGGCTGGGTCGAGCGTAGGAAACTGCGCCTGAACGTAGCCCGTTGTCGGCCGGCCGGTTTCAGCTGGCGCTCAGCTTGGTGGCCCGGGTCAACCAGATGGCCGTCTCAACGCTCGAACGCTGCCAGCTTCTTCCGGACGGCGATGTTCTTCAGGCTCACGTAGCGCGGCAGTCCGTCCGTGCCGTAGGGCAGCGCGGCTTCACCCCGCACCAGCGGGGCCAGGTAACGGCGAGCCGCGGCCGTGATGCCGAATCCGTCGCGGCTGATGAAGCTCTTCGGCATCTTTTTCTCGCGGTTGGCGATTTTCGTCAGCGCGGCCGGCTCGACTTTCCAGCGATACGGCTTGTCGGATGTGCGCACGATCACGGGCATCACCGCATTCATCCCGGCCAACGCATAGTCGACCGCGGCCTTGCCGACGGCGTACGCCTGATCTGCGTCGACTTTCGAGGCGGCGTGCCGGGCCGAGCGTTGCAGGTAGTCCGGCAGCGCCCAGTGGTACTTGTAGCCAAGCCTGTCCTTGACCAGGGTTGCCAGCACGGGAGCCACGCCGCCCAGCTGGGCGTGGCCGAAGGCATCGTGCGTGCCCGCTTCGGCCAGGAATCGGCCCGCCTTGTCGCGAACCCCTTCGGAAGCGACCACGGTGCACCAGCCCACGCGCTCGACCGTGGCTTTCACCTTGGCCAGAAACGCCGCTTCGTCGAACGCGTTCTCCGGGAACAGGATGATGTGCGGCGGCGCGTCGGCACCGTCACCGGCGAGGCCGGCAGCGGCGGCGATCCAGCCCGCGTGGCGACCCATCACTTCGAGGATGAACACCTTGGTCGAAGTCTCGGCCATCGACGCCACGTCCAGGCTCGCCTCCAGTGTCGAGATCGCGATGTACTTCGCCACCGAGCCGAAGCCCGGGCAGCAGTCGGTGACGGCCAGATCGTTGTCCACCGTCTTGGGTACGCCGATGCAGCGAACGTCGTAGCCCAGGGTCTTGCCGATCTGCGACAACTTGAGCGCGGTGTCCGCCGAGTCGTTGCCCCCGTTGTAGAGGAACCAGCGGATGTCGTGCGCGCGGAAGACCTCGATCAGCCGTTCGTACTCGCTACGATTGTCCTGCAGCGACTTCAGCTTGTAGCGGCATGATCCGAACGCGCCGCCCGGCGTATGGGTCAGGGCGCGGATGGCGGCCGCCGACTCCTTTGATGTGTCGATCAACTCCTCGCGCAGCGCACCCAGGATGCCGTTGCGCGCGGCAAAGACCTTGACGCCCTTGGCCCGCGCGGTCTCGATCACGCCGGCAGCGGTGGCGTTGATCACGGCAGTGACGCCGCCGGACTGGGCGTACAAAAGGTTGCCGGCGGGGGTAGACGAAGGGCGAGTCGGGCTCATGGAATCCTCAACAGGGTAAGGGCGGTTGCTGGCTGACTATCACAAAATGTTTTGACAACAGTCACTTGGCGCAAAATGGTGGTAGCGGACGTTTGACGGCATCGGGTGCAGCGGCTAATTTGGCGCAGACTATCCGGCAACCGGGTGGGTTGCTGCAGTGTGCGGCAGCCCGCTGAACTTGTGGAGCATTATGCGACTTGTCCTACTTGGTGCGCCCGGCTCGGGCAAAGGTACGCAGGCGACGCGGCTGAAGTCGGCGTTGGGCGTGCCGCATATTTCAACGGGCGACATGTTGCGTGCTGCCGTCGCGGCCGGTACCGCGATGGGGATCAAGGCCAAGGCGGTAATGGATGCCGGCCAGCTGGTTTCCGACGACATCCTGCTGGGCATGCTGGAGGAGCGGCTGGCCCAAGCCGATGCGAAAGTCGGTTTCATCCTCGACGGCTACCCGCGCAATCTGGCCCAGGCCGATGCGCTTGAGCATCTGCTGACCAGACTCGGTCGACCGCTTGATGCAGTCATCAAGCTGGACGTGCCGAACGAGGCCATCGTGGGTCGCTGCGAGATCCGCTTCAAGGCCGAGGGCCGCGCGGACGACAATCCCGAGACCGTGCGCAAGCGGCTGGCCATCTATGCCGAGCAGACTGCACCGGTGGCGGACTTCTTCGCCGCTCGCGGCAAGCTGCAGGTGGTTGACGGTGTCGGCGAGCTGGCCGAGGTCACCGCACGAATCGAACGCGCGCTGCAGAACGAAACCGCTGCGGCCAACGGCTGAGCACGCGCCCCTCCCGGCATCGGGCGGGTTTTCGGGAGTCGCGCACCATGCGTCTGCACATACTTGGCATTTGCGGCACCTTCATGGGCGGCGTCGCTGCGCTGGCGCGTGAGCTCGGCCACACGATCGAGGGTTCCGACGCCAACGTCTATCCGCCGATGAGTACCCAGCTCGAGGCGCTCGGCATCAGTCTGATGAGCGGCTACGCCGCCGCGAACCTGCAACCGGCGCCGGATCTGACCGTGGTCGGCAACGCGATGACCCGCGGCAATCCCGCGGTCGAGTACATGCTCAACGCGCGCCTGCGCTACATCTCCGGTCCGCAGTGGCTGGGCGAGACCGTGCTGGCCGGCCGCGACGTGTTGGCCGTGGCGGGCACGCATGGCAAGACCACCACCACCAGCTTGCTGGCGCACCTGCTGGAAAGCGCCGGCATGGAGCCGGGCTTCCTGGTTGGCGGCGTGCCCGGAAATTTCGGGGTGTCGGCGAGGCTCGGGCGGCCAGCCGGTGATGGCCGGTCGAACCGGCAAGATGCCTCCGTTTCCGCATCGCCTTTTGTTATCGAGGCAGACGAGTACGACACCGCGTTCTTCGACAAACGCTCGAAGTTCGTGCACTACCGGCCGCGCATCGCCATCCTCAACAATCTCGAATTTGACCACGCGGACATTTTCCCGGACGTGGCCGCGATCCAGCGCCAGTTTCATCATCTGGTGCGGACTGTGCCCGGCGATGGCCGACTGATCGTCAATGCGCATGACGAACATCTGGCCGAGGTGTTGGCCATGGGCTGCTGGACGCCGGTGGAGACCTTCGGCATCGGCCGCGGCGACTGGCAGGCGACCCTGATCGAGGCGGACGGTTCGGCGTTCACCGTGCACCATGCTGGCCAGCGGATCGGCGACGTGCACTGGCCGTTGCTGGGAAACCACAGCGTGATGAATGCGCTGGCCGCACTGGCCGCGGCGGCCGCCGTCGGCGCCGAGCCGCAGGCACTGCTGTCGGCGTTCACCGACTTCGAAAGTGTGAAGCGGCGGATGGAGCTGCTTGGCGAGGTGGATGGCGTGCGCGTCTACGACGATTTTGCCCACCATCCCACGGCCATCGCGACCACCTTGGCCGGCTTGCGCGCCAAGGTGGGCCGTGCCCGTATCCTGGTGGCGCTGGAGCCGCGTTCCAATTCCATGCGGCAGGGTGCGCACGCAGCGGCGCTGGCGCCCTCGCTGGTTGACGCCGATGCTGTTGTGTTCCTCCAACGCCCCGAACTTTCGTGGGATGTCGGTCATGTCACGGATGCACTCGGCGGACGCGGCGCGGCAGTGCCCACGGTCGATGCACTGATCTCGGCGCTTGGCTCCCAAGCGCGGCGCGGGGATCAAGTCGTCTTCATGTCCAATGGTGGATTTGAGGACGCGCCCCACCGATTCCTGGAGAGTCTGCGGCAGCGTTGAGCAAGACATGACCGCGGCCGCTGATTCAACCGCCGGCTCTGGTTACACTCTTGGCATGGCCGTCCAGTCCCAGTTGCCGCTGCTCGAGATACCTCTGTTTCCGCTGGCAACCGTGTTGTATCCCGGTGGCCAGCCGCAGTTGCGGATTTTCGAGCCTCGTTACCTCGAGATGGTGCGCGAGTGCGCGCGCTACGGGACCGGGTTCGGTGTCTGTCTGATTCTGCAGGGTGACGAATCCGGAGAACCAGCCCTGCCCACCTCGGTGGGTACGATGGCCCATATCAAGGATTTCCACCGGGGTGGCGATGGCCTGCTGAGTATCATTGCCGAAGGCGGAAAGCGCTTTCGTGTCGTCCGCAGCCGCGTGCGCGCCGATGGCTTGCTGCGCGGCGAGGTCGATGTCTGGCCCGATGAGCCGGAACAACCGGTGCCGGTGGAGTTTGCCCTGTTGCAAACCATTCTTGAGCGGTTGATCGAGACGTTGGCGCCGCATTGGCGGGGTGCGCCACGCAGCGCCTACGACGATGCCGGCTGGCTGGGATTTCGTCTGGCTGAATTGCTGCCGCTGGAGGTGGCCGAGCAACAGCACATGTTGGAGCTGAGCGACCCGGTCCAGCGTCTGGCCGAACTGCGCGACATCCTGCCGCGTTTCCAGAAGGGGTAAGCCGTCAGCGCTTACACTGGTCTTTTTCGACGGAGTGACCCGCATGGCCAGCCTTGCCGGCAAAACCTTGTTCATCAGTGGTGCTTCCCGCGGCATCGGCCTCGCCATTGCGCTGCGCGCTGCGCGCGATGGCGCGAATATCGTGATTGCGGCCAAGAGCGGGGTGCCCAATCCGAAGTTGCCGGGAACCATTCACACGGCGGCGGCGGCAATCGAGGCCGCCGGCGGGCGGGCGCTGGCGTTGCAGGTGGATATTCGCGATGAAATCCAGGTCGAAACCGCTGCCGCGCGCGCGGCGGAGCATTTTGGCGGGATCGACATCGTGGTCAACAATGCCAGCGCGATCTGGTTGGCCGGCACCGCCGATACGCCAATAAAGCGCTTTGACCTGATGCATCAGGTCAATACCCGCGGAACCTTCGTGGTGACGCGCAGCTGCCTGCCCTATCTGAAGCAGGCGTCCAATCCCCACGTCCTGATGCTGTCGCCCCCGCTGAATCTGGATCCCAAGTGGTTTGCGCCGCATACCGCCTACACCATCGCCAAGTACGGAATGAGCCTGTGCGTGCTGGGGATGAGCCCTGAATTTGCGCCGCTCGGGATCGCGGTCAACGCCTTGTGGCCACGCACGGTGATCGCCACGGCGGCCATCGGGATGATCGAGGGAGTGCAGGTCGAACATTGTCGCAAACCGGAGATTGTGGCCGATGCGGCCCACGCGATGCTGACCCGGCCAGCGCGCGAGTACACCGGCCATTTCGCGATCGATGAAGAGGTGCTGCGGGAGGCCGGGGTCGTCGACTTCGACTGCTATGCGGTGCAGCCCGGGATGGCGTTGCTGCCCGACCTGTTTCTGGACTGACCCGGGCTGGCTGGCCACGGCCCGACCCGCGGCGGCGCAAGGTTTTGCGTGTCGTCGCCCGCCCACGCCGCCTAGGGTAATTTTCCTTCCATCGCAGGGGGTTGGCGCCGTATCGTAGGGCTCATTTCTTCACATTCCGTCAACTCTGTCCGCGTATTGTGGACAGACACACACCCTGCGGCGGGCTGCCAGGATCGCTCCGCCGGGGGCAAGTCGGGATCCAATCTCCTGCCCAGGCGATGGCTCCCGAGTCGCATGGAACAGGGGGTCGGCATGACGCGCGAAAATGAACCGAGACATTGTGTGGTTTGGTTCGGAGAGCCCACAGCTGAGGAGCGCGCTTCGCTGGACAAGGCCGGCTGGCATACCCGGGTCGCCAGTGCGCTGAAAAACGATGGTGTGGGCACGCGACGCGACGACATCGTGGTGGGCGTGGCCGATATCCGTCACGGTGATGCGCTGTCGCGCCAGGCCATGGCGAACATGATGGACACGCATCCGTGGCTGCCGTGGCTCGCCGTGATTCTCCAGGAGACCGCTGCCAGTAGCCCGGACGTGGAGCACATCCTGCGCGCGAGCGCGGATTTTTTCACGACGCCCGTCGACGTACCGGAGCTGCTCAAGACGCTCACCAAGATCGGCGATGGCTGTTCGGTCGAATCCGGGGACGAGGGCGTCGTGGGGATCGTCGGCGTGATCAGTCCGGCGATGCGCGCGGCCATGGCCAGCCTGCGCAAATTCGCGCCGGTGGAATTGCCGGTGTTGATCACTGGCGAGACCGGCAGTGGCAAGGAAGTCGCGGCGCGTGCGTTGCATGGATTGTCATCCCGTCGGGAAGGGCCGTTCATTGCAATCAATTGCGGAGCAATGCCAGTCAACCTGGTGCAATCGGAATTGTTCGGCCACGAGCGCGGTGCCTTTACCGGGGCCAACGTGCGGCGAATCGGGCATTTTGAGGCTGCGGCCGGTGGCACCGTGTTTCTCGACGAAATTGGCGACTTGCCGCTGGACGCACAGACCAGCCTGTTGAGGTTCCTGCAGGAGGGGACTCTCGAACGGGTAGGTTCGAGTCAGCCGCTCAAGATTGATGTACGCGTGGTGGCAGCAACCCACGTGAATCTGGAGCGGGCGATATCGGACGGCCGTTTTCGCGAGGACCTTTACTACCGATTGAACGTGCTGCGCCTCGCCATGCCGCCGCTGCGTCAACGGGAGGGCGATGTGGAACTGCTCGCCCAGCATTTTCTCGATGCATTCCGCCTGCGCCACCATGGTCGCGCCCGCGCATTCAGTCTGGACGCCCGACAGGCCATGCGGCAACACGCGTGGCCGGGTAATGTTCGCGAATTGCTCAATCGGGTGCATCGCGCGGCCGTAGTGGCCGAAGGGAGCATGATCAGTGCGGCCGACCTGGATTTGGGTGAGAGAAGGCCGTCAGTTGCCGCCAGTCCCAGTCTTGACTTGAGTCGCGAGGCTGCCGAGCAGAAAGCACTGCTGAAGTCGTTGCGAGAGTGCCGCTTCAACATCAGTGAGTGCGCCAGGCGACTCAACGTATCGCGGGTCACCGTCTACCGGCTGTGCAAGAAGCACGGCTTGGACGTGGCTCGGTTACGTAGTGGCAAGCAGCCGGCGCACGATGCGCGACCCGTCAAGACGGTCAACGAGCAGGCCGATGGCGGCTCGCCGGCGAGTCAGAACATGTAGGGAATCTTGAAGGTCAGCGTGTAGTCGGGTGCATCCGGGGTCAAGCCGATGCCGAGCATCGTGACCAGAGTCGTGTGTGGACTCAGCGCGTACGTCACGCCAAGGTTGAAGTTCGCAGCGTTCGCATCGCTGCCGATGACCTTGGTCCACGGCATGCCTTTGTTGCGCAATGACGCCTTGCTGCTGAGCTTGTCGCTGAAGGACAGGCTCAGACTGGTGCGTTCATTGAAGGCGAAGGCCACACCCGCACCGAAGTAGTACGAATCGCCCAGCTTCACGTCTCCCGGGTTGCGGGTCTGCGGATCGGTGTCGATGTCGCCAAAACTGCGCTGAAACGCGTGGATGTAGCCGATGTTCGCGAAGACAATGGCCGGGTCCATCGTCTTGATGCCCGACAGGCCAATATTCGCCTGCCATACGCCGTTGCCGGTCGGTTGCTTGGTGGGCACGGCGAAGCGGATGAATTGATCGTCGCCGCGCTCCAGCACCTTCCAGTCGATGCCGTACGGTGCCACCCCGGTGGGCGCCGTGACGCCGAAGGTGAGTACGGTGTCAGGTCGCGAGGTGGTTTCGGAAAAAAGCTTGTAGTTCGCGCTGAGCGAAATGTCGCCGATGCCGGAGCCTCGGGTTGTCTCTTCCGCGATCGCGGCGGCCGAGCCGCCGGCGCCGCCTTTCTGGTAGACGGTGCTGCGGCCCAGGTAGGGCACATCCAGGTTCAGCGTGAGTCGCGGACTGACTCCGTAGCGCGTTGCCAGGTTGTAGGTAAGCGAATCGGATTCGACGTTCTGAATTGCAATATTGCCCAGGAAAATGGCATCCAGGGCAAGGAAGCCGTTGAGGGTCAGCTGCTTGCGATCGTAACGGTTGTAACTCAGGCTGTTTTCCACGGTCAGCTTGCGATCAAACACGGCGTGCTCCTGCAGCAGCGCATCCTGCAGGCTTCGTGAAGGAGCACCCTGTTGGGCCTTCTGCGCTTCGGCGATGCTGCCCGCCTGGTTGACTTCGTTGCCGCCGGGCCTGGGTTCGGAGGTTGCTGTGGTCGCGGCGGTTTGCGCCGGCACCTCGGCCCTGGTTGTTGGCAACATCGTGGGCGCTGCGTTGCCGCTGAGGCGTGCCTGCAATGCCTGCACCTGCACATCAAGCTCACGCAGCCGGCGCACTTCCTGCGCGTAACTCCGCTTCAGCGTCTGCAACTGCTCCATCAGCGTCGCGACATCAGCCTGATCTTGCGCGCTTGGTGCGGTGTGCTGTCCGACCCCGCTCCCCGCGGCACCCTGACGCGCGGCATCCGTGCCCGACGTATCCTGCGCGGCGGCTGTACCGGTGAGCAGCAAGGCGAGCGCCACCGATGTGGCCAACAATGTCCTGTGCATGGTCGATGCTCCCTGAGTTGAAGAGGCGCCGGGCGGTGGCGATTCCTCAATTTCCGCCGATGCCGCGTGTGAGGTTGATGGCCTGCGCCACGCTTTGGGAAAGCTGCGTGTTCATGGCGAGCGACTGGCGGATCAGGTCAATCTGCATCACGTTGCTGACCGACTGGTTATCAGCCGCCAACTGCACGGTCTGCCCGAGGCTGCCATTGCGGATCCACTGCTGCACCGAGCCCACGCCGGCGACGTTGAGCTGGACGCCGGCGTTCTTCCCGTCAAAGGTCGCGCTGGCGCTGGCGCCATCCTGTGTGGTCGTGGTGACAGCTTGCGTGGAGTCGGCGGAGGCGATCGTTGAGGCCGTGCCGCCGTCACTGACATTCATCCGGACCACGTTGTTGGCGAGGTTGCCGTCACCGGCCACCTGGACGCTCTGCACGACGCCGCTGACATTGGCCAAACCGCTGCCATCGACGCTGCGGCCAGTCACGGGCATGGGCACGACCGCGTTGGCCGAGGTGATGCTGACACTGGGCTGGAAAGTGATCTGGGGCACTGACTGCTGTCCACGGAAGTTCATGCTGACCGCCATGGTTCCTTGCAGCGTCTGGCCCGCGCTCGTCTGCCAGGTCGAAATCATCTTTACGCCGAACCAGGCCACCGCGTTGCTGCCGACCGTGTAGCGGCCGCGCAGTGCGTTGAGCTCGGGGTCGGAAACGTCGTGCAGACCATTGCGTGATTGGTGAGTCGCAAGTGCGGCTTCGGACGGCGCGGCGTACACGGGTGACATCAAGCCCCCAAGGGCAAGCGCCGCGGCGATGAGTGATGGGAAGGGGAGTTTCATGGCACAGCCTCTAAAACAGGTCGGCGTGAGTGAAACCGAAGTCGATCAGTTCGGCGTCGGTGATCGGACCCTGGCGCGCGAACAACGCGCGCGCACTGGGTTGTCTGGTGGGTTGCAGCAGGACGGTGTTGCGATCGAAGTCGTTGCCAATAACCGCGAACACGACGCCTGAGGGCCACGCCTTGATGAAGTCGGCCAAGGCCATCTGCCGGTTGCCGAGCATCGGGTCGGCAATCTCAACGACATCACCGTGGACCTGCTTGAGCACCACAAAGTGGCGGAAGCCGCGCACATCCATCAGCACAAGTGTCGGTACGCGCAGGGTGCGCAGGCGCGCTTCGTCGACGCGGTAGCCGCGGCCGCGCATGCCCAGCGACTCCACGTAACGTTTGATATCCAACATCGAAAATCCGCGCTCTTTGACCAGCTCCACGTCGGCCACGCCCATCATCCCCTCGATCACCTGGGTTTCATCGACCTTCACGCGGTAGGCATAGCGCAGGATCGTCGCCAGCGCGGCGGCGCCGCAGCTGTAATCGGTGTGCTGGCGCACCAAGTTGCGGTAGCGACCCTCATCCATGCTCTCGACCGGGGCGTGGTAGAGCGCGCCATTCGGCAGGACGCCGGTGAAGGTGACCTCGCCAGCTGGTGCTGTGCCGCCCGTGGCGGCCCATGCAAGCAGTGACAGGATCATCGCAAAAACGTGTCGCATCATCGGCTCCCGTGCGCGGATTCCCTGGGCCAGGAATTCCCCCCCGACCCGCAGGGGACGGGTCGGGGGGGCTCCTTTGGTGCCCGGCTACAGGTCTGCCGGGTTACCGCCCTCATGCCGTCTGTCGACGGCCTAGATCAATTACTCGCTACCGCCGCCACCGCCGCCGGTGCCAGGTTGTGCCACCGCCAGTGCCAGGCTGTTGGCCTGCTGGTTGCCGGTGCCGGCCGAGATGTTGACGCCGATATTGCCCGAGGCGTTCTGGAATGCGCCGCCGGTCAGGCTGGCGTCGTTGGTCGCCATGACCGCGATCCATCGCGTGGTCGTCACGGTACCGGCCAAGTTAGCCGCCAAGGTGATGTCTCCGGCTTCGCTGAAGCCCAAGGGGCCGGCTGCCGCGGAGCCACGAGTGTAGCCAAACGCCAGCGCGCCGCCGTCACCGTTCAGATCCGAACCGCCTTGCGTAGCGGTGTCGAGATCCGTGTGACCGAGGAACCGTTGGTTGGTCGGATGAGCGGTGGCCGGGTTATCGTTCGCGTTATTAGCCCAGTTGTCCGGATAGACGTTTCCGATCTGGTCGACTGCACCGGTCAAGCTCAAGTTGGCACTGCCCTGACCACTGCCGCTGTATCTGCCCCTGACCGGGCCAGAGAGCGAAACGTCGACGGTGTCAGTGAACGAGTCGACATAGCCGGCGTTGGCGGTCGTGTTGCCCGTCGAGTACTGGCTGGAATCAACCGAGGCCTGTGAGTACCTGGAAGTGGAGACCGAGGCGCCCAGCGCATTCTTCTGCTGGTTGTTGTTGCCCGAGGTCACGTTGACGCCAATGTTGCCTTCCGCCGAGTTGAATGCCATATCGCCAACGCTGGCATTGTTGGTGACGCCCAGGTTCGCCGTATTGTTGTCATGGCCCAGCTGATTGACGAACACTTCGGTGTCGGCCATGCCGAACACAAAGCTGGCGTCGGTCGCCGACAGCGCCGCGGCGTTGTCCTGCTGGTTGTTGTCGCCAGCGGCGACGTTGAAGCCCAGATTGCCCGAGGCGTTGCTGCCGACGTCGTCCGCGATGCTGGCATCGTTGCTCAGCAGATAGTTCACCGCGTCGTTGTCGTGGTTCTTCTGGCGGTTGTCAACGATCGCAATGGCCGCGGAGTCGATGTCGATGTTGCCGGTGATGGTCGGCCTGCCCCTGATGCTGATGTCGGTCTTTAACTTCAGCATCTTGTCGAACGATACCTTCTGGTCGTGTGTGCTTGACTGGTCGAGCGAGTAGCTCTGGCTGAACTCGTGCGTGCCGTTCTCATCCTGCGCATAAGCAGTGGCTGTGCCGAATACCGCCGTGACGGCGATGGCGATCAGTGATTTTCTGAATGTACCCTTCATGGTGTCCTCACTTCTCTCGTGCGTGGGGTCGAAGTCACTGCGACGATGGTGGCAGCGAGAGCAACAGCTGATTGCTCGTCGCGTTGCCCGATCCCGCAGCTTGGTTGAGTTGCATCACCCCCTGGAAGCCCCGCATTGCGGACGATTCGACTGCGGCACTGCGCGTGCCTCCGCTGTCCAACGCTGCGTCGGGATGCTGCTCCCCTGCTGACGCGGAAACGGCAGTGGACAGGCTGTCCTCCGCCGCTTCGCGTATGCCTTGTGCGGCCAGTGCCGCCGCAACGATGGAGAGCTGCGCGTTGCTGCTGCCACTGGCCTGATTGATCGACGCGAGCCCGCTCGCGTTGTTGTAGGCGTTGCCGCCGATGCTGGCGCTGGCCACCGTGGGCCCGCTGGCCGTGTTGTCCTGCTGCTGTTGGCTCGCCACGGATACGACGCCACCCGCGGCAAACGCGCGCAGGCTCGCCTGCTGGTTGAAATCGCCTGCCGCCATGTTCACGGCCGTGGCACCGCTGGATCCGCTGAATGCGTTGCCGTCGATGCGGGTGTTGGCGAGATAGCCCAGCATCACGGCATAGTCGTCGTCCCCGGCGTGTGCTGGCGTGCCGCTGAGTACCAGCAGGGCGGTGACGGCGAGCATCGATAGAAGGGACTTGGTCATGCGCGGCTCAATGTCCGGTCGGAGCTGTCGGGGTGGTCATGCCGGGCAGCGCTGTCAGCGCGCCGCGGACCTGGTCGCCAATGCCGCGAGTGGTGTTGCCCACCGTGCCAAGCGGGCCGCTGATCAGGTTGCTGACGCCGTTGCTGGGGGCACCCATGCGTCCGTTGCCGCCGCCCAAAGTTCCGCCGAGGGCGTTGTCGACCATTTGTCCCACGACCGTGACATGGTGGCCGCTCTGAACCGGCGTGGCGCCCAGGCTGGCGTATTCGTCATCGCTGAGTTCGGTGGTCCCGAGTGCGCGAGACAGTTCGTGACGCGGCGACGGGTCGACCATGAGGGCGATCCCCGGCGGTGCCGGTCGGTACGCCGGACGCGTCGCCAAGTTGCGCAAGAGCACGATGTCGCCCGGCTTGGCCTTGACGGCCATGTGGGCGTCGGCGGCCATCGCGCCAACCGGCAGCAACAGCGCGCCCAGCATCAGAATGATGCGGTCAGCAATCTGGCGACGGTGGCGTCGATTCATGAAGGTGTCCTCAAGTGGATTCCCCGGAGTCAACGTTGCAATCCACATGCCACCCTCTGAAAACGGCGTCGTAGCGCGGGTTGCGGGGTATCGGGCGGAATTTTGCGCCGCCCTGATCGTGTCGCCGGCGGTACAGGCGACGAGCGCGGCCGTCCACGACCGTGGGTGGCAACCCGCGCTGCAGCCCCATTGCGGGGCCTTGTAACGCCGGCGTTACAGTGTCAACCGCGGCTGTTACAGATCACCCGCACGATTGTCCGTGCCCCGGCAGTGGCTCTACGATGGCGCACTAGACCGCCACCGATTTCCGCCCGGCGACCGACGCCGCAAACTTGAGGACGGCCATGCACGAGCAACCCTCGGAACTTGTCGAACTGGGCAAGCGCTACTGGCTCCCGGTGTACCGGCCGCGCGAGCTGGTGCTTGACCACGGCAAGGGCGCGCGCGTGTGGGACGTCGAAGGACGCGACTACGTCGACTTCAGCGCGGGCATCGCGGTCAATGCGCTGGGTCACCAGGACCCGGACCTGTTGGCTGCCTTGACGTCGCAGGCGCACAAGCTGTGGCACACCAGCAACGTGTTCTACACCGAGCCGCCGGTGCGGCTGGCCGAGGAACTGGTGCGGGCTTCGGGTTTCGCCGAACGCGTGTTCCTGTGCAATTCGGGTGGGGAAGCGAACGAGGCGGCGATCAAGCTGGTGCGCAAGTGGGCGGCATCACATGGCCGTCCGCCAGAACAGCGCACGATCATCACCTTCAAAGGCTCGTTCCACGGGCGCACCATGGCTACTCTCACCGCGACGGCACAGCCGAAATATCAACAAGGCTATGAACCGCTGCCTTTGGGCTTTCGCTACCTCAAGTTCAATGATGGGGATGCGCTGGAAGAGGCCTTCACGGCCGGTGATATCGCGGCGGTGCTGGTGGAGCCGATACAGGGTGAAAGCGGCGTGCTTCCCGCCGCCCCCGGCTTTCTCAAACATATCCGGAAGTTGTGCGATGCGCACGACGCGCTGCTGGTGCTGGACGAAATCCAGTGCGGTATGGGACGCACCGGGACGCTGTTTGCCCATGCCCATGATGACGTCGTGCCCGACATCGTGACGCTGGCCAAAGCCTTGGGCTGTGGCTTTCCGATTGGCGCCATGCTGGCTGGTTCCAAGGTGGCCGACGTGATGCAGTACGGTGCGCACGGCACCACCTTCGGCGGAAATCCGATGGCGGCTGCCGTGGCACGCGTGGCATTGGCCAAGCTGTCCTCGCCGGCGGTGCTCGTGAACGTGGAGCGGCAGGGCAATGACTTGCGTGCGGGTCTGGCGCACATGAATCGGGAGCTGAAAGTCTTCGACGAAGTGCGCGGGCGTGGCTTGATGATCGGCGCGGTGTTGGCCGATGCGTACAAGGGTGAAGCTGGTGAAGTGCTCGATCACGCCGCAGCCCACGGCTTGCTTGTCCTCCAGGCGGGGCCTGACGTGCTGCGCTTGCTGCCGCCTCTTACCATCACCGATGTTGAAATGGCCGATGGCCTGGCGCGTTTGCGCGCCGCGCTGGAGGCCTACATGGCGGGCTGATTCACCGAATTATTGGCAATCGCCGACGCCGAGGATCATTCATGAAATATCTGCACAGCATGGTGCGCGTGCGCGATCTCGCTGCATCGCTGCGTTTCTATGTCGATGGACTCGGGCTCGCCGAGGTTCGCCGCAAGGAATCGCCGGAAGGCCGCTTTACCCTGGTTTTCCTCGCCGCCGCGGATAGCCCCGATTTTGAGATCGAGCTCACCAGTAATTGGGATTCCGATGAAGACTACGGCTCGGCGCGCAATTTCGGGCACTTGGCCTTTCGCGTCGACGACATCTATGCCACTTGCCAGCACCTCCAGCAGATGGGCGTGACCATCAATCGCCCGCCGCGGGACGGGCACATGGCTTTTGTACGCTCCCCCGACCTGATCTCGATCGAGTTGCTGCAGAGCGGCGATCCACTGCCCCCACGCGAACCGTGGGCCTCGATGGCAAACACCGGCGAGTGGTGATCGAGGTTGCGCTCGCTACGCGTCGCTGGCTGGCAGCGGTGCACCGCAGGCTTTGCAGAACCGCGCTGCCGTGTCGTGATCGTCCTGACCGCACTGTGCGCATCGCAGCTGGGACTTCGGCGCAAGCATGCTGGAGGCAAGCTCGGCGGTGAATATGCCGGTGGGCACCGCAATGATGCTGTAGCCGGTCAGCATGATCAGCGAGGTCATCATCTGGCCCAGCACGGTTTTCGGGGTGATGTCGCCAAAGCCGACCGTGGTCAGCGTCACCACGGCCCAGTACATCGACTTGGGGATCGAGGTAAAGCCGTTTTTCGGTCCTTCAATCAGGTACATCAACGCACCAAAAATCAGCACCAGCGTGAGGATCGTGCTGATGAACACCAGGATCTTCCGCCGCGTACGAACCAGCGCGGACCACAGGATGTTCGCCTCGCCCACGTAACGGGTCAGCTTCAGGATGCGGAATATTCGAAGTATGCGCAGCGCGCGGACGACCAGCAGGTACTGGCTTCCCACCACGACCAGACTGATCCAGGTCGGCAGCACCGAAAGCAGGTCGACGATGCCGAAAAAGCTGCGGGCGTAGCGTGAGGGGCGATCGACCACGGCCATGCGCACCGCATACTCCGCGGTGAAGGCCAACGTGAACATCCACTCCAGCAGATAGAAGAAGTGGCCCAATTCCATGTGCAGGCCGGCAACCGAATCCAGCAATGTCACCGCGATGCTGGCAATGATCACGATAATCAGCGCGACATCGAAGCGCCTTCCCGGTGCGTCCTCATGCCCGAAGATGATGTGGTACCAGCGCGCCCGCCACGGCGCGCCCGCCGCGGGCCCGAAGCCAGGAGTGGGGTTGCGGCTTGCTTGTGTCATTGGAGCTGGCCGTTCAAGTGGATTTCGCCTCACGCATCGCGTCACGCGCTGCGTCGAGAGTCACCGAAATGTCTTGCTCGGTGTGTGCTGCGGACATGAATCCGGCCTCGAAGGCGCTTGGCGCCAAGTAGATGCCGCGGTCCAGCATGGCATGGAAGAATCGGTTGAAAAATGCCGTGTCGCAGGCGGTAGCCTGATTGAAGCAGGTGACCTTTTCGCTGTTGAAGAAGAGCCCGAACATGCCGCCGACGTGGTTTGTGCTGAATGGCACGTCGGCGTCATCGGCTGCCGCTTGCAGGCCCTCACAAAGCAGTCGCGTACGCGCAGCGAGCTGGTCGTGAAAGCCGGGCGCCTGGATCAGCTCGAGCATGGCCAGGCCCGCCGCCATCGCAACCGGGTTGCCGCTTAACGTGCCGGCCTGGTAGATCGGACCGGATGGGGCGATTTGTTCCATCAAGTCCCGGCGCCCACCGTAAGCGCCAACCGGCATGCCGCCGCCGATGATCTTGCCGAACGTGGTGAGATCGGGCGTCACGCCATAATGCGCCTGGGCGCCACCGAGCGCGACGCGGAACCCTGTCATCACTTCGTCGAAAATCAGCAGCGTGCCGTGCTGGCTGCACAGTTCGCGCAACCCCTGCAAGTAGCCCTCCACGGGTGGAATGCAGTTCATGTTGCCGGCGATTGGCTCGATGATGAGCGCGGCGATTTCCTGTCCGCATTCCGCGAACAGGGCTCGCGCGGCGTCCAGGTCGTTGTAGGGCAGGGTCACGGTCAGGTCGGCGTTCGCCTTCGGTACGCCGGGTGATGTCGGCACGCCAAACGTCAGTGCGCCGGAGCCGGCCTTGACCAGGAAGCTGTCGCCGTGGCCGTGATAGCAGCCTTCGAATTTCAGGATCTTGCTGCGCCCGGTTGCGCCGCGGGCCA
Organism: Rhodanobacter sp.; assembly: GCA_036563155.1. Taxonomy (GTDB): domain Bacteria; phylum Pseudomonadota; class Gammaproteobacteria; order Xanthomonadales; family Rhodanobacteraceae; genus Rhodanobacter. Next base: position 213,262 of record DATCMT010000018.1, read on the forward strand.
AGCGGATCGCCGACATGGTCGCCTCGGTGCCGGAGTTGACCATGCGCACCATCTCGATGGATGGAATCAGCCGGGTAATCGTCTCGGCCATCGTCACTTCGGCCGGGCAGGGTGTGCCGAACGACAGTCCATGCTCCACCGCGCGCTGCACGGCTTCGCGCACCGCCGGATGGTTGTGGCCGACAATCATCGGGCCCCACGACCCGACGTAGTCGATGTAGCGCTTTCCTTCGACGTCCCACAAATACGCGGCATCCGCCCGCGCGGTGAAAAACGGTTCGCCGCCAACCGACTTGAACGCCCGCACCGGTGAGTTCACGCCGCCGGGCATTCGTTGCAGCGCACGCTGGAAGAGTTCGTGGTTGGTCATCGCGCAGTTTCTCGATCAGAAAGGTACAGGTTGGTGAGGCGTTCAGCCGTGGCTCGGATATCCGGGGCGGTGAATAAAGCGGAGATCACCGCCAGATAGTCCGCCCCCGCTTCGACCAGACTCCCTGCATTGTCCGGCGTGATGCCGCCGATCGCCACCCGCGGCACTCCAAGCGTGGCGCTTTGCCTCAGCAAGTCGACCGGTGCGACCGGTGCCAGCGGTTTGGTGATCGACCTGAAAAAAGCGCCGAAGGATACGTAGCTTGCTCCCGCGCGAGCGGCGGCCCGGGCACGCGACAGGGAGTCCGCACACGACACCCCGATGATGGCGTGCGTACCCAGCACCGCGCGCACGGCGGCCGGATCATCGTCATCCTGGCCCAGATGCACGCCGTCGGCGCCGATGGCCTGGGCGAGCGTGATGTCGTGATCGATGATCAGTGGCACCCGGTATTCGGCACACAACTGCTTGAGTGCGCTGGCGTCGGCAAGTCGCTGTGCGGAGTTGGCGGTCAGGTCGCGGTATTGCAGCAGTCGTGCACCGCCTGCCAGGGCCAGTCGGGCGGCATCAGGCAGGTCGCGTCGCGGGCCGTTGGTGATGGCGTACAAGCCGCGGGTGGCGGGAAATTTCAGCATGTCCGGTTCGATTCCTTCTGCACGTGGTCAGACGCGCGCGTGTCACGTTGCGCTTTCGTATTGTCGGGCGAGTTGAGAGAATGCTCCATTCTCCAGTGATACGAAGAAGTCCGACCATGAGCCAGAGTTCCACCGTGACCACCGCCTTGCGCAAATGGATGTGCGTCGTGTGCGGGTACATTTATGACGAAGCCGAGGGTGTGCCCGACGAGGGGATTCCCGCCGGCACCCGCTGGGAGGACGTGCCGGATACCTGGACCTGTCCGGATTGCGGAACGACCAAGGACGACTTCGAAATGATCGAGATCGACTGAACGCCAGCTTCCGCCCGCAAACGGCCCGATCCAGTCAGCGCATTGGCCGGGCCTCCTGCTTTGATGTTCCTGCGCCCGATCAAGCGGCGCGCCATTCGGGGAACATCCCATGAAACTGTTCATTCCTTTTGAAGACGACTGGGACGCCTTTGCCAATGCGCGGCCCGAAGACCTGATCCCCTTTCGCCGCGGCATGCTCGACACACGTGAGTCCGCGTCTCAGCGGACGCTTCCGATGTCGCCTGCAATCTCAAGCTCGTCGCCAATTCCTGCACCGATTCGCCGCGCCGTGCCGGCTGGCAACTCCAGCACATAGAGTGCCGGCGCGTTGCTGGGGTAGGTCGGACAAGGGTCCGCGCGGCAGGGCGGCACGTCCAGTTGCATCGAAACAAGACGGCGTTTCGTGTCGAAATACAGGAT
>DATCMT010000018.1:217500-220307 GCA_036563155.1 Rhodanobacter sp.
AGTCCACCCAGACCCACCATTATTCCAAGGATTCCTTGGGGCCTTAGCTCAGCTGGGAGAGCACCTGCTTTGCAAGCAGGGGGTCATCGGTTCGATCCCGATAGGCTCCACCATGGTCCGGTTCGGCGCGTGAAATATCAGCACACAAAAGATTTGAAATCACCCGGCATAGAGGCCGGTGTGATGTTCTTTGAAAACACGTAAACGAGTGACAAGCGTCTTGGTTCGAACCGAACCGAGGCAAGTGTTAAGGCACGAAAACGAAGTAACTTGACTGTCCCTGATGAGGGGGCATGGCCCCGAGGCGACTTGGGGTTATATGGTCAAGCGACTAAGCGTATACGGTGGATGCCTTGGCAGTCAGAGGCGATGAAGGACGTGGCAGCCTGCGAAAAGTGTCGGGGAGCTGGCAACAAGCTTTGATCCGGCAATGTCCGAATGGGGAAACCCACCGCGCAAGCGGTACCGTGCACTGAATACATAGGTGTACGGGGCGAACCCGGGGAACTGAAATATCTAAGTACCCGGAGGAAAAGAAATCAACCGAGATTCCCCAAGTAGCGACGAGCGAACGGGGACTAGCCCAAAAGTATCTTGTGTTCTAGTCAAACGGCATGGAAAGGCCGGCCATAGATGGTGATAGCCCAGTCGACGAAAGGGCACTTGATATGAAATTGAGTAAGGCGGGGCACGTGAAACCTTGTCTGAACATGGGGGGACCATCCTCCAAGGCTAAATACTCCTGACTGACCGATAGCGAACTAGTACCGTGAGGGAAAGGCGAAAAGAACCCCGGAGAGGGGAGTGAAATAGACCCTGAAACCGTATACGTACAAGCAGTGGAAGCCCGCAAGGGTGACTGCGTACCTTTTGTATAATGGGTCAGCGACTTACTGTCTGTGGCAAGCTTAACCGTATAGGGGAGGCGAAGAGAAATCGAGTCTGAATAGGGCGCATAGTCTCAGGCAGTAGACCCGAAACCGAGTGATCTATCCTTGGCCAGGTTGAAGGTGCGGTAACACGCACTGGAGGACCGAACCCACATCTGTTGCAATAGATGGGGATGAGCTGAGGATAGGAGTGAAAGGCTAAACAAACTCGGAGATAGCTGGTTCTCCTCGAAAGCTATTTAGGTAGCGCCTCGGACGAATCTTCCTGGGGGTAGAGCACTGTTATGGCTAGGGGGTCATCGCGACTTACCAAACCATGGCAAACTCCGAATACCAGGACAGACTATCCGGGAGACACACGGCGGGTGCTAACGTCCGTCGTGAAAAGGGAAACAACCCAGACCCGCAGCTAAGGTCCCCAAGTCATAGCTAAGTGGAAAACGATGTGGAAAGGCATAGACAGCCAGGAGGTTGGCTTAGAAGCAGCCATCCTTTAAAGAAAGCGTAATAGCTCACTGGTCGAGTCGGTCTGCGCGGAAGATTTAACGGGGCTAAGCTATGCACCGAAGCTCGGGGTGTGCACATTTATGTGTACGCGGTAGAGGAGCGTTCCGTAAGCCTGTGAAGGTGTGTTGTAAAGCATGCTGGAGGTATCGGAAGTGCGAATGCTGACATGAGTAACGATAATGGGGGTGAAAAGCCCCCACGCCGAAAGCCCAAGGTTTCCTCGCGCAACGTTCATCGGCGCAGGGTGAGTCGGCTCCTAAGGCGAGGCAGAAATGCGTAGTCGATGGGAAGCTGGTTAATATTCCAGCACTTTTCTACAGTGCGATGTGGGGACGGAGAAGGTTAGGTCTACCAGGCGTTGGTTGTCCTGGGGAAAGGCGGTAGGCATGGGTCTTTGGCAAATCCGGGACCCTTTATGCCGAGCACCGAGACGAGTCCTATTTGGACGAAGTGACTGATACCACGCTTCCAGGAAAAGCCACTAAGCTTCAGCTGTAGAAGAACCGTACCGTAAACCGACACTGGTAGGCAGGGTGAGAATCCCAAGGCGCTTGAGAGAACTCGGGTGAAGGAACTAGGCAAAATGGCACCGTAACTTCGGGAGAAGGTGCGCCCGTTGGCGTGGTCACATGCGTGACTGAGCGTCGATGGGTTGCAATAACCTGGCCGCTGCGACTGTTTACCAAAAACACAGCACTCTGCAAACACGAAAGTGGACGTATAGGGTGTGACGCCTGCCCGGTGCTGGAAGGTTAATTGATGGGGTCAGCCGCAAGGCGAAGCTCTTGATCGAAGCCCCAGTAAACGGCGGCCGTAACTATAACGGTCCTAAGGTAGCGAAATTCCTTGTCGGGTAAGTTCCGACCTGCACGAATGGCGTAACGACAGCGGCGCTGTCTCCACCCGAGACTCAGTGAAATTGAATTCGCTGTGAAGATGCAGCGTTCCCGCGGCAAGACGGAAAGACCCCGTGAACCTTTACTATAGCTTTACACTGAACGTTGAGTTCTTCTGTGTAGGATAGGTGGGAGGCTTTGAAGTGCAGACGCCAGTTTGCATGGAGCCATCCTTGAAATACCACCCTGAAGTGCTTGACGTTCTAACCTCGACCCGTAATCCGGGCCAGGGACCGTGTATGGTGGGTAGTTTGACTGGGGCGGTCTCCTCCCAAAGAGTAACGGAGGAGCACGAAGGTACGCTCAGCGCGGTCGGACATCGCGCACTGTGTGCAAAGGCATAAGCGTGCTTGACTGCGAGATCGACGGATCAAGCAGGTACGAAAGTAGGTCTTAGTGATCCGGTGGTTCTGTATGGAAGGGCCATCGCTCAACGGATAAAAGGTACTCCGGGGATAACAGGCTGATACCGCCCAAGAGTTCATATCGACGGCGGTGTTTGGCACCTCGATGT
>DATCMT010000002.1:0-135351 GCA_036563155.1 Rhodanobacter sp.
CCGATGGCTCGCAGGCTGTCGCCAGACTCCAGCCGCTGCTGGATCTCCACTCTCTCTTCCAACGTCAGTTCGCTATATGTTCTCATCGCAACAGCCTATGTCAGATCGGGCCAGGTGTTGCACGTGGAGTTTGAGACGGCCGTGCTTAATTAACGTGTCCGAAAAAGCCGGGCCACCTCACTCCGTCCCTTTTTTGCCTTTTTTGCTCCACCAACTCGATCAGCTCATCAGCCACACCCTTGATGGTGGCGGTTCGACGGCCGCCGTAAGGTAGCTGCTTCAATTGGATGGGGTCCGACAACCACAGGCCCTTGAAGTCATCCAGGTTGTCGACGGTGATCGTGACCATGGCCATGCCCGGCGGCAACATCTTGTGTCGGTGCGGTCTGGTGGTGGCCGCCTCCGGATACTTGTCGAACTCGATGACCAGCTCATCGGTGATCCGGATATTGGCAACCGGATGAACGGTATCGATGTCCAGATTGTTCGCCTTGTTCAAGATGGTGATTCGGGCAAAGCCTGGCTCGGAAACCTTGCGGCCGAAGGTGGAACCGTAGAACGTGCGCATGGCCTCGAGATCAGGTCCACCCACCACGGCGATGAATGCCCGATCGACATATGACCTGGCCGTGCGAAATGATGACAGGGCGCCGTCGGGATCGGTCGCGGGAAACTGGGTCAGGTACAGCACTTCGCCGGCCGGCCCGACCGCCTGCATCGCGCGAATCTTCGATGTTGCCGACAAGGTTCGTGGTTCGCCAAGTATCTGAAAGCCCGAGTCGGGTGCACGGAGACGCTTGGCAAGATCATCCAGGTCTTGAACCAGAAGCTCTCCCGCGCTCCATCCAAAGGTCTTCATCGGCTCGACCCCGCTGATGGCAGGGTTCTGGACGAACCGGATGTAGGAATCGCCGCCTTGCTCTGGCCGCATGATCGTGAAATCGCGGCCCTCCATGTTTGGCGTGCCCCACGCTTTCGCCAGATCCGGCGAGACCTGCCCCCGTTCGGCCACTTCGTAGCCAAAATTCTTGTTGTAGGACGTCTCGACGGAATTCAGATCGGGTGCGCTGAACGTCAGTATCAACAATAGACCAAGCATGATTGCTCCTTGAAGCCTGCTGAATAATCGGAGAACTGACACGGCCAACCTGCAAGCACCCGCCTCTTCATGGATGCCCCCAGACCTCAGCACTTTTGCGTCATGAAGTTTGGTGCGGCCTGGCCCGCGCCCTGGTGCCGCGGACCCGAGCCATGCCGTGCAATGTATATAACGCTATACGTTATGTCATTGGGTTGTAACACAGGCTTTCGCAAACGGTCAATCGCGGGCCTCATCCAGCAGCAGTGAACCAGCACGGAGGGCGCCGAGCGTCGTTCTGACCAGTCTTGCGCATGCTGCGGAACAACCCATCTGTTCGCCGCGATGCAGGCGGAAAGCGGGAGTGATCGTGTGTCGACACGAAGACATGATGGGTTGCGGCGCGTTCGCTCTTCCAGGGCACAATCCAGCCGCCGTCACGAGGTTGTCGGCTGAGCCGGTCGGCTGAAGAGAGTGCCGGGATGGCGCAGGTACAGCTCTGCGAATTGTCTTCGTTTCAGGGACCCGTGCATGCCGGGGTTATTTGCTTCGGCAACGTACGGTGTGATAAATCAGGTCGCTGTTGGCACAATTTCGTGCCCGTTATGCGTGGGGTTTTATGGCGGTTGGTGTCTGGATCAGTTTGTCCCTTTATTTCGCGTTGATGCTGGCGATTGGTTTCTACGCGTACCGCAACTCCACCTCGTCCTCCGAGGAATACATACTCGGTGGACGCAAACTCTCCCCCGCCGTGGCGGCGTTGTCTGCCGGCGCCTCCGACATGAGTGGATGGCTGCTGCTGGGTTTGCCCGGTGCGCTGTTTATCAGCGGTCTGGTGTCGGCCTGGATCGGTATCGGCCTGACCGTGGGTGCACTGGTGAATTGGATCGTGGTTGCACCGCGCCTGCGCGAGCAGACCGAACGCTATGACAACAGCCTGACCATCCCGCAATTCCTGTCCAACCGGTTTCCCAGCAGGGCGATGGCTCTGCGCGTGGTCTCGGCCGTGATCGTCGTGGTGTTCTTTTCCGTGTACACCGCGTCGGGGCTGGTGGCTGGCGGCAAGCTTGCCGAAAGCGCTTTCAGCTCCGTGCTCAACTTCGGCTGGATGAGCGACTACGCGGCCGGTGTGTCGCTGACGCTTGCCGTGGTGCTGGTGTACACCGTCATCGGCGGCTTTCTTGCCGTCAGTCTCACCGACTTCTGCCAGGGCGTGATCATGATGCTCGCACTGGTCATCATGCCGATCGTGGTGCTGTTCGGGCCGGGTGGTGGCGGCCTGTCACAGGCCTCGGAAACGCTGGCGCCGGTGGATCCGAACTTTCTGTCATGGTTTGCCGGACTTTCGGTGGTCGGCTTCTTGTCTGCCGTGGCGTGGGGTCTGGGTTACTTCGGGCAGCCGCACATCATCGTGCGCTTCATGGCGATCCGCTCGATCCGGGAAGTGCCCACGGCTCGCAACATCGGCATGTCCTGGATGGTCATTTCGGTGATTGGCGCGATCAGCCTGGGTATCTTCGGGCGCGCCTATGCAGTGCGTAACGGGCTGGAGATCGCCGACCCCGAGACGATCTTCATCGTGCTGGCCAACCTGCTGTTCCACCCGCTGGTGACAGGCTTCTTGTTCGCGGCACTGCTGGCGGCCGTGATGAGCACGATTTCCAGCCAGCTCCTGGTGGCCTCGTCTTCATTGACCGAGGATTTCTACCGGTTGTTTCTGCGTAAAAGTGCCAGCGAAAAGGAGACGGTGCTGATTGGTCGCGTCAGCGTGCTGCTGGTCGGTATCGTCGCCGCGGTCATTGCCTGGGATCCAACCTCGAAAGTACTGGGTCTGGTCAGCCACGCCTGGGCCGGTTTTGGTGCTGCTTTCGGCCCGCTGATTATCCTGGCGCTGACGTGGCGACGAATGACAGGTACCGGAGCGGTCGCCGGCCTGGTGGTGGGTGCGCTGACCGTGATGGGCTGGATTGCGCTGGGCTGGGATGCGAGCTTCCTGGGTGGAGCAGGCGTCTACGAAATCATCCCGGGCTTCGCCGCCGCGTGGGCCGCCATCTATTTCGTCAGCCTGGCCACTGAGAGCCCAGGCGAATTCAGGGCGGTACCGGAGCCGTAGAACGTTTCACGTTTCGCGCAGGTGACCTGGTCGCGCGGTCTCTTGTGCGCCGCCCGGGACCTGGGCGCGTCATTCTCTTCCCGCAATTCGCCGCGCGCCAAATTGCGTGCGGCGAAAATCCAGCAGCTCAGGTCGCGTCCTTTGACGCCAGCAGGCTGCGAAGGGTTTCCAGCGCGTCGCCGTAGTGGCTGGCTCGCGCTGTGTCCTGCCGCAGGGGCTGACGCACCTGCGCCGCACTGGCGGTGCGTACCTCGCGCCGGGTTTTGTGGAAGTCGAGACACGCGGGGTCAAACTCGAGTCCGCAGAAATCCAGCAGGCGCCGGACCTGTGTGTCGGACTGGGCGACCAGTGACTCGTATTCGATATCGACAAACCGCTCCGGATACAGCCGCTGCCAGTGCTGGCACAAGCGGTTGTAGCCTTTCCAGTAGGCGGCCATGTCCTCGAGTGCATAACTGAAGCCGTTGCCGGTGCGGAACAATTGCCGGTAGCAGGCCAGACACGTTTCCAGCGGTTCGCGCCGGATATTGACGAACCGCGCGCCCGGCAGCATCGCCAGTGCGGCACCGACCAGCTTCCAGTTCAGCAGGTTCTTGTCGGTAAAGCGTGGTTTGTCCTTGCGCCAGCCAGCCGTGCGTTCGAGGTACTCCGCGCCGAGTCTGGTCCAGTCGGAGGGGCTGGCCGTTGCGATCCACTGGGGGAAAGCCTCGCCCCGTCGCCGGGATTCGCCATCCAGTACCTGCTGGAGATCCAGGATCTCACCGGCGCCCTCAACCTCGCGGTGCGACGCCAGAATCTGCTCGACCAGGGTCGAACCGGAGCGCGGCAGGCTGACCACGAAAATGACTTCACCGCCTGATTGTGGGTCGGCCACCGGGGCGACAGGTTGTCTGAAGGCTTGCGCGATGGCATGCAGGTAGGAGTTTTCGGTGGCCGCATTCCAGTCGACCGTTCGACGCTTGGCGGCATTGGCCGTGGCGAGGGCTGAGAAGGCTGCGCCGTGGTCGCCCTGGTCTTCCAGGGCTCGCGCCAACGCAAAGCCCAGTTCGACACCGGCTTCTGAGTCGGGGTCCGCTCGCTGCAGCGCATCGCGAATCCGGTTTGCGTCGTCCCGCGTGAATGGAACCTTCTTGGCATTGGCCAGCGCCAGCCAGGCGCGCGAGTGGGCTGGCTGGCGCCGCACGATCTCCCGATAGTTGGCAATCGCTGCATCGATCTTGCCCAAGGTGGTTTGGGCGTCGGCCAGCGTGAGCCGCGCCGAAATATGGTCAGGATCAATCGCCAGCGCGCGTTCCAGCGCTTCGCATGCACGGTCTGCCTGATGCTCCCGAAGCTTGAGCGACTTGCCGAAATTGAACCAGCATGCCGCCGAGTTGGGAGCCAACTCACACGCACGCTCGAACTCCAGCAGGGCCTCGCCAGGCTCACCCACATCGTGCAGTGCAATGCCGAACCCCATGTGGATCATGGCGTCGCCAGGGTCCAGTTCGACAGCGCGCCTCAGGCTGGCGGCTGCGTCGGCGTGCCGACCACCCATGTGATGGGCGAGGCCGAGCATGCGCCAGGCCACGGTGGTATCCGGTGCCAGTTCGAGCACCCGCTGCAGGTCCCGGATGGCGCGCTCAGGTTGGCGCTGCCGCATCGCCTCGTCCGCATCCTGCAACAGGCGCGCGGCCGCAGCGGGTACGTCGCGCTTCCGGCCCGGCTGTGCGGGGTGGTCGATCGGTCTGTTCACGGCCAGCGAATGTAGCACGCGAGGGATCGACGAGAACGGTGACCGCCGACGGCCCCCACACCTGCAAGATGCCTGTCGGTGCCTGCCTGTCGCGGTGGACAAGGCGCTGTGAAATCGGTGGCATGGTGGGCGAACGTCGTGATGCCCCGGAGCGTCCCCGCATCAGCCGGACCTGATCTGTCCTAGCCCGGAAGTCATGCCTCCGCCGGCCGGTCGACTTGCTATCGTTAGGTGCTCTCCATGGAAAGGGATACCCGTGATGACCTCAAGCGTGCGTCGCTCCGGCCTGCTGGCCAGTCTTGGCCTTTTTGTCGCCGTGATTTCCGCCCCGCTGGCCGCGGCCGAATTGACCGTGCCGCCGATCCAGTACCAGCAGCGCACGTTGCCGAACGGCTTGCAGGTGCTGAGTGTGCAGGATCACGCCAGCCCGAACGTGGCCGTGCAAATGTGGTACCACGTCGGCTCCAAGGACGACCCGCAGGGTCGGTCCGGTTTCGCGCATCTGTTTGAGCATCTGATGTTCAAGAGCACCAAGCACATGCACGCCGAGCAGTTCGATCGGTTGACGGAAGATGTCGGCGGCGCCAACAACGCCTCCACCAGCAGCGATGTCACCAACTATTTCGAAGTGGTGCCCAGCAACCATCTGCAGACCCTGTTGTGGGCCGAAGCCGAGCGGCTGTCCAACCTCAACGTGGATGAGGCGAACTTCAAGTCCGAGCGCGCCGTGGTGCAGGAGGAATACCGCCAGAGCGTGCTGGCCAATCCGTACGGCAAGCTGTTCAACGGCATCGATCCGCACTCGTATGTGGTGCATCCGTACAAACGACCCACGATCGGCAGCATCGAGGATCTCCAGGCGGCCTCGCTGCAAGACGTCATCGATTTCCACCAGACGTACTACCGTCCAGACAACGCCACGCTGATCGTCGCCGGTGATTTCGATCCGAAGCAGCTCGACGCCTGGGTCGACCAGTATTTCGGCTGGATCCCCAAGCCGGCCACGGCCATTCCGCAGGTCACTGCGCAGGAACCGAAGCGCAAGAAGAATCTACGCTACACCATCACCAGCGAAACCGCGCCGCTGCCGGCGCTGGCGATCACCTGGTTGATCCCGCCAGCTTCCGACGGCGCCGACACCGTGGCGTTGCAGGTGGCCGCCGCGTTGTTGTCGCAGGGTGATTCGTCCAGGCTGTACCAGTCGCTGGTCTACCGCCATCAGGTGGCCCAGCAAATCGGCGCCGATGCCGATAGTCGGGTCGGCCCGGGCCTGTTCACCCTGTACGCGATTCTCGCCAGCGGTCACCAACCGGCGCAGGCCGAGAAGCTGTTGCGCGAGGAGATCATCTGGCTGGCCACGCAGCCGATTCCGGCGGCGGAACTGGACAAGGTGAAGACGCAACTGTTGACCGATGCGCTCAAGCAACGTCAGACAGCACAGGGGCTGGCCTTCGCGCTGGGTCAAGCCAGCCTGATCGATGGCGACCCCGAGCGCGCCAATACCGATCTGGTCGCGCTGCAGCAAGTCACGGCCAAGGACATCCACCGCGTCTTGCAGAAATACGTCAATGGCGCGCGCAGCGTCACCATCGATTATCTGCCGCAGCCCGCCAGGGCGACGCCGGCCGCCGCCACGGGAGCAGCGAAATGAGCCGATCGACGAAGACCTTGCGCACGGCCGTTCTGGCCGCCTGCCTGATCGCCGCTGGCAGTGCGCTGGCGGCCGACTTTCCCGCCACCCCGCCGGCGCCGGGTCCGGCACCGAAGTTGGTCGTGCCCACCCCCTCATCGCAGACGCTGGCCAATGGCCTGCAGGTGGTCAGCGTGCGCCGGGCCGGCTTGCCGCTGGTCACCGCGCAACTGGTGGTGCGCAGTGGTGGCGAGATGGATCCGCCCCGACTGGCGGGCCTGGCCGACCTCACCGCAAACCTGTTGACCAAGGGCGCTGCCGGCAAGAGCGCGCCCGCGATCGCGGCCGAGGCCGAAGCATTGGGCGGGTCGCTGGACGCCCGCGCCGGTTGGGACGAGAGTGCAGTCGGCATTACCGTGACCACGCCCAAGTTGCCGCAGGCGCTGGGCCTGTTGGCCGAGGTGGTACGGCAGCCGGATTTCGGTGCGGCCGAACTCGCGCGGGCCAAGGCGCAGGCACTGGATGATCTGCATCTGATGCTGAGCCGGCCCACCGCGCTGGCATCGTTGGCGGCCACGCGGGGGGTGTTTGGCGATGGGGCGTATGGCCACTCCCGCAGCGGCACGCCCGCGTCGATCGCCCGCATCACCGGCGTCGACGTGCGCAAGCTGCACGCCACTCTGTTCAGACCTGACAACGCGATCCTGATTCTCGCCGGTGATGTCACCCCGGCGCAGGCGCGCGAGCTGGCGCAGGCCAGCTTCGGCGACTGGCCCAAACCGGCCACGCCGATGCCGACCCCGGCAGTGGCTGCGGGCGTCAGCCAACTGCCCGCGGTGTTGCTGATTGATCAGCATGGTGCTGGCCAAGCCGGTGTGGTTGCTGCCCACCGCGCGCCGTCGCGGGCCGATCACGGGTATTACGTGGGGACCGTGGCCAACGCGGTGTTGGGTGGCTCCTACTCGGCTCGATTGAACGAGGAGATCCGGATCAAGCGCGGCCTGTCCTATGGTGCCGGCAGTCGCTTGCAGCCGCTGCGCGATGGCGGTCTGTGGCTGGCCTCGGCGCAAACCAAAAACCCGTCGGCGGCGCAGGTCGTCGAATTGATGCTGGGTGAATTCAAGCGGCTGGGCGACACGCCGGTACCGGCCGACGAACTGGCCGCGCGCAAGGCCACCTTGATCGGCGGCTACGGTCGTAGCCTGGAAACCACGGCGGGTCTGGCCGCGCAGGTGGGTGAGTTGGCGGTCTATGGGGTGCCGCTGGATGAGATCGGGAAATACATCGAACAGGTGCAGGCGGTGACCCCGAAGCAGATCGAGAAGTACGCGCGCGCCCACCTGGGCGGCGACGCCAGCACGGTGGTGGTGGTCGGCGACGCGGCGCAATTCGCGGCGGCGATTCGCCAGGCCCATCCGCAGGCGCAAACCCTGCAGTCGACGGCGCTGGATCTGGACAGCCCCACCTTGCAGCCCGCGGCGCCGGTGACGCCGCGCTGAGTCGGTCTTGACGGATCGCCGCGGCGCCATCCCGTGGCGACACCGGGGGTCAAGGTGCGGTCTCGCGCCAGCCGAGCGGTCGCCGGTGGTGTGAGACCGCGGCTTCCGCTGCTAGGCTGAGGGTGGCGGAACCCCTTTTGCGCTTCGGGCGTCTTATCGGCAAATCCGCGCGGTACGCCAGTCCGTCACCAGTGCGGACCTCATCTACGCGCACGGACGTGGAGTCATGCATACGGTCAGAATGGGTTGTCGGGTGGCCTTGGTGCTGAGTCTCGGCGCGCTCAGCTTGCCCGCGCTGGCCGCTCGTCTGGAGCTTCAGGCCGGCCCCAGCTACATGGACCGGAACCCGACCAGCGCGGTTTTCGTCGAAGGCGTGTTTGATGCCCGCCCGATCGGCCACAGCCGCTGGAGCTGGTCGCCGGATGTGTCGCTGGGTTGGATCGGCGGGCGCTCACTGGCTCGCTACGACGGTGGTCGCTATACCGTGCGGGACGACGCGTGGTTGCTCGCCGCAGGCGCCCGCATCCGCTACGGCGAAGCAGGCGACTGGTACCGCCACCTGTTCGTGGGCTTCCAGCCCGCCTTCAACACCGCGCGCACGCAATCGCTGAGCAGTCCGTACGAGTTTGTCAGCTCCGTGGGCTGGCAGGGTCGTCACGTCAGCGTGCAGCTTCGGCACGTTTCCAATGGCAACCTGCACAGTCCCAATCGCGGCGAAACCATGGCGTTGATCGGCGTGGGCATCGAACTGTAAACGGCTCGGTGCGGTCCGAATCGTCGGTGAAATGCCATGGCGTCGCGGCGGCACGCCAAGTGGCCAGGAGGGACAGGACCCCGTGCGGGCTCAGGCCGGAACGCGTGGCCGCGTGGCCGCGGCTCGGTCATCGGCCCGTCGGCGTAGCCGAGGCAAGCTGAATTCTGCCGGGATTGTTGCGGCGAAGGGGGCAACGGGTATTCGCGGGCCGCTCTGGCTCCACCCGGCGCCGTGGCGTGATGGGGCGCTTGCAATGGCCTTGGTGCGGGCGTATATTCCAACCTTCGAATATACGAAACATCTGACATGCACACTTGGCTTCTTTCACTTCTTGGCGGCGTCCTGATCGGCGGCGCGGCCGTATTGCTGATGGCCACGCTGGGCCGCATTGCCGGCGTCAGCGGCATTGCCGGTGGCCTGCTTCGACGTGATGTGGCCGATCGCAGCTGGCGGCTCGCTTTCGTGCTCGGTCTCGTCGTCGGGCCGGTGCTGCTGTGGCTGCTGCATGGCGACAGCGGCATCGGCCTGCCGCAGGTGGGCCTGCCGTGGATGGCGCTGGCAGGATTGCTGGTGGGAGTGGGCACCGGCATCGGCGGCGGCTGCACCAGCGGACATGGCGTCTGCGGCGTCGCCCGGCTGTCGCCCCGTTCGCTGCTGGCCACCGCGGTGTTCACGCTGTTCGGTATCGCCACGGTGTACGTGGTGCGCCATGTGCTGGGAGGCCTGTGACATGAAGATCCTGCTCGCGCTGCTGTCCGGTCTGCTGTTCGGCATCGGCCTCAGCCTCGGTGGCATGACCCAGCCGGCAGTGGTACTGGGTTTCCTCGACGTGTTCGGTCAGTGGGATCCCCGCCTGCTGTTTGTCATGGCGGGTGCGGTGCTCACGACGGCGATCGGTTATCGCCTGGTGTTGCGACGTGAGCGGCCCTTGCTGCACGACAGTTTTCGCCTGCCCACCGCGTATCGCCTTGACGCGCGCCTGATCGGTGGCGCGGCGGTGTTCGGCATCGGTTGGGGTTTGGGTGGCTACTGCCCGGGACCGGTGCTGGCGTCACTCAGTGGCGGCTTTCCATCGCTGATCGTGCTGTTCGCCAGCATGCTCGGAGGCTGGTGGCTGGCTTCGCATCTGCGTCAAGCCAAGGCTTGACCGGCCTTGCCCAGGGAGCACGTTGTGAATCGCCCCGAAGTGAAGTGGTTCTTTCACCTTCCCACGCATACCTTCACCTATGTGGTCTGGGACCCGACCACGCTGAAGGCCGCGGTGCTGGACGCCGTGCTCGATTACGACGCCGCCAGCGGACGAACGGGCCACGCTTCGGTCGATGGCGTGATCGCGTTCGTCCAGGCGCATGGCCTGCTCGTTGACTGGGTGATCGACACGCACCTGCACGCCGATCATTTGTCGGCGGCGCCGTATGTGCGGGCGAAGCTCGGCGGCAAGCTGGCGATTGGCGATCGCATTACCGCGGTGCAGAACACTTTCGGCGACCTGTTCAACGCCGAAGCCGATTTCGTCCGCAATGGCAGCCAGTTCGATCACCTGTTCAGCGATGGCGAGTGTTACCGGGTCGGCAGCATCGAGGCGAGGGCGATCCACACGCCGGGTCACACGCCGGCTTGCATGACCCACATCATCGGCGACGCCGCCTTCGTCGGGGATACCTTGTTCATGCCGGACTACGGCACGGCGCGCTGTGATTTTCCCGGCGGCGACGCGGCCACGCTGTATCGGTCGATCCAGAAAATCTTTGCGCTCCCGAAAACCACGCGGGTGTTCCTGTGCCACGATTACCAGGCGCCCGGCCGTGAGGAATTCGCCTGCGAAACCACCGTGGCGGCGGAGCGCGCCCACAACATCCACGTCCGCGATGGCGTCAGCGAAGCGGACTTTGTCAGCATGCGGACGCAGCGCGACGCGACCTTGCCGGTGCCGCAATTGCTGCTGCCCGCCGTGCAAGTGAACATGCGCGCCGGGCATCTGCCGCCGGTCGAGGGCAACGGCGTGCGCTATCTGAAAATACCCCTCGACACCATTTGATTGTCCATCGCGCCCTATCTTCAGGAGACCTCATTGTGCTGATTCATCCACTCACCCGGCAGCTCAGCGTCGCGCCGCAGATCAGCGTGGACGATGTCGCCGCGATTGCTGCCCAGGGCTTTCGCAGCGTCATCAACAATCGCCCTGATGATGAAGCGCCGGGCCAGCCTGCCAACGCCTCACTGGAAGCGGCGGCGCAGCAGGCCGGATTGACGTGGCGGCATATGCCGGTGGTGTCGGGCCAGTTCACCGACGACCAGGTGCGCCAGTTCGCGGATGCGCTCGAGGAGCTGCCGGGTCCGGTGCTGGCGTTCTGCCGCAGCGGTACACGCTGCAGCGCTCTGTGGGCCTTGCAGGCCGAGGCTCCGGTTGAGGCCATCCTGGCGACCACCCGCGCGGCAGGCTATGACCTTTCGATGCTGCAACCGCTGCTGGAACGTCGCGGGCGCGCCAGATGAGCGCGATGGTTGGATACAAAACCCGCAGGCGCCGGCCGGTCGACACGTCCGCCGCGGTGGCGATGCATCAGCACGCTGACGAGGCGCTGGCGATGCTCAAGGCGATGGCCAGTCGCAACCGCCTGCTGTTGTTGTGCGAACTGGTCCAGGGCGAACGATCGGTTGGCGCGCTGACGCAGTCGCTGAATCTGGCACAGACCACGGTGTCGCAGCATCTGTCGTTGCTGCGCCGCGACGGTGTGGTCGCCGGGCGGCGCGAGGCGCAGACCATCTACTACCGCATCAGCGATCCGCGCGCGCAGGCGTTGATGGCCACGCTGTTCGAGCAGTTCTGCGGCAACGACTGATACCAGGCTTTCAGGGGAACATTCGTGGATCATCTGCTGACCGTGCAGGCCGTGCTGGCCGTCGTATCCGGCTCGGCCGTGGGCTTTTCGCTGGCACTGATCGGCGGCGGCGGCTCGATCCTCGCCGTGCCGTTGCTGCTGTACGTGGTCGGCGTGCGCGACCCGCACCTGGCGATCGGCACCAGCGCGCTGGCAGTGTCGATCAACGCGTTTGCCAACCTGATCCCCCACGCGCGTGCCGGGCACGTGCGCTGGAAGGTGGCCTTCATCTTCGCCGCCACTGGCGTGATCGGTGCCTATGTCGGCTCGAGCATCGGCAAGGTGGTCAACGGCCAGCACCTGCTGGTGCTGTTTGCGCTGCTGATGCTGGTGGTCGCCGTGTTCATGTTGCGTGGCCGCCGCAGTGGACCGGATCGCTACCCGCTCCCGCGCATGTATCCGCGGCTGGGCGCGATCGGTCTTGGCGCCGGTGGCCTGGCCGGCTTCTTCGGCATCGGCGGCGGGTTTCTGATCGTGCCCGGCATGATGTTCGCCAGTGGCATGGAAATCATCTACGCGATCGGCACGTCGCTGTTCGCGGTGGGCGCGTTCGGCCTCACCGCCGCCACCAATTACGCGGTTTCCGGCTTGATCGACTGGCCCATCGCGGCCGAGTTCATCGCCGGGGGCATCGTCGGCGGCTGGCTCGGTGCACTGGGCGCGAAGCGGTTGGCGAAAACGCGCGGTGCGCTCAATTTGATCTTCGCACTGGCGATCATCGCGGTGGCGATCCTGATGCTGGTGAAAAGCCTGCGCAGCTGAGCTGATCCGACTTGCGTCACAATGCCGGCTTTGCGCAATCGGAGCAGTGGATGATCTTCGTCTTGCTGAGCGTGCTGTGCAGCGTGCTGGTGTCGGTGCTGCTGAAGTTGGCACGCCGCCTGCAGGTCGATGTGGGCCAGGCGATTGCCTGGAATTACGTGGTGACCAGCGTGTTCACCGCGTGGTTTTTGCAGCCCTCGTTGGGCAACCTGCGCGATCCCGGCGTGCCGTGGCTGGCGCTGGTTGCACTGGGCATTTTGTTGCCGACGATCTTTCTGGCGCTCGCCGCCGCCGTGCGCCACGCCGGCATCGTGCGCAGCGATGCGGCGCAACGGCTGTCCCTGGTGCTGTCGTTGGTGGCTGCCTTTGTGCTGTTCGGGGAGCCGTTGACCGCGCTCAAGCTGGGCGGTATCGCGCTGGGCCTGCTGGCCCTGCTGTGCATGATCTGGCGAGTCGGCCCTGTGGCCGGTCCGGTCGGCACGGCGGGCTGGTTGTATCCAGTGCTGGTTTTTGTCGGCTTCGGTGTCATCGACATCTTGTTCAAGCGGGTCGCCGCGGCGGGCACGCCGCTGGGTGACTCGCTGCAGGCGATGTTCGCGCTGGCGCTGCTCGTGGCGGTTGCCATGCAACTGTGGCGTCGGGCGCTCGGCCACACCCGATTCACCGCACGCAGTGCACTGGCCGGTCTGGCGCTGGGTGCGGCCAATTTCGGCAACATCCTGTTCTACCTGCGCGGTCACCGCGCGCTGCCGGGGCATCCCGCCCTGGTCTTTGCCAGCATGAATATTGGCGTGGTGGCGCTGGGTGCCGTGGTCGGGTTGCTGCTGTTTCGGGAAAAGTTGAGTCGGCTCAACCTTGCCGGGGTGCTGCTGGCCGGCGTGGCGATTGCGGTCATCGCCCGGGGTTGACGGCGCCGCTCCGGGCATGCCCTGGATCAATACGAAATCTATCGTTTGAATCTTTTCATGGCGGGTCTTCCGCCGGTCCGCTTCACGCACACTTTGTGGCATGAAGGATGCGGACCATGCGTAGCAAGCTTTTCGTGCCTGGGGCGCGACCGGAACTGTTCGCCAAGGCGTGGGCTGGCGAGGCCGATGCGGTTTCGTTCGACCTGGAAGACTCGGTGCCGGCTGAGGGCAAGGCCGAGGCGCGCGTGCAGGTAGCTGCGTTTCTGCGTGCCCAACAGTCACGTGATCTGCGCAGGACGGTCATTGTGCGGACCAATGCGCTCGACACCCCGCACTTCGAGCCGGATGTGCTGGCCATCGCCGGCAGCAGCGTCGACCTGATCAATCTGCCGAAAATCGAGCGAGTTGAAGACGTCCTCGCCGCGGTACGCGTGCTGGAGCGCGTGGAGGCGGTGCATGCGCTGACCCGACCGCTGCGTCTGCTGGTCAATATCGAAACGCCCCAGGCCTTGCGCTTCGCCGCAGGGTTGGCTCGCGCGCACCCGCGGGTCGCTGGGTTGCAACTGGGTCTGGGTGACCTGTTCGAGCCGCTGGGCATCGACCGGTACGACACCGCCAACGTCCATGCCACCATGCTCGCCGTGCGGATGGCGGCGGGCGAAGCCGGCGTGTTTGCCTGTGATGGTGCCTTCACCAACGTGCGGGATCTGGCCGCGTTCCGCGCCGAAGCGGCGATGGCGCGGCGGCTGGGTTACATTGGCAAGAGCTGCATCCATCCCAGCCAGGTGCCGCTGGCCAATGAGGTGTTCCGTGCCAGCGCCGAGGAACTGGCCGAGGCACAACGTGTCGTGGCTGCCGCACGCATGGCCGAAGCCCAGGGCCGTGCGGCATTTGTGCTGGATGGACGCATGATCGACACGCCCTTCGTCCGGCGTGCCGAAGCGATCATTGCCGGCGCCAGTGGCGCGGGCATGGGCGAGCAAGACACGCACTCCTAAATGGTGCGCGCGCTCATGGACAGGCGTTGCCGCGTCACCCCCGACAATTCACCGCCAGCTGCCAACGCATGCATGGTGTTCGAGGTCATGACAACGTGCGCCTGATTTTTCCCAGCAATCGTCGTCGACAGCGCGGAGCGCTTTTTTCACCACGCGCGTGGCTGTTCCTGCTGCTGTGCCTGGTGATGGCGCCGTGCGCGGCCGAAAGCCTGACGTCGGTCAAGCCGGTGGCGCTACCCGCGTTGCCGGCGGGCGCGCCGCTGGACGCGGTGGCCGTCATTGACAAGCATGTGGTCGCGCTCCGTGCGACCGAGGCATGGGTACTGGATGCCGACCGCAGGCAGTGGACGCGTTCGGCCTGGCGGGCGCCCGCGGGCACCGAAGTCGTATTGGGCATCGCGGGCGATGGCGAACGGGCGTTCCTGCTGCGGGGCCCGGCAGCCGTTGATCGCGTGCAACAGCTGGTACTTGAGCGCGGGCAACTCGTCGCCCGGGCGGCCGTCGCGCTGCCGTTCCCGTTACGCCATGCGCGGGGTGCACTGCAAGGGGACGCTCTGTACGTGGCTGGCCACACCGAGGCTGGTGAGTCGAAATTGTTGCAACTGATATTTCGAAACTCCGCACCCTCGTGGCAAGTGTTGGACGGTTGGGCCGGTGACGCTCGGCCGGTGTCCCTGGTGGCGCAAACCAAGGCATTGTTTCTGACCGTGTCCGCTGGAGCCGATGATGACCGCATGTGGCGCTGGTCGGCCGAGGCGGGCTGGGAGCAGCGGGGTGTCGTGCCCGGGCGGATCCAAGCCCGGTCGGGCGGTGCGCTGGGCCAGGCCCATGTGCTTTATCTGGTCGGTGAGGAGGGTGCACCCAGCCAGCTGATGACGTTCCAGACGATCACCGGCGCGTGGGCCGCGCTGCCTGGTGCCGAGCCTGCGGCGACGGCCCTCTCGGCCGCATGGTCCAACGGCATGGTCTGGTCGCAACCATCCCCAGCGGGCGAGTCGGTGACGCTGGGCGCGGCTGAAATCGCGTCAGGCAACTTGCTGCTGAAGTGGCTGGACTGGATCGTGATCGTGGTCTACCTGGGCATGATGTTCGGCATGGGGGTGTACTTCTATCTGCGCGAGAAGCGGGTTTCCACGGCCGATTTCTTTGTCGGTGGACGCAGCATTCCGTTCTGGGCCGCCGGGGTGAGCCTGTACGCAACGAACACCAGCTCGATCAGCTTCATCGCGATCCCGGCCAAGGCCTTCGAGACCAACTGGCAATACCTCACCAACAATCTCATCGCGGTGGTCGGCCTGATGTTCGTGGCCGTGTGGATCGTGCCGCTGTTGCGCCGGCTCGACCTGATGTCGGTGTTTTCCTATCTGGAAACGCGCTTCCATCCCGCCATCCGCATGCTGGCCAGCGCGCTGTGCATCGTGATGCAGATTGGCAGCCGGATGAGCGTGGTGCTGTTCCTGCCGGCGCTGGCGATCGCCACCATCACCGGCATCGATGTGGTGTGGAGCATCCTGCTGATGGGGGTGGTGACCATCCTGTACACCGCCATGGGTGGCATGAAGGCGGTGATCTGGACGGATTTCGTGCAGGTGATCGTGACCATGGGCGGCGCCCTGTTTGCGATCGGCTTCATCGTCTACCAGATCAACGGCGGTTTCGACGAGTTCTACGCGGTGGCGATGGCGGAGAACAAGACCAGGCTGTTCGATTTCAGTTTCGACCTGACCAAGGCCACGGTGTGGGGCTTCATTTTCCTGGTCCTGTTCGACGTGGTGCTGACCTTCCCCAAGGATCAGGTGCTGATGCAGCGCACCTTGTCGACCAAGTCGGACCGGGATGCAGGCCGCTCGATCTGGGCGTTCGCGGCGATCATGATCCCGGGCGGATTCATCTTCTACTCGATCGGGACGGCGCTGTTCGTCTACTACAAGAGCCATCCTGAGCGGATGGATCCGACCATGTCGATCGATGCCACGTTCCCGCTGTTCATCGCGGCCGAGCTGCCGATGGGTGTGACCGGTTTGATCATCGCCGGGATCTTCGCGGCGGCGATGTCGACCCTGTCCAGCATCATGAACAGCGTGGCGACGCTGGCCTCGGTGGATTTCTACGACAGGCTGGTCAAGAAGCCGAACCCCACCACCAGCGTGCGTTTTGCCGAAGCCGCCACCGTAGTCACCGGGCTGATCGCGATCGGCGTCGCGCTGTTGCTGTCCCGTTACGACATCCATTCACTGTTCGACGTGTCAATCGAGCTGGCCGGTCTGCTTGGCGGCGGGTTCGCCGGCGCGTACACGTTGGGCATGTTCACCCGCCGCGCCAATTCGCCGGGCGTGGCGATCGGCGTCGGGGGGAGTATCGCGCTGACCCTGGCGGCGTGGTCGATCGACCTGGTGCATCCGTACTTTTATCTGGCCATATCGATCATGCTGTGCATCGTGATCGGCTACGCGGCCAGCCTGTTCTTCCCCAAACCGGATCGCTCGCTGGATGGGCTCACCATTCACACCCGTGGGGACAGCGGTCACGTGCGCGCTTCGTCGACGTCATGACACCGTAAAAGCGGATTGGTGAGTGAAGGCGATGCTAGGGTGTGTATCTGGCCCCTGCCGGGCCGTCGTTTCCTCCCGTTGCTGCGAGAGAAGATGTGGATACCCAATTCGTCAATACGTTCGTGACCGTGGTCGATTGCGGTTCGATGGCGGCCGCCTCGCGCGTGTTGAACATCACGCCGGCGGCCGTTGCCCAACAGATCCGCGCCCTGGAGCGTGAGATTGGCGTGCCCTTGATCGCCCGGGCGGGCCGCACAGTGCGGATTACCGAGGAAGGTTCGCGCATCCTTCAGCGTGCCCGCGACATGCTGCGCGACGTGGCCGACATGCGCAGTCTGGCCAACAGCAGCTCGATTTCCGGGGAGTTGAAGCTGGGTGCGTGCCCCACCGCGCTGGCCGGCATGTTGCCCGATATATTCGCCCGGATGGTGGAGGAGTTCCCGCAGATCAATGTGTTCATCAAGCCCGGCCTGTCGTCGGATCTGTACCGTGCGGTCGAGAACGGTGACCTCGATGCGGCGATCGTGTTGCAGGCGCCCTTTGCGCTGCCAAAGACCTGCGACTGGCAACTGCTGCGCGAAGAACCCTTGATCGTATTGGCGCCCGAGCGCATGGCCGGGCGGGATCCGCATGAGGTGTTGGCCAACGAACCGTTGATCCGTTACGACCGCAACCAGTGGGGTGGCCGCCAGGCCGACGAGTACCTGCGCGCGGCCGGCATCGAGCCGCAGGAACGCTTCGAACTGAACGCGCTCAATGCCATCGCCGTGATGGTCGACCGCGGCCTGGGCGTTTCCCTGGTCCCCGATTGGTCTCCGCCCTGGCCCGAAGGTCTGCGTCTGGTACGCATGCCATTGCCGGGGAAAAGCGTGCCCAGGCGTATCGGCATCGTGTGGTCGCGGTCCACCATCCGCATCAGCCTGGTCAGCGTGCTGCGGCAAGAGTGCCTCGCCGTCGTGAGTGCGGGGCAGAGGCCGGTGAGCGCGGCGTAGCTTCCAGGGCGGAATGTGCTCCGGTCGGCCACGTTGGGTTGCCGCCGTACGGACGCGGAATGCTCGAGCCGCGCGCAGACCCGCGCCCTTTGTCACGTGTGCGGGCGTGGCAAGCAACAAAAACTTGAGTCTGAAACTAGCAGATGACGGTTATAGCCGACCGTCGAACTTCATACCCTCGACAGCAATGCCGCGAGCGTGACCGGGGTCTCGTTCGGAACGCAAAGTGTCGCCCAGGCGACGGTGCGTGGCAGGTAATCGGGGGTAGGCCAGCACAGCGCCTCCGCGCCCAACACTTGACGCGAGTCCCTATGCCATGAAGCCTGTATCCGCCACTCTCGGTTGTCTGTTGCTGGCGTCCGCCATCAGCACCGGCCTGCACGCACAACAAGAACCGCCCGTGGACACCACCGCCGACGCCGCCGCGGAGAAGCGGACCGCCAAGGCGCAGGATGCGGTCGAGCTGGGTGCAATCACGGTGACCACCGGTACCCGCATCGCCACCGCGATCGACAAGATTCCCGGTGCGATCACCGTGGTATCCAAGGCCGAGGTGGAGCGCACCCTGCTGCTGACCGAGGACGCCACCGCGGTGCTGACGCGCAGCGTACCGGGCTACGCCGAATCCTCGCAGGCGATGAGCAATTCCGGTGAGACCCTGCGCGGCCGCATCGCCCTTCGTCTGTTCGACGGTGTCCCGCAAGGTACTCCGCTGCGCGAGGGCACTCGCAACGGCACCTTCACGGACATGGGCGTGATCGGACGCATCGAGGTGATCAATGGGCCTTCTGCGGCCGAAGGTATCGGCGCGGCTGGCGGCATCATCAACTACATCTCGAAGGTCCCGACCACCAAGGGTCACGAGACCACCTTGACCACCCGCTACAGCACGCAGTTCGGCACTGACAGCGGCCAATACAAGGTCGGCGTGAACCATGCGTACAAGGGTGACGCTGGCGATGGCCTGCTCAGCGTTTCGTACATCGACCGGGGTATTTCCTATGATGGCGATGGCCGCCGCATCGGCATGAACACCAGCGGCTCGACCTCGGACTCGGTCGCCAAGAATCTGTTCCTGAAGGGTGGCTACAACTTTGGCGCGGACGAGGCTCAGCGCATCCAGGCCAGCTACAGCAAGTTCAAGGTCGCGGGCAAGGCGAACTACATTCAGGTCGAAGGCTGCCGCTTCGATCCGGTTTCCTGCCCTGTGCCTACCACCAACACATCGGAGCGGGGCTCGATCTTCGGTTCCAAGGCCGAGTTCAACGATTTCGACCAGATGACGGTGAACTACAGTCATCGCAACGTGTTCGGCGGCATCTTCACGGCGGACGCCTACTGGTCCGATCAGGCTATGCGCTACCTGCCCGAGAACGGATCGGACCGGCAGCTGGTCAAGCCTGCGCCACCGGAAAACGAGCGCATCTTCGACCAGTCCGAAATCACCTCGAAAAAGAAGGGTTTTCGCACCTCGTGGACCCGCGGCGATCTGTTCGACGTCGAGGGGCTGCAGTCACGCATCGGCCTGGACCTGGTCGAAGATGTGGCAGCACAGCGCCTGGCACTGACCAATCGCGTCTGGGTACCGCCGATGGAGTACACCAGCAAGGCGCCCTATGTGCAGTTGACCTGGGACGTGGGGCCGCTGACCGTGAGCGGCGGCGTGCGTCGCGAGGACGGCAAGCTGCATGTGGACAGCTACACCACCACCGCTTTTCGCAACAGCGTCCAGGTGCAGGGCGGCGGGCTGAAGTACGTCGAGAACATGAAAAACCTCGGCGCCATCTGGCGGCTGAACGATGATTGGTCGGTGTTCGCCTCCTACGGGGAAGGCTTCGGCCTGCCAAACATCGGCATTCCACTGCGCAACATCAGCGTGCCGGGTCAGTCGGTGGACCGGATCAAGGACTTGCAGGCAATCATCGTCGAGAACCGCGAAGTCGGCTTCAACTGGCGCGGCGAGCAGGGTTCGCTGGGGATGTCCTACTACGACAGCAAGTCACCGTTCGGTGCATCGTTGTCGGTGGACCCGGTCTCCAATGACTTTGTTCTGACCCGTGCGCCAACCCGCATCAAGGGTGTGGAGTTCAACAGCGGCTGGACCTTCAACGATGACTGGAAGGCGAGCCTGTTGTACTCGCGCATCCGCGGCAAGACGCAGTACTACGACGGCAGTGGTCTGGTGAAGGACATGGGCGTGCTGGATATCAGCCCGGACAAGATCGTGGCGTCGGTGACCTGGAACTTCATGCCCGATGCCAACATGACCCTGGGCGCGACCAAGCTGCTCAGCCGTGACCTGCGCAGCACCTACCAAGGTGGCAACGGCCGGACCTACGTCAATGAGGAGAACACCACCGGCTACACTCTGGTCGACCTCGGCGTGAACTACCAGACGGCGAGCATCGGAAAATTCTCGCTGGGCGTTGAAAACCTGTTCAACAAGCAATATGTATTGAGCTGGTCGCAGTTGCCCGGTTGGCAGAATTTCTGGGCCGGTCGCGGCCGGGTGGTTTCGCTGAGTCATTCGATCACGTTCTGATCGGCACAACGTTTCATCTGGACGCCACGCTCGCCATTCGCGGGCGTGGCGTCCGCGTGTTTGCGGTCATCGATGCCGACGCCCGTTTCGGCGGATCGTCTGCGCGTGTGTGGCGCCGCGGTCGGCGCGAATCCGGTGCGCGGACGAAGGCGCTCTGGAAGCAAGGAATATTGGCTTCTGAACATACTCGCCGGTGGTTCTTCGTGCGGCCTCCACCACCTACCTTCATAAGCATGGTGAAAGTTACGCGAGGCCGGACCGAAAGGATCCTCCGGATGAACGCAGCGCTCATCACGCGGTAGCAAGGCCAACCCATCAGGCGCGTGCAACGATCGCGGCGCGCATGCCATCAACAAGCAACCCGAGACAACATCTATGAAACATGTACCTGTCGCCCTTGGTTGTCTGCTGCTGGCCTCTGCCATCAGCGCCAATCTGCACGCGCAACAGAATCCCGCGCCGGACGCCACCACGGACCCCAGCGAAACAAAGAAGCAAGCCGACGCGGTCGAGTTGGCCACCATCACCGTGACCACTGGAACGCGCACCGCCAAGGCGGTCGACAAGATTCCTGGCGCGGTTACGGTGATCTCCAAGGAAGAGGTGCAACACACCCTGCTGCTGACCGACGACACTACGGCGGTGCTGGCGCGCTCGGTGCCGGGTTATTCGGAATCGTCACAGCAGATGAGCAGCTCCGGCGAAACGCTGCGCGGACGTACCGCGCTGCGCCTGTTCGACGGCATTCCCCAGGGGTCGCCGCTGCGCGAGGGCAATCGTGCGGCCACGTTCACCGACATGGGTGTAATCGGCCGGATCGAGGTGATCAACGGTCCGTCGGCATCCGAGGGCATCGGCGCGTCCGGCGGCATCATCAACTACATCTCCAAGCAGCCGGCGATGGGTACGCAGACGCAGATCGTCTCGCGCTACTCCAGTTCACTCCACGAAGGGGGCGACGGCTGGAAGGTCGGCATCAACTTCGGTCACAAGGAAGAAGCCTACGACGTGCTGTTCAGCACCGCGCGGATCGATCGCGGCGTGGACTACGACGGCAATGGTCGTCGCGTGGGTCGGCGTGGTTCGGGCGCGTTGTCCGATTCCAAGACGGACAACCTGTTCATCAAGGTCGGCACGAACTTCGGCAGCAACGGCGAGCAGCGCCTGCAAGGCTCGCTCAGTCGCTTCAACGTCATTGGCAAGGGCAACTACATCGGCGTCAACGGCAATCGCGCGCTCGGCCTCACCAACACGTCCGAGCGTGGACAGCCACTGGGATCCAAGACCGAGTTCAATGATTTCAATCAGTACACGCTGTCGTACATCCACAACAACCTGCTGGGCGGCACGTTCACGACCGATTTCTATCGGGCCAGCCAGGCCATGCGCTATATCGCGGAAGATGGCATGGATCGCCAGGATCCGCTGATCGCGCCAATCGGTCAGTTGATCGACCAGTCGGAGATCAATTCGCAGAAGCACGGCACACGGCTTGCGTGGACCCGCCCCGAACTGTTCTCGGTTTACGGGCTGGAACTGCGCACCGGTGTGGACATCGTGCAGGACGAGGCGCAGCAGAGTCTTGCGCTGACCAATCGCCTGTGGGTGCCGCCGATGCTCTACAAGAGCACCGCGCCCTACGCGCAACTGTCATGGGACATCGGCGCGCTGACCCTCAGCGGTGGCTTGCGGCGCGAGGACGGCGAATTGTCGGTGGATAGTTACACCACCACCTGGTTCCGCAACCGGGTGGCCGTCGAAGGCGGCAAGTTGTCATACCAGGCCAACCTACCCAACTTTGGCGCGATTGTGCGTCTGCCGCAGAACTGGTCGGTGTTCGCTTCCTACGGCAAGGGCTTCAGCCTGCCCAACATCGGCATTCCGCTGCGCAACATCAACGTGCCGGGGCAGTCGGTAGACGGCATTCTCGATCTGCAGGCGATCCTGGTGGACAACCGCGAGGTCGGTTTCAACTGGCGCGGCGACAGGGCCCACGTGGGCGGCTCCATGTACGAGTCACGTTCGAAGATGGGCGTTTCGCTGTCGGTCGACCCGGTCACCCAGGACTACGTCATGAATCGGGCGCCGGTGACCATCCGCGGCTTCGAACTGACCGGCGGGATGACCCTCACGGACACCTTGAAGCTCAGCGCGCTGTATTCCCATACGCGGGGCAAGACCGAGGCGTCCAAGGGCGGCCCGATGACCAAGGACATGGGTGTCAACGACATCAACCCGGACAAGCTGGGTGCCACCTTGCAGTGGAACTTCTCGCCCAAGGGCAGCGCGACCCTGGGTACGACCAAGCTGTTCTCGCGCAGCCTGAATACGGGTGAGAAAACCAGGGGCTATGCGTTGTTCGATCTGGGTGCCAATTACGACATTGGCTACGGCACTCTCTCGCTGGGCATCGAAAACCTCACGGACAAGTTTTACATCCTGAGCTATTCGCAGGTTGGCGGGCAGAGCAACTACATGTCGGGGCGCGGTCGGGTCTATTCGTTGACCCACACCATCACGTTCTGACCGCAGGCGAGCCCGGCGTGGCTGGTCCGCGCCGGTTGATCAAGGGGTCGCCTTGCCGGTTGGCAGGCGGCCCGTTTTTTTGCAGAGGACGATCGTGTTGATGTACCGCTGTTCAGCCATCCTGACTGTCGTGCTTGGCTTGGCGATGCCGATGGCCCAGGCGGGCCAGCTGGTGACCGCTCCGTCGATCGCCGGCGGGGCGCAGTCGCGATCCGTTTCCGCTGACCGCCTGCATTCTCTGGATCGGTACATGCAAGCGGTCACCGGGCCGACCGGCTATCTGGGCGCGGTGACCCTGGTCATGCGCGACGGCAAGCTGGTGCAGCATCGCGCTTACGGCCATCGCGACCTGGCGCGTCGTCAGCCCATGGCGGAGGACGCAATCTTCCGCATCTATTCAATGAGCAAGACGGTGACCTCGGTCGCGGTGTTGATGCTGCTGGAGGAAGGCCGCATCGGGCTTGACGATCCGGTGTCGCGTTACCTGCCCGAGTTCTCGACGATGCAAGTCGTGCAGGATGAATCCGTCGGGCCACCGGTGCGCCAACCCGCCGCCGACCCGATCACCATCCATCAGTTGCTGACCCATACCGCGGGTTTCCCGGCAGGCCTGCCGGGCGATGAGCGGGCGTCGACAGAGGTGCAACGTCTCAACCCACACGGCGCCGCCGACCTGGCCGGGTTTGTGCAGCGCTTGAGTCGCACCCCGCTGGCCGCCGATCCAGGCACGCGCTTTGGTTATGACGGGGCCGCCACCGAGCTGCTGGCGCGGCTGGTAGAAGTCGTGGCTGGGGTGCCGTTTGCCGACTATCTGCACCAGCGCCTGTTCGATCCGCTCAAGATGGTGGACACGGGATTCTACGTACCGCGGCCGCAACGCAACCGCGTGGTGGACATCACCACGATGGGTCCACACGGTCGACTGGTGCTGGCCGATGGACCTTCCGCCAAGCACCCGGGTGAGCCGCTCAATCCATACACCAGCGGAGCCGGTGGCCTGTATTCCACGGCGGCCGATTACGCCCGCTTCTGCCAGATGCTGCTCAACGGCGGCAGCCTCGATGGCGTGTCGATCCTCGGCCACAAGACGGTGGAGCTGATGATGCTCAACCACCTCAGCCAACTTGATCCGCCGGTGACCCAGTTCAGCCAGGCCGAAGGTTTCGGACTGGGTGGTTACGTGGTGATCGATCCGGCCAGGCGCGGTCAGCTGGGTTCGCCGGGCCAGTTCGGCTGGGCCGGCGCCGCGTCGACCAGCTACACCATCGATCGGCGCGAAGGGCTGGTGGCCATCGTGCTGTTGCAGCACCTGCCCAATGACCGTGCGGACGACCTGCCGCGGATCAGCCGTCACTTCTACAACCTTGTCTATCAGGCGCTCGAGCCATGACCTTCGCCGCACAGTCGGGAATCCTGGTGGTCGGTTCGGCCAATCTCGATTTCGTGGTACGCGTGCCCCATGTGCCGGCGCCCGGCGAAACCGTGATGGGCTGCGGTGTCAGGACCTTTCCGGGCGGCAAGGGGGCGAATCAGGCCGTGGCTTGTGCCCGCGCCGGCAACGTGGCGACCCATCTGCTGGCAGCGCTCGGCGATGATGCCCATGCCGCCGTGATCGAGGCATCGCTGCGCACGGCGGGCGTGCATTCGCGCATTGTGCGCGCGGCCGGCGCGTCGACCGGCGTGGCTTTCGTGTGCCTGGCCGACAATGCCGAGAACTCCATCACCGTGGCGCCTGGAGCAAACGAGTTTCTGGGTGCGTGCCACTTGCCGCCGCTGGCGGGGTTCAGTTACCTGCTGCTGCAACTGGAGACGCCGCTCGATACGGTCGAAGCCTGTGCCCGAGCCGCCCGTGACGCGGGCGTTCGTGTCGTGCTCAATGCGGCGCCCGCGAAGGCCTTGCCCGCCGAACTGCTCGCCGTGGTGGATGTGCTGATCGTCAACGAAGGCGAGCTGGCGGCGATCACCGGCCACACCGCGCTCAGGATTGCCGAGGCCATCACGCTCCTTGACGTACCGTGCCTCGTCGTGACGCTGGGCGAAAAGGGTTGCCTGGCACGCGTCGACGGCGAGCTTTTCCTGCAACCGGCATTTGCGGTCGACGCGCAGGACACGACCGCCGCCGGTGACACGTTTTGTGGCGTGCTGGTGGCCGCGCTGGCCCAGGATGAGGCTTATCCGGATGCGCTGCGTCGCGCCAGCGCCGCGGCCGCGCTGGCGTGCCAGCGCATCGGTGCGCAGGCGAGCATCCCCACCCACGCGGCAGTTGGTGCCTTTCTCGCGGCGCGGCCAACTGCCGGCATCGCTCAGCACGAGCACGACAGGCTGGCGGCATACTGCGGCCTGACCTGAAGTTTTTCCGCTCAACTCTTTCGGTGGTTTGCCAATGAATTCCCCCCATGACATTCCCCATGCCCACAATGCGTCCGACGCAGACGTCCTGCCGCCGGTCAGCACCGAGTACAAGTTCTCCCATGTCACCACGGGCCGCTACCTGCCAACCCCGGGCAAGATGCCCGGCTGGCCGTTCACGGACATCGGCGAGTGGAAGATGGACGCGGCGGCCAGTGTGGACGACTGGGTCCGCGAGCTGCGCGACTGGCGCCGCGAGCACCTGATCCGGATCGGCTACAACGACGCCAATTACCGACGCCCGGAACTGCAGTGGGCCCAGCGCAACTTCGTGCATGCGCAGATGATGGTCGAGGATCGTTACTTCTACGATCCGGTTGCCGGCAAGTACACCGTCGACCGCTACCTCGACGACCTCGAAGCGCGCTTCGGCGGGCTCGACAGTGTGCTGCTGTGGTTTGTCTATCCCAACATCGGCATCGACGACCGCAACAAGACCGACATGGCGCTGGATCTGCCTGGTGGCATTGAAGGTTTGCGCGGCGCGGTGGCCGATTTCCATCGGCGCGGCGTGCGCGTGTTCCTGCCGACCATGCCGTGGGACCACGGCACGCGCGAACCCGAGAAGAACGACTGGGAGACGATTGCCGAGCTGGCCAAGGCGGTGGGGGCTGATGGCGTCAATGGGGATACTTACAACGGTGTGCCGCGGGCGTTCTTCGATGCCGCCGATGCCATCGGCCATCCCCTGGTGGTGCAGCCGGAATCGACCATCAGTGCCGAAGAAGCGCTGATCTGGAACGTGCAAAGCTGGGGCAAGAAGGCACCCAATACCATGGTGCCGCCGGTGGCCAAGTGGAAGTGGCTGGAGCCACGCCACATGATCAATTACGAGAATCGTTGGGGCCGTGATCGCACCCACGACCTGCAGTACATCTTCTTCAACGGCGTCGGCTACAACGCGTGGGAAAACATCTGGGGCATCTGGAACCAGTTCACCCCACGCAACGCCGAGGCCTTGCGCCGGATCGCCACGCTGTCGCGCCAGTTCGCCCCGCTGCTGGTCAGCCTGGACTGGCGCCCGTATGCGCCGACCCGGCAGGTGGGCGTGTTCGCCAGCCATTTCCCGCTCGACGGCCAGCAATTGTGGACCGTGGTCAACCGCAACGAGTACGCGATGGAAGGCGAACAGCTGGCCGTGGCGCACCAGGCGGGCACGCGCTACGTGGACTTGTGGCACGGTACGGAGCTGACCCCGCGCATCGAGGGCAGCCGCGCGATCTTGTCGTTCAGCCTGGAAGGACGTGGATTCGGCGCGGTGCTGGCGATCGCCCAAGGCGTCGAAGTGGCGGGCCTGGACGGTTATCTTGAGGCGGCCGCCCAGCGCGCCGCAACGCCGCTCGGTTCGCTGAGCAACGAATGGAAATCGCTGCCGCAGCAGCTGGTCGAAATCGCACCGACGGCCGCTGCATCGATGGCGCCCAGTGGCATGGTGGCGATCCCCGCTGGCGAGTTCGACTTCGTCGTCAACGGCATCGAGGTCGAGGGCTACATGTGGGAAGGTGTCGATGTGCAGTATCCGTGGGAAAACAGCGCCCGTCGCTCCCACCGGCGGCGCCTGTCGATGCGACCCTTCTTCATCGACCGTCATCCGGTCACCCATGGACGCTTCAAGCGGTTCATGGATGCCAGCGGCTATAAGCCGGCAGATCCGCACAACTTCCTGCGCGACTGGGTGGACGGCGCACCGCCGGCCGGCTGGGACAACAAGCCGGTGACCTGGGTGTCGATCGAAGACGCCCGCGCGTACGCGCAATGGGCGGGCAAGCGCTTGCCGCACGAATGGGAATGGCAATACGCGGCGCAAGGAACCGATGGTCGGCTGTATCCGTGGGGCAATGAGTGGGATGCCGCCGCCGTGCCATCGCCCGAGTACGGGCGTCGGCTGGGGCCGGCGGCCGACGTGCATGCCCACCCGCGTGGCGCCAGCCCATTCGGCGTGCTGGACCTGGTGGGCAACGTCTGGCAGTGGACCGACGAGTACGTCGATGAGCACACCCGCGCCGGCATCCTGCGCGGCGGCAGTTCGTACCGGCCGCAGACCTCGCACTGGTATTTCCCGCAGGCGTACCGGCTGGACCAGCATGGCAAGTACCTGCTGATGGCGCCGAGCAAGGATCGCTCCGGCCGGGTCGGCTTCCGCTGCGTCGTGGATGCGGCCTCGTGAGTGCGCTGGTCACCGGGGCGGTCCAAGTGCAGTTGGGCGGCCTCCTTGGCGCTGCCCTGGACGCCAACCGCAGTGGACGCCTGAGCCACTTCATCGTCGATGAGAACAGTCCGGCGATCGAGGTTTTCGGCGCCGAGTGGAAGCGCAGGAACGACGAAGGTGATTGGTACGGCGAGCACGCCGGCAAGTGGCTGGTCGCTGCCGCACGGGCCGCCGCGCGCAGCGCTGACGCGCAACTGGCCGCCAATGTCTGTCGCGTTGCCGATTATCTGGTCCAGATGCAGGAGGACGATGGCTACCTGGGCACCTACGCCCCCGAGCGTCGCTTCATGCAGCGGCAACCACCCAAGCCGGTGAGTTGGGATGGTGCGCCAAGCCAGCGGACCTGGGACATCTGGACACACAGCTACCTGATTCTCGGCCTGCTCGAGGTGAACCGGCACTTTCCGTCGCCGCGCTATCTCGAGGCCGCGCAAAAAATTGGCGACCTGTGCTGGGAAACCTTGAGCAGCGGCGACATCGACATCACCGATCTGGGCAACCACCACGGCATGTCGGCCACCGTGCTGATGGATCCGGCGGTGGAGCTGCACTTCGTCACCGGCGAGGCGCGTTATCTGCATCTGGCCGAATTGATTCTGCGGCAGGCGAACAACCATCCGCCGCTGGCCTTGCTGTCGCGCGCGCTGGCTGGGGCCGATGCGGCCGACATCGCCACCGGCAAGGCTTATCAGCTGGCCTGGAATCTGGTCGGGTTGGCCAAGCTGCATCGGGCCACCGGCAAGCCCGAGTACCGGCAGGCGGTGGATCACCTGTGGCACAGCATCCGCGAACACCACCTGTCGTTGGGTGGCGGGCCGTGGGGCGGCGTGGGCCATCGCTCGCGCGAGGTATTCAACGCGCCGGGCGCGTTCATCCCGACCGCCTACGTCGAAACCTGTTCGACGCTGGCGTGGATCCAGTTGAACCGCGAATTGCTGACCATCACGGGTGAGGCGAGGTACGCGGGCGAGATCGAACGTTCCGCCTACAACGACCTGCTGGGTGCCCAGGCTCCCAATGGCGAAGACTGGTGCTACTACTCGTTTCCCAACGGCAAGCGTGTCCACACGACCTATTGGCGCTGCTGCAAGTCCAGCGGCGCGATGGCGCTGGAGGAATTGCCGGGCATTGCCTACGGCGCGCCATCGGCGGGCGGCGTCGCGGTGAACCTGTACGGTCCGGGCGAGGCGGCGCTGAATGTGCCGGGAGCGGGCGACGTGACGTTGCGGCAGACCACGACGTATCCGTTCGACGGCGCGATCTCCATCACGGTGCATCCGGAGCGGGTTGCAACCTTCGCCGTATCGCTGCGCATCCCGGCATGGGCAGAACACGCCAGCATCCGGATCAACGGCGAGCCGGTCAATCAGGACATCGTGCCGGATACGTATGTGTCCATCCAACGCGAATGGCGCGCCGGCGACCAGATCGTGCTGGACTTCCCGATGCGCCCGCTGATCCATCACCGGCTGCACCGGAATGTCCAGGAGTCGCGCGCGCCCGATGGTTCGCCGGTGCGGCAGGAAGTGCTGCGCTACGAGTATCTGGCCATCACCCGTGGTCCGCTGGTCTACGCCACCGGCCTGATCGACGGCTTCAAGTCCGAGGAAAGCCTGCGGCTTCCGCCGGACACGGCCGCCGAATGGCTGCGCGAGGTGCCTGGGTCCGCCGGAATGGACGGTCCGGAAATCGAACTCCGCCCGGTGGGCCGCGAACCGCTGAGGTTTGTGCCGTATTTTCGCGCCGATGGTCGCCGGGATGGCGGCTGGCGGCTCACCTGGATGCAGCTGGGCGTCGATGCAGGATCGGCGGCACCATGAACACGGCCCCGCCGCTCAAGCAAGAATTTGTGGCTCGAGAAAGTATCCGGCCACGGTGTTTCTCCGTGTCGCCGCGCTGCAGACTTCAAGTGACAACCGATGATCTGGACTCACGGACCGCTATCGCATGGACAACTCTTCTGCGTTTGACTTGATCGGGCGCTCCGGCACGCCGGGACCGCTCGGTGGCGTACGCGTGCTCGACCTGAGCAGTTACATCGCCGGTCCGTACGGTTGCGCGCTGCTGGCCGACCAGGGTGCGGCCGTGATCAAGATCGAACCACCCGGGGGCGACAACCTGCGCCAGTACCCATCCACGCTGCAGGCGGAAAGCCGGGCGTTCATCGGGGTGAATCGCGGCAAGCTGGGCATCGTGCTGGATCTGAAGCAGCCCGCGCAGCATGCGGTGTTGCTGAAGCTGGTGCGCGAGGCGGATGTGCTGGTGCACAACTTTCGCCCCGGCGTACCCACGCGGCTTGGCATCGACCACGAGCGCCTCAACCTGATCAATCCGCGACTGATCTACTGCGCGCTCACCGGCTACGGCGAGACCGGCCCGTTGAAGGACAAGGCCGGTTACGACCAGGTGCTGCAGACCATGACCGGCATGTGCGCGCTGCAAGGCCGGCGCGGCGGCGCGCCCGAGATCATTTACGGTTCGGTGGTCGACTACTACGCGGCCGCCTTGCTCGCCGCCGGTGTGTCGTCGGCGCTGTTCGAGCGCGAGCGCAGCGGCGTGGGCCAGTTCGTGGGCATCTCGTTGTTGCGCAGCGCGTTGACGATGCAATCCGCGCGCATGGTCTGGGCCGAAGGCGAATCGCTCGACATCGGGCGCGACATGCGTTCCGGTGGCGTCACCGGTATTCATCCGGCGCGCGAAGGACACATCTACATTTCGGCCAACACGCCGCGCTTCTGGAAGGCGCTGTGCGACAAGGTCGGCCTGCCGCAACTGGCTGACGATCCGCGCTACGACAGCGTGCGCAAGCGCGCCGAGCAGGGCGCCGAGATCATCCCGCAGCTGCACGCTGCGCTGGCCGCGCGCACCGCGACCGAATGGGAGGCGCTGTTTGGCGACGAGGTGCCGTGCGCGGCAGCGCGCCGTGTCGAGGACATGTTCGACCACCCGCAAGTGGCGGCCGAGGAAATGGTGGCAACGTACGATCACCCCGCGGTCGGTCGTTACCGCGGCGTGGCGCAGCCGATCAAGTTCGGCCGGACGCCGGGTCCGCCGTCCTTTGCCGCACCGACGCTAGGGCAGGACACCGAGGCGGTGGTGGAACGGACTGGCGGTGCGCACGACGCCCACCGGTCATCGCGCTCGGTGGGGTCAGGCTGATGAACGTCGCGGCCTCCACCGAAGTGCTCGCCGAGAGCGGCCCGTCGCGGCTGCAGCAGTTGCGCCAGCTGTCCGTGCTGGTCGCGGACACCGGCGACATCGACGCGGTCAGGCGCTGGCGCCCGATCGACTGCACCACCAATCCCACCCTGGTGCGCAAGGCGTTGGCGCTGCCGGTGTATGCCCCACTGGTGGAGGCGCAGCTGGCGTGGGGGCGCAGGCAGGGCGGCGATCCGGACAGGCTTGCCGCCGAACTGGTGGACCGATTGACCATTGATGTGGGCGTGGCGCTGGCCGACCTGATCCCGGGTCGCGTGTCCACCGAGGTCGATGCCGACCTGGCTTACGACACCGCTGCTACCGTCGCCAAGGCGCAACAGTTCGTCCAGCGCTACGCGGATGCCGGTATCGGCCGCGAGCGCGTGCTGATCAAGATCGCCGCCACCTGGGAAGGCATCCTGGCAGCGGCCCACTTGCAGCGAGAAGGCATCGATTGCAACCTCACCCTGATCTTCAACCCGACCCAGGCGATCGCCTGCGCCGAAGCCGGTGCGTTCCTGATCTCGCCGTTCGTGGGGCGCATCCTGGACTGGCACGTGGCGCGCGAGCAACGCGCATTTGGCGTGGATGAGGATCCTGGCGTGCTGTTCGTGCGTGGCGTGTATCGCGAGTTCAAGCGGCGCGGCCACGACACCGTGGTGATGGGCGCGTCATTCCGTTCCACCGCCCAGGTCGAGGCGCTGGCTGGTTGTGATCGGTTGACCGTTGCGCCGGATTTGCTGGAGCAACTGGAGCAGGCGTCCGGCCCGGTGATCGCAAAACTGGCGCCGGTCGCCGCGGTACCATCGACCGAGTTGCCGGTCGATGCGCAGCAATTCGTGCGAGCCTTCGACCATGACGCCATGGCGACTGAAAAGCTGGCCGGTGGCGTCGCCGCGTTTGCGCAGGATCTGGCTGCACTGCGCCAGACCATTACCTTGCGGCTCGCCGGCGCGACCGAGCGTTGAGCCCGCCCACATTGCCGACGCGGGCAGGATGCGGCGCGCGGCCAACCCATCCGTTTTCGCGCGCCGGGTTCGTGCGACGCATTGGAGCATCGTCTTGAACAACAAATTGAGCAGCAGCTGTTTCCGTCCCAACATGCGGCGAGTACGGCTGGGTACATCCGCGATCCAGCGCGCGGCGGTCGTGATAGTGGCGTCGGTGGTGCTGGCAGGGTGCACCTTGGCGTCTGCAGATTCCGGCCCCACCCCGGTTCCCGAGATACGCCCGGGCGTGGCGGCGGGCTACCTGACCACGGAGGAGATGCCGGACAGCGTGCTGTTGCTGCCACCGCCGCCGGCACCGGGTTCGGCCGGCTTTGGCGCCGACCAGGACGTCACGGCCGCGATGGCAGGCCTGCGTGGCACGCCGCGCTGGGCGCAGGCCGCCGCCGACGACAATCTGGCATTCCCGGAGTCGGCGGAAATCTTTTCGTGCGCCATGGATCTGCCGGTCAGCGAACAGCTGACACCACACCTGTATGGCCTGCTGCGACGCACGCGTACCGATGCGGCCGTGGTCAGTGACGGTGCCAAGCACCACTACAAGCGTCCGCGTCCGTTCATGGAGAATGGCGAGCCAACGTGCACGCCGGCCAAGGAAGCCGGGTTGGCGGAAAACGGTGCGTACCCGTCGGGGCATACCTCGATTGGCTGGGCATGGGCCTTGATCCTCGCCGAACTGGCGCCCAATCGCGCCGACGCCATCCTGGCCCGCGGCCGCTCCTACGGCGAAAGCCGGCTGGTCTGCAACGTGCACTGGCAAAGCGATGTGGTGCAAGGGCGCTTCATGGGCGCCGCGGCGGTCGCCAAGCTGCATGGCAATCCGGCTTTTCGGGCCGACCTCGAGCGTGCCCGTGCCGAAGTGGCCGCATTGCAGGAACGTGGGTTGAAGCCGACGCGGGATTGCGCCGCAGAGGCGGCGGCGCTGGGTGGCGCGATGCCGACCATCCAGTAGGTTCACCCCTCGCCGCGGCGGCGGATGCGGCGAGATGGCCCCGCCGCCCCGGGCATTCCCGGCGACAGCGCGCCCCAGAGCCGTAGCCAAGCCGCATCGCCACGACACCTCCCGCAGGGACGAAGTGGCCCGGGCGAACTGTTTCCAGCGCGCAACGGGGCAGCGGCGCCGCCCACGGGCGGCTTTGTGGCGTGTCGTCGGCCGGGCAAAGCCACGACGGGCTGGGGCCAGACAAGCGTGATATCAGCCAGGCGCAGCGGCGGGGCGCTGGCACCCCTTGGCTTTCGCGACGACGACGTGAGGATCACAATATCCTGACGCCGCAGGGGCAAACTGGCCCACTGCCGGCGTCCCGTCGCCTTCCACTTGGGGAAAACTCATGCCTGTTGCTCGTCCGTGGCGTCCCGCCGTACTTGCCTTGTCCATTGCCTGCGCCCTGGTGCTGCCTGATCTGACGTTGGCGCAGGAGGCCTCCGCGCCCACCAAGCCGCAGGCCACCAAGACCACCGAGCTGCAGACCGTGAACGTCACCGCCTCGAAGCGGGTGGAAAACCTGCAGAAGGTGCCGATGTCACTGACCGTGTTGACCCCGGACAAGCTGGATGCGTTCGGCCAGGCCGGCGACGGCGTGCTGCAGCTGGCTTCGCGCGCGCCCAGCGTGTACGCCGAAACATCGTATGGCCGCATTTTCCCGCGCTTCTACATGCGCGGACTGGGCAACAGCGATTTCGACCTGAACGCCTCGCAGCCGGTATCGATGGTGTACGACGACATCGTGCAGGAGAACCCGATCCTGAAGGGCTTCCCGCTGTTCGACCTGGAGCAGGTCGAGGTGCTGCGCGGCCCGCAGGGCACGCTGTTCGGGCGCAACTCGCCGGCCGGCGTGATCAAGTTCGAGTCGCGTCGGCCCAGCCAGGAAACCAGCGGCTACGCCCGCGTCTCGTACGGCTCATTGGGCACGGCCAATGCCGAGGCCGCCCTCGGCGGCGCGCTGGGCGGACCCTGGTCCGGCCGCGTTTCGGCGCTGGCCCAGCACCGCGACAACTGGATCGACAACACCTTCACGGGCGAAAAGGACGCGCTGGGCGGTTACAACGATCGCGCCGTGCGCCTGCAGGCCTTGTATGACGTGGGCAATTTCAGCGCATTGATCAACGCGCATGCGCGCTGGCTGGATGGCACCGCCGAGGTCAACCGGGCCAACGGCATCGAGCTGGGCGGCCCCAGCCTGGTGCCGGGCTTCGACCGCTACAAGGTGGCGCAGGATGGTGGCAACAAGCAGCACTTGTTCAGCTGGGGCAGCAACCTGCACCTGGTGTGGAATCTGGGTGACTACACGTTCACTTCGATCACTGGACTGGAGCGTGCCACCACCTACAGCCTGGGCGATGTCGATGGCGGATTCGGCGCGGTTTTCCATCCGCCGATGGGGCCTGGCTTCATCCCGTTCCCGGCGGAAACCGCCGATGCGTTGCCGCACGACCGTCAGATCACCCAGGAATTCCGGCTGGCCAGCAACGCCCAGGATCGCCTGAACTGGCAGGTCGGTGCGTACTGGTTCGACGAAGACATCGCGATCAACAATTTCAACTTCGACACCTTCAACAACCACGCCATGAACGGTTTTGCGACGCAGACCCAGCGGACCAAGGCGTGGGCGCTGTTCGGTTCGGCCAATTACCAGCTGGCCGACGACTTCGAGGTGCGCGCCGGCGCGCGCTGGTCGCATGACACCCGCGACTTCAAGGTCGATCGGGTGCTGTCGCCGTTCGGCAGCGGCCCGTTGACACTGACGGCCAACCCGCACGATTCGCGCTGGAGCGGCGACCTCACGGGTACCTGGACGGTGAACCCGAACGTCAACGTCTACGCGCGTGTGGCCAACGGTTTCCGCGCCCCCAGCGTGCAGGGCCGCGTGCTGTTTTCCGATTTCATTTCGCAGGCCAAGCCCGAGACGATCACCAGCTACGAGTTGGGCGTGAAAACCACCGGCATGGACAACCACGTGCGCTTCAACGCCAACGTGTACACCTACAACATGCATAACCAGCAGCTCACCGCGGTGGGTGGCGACATCAACATCACCCGGTTGATCAACGCCCGCCGGACCGAAGGTCACGGGGCCGAGTTCGATCTGGAGGCCTACCTCACCCCGAACTTCGTGCTTACCGCTGGCGGCAGCTACAACTTCACCAAGCTGAAGGATCCGGGCCTGGCGGTGGCCGTATGTGGCTCCGGTTGCACCGTGCTGGACCCGCGGGACGGCAGTGGCAATGCGCTGATCGATGGCAACAGCCTGCCGAATGCGCCGAAGTGGATCAGCACGCTCACCGCGCGCTACGGCATCCCTTATGGGGACAGCGGCGAGTTCTTCGTCTACACCGACTGGAACTACCGCAGCGAAGTGAACTTCTTCCTGTACGACTCGGCCGAGTTCAAGGGCAAGCCGCTGCTGGAAGGCGGCGTACGGCTTGGCTACAACTGGGATTACGGTCGCCGGGAAATCGCGTTGTATGGCCGCAACATCACCAACAAGCTGGCGATCACCGGCGCGATCGATTTCAACAACCGCACCGCCTTCGTCAACGATCCGCGCATCATCGGCATCGAGTTCCGCGCCGAGCTGTAAGAGCCCTGCTGCCTCGCCGTGCCATGTCCGGCACGGTGAGGCAGAATCAGTGTTTTACCAGCAAGCGAGCGCGACGTGGATCACCCCAGCCGGTCTGTCGACCCCCAGCTGACCTTGACGATGAGCGACGGGCAGTCGCTGTTTCTGCGTGACTGGCCGCTGCCGCAGGCGC
Organism: Rhodanobacter sp.; assembly: GCA_036563155.1. Taxonomy (GTDB): domain Bacteria; phylum Pseudomonadota; class Gammaproteobacteria; order Xanthomonadales; family Rhodanobacteraceae; genus Rhodanobacter. The sequence continues at coordinate 35,548 of DATCMT010000002.1, forward strand.
GCGACGCGGTGCTGTTCGTGCATGGGCTGGGTGAGCACAGCGGTCGCTACGATCGCCTGGCCGCATGGTTCAACCAGCGCGGTTATGCGGTGCGCGGTTACGATCAGCGCGGCCACGGCCAGACGCCGGGCCAACGCGGCGGCCTGCGCCACGCTGACGACTTGCTGCAGGATCTGGCCGCCGTCTATCACGACTACGCCAGCGGGCTGCCGCAGCCACCGCTGTTGCTCGGCCACAGCATGGGCGGCCTGGTCGCGGCCCGGGCGGTGCTCGATGGCCGCGTCACGCCGCCGGCACTGGTGCTGTCGTCGCCGGCGCTGCGCAGCTGGGAGTCGACCCGCATGATCGCGCTGGCGCGCGTGCTCAGCCGCGTGCTGCCCCATCTGCCGCTCCGCAACGGACTGGACTTCGACAAGCTGTCGCACGATCCCCGGGTGGTCGCCGACTATCGCAGCGATCGGCTGCGGCATGGCTGGATCACGCCACGGCTGGCCGACTTCATCTTCCGCGACGGTGCACGCTGCATCGCCGACGCCGCCACCCTGGCCGTGCCGACGCTGCTGCTGGTGGCCGATAGTGACGGCATCGTCGATCCCGCGGGAAGTCGGGAGTTTGCCCGTCGCGCGTCCGCGAGCGGGCAGCTGACCACCCGCTACTTCTCCAACCTTTATCACGAGCTGTTCAACGAAGCCGAGCCGGGCCGGGGTCAGGTGATGATGCGGCTGGCCGACTGGCTGGGCCGGCGCGGTGGACCGGCGCAGCCCTGAGCAGGGGCGTCATCCTGCACGAACCCGGGTGCCCGAAATGTGCCCGCAACGCGCCATGAATATCGGCAATACTCCAAGTCGCGCCCCAGGGAGAAGGCTCCATGTCCGCTCGACCGTACGAGTTCTCGTTCCGCCGCGTCCGGCCGCGAATTCTGCTCATCCTGCTACTCGGCCTCCTGCTGGGCGCCTGCAGCCGCGGCGCTGATGACGGCAAGCCGGTGCTGCAAGGCGCGCCGGCCGGCGCCACCTCGGCACACCCGGTAACCTCCGCGGGCCAGTCCGCACTGGCGCTGGTTTCCGCCAGTTCGCAAGCACGCGATTCCCGCACTGCGCTGATCCTGAGCTTCAACGCCCGCCTGGCGTCGGCGCAGGACTTCGACGCGCTGATTGCGGTGACCGGGCCGAACGGCGAAGTGGTCAGCGGCAGCTGGAGCCTGGACAACGACGGCCGCACCCTGAGCTTTCCGTTCGTGCAGGCCAATACGCGCTACACGGTGCAGGTCAAGGCCGACCTGCTGGCAACCGACGGCCACACCCTGGGCCAGCAGGCGCGGCATCAGGTGTATTCGGGCAATCTGCCGGCGGCGATCGGCTTCGCTTCGCACGGCAGTGTGCTGCCCGCGCGCGGCACCCGCGGCCTGCCGCTGGTGTCGATGAACGTGCACGATGCAGACGTGGAGTTCTTCCGCGTGCGCGACGATGCGCTGTCGGACCTGTTCTGCGCGTACCCCCGCAACGGCCATCGCGACAGCTACGAGCTCGACCACGACGTTGCCTACTACAACACCTGTGGCGAAGGCAACGACCGTCGTAACCGGAAGCCCATCACCGCGATCGCCGACTCGGTCTACGCCAACCATTACACCCTGGGCGGCGAGCAGAACGAGCGCACGGTGACCTATCTGCCGGTGCAGGACGTCAGCGAGCTGGCGCAGCCGGGTGTGTACATGGCCGTGGTCAAGGCCGGCGGCAGCTTCAAGGACGGCTACGACACCGCCACCTTCTTCGTCAGCGACCTGGGTCTGCACCTGCGCGTCTACCGCGACAATGTCTTGCTGCACGTCGCCTCGCTGCGCGACGGTACGCCGGTCAATGCGGTGGACATCGAAGTGCGCGATGCGGCAGGCCGCAGCAAGCTCAAGGCCACCACCGGGGCCGACGGCAATGCGTTGATGGCATACCAGATCAAGCCCTCGGACGTGCTGGTGGCGCGCCGTGGCCGGGACGTCTCGGTGCTGCCGTTCAACCGGCCCGCGCTGGACGTCTCCAATTTCGATATCAGCGGCCGCAAGCAGGTGCCGTTCGAGGTTTTCGCGTGGTCCGGTCGCGATCTGTACCGACCGGGCGAGACGCTGCGGGCGTCGGCGCTGTTGCGTGATGACGACGGCAAGCCGATGAAGGCCCAGTCGCTGTTTGTGCGGGTCAGGCAGCCGGATGGCCGCACCCTGCTGGAAAAGCGGCTGGAGCCGCAGCAGCTGAATTACTTCGAGCTGAGCCAGCCGATTCCGGCGGATGCACCGACTGGCCGGTGGCAACTGGAATTCCGGCTCGACCCCGCCAGCAAGGACACCGTGCAGGCATTTCCGTTTCACGTCGAGGAGTTCCTGCCGGAGCGGATCAAGGTCGAGCTGTCCAGCCCGCAGCCGCGGCTGGCGCCGGGCGATCCGTTGCAGTTGAAGGTCGTCTCCCGCTATCTGTACGGTGCGCCCGCCGACGGCAATCGCTTCACCGCCAAGCTGCTGGTGGCGCCGGAGCCGCATCCGGTCGCGACGATGAAGGACACCTTCTTCGGCAATCCCCTGCTCGAATTGCCCCGAAGTGCCGACGATGCCGTTGATGCAAAACTCGATGCGCAGGGCGTGCTCGAACAGGAGCTGGTATTGCCCGACGAGGTCAAGCCGCTCGCGCCGTTGGCTGTGACCTTGTCTGGCAGCGTGTACGAAAGCGGCGGTCGTGCGGTCACGCGATTGCTCAAGCGCACGTATTGGCCAGCCGACGCGCTGGTCGGCGTGCGTCCTCTGTTCGACCCCAAGCAGGGCGCGCAGAGCAACGGCCCGGCCGGATTCGAGATCGTGCGCGTCGATGCCGCGGGCCAGCTGGTCGCGGCCACCGGTTTGAAGGTGCGCCTGCAGCGCGAGTTGCGCGATTTCTACTGGTTGTATGAGCAGAACGGCGGTTGGCAATCGAATGCGAACCAGCGCCTGCAATTGATCGATGAGAACGATATCGACCTGGCCGCAGGCAAGACGGCCAACGTGGCGTTTCCAGTGCAGTGGGGCAACTACCGGGTCGAGGTGTATGACCCGGCGACCAAACTCACCACGGTGTTTCCGTTCTTTGCCGGCTACAGCTGGGACGACCAGAACCTGGGCAAGGAGGCGCGGCCGGACAAGGTCAAATTGCAGCTGGACAAGGCCCGTTATCGCGCCGGTGACCGCATGAAAGTCACGGTGACGCCGCCGCAGGAGGGTCCCGGCGTGCTGTTGGTGGAGTCGGACCGCCTGCTCTACACCCGCAATATCGACGCCAAGGCCGGTGCCACGTTCGAGATTCCGGTGACCGCCGAGTGGGAGCGCCACGACGTCTACGTGTCGGCCCTGGTGTTCCGTGGGGGTGAGGCGGTCGAGCGCACCACCCCCGCGCGGGCGGTGGGAATCGAGTACGTGGCGATGGAGCGCAACGATCGGCGCGTGCCGCTCAAGCTCGACGCCCCCGCGCAGATGCGGCCCGGCAATCCGCTGGCGGTCACCGTCCAGGCCAGCGGCCTGGCCGGGCAGCAAGCCTTCGTCACGCTGTCGGCGGTCGACCAGGGCGTGCTAAGCATCACCAACTATCCGGTGCCCGACGCGTGGGCGTGGCTATTCGCCAAGCGCGCGCTGTCGGTCGATGCGTACGATCTTTACAGCCGCATCATCGAGGCCATGGACGGCGCGCAGGCCAGGTTGCGTTACGGCGGCGACATGAGCGCCGCGGCGCTGCCCAAGGCGATCCGGCTCAACCCGAAAGTGCAGATCGTCGATTTGTTCGCCGCGCCGGTAGCGTTCGACGCGCAAGGCAAGGCGACGCTGCGGGTCGACGTACCGGACTTCAACGGCAGCCTGCGGCTGGCCGCGTTGGCCTACAGCGACAGCCGCTACGGTAGCGCCGAGGGCAGTGTCACGGTGCGGGCACCGCTGGTGGTCGAACCGAGCATGCCGCGGGTGATGGCGGCCGGCGACCAGGCGGTGATCAGTGTCGACTTGAAGAACCTGTCCGGCAAAGTCGGCACGGCCCGGGTCAGCGTGAGCGGCGGTGGTCCGATCACGGTCGAGCGCGGCACCCAAAACGTGCCGTTGCAGGACGGTGCCGGTGCCACCTTGCGCGTACCGGTCACGGCCGGCGCGGGCGCCGCCGTGGCGACGGTGAATATCCAGGCCCGGCTCAACGACTATCACGCCGACCGGCACTTTGAATTTGCCGTGCGTCCCGCCTGGCCCGAAACCGTGGTCACCACGCCGATGGCGCTGGAGGCGGGCAAGGCCGAGCAACTTGGCGCGGGGGCGATCGCCGGGCTGCTGCCGGCTACCGTGAGCGCACGGCTCACGTTGAGCACCTTGCCGCCGCTGCCGTACGCCGCGGCACTGCGCGATGTGTTGCGCTACCCGTATGGCTGCATCGAACAGACCGTCAGCAAGGGCTACGCCGCGCTGATTCTCGATGGCGCCACGGCTCGTGCGCTGGGTGCACCGCTGATGAGCGACGCGGTGCGCCAGGCGGCGGTGGATGGTGCGTTGTCGCGAGCTGCCTCGTTCCAGGCCAGCAACGGCCACTTCAGTTTCTGGGGCGGCAGCAGTCCGATCCAGACGTTCACCACGCCGTACGTGGTCGACTTCATGCTGGACGCGCGCGACGCCGGCTTTGCGGTGCCGCAGGATGTGCTGCAGAAATCGTTGCAGCGGCTCAGCGATGATCTGCTGTCCGGCGGCCATCGCTACTACGGCTACGAACAACACGAACACCTGCGGTTGGCCGACGAGGCGTACTCGGGGTTCGTGCTGGCGCGGGTCAATCGGGCGCCGCTGGGTACGTTGCGTGCGATCTTCGACAACGAGCGACAAAAGCTGGTGGCGCCGTTGCCGCTGGCGCATCTGGGTGTGGCGTTGAAGCTGATGGGTGACAACGATCGCGCCCAGAAGGCCATCGACGAGGCGTTCGCGTGGAACAAGCAGCGTCCGTGGTATGTCGGCGACTATGGTTCGGACCTGCGCGACCTCGCGCAGATGGTCGCGCTTACCCACACCTATGGCCTGAACAAGCCAGCCTACGACGCCAAGCTGGTGGACTGGGCGCGCAACGCCACCGCCAACGTGCGCCAGCGTCAGCAACAGGACAAGGACTACCGCTGGTCGTGGTCGTACCTGAGCACCCAGGAGCAGGCGGCGATCGCCCGCGTGGCGCGCGCCTTCGATGCGGGCGGCAACGCGCCGCTGGCGGTGGCGGTCACGGTGGCCGGCAAGACCGAGCACGCGCCGGACCAGCGCGTGTGGAGCCGGGCACTGGACGCGGCCGAACTCAATGCCGGTGTCACCGTGCAGCCGACCAGCAACGCGACGATATTCGCCACGCTCGACGTGGCCGGCGTTCCACGACAGGCGCCGGCGGCCGATGCCAGCCAGATCGACGTGCGTCGTCAGTATTTCACCTCCGATGGCAAGCCGTGGAGCGGCAGTACGCTGAAGGAGGGCGACACCCTGATCGTGGAGTTGGCGATCGAGGCACGCATGGACATTGCCGACGCCCTGGTCACCGACCTGCTCCCCGGTGGGCTGGAAGTGGAAAATCTGAACCTCGCTGGTGCGCAGGCGTGGGCCGGCGTGGTGATCGACGGCATCGAACTGGACCAGCGCGCGGCGGCCGCCCAGACCGTGCACGAGGAATATCGCGACGATCGCTACGCCGCCGCGCTGCGGCTGCAGCGTGGTGACAAGGCGCACTTGTTCTATCTGGTCCGGGCCGTCACGCCGGGCACCTATACCGTGCCGCCGCCGCTGGTGGAGGACATGTACCGACCTGCCGTGCGCGGCATCGGCAAGGTCATGCCGATGAAGATCACCGTGGTCGAGGCATAGGCCTCTGGCACCCTCCCTTGCCGTGCCGGGGAGGGTGCAAGGCAGTCCGCCTGTATCAGATGATGACCACGACAGTACCGACCCCACCCCCAGCTTCCATCCGCCGAGCCCGTGCACGACGCGGATTACGCGTTGCTCTTGTCGCCATCGCAATTCCCGTACTGGTGCTCGTCGCGCTCGACCGCTTGTTCCCGCTGCATCTGCCCGCCGCGGACCGTGGCAGCACCGTGGTGCTGGCGCGTGACGGGACACCCTTGCGGGCGTTTGCCGACAGCGATGGCGTGTGGCGCTATCCGACCACGGCGGACAAGGTTTCGCCGTTGTATCTCGAGGCACTGCTGACCTACGAGGACCGCTGGTTTTATCGCCATCCCGGCGTCAATCCGTACGCGCTGCTGCGTGGCCTTGCCGGCGGCATCGTGCACGGCCGCATCGTTTCGGGCGGTTCCACCCTGACCATGCAGGTGGCGCGGATCATCCATCCGATCCCGCATACATTCCGCGGCAAGCTGCTGCAGATTTTTCGTGCGCTGCAGCTGGAGGCGCACCTGAGCAAGGCGCAGATCCTCGATCTGTATCTCAACCACGCCCCGTTCGGCGGCCCGATCGAGGGCGCCGAAGCAGCCTCGTGGGCGTATCTGGGCAAGCCGGCGACCCGGCTGTCGCATGCCGAGGCCGCGCTGCTGGCGGTGTTGCCGCAGTCGCCCAGCCGGTTGCGCCCGGACCGACATCCTGCCGCCGCCCGCAGTGCGCGGGACAAGGTGCTGCGGCGCATGCGCGACCGCGGTGTGTGGAGTGCGGCCCAGTTGCGCGACGCGGCCATCGAACCGGTGGTGGCGCGGTCGTTGCGCGCGCCGCTGTCTGCTGCGCTGCTGGCTGAACGGCTGCACCAGCAACAGCCCGCCGAACGACGCATCACCAGCACCATCGATGCGAATTTGCAGCGCGCGGCGGAAGAGCGGATCAGTGCGTACCTGTCGCGCCTGCCGCCCCACACCACGGCGGCCCTGCTGGTGGTCGACAACGCCACGCTGGAAGCGCGCATCTACGCGGGTACCAGCGATTTCGCCGACCCGCAGCGACACGGCTACATCGACATGGTCCGGGCGCCGCGCTCACCGGGATCGACCTTGAAGCCGTTCCTGTATGGCTTGGCGCTGGACGATGGGCTGATCCACTCGCAGAGTTTGCTGGTCGATGCGCCGCAGGACTTCGGCGGCTACCGGCCGGGCAATTTCGACGAGGCATTTTCCGGTCCGGTGAGCGCCGCCGAGGCCTTGCAGCGTTCGCTCAATGTGCCCGCTGTCGAGCTGCTGGACCGGATCGGCCCGGCGCGCTTCATGGCGCGACTGCGCAGCGGCGGTGTCGAACTGAACTTGCCCGCAGGCGCGCAGCCGAACCTCTCGATCATCCTCGGTGGCACCGCCACACGGCTCGAGGACCTGGTCGGTGCGTATACGGCCTTCGCCAACGGCGGCATCGCCGGCACCCCGCGCTACTCCCCCGGGCAACCGGCGCGGCCGCGGCGCCTGCTGTCGGCTGGGGCCGCGTGGATCGTCCGCGACATCCTGGCGCACAACCCGGCCGACGTCGAAGGCGCGCCGCTGGCGGGTGCAATCAACCGGCACGCCAGCGTGGCGTGGAAAACCGGCACCAGTTATGGCTATCGCGACGCGTGGTCAGTCGGCGTCACCGACCAATGGACGATCGGCGTGTGGATTGGCCGCCCCGACGGCACGCCGTCGCCGGGTCAATACGGCGCGGTTACCGCGTTGCCACTGCTGTTCCAGGTTGCCGACATGCTGCCGCAACGCGGAGCCCACATCGCGGCGCGACCGGCTGGCGTGCGGTCGGTCGACATCTGCTGGCCGCTCGGAGGCGCAGTTGATCGCACGCCAGCCGCGCAGTGTCGGCGACAACGAAGCGCCTGGGTGCTGGATGGCGCGCTGCCACCCACGTTTGCCGAGCGCGGGCTGGGCGCGTGGTCCGCTGGCCTGGTCAATCTGCGCGTCAATGCCGCCGGTCAACGACTCAGCGGTGCCTGTCACGCTGCCCACGAGCGCAGCATTCAGGTGGCGCGCTGGCCGGCGCTGGCGACGCCGTGGCTCAGCGCGGATGACCGCGCCAACTCGGCGTTGCCGCCGCTGGCTGCGGGCTGCGCCGCCGACTCGCTGGACAGCGCCAGTCCGATCCGCATCAGCGGACTGGATGATGGCGTCACCCTGCGCCGGGCACCGAACAGTGACCAGCCGTTGCGCGTGACGGTGCGTGCACTGGGCACTCATCACGCCGTGCAGTGGCTGCTCAACGGCCGTCTGCAAGGCAGCAGCGAAGGCGATGCCGCCACGGCGATCACGCTGCCGCGGGGTGGTGACTACCGGATCACCGCGCTGGCCCGCGACGGCGCGTTCGCCACGATTCAGCTGCGGGTGCTGGAGCCGTCGGGCCGGCCCAACCGCTTGTGAACCAGCGCGCCCGGCTCAGGACGGGCCGTACTGTTCCAGAATCTGGACCATCGGCCGCGCCTTGCTGTAAAGCCAGCCCTGTCCGTAAGTCACGCCGTGCTGGCGCAGGAAGTCAGCCTGCTCGGGGGTTTCCACGCCTTCGGCGATTACGGTCAAGTTCAACGACTGCGCCATCTCGATGATGTGCAACACCACTTCGCTGGTCACCGAGCCGGTGCCGATCGCGTCGACGAAGACCTTGTCGATCTTCAGGTAGTCCGCCTTCAGGTGAGTGAGGTGTGAAAGGCTCGAGTAGCCGGTACCGAAGTCGTCGATCGCCACCCGGATGCCCAGGGCGCGGATCCGGTCGATCGTGCGATTGGCGCTGGTGGGCTCGAGGAACGAGTGTTCGGTGATTTCGACCACGATATTGCGTGCGGCGACGCCCGGCGTGGTGATCAGCTCGCCCAGCGATTTGACGACGCGCTCCGATTGCAAATCGGCAGGCGACAGATTGAGGCTGATGTAGCAGTCGGGGTGCTGGTCGAAAAACCGGCGTGCATCGAGCACCACCTTGCGCAGCAGGTAGTCGGTGAATCGCCCGATCAGGCCGCAGTCCTCGGCCGCCTGGATGAACAGCGCCGGGCGCTCGCCCACTTCCTTGTTGGCCGGCCACCGCATCAGCGCTTCGACGCCCACCATGCGGCCGGAGGCGAGCTCCACGATGGGCTGGAAGTGCAACACAAACGCGTTGCGCTTCAACGCGGTCCGCAGCATCGCCGGCAGCGAGGCGCGCTGGCGCGCGACAACCAGGATCAGCGCCACCATCCCCCCGCCAAGCAGCAAACCAATCGGCAGCAGGATCAGGATGAAGGCGTGCAGCCGCGATTCCAGCTGGGACCGCGGGATCGCGGCGTAGACGGCCAGGTCGAACTGCGCCGATGTGGCGGTGGCAACCAGATATTTGCCGTCGAATGAAATCGGCTTTGATGGGTCGTGTGGGCGGGTAAGCCATACCGGTTCGTGGGAACCACGACTGGCCAGCAGGAAGTGCTGACTGTTGCCGTAGATGCCCAGGGACACGTTGGGCCGACCGCCAAGTGTGTCGAGCAGGGTTTGCGGATGCACCGCGACGGCGTAGTGGTCTTTCTGCAGGATCAGGAACCGCGTGCCGATGCCGACGTCCACCATGGTTCGGATCCGGGTGCCCGTCGAACTGACATAGTTGGTTGGCCCCAGCGACAACCCATCACCGTTGCGTCCGGCCGAGGAACACAGGATGCGATCGTCGGCGACGTAGCCGATTGCCTGGAGGTAGTTGTACTCCATCGCGATCTCGCCCAGCAGCGCGCGGTTCGCCTTGGAGCAGGGGTCCTTGGCCGCCAGCGCGTCGAGTCGCCGATACGCACTCATGGCCTGCTCGCCCATGGCATCGGCGCGATGCAGGACTTCATTGGCCATCTGCATGGCTTGTGCGGAGGCTTCGTTCGTGGTCTGGCGGTGTGCCAGGTAGAGTGACGCCGCGGTGGGACCGACAACAGCCAGCGCGCACAGACACAAGGAGACTACTGTAGCGATTCGACTGCGCACCCGGTTCCCCTGTTTCGCCGGTGCTGTTGATCGTGCATCATTTGGACAGGACATTCCACCGGTTGGAGAGTCAATCGGCCGAAGGCGGCCGCAGATATGTGCCTGTTGTCGCCCGACCGCGATGGCTGCTGTGACGGACGCTTGCGCGCTATCTCATGTTACTGCGCTGGGTGGCAGCGACCAGGGCTGCCGTTCCCGCGCGCCGTTACAGTCGCCAGCGCACGAACAGCGAAGGGCCGCGCAACGTCAAATCGAGGTTGGCGTCGTACAGGCGCTTGTGCTGGTGCAACACAATGCGGCTGTAGCCGTACTCGGCGCCCAGCCCGGCGTTTCGCCAGGGGAACCATTCGACGCCAAGCGCGGCATTGACGACGTGTCCGCGCAGCCGGCCGCCGTTTTTCAGCACGCCGGCGCTGTCGGCGTAGATGCGCCACTGGTCATTGAGTGCGTGGCGCCAGCCCAATTGCAGTATCGGCGCCCATGCGCCTTCACTGTTGCTGGCGGTGGCACGGTCGATTGACGTGCCATCAACGCTGACGTCGCCCATCAGGGAAGCGTTCACGCGGTAGTACGCCGCGCCCAGCCCCAGCCCGACAGCGTCGTCGTCATGGCCAAACCACCAGCGGTACGCCACGCTGCCGAAGTCGACATTGAGCCGCGCATGCAAGTCGGCTTGAGCCTGGTAGTTGTTGCCCGCGTAATGAATGTCGCGGAACAGCCGGCCGTCGCTGTGCCGGTCGAGCCGGTAGTAGTCCAGTGAAAATCCCTGGGTGTCACCAAGCAGGAAGTCCAGCCGCGCACGCGCCACGTGCCGGTGGTCGGCCAGGCCCAGGTCGTTCTCGAAGTTGAACTTGTCAGCCCCGGGATGGGCACCGTCGACGCGGGCGCTGATCGTCGTGTCAGTGTGGGCGTCGAAGCCGCCCAGCCACAAGCTCATGCGGTCGAGCGCGGGGGACTGTTGCGCCAGCGTGCTGCTGCTGGCCAGCAGCAACATGCCAGTCAGTGCAACGCGGACGGTGCGGGTGGCCTGGCTTGCGTCGCCGTACGGTTGAACCTGCATGAGAGTTGCTCCGGGTGGTCGGTCGGGGAGGTGGGCCGGCGTCGCCGTGTCGTCGTCGTCGTGCCGTCGTGCCTTGGCCATGCTGCGACAAGACGGCGTGGAATCATCGTAAACGACCGCCTCAGGGTGGGCTGGCCGACCGGTTTGCCGGGCAGACGAAGCGCCCTATAGAATCCGGAAGGCGACGTGAGGATGATCGCAATGGTGATCCGCATGGCCATCTGCGTCGCGACATGCGCAGGTTTGCACAAACGCCCATTGAAATGCCGGGGCCACCCTGGTGCCCGCTGAATCCATTCATCCATTGCCTGAGCGTCGCAAGTGATGCCCGACAACATCGTGCCAAGCATCGTCCTCGCGTTGCCCTTCGTGGCGGCCGTGATGGTGTACCTGTTGCGCGCGCACGGTCGCAATCTGGCGCTGTGGCTGGCGACCGCCACCGCACTGCTCGCCCTGGGGCTCAGCGTGTGGCTGTACCCGGCGATCGTCGAGGGTGGCGTGTTGCGTCAGGTCGCGGCGTGGGCGCCGGGGTTGGGGCTGGACCTGGTCTTGCGGGTGGACGGCTTCAGCTGGCTGTTCATGCTGTTGATCTGCGGCATCGGGGCGCTGGTTTGCGTGTATGCCCGTTACTACATGCCCGCAGACGATCCGCTGGCGAAGTTTTTGTCGCTGCTGCTGGCGTTCATGGGTTCGATGCTGGGCATCGTGTTGTCCGGCAATGTGATCCAGCTGGTCTTTTTCTGGGAGATGACCAGCCTGTTTTCGTTCCTGCTGATCGGCTACTGGAATCACGGCGCCTCCGCCCGCGATGGTGCCCGCAACGCCTTGATCGTGACCGCTGGCGGTGGTCTGTGCCTGTTGGCCGGCGTGCTCCTGCTGGGGCACATGGTCGGCAGCTACGACCTCGACACGATCCTGGCGTCCGGCGACCTTGTGCGGGCGCACGCCTGGTACACGCCCACCCTGTTGCTGATCCTGCTGGGTGCCTTCACCAAGAGCGCGCAGTTTCCGTTCCATTTCTGGCTGCCGCAGGCGATGTCGGCGCCGACACCGGTATCGGCTTATCTGCACTCGGCCACCATGGTCAAGGCGGGCGTGTTCCTGCTGGTGCGTTTCTGGCCCGTGCTCGGCGGTACCGGGGAGTGGTTCTGGATTGTTGGTGGGGTCGGCCTGGTGACGCTGCTGCTGGGTGCGTACGCGGCGATGTTCGAGCAGGACCTCAAGGGCGTGCTGGCGTATTCGACCATCAGTCACCTGGGTCTGATCACCCTGCTGGTCGGCATGGGCAGCGGCTTCGGCGTGGTGGCTGCGATCTTCCACATCGTCAATCACGCCACCTTCAAGGCTTCGCTGTTCATGGCCGCGGGTGCGGTGGATCACGAAGCCGGTACCCGTGACTTGCGCCAATTGGGCGGGCTGCGCCGGGTCATGCCGATCACCACCACCCTGGCGGTCGTCGCGGCCGCGGCGATGGCCGGCGTGCCGTTGTTGAACGGGTTCCTGTCCAAGGAGATGTTCTTCGCCGAGACGCTGACCACCGGACATGGTGCGATGCTCAACGTGATGTATGCGGCCCTCGCGGTCGCGGCCAGCGCGTTCGGCGTGACCTATTCGCTGCGTTTCGTGCGCGGCGTGTTCTTCGGCAAGGCCCGCTCCGAGTTGCCGCGCGAGCCGCATGAGCCACCGCTGTGGATGCGCTTTCCGATCGGCCTGCTGGCGTTGGCCTGTCTGCTGGTGGGCATCCTGCCCACCCGGGTGATCGGGCCGTCATTGCGTGCGGCGGCCAGCGCCGTGTTGGGCGTGGACCAGCTGCCTACGTACAGCCTGGCCGTCTGGCATGGGGTCACTACCCCGTTGCTGATGAGCGTCCTGGCCTTCGTGGTGGGCTGCCTGCTGTATGTCGGCTTGCGCCATGACTTCGCCAGCCGCGAGACGGCGCCGGTGACGGGTCTGGTCAGCGGCAAGCGGGTATTCGAGCGGATGCTGGCGGTGCTGGGCTCGGATCTGCCGCGACTACTTGCGCGCACGTTTCCCGACCGTCGGCTGCAGCCGCAGCTGCTGTTGATCGTGCTGCTGGCCTTGCTGGCCGGCGCCCTGGCTGCCAGCAGCGCACCGTTTGGGGTGGCGCCGCACTGGTCCAGCATTGATCCGGCCTTCGCGCTGCTGTGGCTGATCGGCGGAGCCTGCGCCATCGGCGCGGCAACCCAGGCCAAGTTCCACCGTCTGGCCGCGCTGGTGCTGGCCGGGGCAGCCGGCCTGGTCTCGTGCGTGAGTTTCGTGTGGCTCTCGGCGCCTGATCTGGCGGCGACCCAACTGCTGGTCGAGGTGGTGGCCACGATCCTGATCCTGCTGGGCCTGCGCTGGCTGCCCAAGCGGATCGAGGGCATTTCACCGGAGGGGCGGCTGGCTACTTATCGGCGCCGTCGTGACGTGATGATCGCGTCCGTGGTCGGTCTTGGCGTGGCCAGTCTCGCCTACGCGGCGATGATGCACCCGGTGGCCGATTCGATTTCGCGCTACTTTCTTGAGCAGGCATATGTGCAGGGCGGCGGTCGCAACGTGGTCAACGTCATCCTGGTCGACTTCCGCGGCTTTGACACGTTGGGCGAGATCACCGTGCTGGCGATCGTGGCGTTGACCGTGTTCGCCTTGCTGCGCCGCTTCCGACCCGCGGCCGAGAGCATCGGGGCGCCGGTGCAACAGCGGCACGACGCGGCCGCCGACGCCGACGCCGACGAGGCCCGCCTGGGCAGCGGTGACGCGATGCCCGATTATCTGAAGATTCCCGGCTTGATCGTGCAGTTGATGTTCCCGGTCATCGTGCTGTTCGGCTTTCACCTGTTCCTGCGCGGACATGATTTGCCCGGTGGTGGCTTTGTCGCCGGCATCACCATCGCCGTGGGCCTGATCCTGCTTTACATGGCCGGCGGCGCGCGCTGGGTGGAGGCCCACCTGCGGGTGTTGCCGGTACGCTGGATTGGCGCCGGTCTGTTGCTGGCGGCGAGCGTGGGCCTGGCCTCGCTGTTGTTTGGCCATCCGTTCCTCACCTCGTACTTCCGGTACGCCGAGTTGCCGTGGCTGGGGCAGATGCCGGTGGCCTCGGCTGTCCTGTTCGATCTGGGCGTGTTCAGCGTGGTGGTTGGCGGCACCACGCTGATCCTGATCGCGCTGGCGCACCAGTCGCTGCGCCGTCCGCGGCATACGCCGTCTGCCGACGCCGAAGGAGAGCACTGATGGAATTGGTGCTGGCGGCGGCGATCGGTGTATTGACGGCCTCGGGCGTGTGGCTGTTGCTGCGCCCGCGCACATTCCAGGTGATCATCGGCCTGACCCTGATTTCCTACGCCGTGAACTTGTTCATCTTCTCCACCGGCGGGCTGCGCACAGGGGCCGACCCGGTGTTGCACCAGACCGCAGGCGACCTCGCGCAATACACCGACCCACTGCCGCAGGCACTGGTGCTCACCGCCATCGTGATCGGATTCGCCACCACGGCCTTGTTCCTGGTGGTCCTGCTGGCCTCGCGCGGACTGACCGGCAATGACCACGTGGATGGCGAGGACGGCACGCCGTGAACAGTCATCTGATCATCGCGCCGATCGTCCTGCCCCTGATGGTGGCCGCACTGCAGTTGCTGGTGGGCGAGCGGAGCCGGCGCGGCGTGGTGGTGCTCAGTGTGGTGTCATGCGTGGCGCTGGTGATCGTGGCGGCATTGCTGCTGCTGTCGGTGTCGGGCGCGGGCGCGCAGGTCGCGGTCTACCGCATTGGCGACTGGCCAGCGCGCTTTGGCATCGTGCTGGTGGCCGATCGTCTGTCGGCACTGATGGTGTTGCTGGGCAGCGTGCTTGCCCTGGCGATCCTGCCCAATGCGCTCAGTCGCTGGCAGCATCGTGGCGGTCACTTCCAGCCCTTGCTGCAGTTCCTGCTGATGGGTCTGAACGGCGCGTTCCTCACCGGCGATCTGTTCAACCTGTTCGTGTTCTTCGAGGTGCTGCTGGCAGCCTCCTACGGTCTTGCCTTGCATGGTTCGGGCGCCCGACGGGTCAGTGCGGGCTTGCACTACATCGCCGTCAATCTGACGGCCTCGATGTTGTTCCTGATCGGCGTGAGCCTGATCTTCGGTGTCGCCGGCACGCTGAACATGGCGGTGCTGGCCGAATTGATTCCGACCATGCCGGCCAACACGCGCACCTTGCTGCACGCCGGAGCGGCGATCCTCGCGGTGGCATTCCTGATCAAGACCGCGATGTGGCCGCTGGGCTTCTGGCTGCCGCGAACCTATGCCGCGTCGGCACCGGCGGTGGCGGCGATGTTTGCGTTGATGACCAAGGTCGGAATCTACGTGCTGTTGCGGCTGAGCCTGCTGCTGTTCGGCGTGGGGGCGGGCGAGGAGTCGGCCGGCTTCGGCAGTGACTGGATGCTGTGGGGCGGCGTGGCCACCGTGCTCGCGGGCACCGTCGGGCTGTTGGCGGCGCGCGACCTGGGCCAGCTGGCCGGCTACAACGTGGTGATTTCCTCCGGCACCTTGCTGGGCGCGATTGGCCTGCAGATACCGGCGGTGACGGCCGGTGCGCTGGCTTACCTGGTCATCTCCACGTTGGCGATCGCCGCATTCTTCCTGGTTGCGGGACTGCTCGCGACTGAAGGCGACGAGGACGCCGACGAGGCGCTGGTGCTGGAGCCGTACGAGCAGGCGGGGGACACCGGCGGAAGCCTGTATGCACATGAAGACGAAAGTCGCGTCGTGGTTTCCGCGCCGGCCGCCCTGCTGGGCGCCACTTTCCTGGTCTGCACACTGTTGCTGTCCGGCTTGCCGCCGTTATCCGGCTTTCTCGCCAAGTTTGCGCTGTTGACGTCGCTGCCGGGTGCCGGCACCGGCGCCATGGTGTTGTTCGGGGTGGTCATCGTGGCCGGTTTCAGCACCGTGATCGCGATGTGTCGCGCCGGTATCCAGATCTTCTGGGCCGAACCGGATCGACCATTTCCCACCGTGCGTGTCAGCGAAACGGTATCGATCCTGGTGTTGCTGGCGCTGTGCGTTGTCTTGACCGTGGTTGTTGAGGCGCCGATGCGCTATCTGCAGGAGACCGCCATGCAGATCCACGCGCCGCTTGGCGGGGTTCATCCGGAGCTGTTGCCGGTGGAGGCGAGCCCGTGATCAAGCGTTGGCTGCCGTATCCCCTCCTGTCGGCTTTGCTGTGCCTGATCTGGTTGCTGTTGAACCAGAGCGTCGCAGCCGGGACAGTTTTGCTGGGCGCGCTGTTTGGCGTGCTGCTGGGCAAGCTGTTTGGTGTGCTGCGTCCGCCGAAGGCGCGGGTGCGCCATTTCCTGGTCCTGGTGCGCCTGTTCGGGCGCGTGGTGCTCGATATCGTGCGGTCGAACCTGGCCGTGGCTCGCATCATTCTGAGTCGCGACAGTCACCCGAATTCCGGCTTCGTGGCGGTTCCACTGACGCTTACCGATCCCTACGGCCTTGCCGTACTCGCGTGCATCATCACCTCGACGCCGGGCACGATCTGGGTCAGCCACGACTCCGCGGAGGACATCCTGCTGATCCACGTGCTGGACTTGCGCGATGAGCAAAGCTGGATCAACTCGCTCAAGCAACGCTATGAGCAGCCACTGCTGGAGATCTTCCAATGAGTCACAGCCTGCTTTACGCGGCGGTCATCCTGGCGCAGATTCTGCTGCTGCTGGCCATGAGCTGCTCGTTCATCCGCATGGTGCGCGGACCACGGGCGCAAGACCGCGTGCTGGCGCTCGACGCGCTGTACGTCAATGCCATGATCCTGTTGCTGACGATCGGCATCCGCACCGGCAGCCTGTTGTACGTGGAGGCCGGCCTGATCATTGCGCTGCTCGGCTTCGCCGGTACGCTGGCGCTGTCGAAATTCCTGATGCGCGGGCAGGTGATCGAATGAGCCACCTCGATGCCCTGCCATCGTGGGCGGCGCTTGTGGTTGCGCTGCTGGTGTTGTCAGGCGCGCTGTTTGCGTTCATCGGGTCCATCGGCCTGCTGCGCCTGAAGAATTTCTACATGCGCGTGCATGCACCCACGCTTGGCAGCACCATGGGCACCTTTCTCATGCTGGCTGCCTCGATCACCTGTTTCTCGGTGTTGCACAGCCGCCCGATCTTCTACGAGATCCTGATCGGCGTGTTCCTGACCCTGACGACGCCGATCACCTTGATGCTGCTGGTTCGCGCCACGTTGTCGCGGGATCGGGAGGAAGGTTCCGACGATGTGCCGCACGCGAGGCGACCCGATTGAGGCGTGTGATCGCGCGGCGACCGGCTTCGGTAGTCGGTCGCGCATGTGGGCGAAAAAAAAACGGCAGCGGGCGATGGTCTGCCCGCTGCCGTTCCAGTCGTGCCGGAACTATCTCCGCTGGAGTCAGAGTGACTTCAGATATTGCGCGACATCGGCCACTTCGGTGCTGCTGAGGCCGAGCGACTGCTTGGCGTTGTACTTGGCCACCACGTCGTCCAGCGTGGCCGCCGAACCATTGTGGAAGTACGGCGGATGCTGCCAGACGCCTTTGAGCGGTGCGGTGCGATACATCTTGGTTGCCGTACGCGAGGCGTAGCTCGGCACACCCGCGGCCTCCGGTTCACTGGCCACTTCGCTCGGCGCGTGCAGGCGCTGGTTGGCGTCGGTGAACTCCGGACCACTGTGGCAGCTGATGCAGCCGGCCTTGCCTTCGAACAATGCCTTGCCTCGTGTAGCGGCGGCTGCGTCGAAGCTGCCCGCGGGCGGAGCCGGCGCAGCGATCGAGAGCTGGTAGGCCTGCAATGCGCCAAGCTTGGACGAGACCAGGTCGTCGGTGCCGTTGGTGATGTTGATGCCACTGGTACCGACCCGCGAGTCGGTGAAGTTGCCGTGTCCGCCCATCTGGGTGACGCCGACATAGCGGTTCCAGTAGGCGAGGTCGTTGCCATCACCCGTCGCCGTGATGCGATGGATGCCTGCCAGGCCGAAAGCCGGCGTGATCACCTGCGGGCCGTTCAGGCCGTCGATGTTGAAGCGCGGGTCGTACATGCCCGGGCCCCACGAGTTGTAGACCGCCTTGGTGGTGGCGTCCAACGCGGGCGACAGGGCGATGATCGCGCCGGGATTGAGGTCGCGGTTCGGCCATCCATCCAGTCGCTTGCCGATACCGGCGGCAAAGGAATTGTCCACCGTCGAATGACACAGCGCGCAAGTGATGCCGACCCGGGTCAGCGTGTCCTTGCCGCCGATGTTCTCCACGGTGCCCTTGACGCCAACCACCGCGTTGAGCTTGAGCAAGGCCACCGTGGTGGCGGGATCGGTCAGGCTGATGGTGCCACCCACGATGCCATCGACGACCGCCTGGGGCAGTGCTTCGCTGTCCACCTTCAGTCCAACGGCGAGAGCGGTGGTGGGATCTACCGCGGCACTGATGACATCATTCATCTGCAACGTGTCAGTCCAAAAGGTTTCGTCGCCGAACGTGTCGAACCGGAAAATATCCCGACCCTGATCCAGGAAGGCCGTGTCCGTGACGGTTGAGAAAGTCCAGGAAACGTCGGCCGCCAGCGCGACGCCGGAGGCATTCTTGGCGCCAGCCTTGACTGTTGCCGTGCAGCTGACATCGCCCGGAAGTGGCTCGGCCACGTCGGTCGACAGCGGGATGGCGCCCTCCGCCAGCGCGCCCACGCGGGCGAACGTGGCGGTGCGTGTGGCGGCATCGTAGGTGACCGTACCGGCCACGGCGGTGCCGGCCGGGCAGCTCAGCGTGAAGTTGGCGGCCGTCAGCGAGGCCGGATCCATCGCCTCACTGAAGGTGGCGCTGAGCACGGAGGTGTTGAGGACCGAAGATGCTGCGTTGGTCGGAATCGTTGATGTGACCGTCGGTGCCGGCGGTGTGCTGGGACCGGGATTGCTGTTGTGCCCGCCGCCGCTGCCACCGCATCCGGTGATGGCGACGCTGAGAGCCAGTAGCGCTGTTCCGGGCAAATAGCTTGCGAGATGCCTGAATCTGCTCATTGATGTTTCCTCTGTTGGGTGCGGCTGACCAAGGCACGAAGCGCTCGCTTCGTGCTGTGCTGGTCGTGTTCCCGAACGTTGCTGCATGCAGGCCGGCGGCCTCCACCCCGTGCCGGAACTGCACCGAAAATTCATGCCATCTGACATCGACGCTTTCCCTGCGGTCGTGTTTCTCACGCTTGCCGCGCGCATGTCCGCAATCGGCTCGACTGCCAGCGGCATGTCGGGAAGATGCAGCACTGTTCACAACTCGCGTTGTCGGTGGCACGCCCTCAAATCATTGCCGTGTTCATCGGGAAGAGCGCATGGACCGCCCTCCAACCGAATGGATGCAGTTGCGTGCGGGAGGTTCCCGCGTCCATCGCACGGTGTGGCGGCGAGGATCGAACGCATGGGGTTGGAGCGAGCTGCAGGGTTCTGTACGCGGGTGCGGGCGCGACCCAATGGAGGATTCGGAACCGGCGTGCGTAGCGCTGATCGTGCGCGTCGGCGGTCGTCGGGAACCGCCCGCTCGCCTGCCGCATCCAACAGCCACGGACACAACGAGTTCGCCTGGTGCCCGCTTGCACTGACGGCGCGTCAATCCCGCGCACTGGTCGCGTCAGCGAGTCGCTGTCGTCATCAGCGAGTCGCGGCGGGCATGGCCGCGCGGGGTTCGTCGGCTTGATCCGAGTGTCCCGCCCTGCTGGCCGACGTGGGCACCCGGGGGCTCTACATCCATGCAGGCTGGCAGCTATGGCATCCAGTCAGCACACGATCAAGGTGAAGGCATCATGTCGCTCGACAATTCAGGTCAACGCGGTTTCACCCTGCTCGAATTGATGGTGGTCGTGGTCATCATCGGCATTCTTGCCGCGCTGGTGGTGCCGAAAATCATGAGCCGACCCGACGAGGCCCGCGTCGTTGCAGCCAGGCAGAACGTGGCCAGCCTGCTGCAGGCACTGCAACTGTATCGGCTGGACAACCAGCGCTATCCCAGCACGGAACAAGGCTTGCAGGCGTTGGTGTTGCAACCGGAATCCGCGCCCGTGCCGCCAAACTGGAAGCCGGGCGGGTACATCGGGCGACTGCCGCAGGATCCCTGGGGTCACGCCTTTCAATACTTGAATCCGGGCGTCCACGGCGAAATTGACGTCTACAGCTTTGGCGCCGACGGCACGCCGGGCGGCGAGGGCAACGATGCCGATATCGGCTCGTGGGACCTGTAGCGGGAGCGCCGGGATGAACGCCGCAATCATTGATCGGCCGGCGCGTGGCTTCACCCTGCTCGAGATGCTGGTGGTCATCGTGATCATGGGCATTGCCGCCGGCATGATCAGCGCGCGCCTGCATCCGGGTGAGCGCGAACAACTGCAGCTGGAAACCCAGCGACTGGCACAGCTGCTGGATCTGGCGGGCGCGCAGGCACGTAATGGCGGCCGCGCCGTGGCCTGGACCTCCGACGGCTCGGCCTATCAGTTCTGGCGCGCCAACGACGAGGGTGATTGGGTCGGCATCGGGGATGACAATGCACTGCGTGCGCGTCGCTTGCCGGGCGGCATGGTTATTTCAGACCTGCGCGTGGAAGCGACCGCGCCGCAGCGGTCCATGCGCCTGGAATTTTCGCCAGCCGGCCTGGCTTCTGCGTTCGTCATGGAGCTGTCGCTGGGCAACGAGCATCGCACGATCAGCGGATCGCCCGTGGGCGAGTTGCAGGTGTCATCGGCGGGAGGATTCGCTCGTGGCGATTTCGCGGCCCGCTGACGACCTCGGCTTCACCTTGCTCGAGGTGCTGATTGCGCTGACGATTGTTTCATTGGCGTTGCTCGCCGCGCTGCGCGTGGCGGGGCAGGGCGCCATGCATGCCGAAGACCTGCGTGCGCGCGTGATGGCCGGCTGGGTGGCGGAAAACCGGTTGGCCGAGCATCACGCACGGCTGGGCTGGCCGCCATTGGGCCAACACGTTGGTACCCAGCGTCAGGGGCAGCTGGATCTGGTCTGGCACGAAGACGTCACCGCCACGCCGAACCCGGCCTTTCGACGCGTCGACGTGTGGGTGGCCGTCCCCGCGGCGCCGTCCCATGTGCTGGCGCGCGTCACCGGATTCGTGGCGAGCACGCCACGAAGCACACCATGAACACCAGGTCTCGCCGCGCTGCCGGCTTCACCCTGATCGAGCTGTTGTCGGCCCTGCTGGTGCTGGCGCTGTTGGCGTTGATGTCCTACCGCGGGCTGGGCGTGGTGTTGCAGACGCGCGACCAGGTGCGGGTGGAGTCCAGCCGATGGCTGCATGCGGAGGCATTTCTCGCGCGACTGGAGCGGGACGTGCGGCTGGCGACGCCGCGGCCGGTGCGGACGGCGAACGGCCTGGCGCCGGCCTGGCTCGGCCAAGCCGGTTCCGCCACCACACCGCAGCTGGAGTTCACCCGCGCCGCCTCGATCGAGGGCGTGGACATGCCGCAACGGGTCGGCTACGGACTCAATGATCGGCAGGAAATCGAGCTATGGGTGTGGCCGCGGCTCGACAACGGCCCGAACATCTTGCCATCGCGCTACCCCGTGCTCAGCGGAGTCGTCAGCCTCAAGTTCGAGTATCTCGACGCCGGCCTGGCCTGGAAAACGGTGTGGCCGGTGGGCACGGACCGCCGCCTCCTGCCCAGGGCGCTGCGTGTGCGCGTCGATCTTGGCGCCGGCAACGTGGTGATGCGCCTGTTTGCGGTGCAGTCATGAAACGGCCCGTCGCCGGTGCGGCGCTGATCATGGCGATGGCCGTGGCGGCGATGGCGGCGATGGCCGCCACCGCGATCATTGCCGCACTGGGCACGTGGACGCGGCAAGCGGCCTTGAGCGGTGACCGCTACCAGGCGCAAGAGCTGGTGGGTGCCGGCACCGACCTGGCACGCGCCGTGCTGTTCGACGACCTGCGTGCCACGGGTCGGATTGATCATCTGGGCGAGCCCTGGGCGCTGCGGCTGCCGCCGATGCCCGTCGAGGGTGGCGAGCTGGTGGGTCGCATCGACGATCAGCAGGGTCTGTTCAATCTCAACAATCTGGTGGTTGGCGGCAAGCTCGACGTCGTGCAATACGCCCGGCTGCAACGACTGCTGTCGATCCTTGGCCTGTCGCCCGGATTGGCTGGAGGGCTGGTCGACTGGATCGATGCCGACCATCAGCCGCAGCCCGATGGTGGTGCGGAAGACGACTATTACCTGACCCTGACACCTGCCTACCGCGCGGCGAACCAGCCGCTGGTCGATCTGGATGAGCTGGCCCTGGTGCGCGGATTCGATACGGCCGTGCGCGCGCGGTTGACTCCTTTCGTGACGGCCTTGCCCGCGCCGTCCGCGCTCAATGTCAACACGGCGCCGCCCGAAGTGCTGGCGGCCGTCGTCGACGGCCTGAGCCTGGATTCGGCGCGTTCCCTGGCGCTGCAGCGGGCCAGCGCCCCCTTTCGCGACAGCGCCGATTTTCGCGAGCAGCTTGCTGCGGTCGCCGATGTGCCGGCGCGTGACATCCGTGTCGACAGCAGCTACTTCGTGGTCGTCATGCGGGTGAACTACGGCGATGCGCAAGCGCGCGGCCGTGCCCTGCTCAGGCGCGCCGACGCCGACAGCTGGCCCGACATCGTGTGGCGGAGGTACCGATGAAGCTGCTGCGCATCCGCGCGTCGTTGTCCGGCCCGTCGGCCACTTGTTACTGGTCGACACTCGACAGCAAAGCGGGCGCGACGTCCGGAGAGAGCCCGCTGGCGCAATTGCCGTCCGGGGTCGATGGCGTCGAGCTGATCGTGCCGGCGGCACAGGTGTTGATCACGCGTGCACAGCTTCCGGCCTCGCGCCGGCGTACATCGGCGTCCTTGCTTGCCTATGCGGTCGAGGAAAGGATCGCTTCCGACGTGGAGCTCAACCAGGTGACCCGACTGGGCGCTGTGGGTGACGAGCAGGTGCTGGCGGTGATGAATCGCCAGGGCCTCACCACCTGGCGCGACGCGCTGGCGGCCGTCGGCA
The DNA here is from genome assembly GCA_036563155.1 of Rhodanobacter sp. GTDB lineage: Bacteria > Pseudomonadota > Gammaproteobacteria > Xanthomonadales > Rhodanobacteraceae > Rhodanobacter. The sequence continues at coordinate 58,511 of DATCMT010000002.1, forward strand.
TTCGCGACTACGCCGTGCGTTGCGAAACCTTGCTGCTGCCGCGGCAGCCGCAGGCCTGGAGCCTCGCATGGAATGGACACGAAGGCTTTGTGCGCACCGGCGAGCTGGAAGGCAGCGCGACCGATGGTGGTGACAGGCAAACGCCACCGCTGGCGCTGCGGCTGTTGCTGGATGAAGCCAGGCAACGCCAGCAGGCGCCGGCGTTCATCACGCTGCACCCGCTGGCCATCGGTGCCGAACCCGACTTGACTGCCTGGCAGCAGAGCCTCGCCATCGACATCCGCCGCGCGCCGGACTGGGACTGGCGCACGGCCGCGCCAGAGGCGAGCGCCAATCTGCAGCCGCAGCGCGCAGTGTGGCGGCCCGCAGCGGAAACGATCGGCCGCTTGCGCAGCGCCGGCCGGATCATGCTGCTGGCCCTGTGCATCCACTCGATCGGCCTGGTCGCCGACTGGGCGCGACTGAGCACGGCACAGCAGGACCTGCGGCAACAAATGGAGTCGCAGTTCCGCCAGGCGTTTCCCGATGCCGTCGCGGTCGCCGACCCGGCATTGCAGATGCGCCGCAAACTGGCGGAAGCGCGCCATCTTGCCGGTCGGCCCGACGCGGGCGATTTTCCGGTGATGCTGGACCAGGTGGCGGTGGCGTTGAGCGATTTGCCGCCCGGGGCTTTGCGTGTGTTGTCCTACGAAGGCGACCGCATCACGCTCGAGCTGGCGGCGGAACAAACGGCCGGCGCGCCGCGGCTGGTGGCGCGCCTGGTCCAGGCCGGACTGCGGGCGGAGCTGATGCCGGCGCGCACGCGGGGCACGACCGGCGTGGTGACCTTGATGGTCAGGCCGTCATGAGCGGCTGGCGCGCACGTTGGGCCGCCCGCGACCCCCGTGAGCGACGGGCCGTGGTCGTGCTCGTCGTCCTGCTCGTGGTGGGCGGTTATGTGTGGCTGATTCACTCGGCGCAGCACGCGCGCGCACGGCTGGCCCCCGCTGTGGTGCAACTGCAGGCCGAAGCCGCGCAGTTGCAGGCAGAGGCTCACGAGATCGCGCGGCTGCGGGCGGCACCCACGACGCCCCAACCGCAGACCGAACTGCGCCAGTTGATGGTCGCCCAGGTGGAGGCGGCCGGGCTGAGCCACGCGCTGGCCGGCATCGAGGTGTCAGGCACCAATCAGGCCAAATTGGTTTTCGCGCCGGTGCCATTCGAGCAGTGGCTTGGCCTGCTCAAGAGCACACAAGCGCAGCACATCCGGCTCACGGCGGCGCGGATGGAAGCACAGTCGGCACCCGGACTGGTCAGCGTCACCGCCACCTTCGTGAGGCCGCAACCATGATGCGCTGGCGCCCGTCCCGCCGAGGCATCGGCACCGCACTGGCGGTGCTCGCAACGTATCTGCTGTCGCTGCTGATGCTGGCGCCCGCCGCGTTGCTGGACACGGCCTTGCAACGGGCCAGTGACGGACACTTGCGCCTGACCGAAGCACGCGGCTCGTTGTGGACCGGCGCCGGGCGCCTCGAAATGCGTGACGCCGGCGGCAGGGCATTGGCCGGCACCGCAGTCGAATGGACCCTGCGCGCGCCCTCCGTGTGGCGTGGCCGGCTCGACTACGCGTTGAACATCGGTCACGCCGACAAGAACTTTCCCGTACGCCTTTCCCTGCGCGGCGTGGAAATCAGCGATGCGAATTTTCAGCTGCCGGCGGCGGCGCTGGGCGCGGCCGCGCCGCAAGTCGCACTGCTTGGTCTCCAGGGCGAGCTGCACGTGCAGCTCGATCGACTCGTGCTGGCCGATCACGACGTGCAGACGCTTGGCGCGGTGGTGACCTGGCAGCGGGCCGGTGCTGCGGTGGCGCCGGTGTCGCCGCTGGGTGACTACGTGCTGCGTCTGGACCGCCGCGCCGAGCGACTGGAGGCATCGTTGCGCACGACCAGCGGCCCGCTGCAACTCAGTGGTCAGGGCGCGTGGACGCATGGCAGTGGTCCGGCGATGGCCGTCTCCGCCCAGGTCGACGAAGCCCAGCGACAGCAATTGTCATCCTTCCTGCGGCTGATCGCGGTCGAGCGCGGCGGCGGCAAGTTTGAACTGCGTCTGGATCAGTACACCGGCGGTGCAGCGGGTAGCTCGTCAATGGCAGGAGGGCGGCCATGAAAGCGGGTCTTCTTTCCGCCGACAAGGCCCCGGTCACGTTCGATGTCCGCGTCGCCCGGTGCTGCGCCCGTCGTGTTCGTGAATTGCCATGTCACCACGGGCTCGTGTGAGAGAGATGACGAACCAACGCACAAGGATTTCCACGCTGGCCATCAGGACCATCCCGGGTCTGGTGGCCACGGTATCGCTGGGCCTGGTGCTGGCGTACTGGACGTGGGCCTGGTTCGGGCCGCGTGCCGTGCCGCGCGCACAACCGGCCACGACCGCCGTGGACCAGGGCGCTGCGTCATCGCTGCTGTTTGGTCACGCGGCAGGCACTGCCACGGCGCCGTCGCCCACCGGAGTCGCCATCACCTTGCTGGGCGTGGTCGCCGTCGGTGACGGATCGGGCAGTTACGCCCTGCTCAAGCCCGGCAATGGAAAACCACAGGTGGCGCGCGCCGGCAGCGAAATCGCTCCAGGCATCCGCCTCGAAAAAATCTTCGCCGACCGGGTGATCCTGGAACGGGCCGGCGTGCGCGAAACGCTGGCCTGGCCGGTGCGCCGATCGTCGGCTGCAAAACCGGCACAAGGCAGCCAGCCATGAAGCACCACTGCATGCACAAGCACACGGGTCCACGCAAATGAATCAACACGGCTTGCGAAACAACCTGGCGTTCGTGGCGATCAGCTTCGCCATCGCCGCGACGGCCTTCGCGCAGACGCCTGCCACGGCGGCTGCTGCTACCGTTCCCGGCGTCGCCGCGAAAACCGTCACCCTGAATTTTGTCGACGCCGACATCGAGGGCGTGGTGAAAGCCATGGCGCAGATCACCGGCAAGAACTTTGTCATCGACCCGCGCGTCAAGGGCACCATCAACATCATCTCCGCCGAACCGATTCCAAGCACCCTGGTTTACGACGTGTTTCTCTCGGCCTTGCGCCTGCAGGGTTTCACTGCCGTGGAGGATCACGGCCTGGTCAAACTGCTGCCCGAGGCGGATGCCAAGCTGCACGGCAGCGCCGCCGCGCCGGCCCGCGTCGCCGGCGACGAGATCCAGACCCGCGTGTTCGCCCTGCAACACGAGTCGGCCATCCAGTTGATGCCCACCTTGCGTCCATTGATTGCACCGAACAACTCGATCACGGCACTGCAAAACAGCAATACGTTGATCATCACCGACTACGCCAGCAACCTGCGGCGGCTGGGCCAGATCATTGACGCCATCGACCAGCCGGCCGGCGCGGGTCCGGCGATGATTGCGTTGCACCATGCGTCCGCCCTCGATGCGGCGCAGACCATCACCCGCCTGTTCGACGAATCCGCACCGGGGCTGAAGACCTTGCAGGGTGCGGACACCACGCAGCGCGTCAACATTGTCGCGGACGCGCGGTCGAACAGCCTGCTGGTGCGGGCGGCCGACCCGGCGCGGCTGGCCCAGATTCGCAAGTTTGCGGCCATGCTGGATGCGCCAACCAGCGCCACCGGCAACATCCATGTGGTCTACCTGAAAAACGCCGAAGCGGTGAAAGTGGCGGAAACCCTGCGCGGCATTTATTCGGGAGCCAGCACGCAGACTGCGGCGGTGGCTGGTTTTGCCTCGCCGCTGGCGTCGTCGGCGGCGGATTCCACGGCGGCGGGTGGGCCAGCCGCGCAGCCGGCCAGCATGTCGGCGATGGCCGGTGCGGCCAGCGCCGGACCAGGCATCATCCAGGCCGATGCGGCGACCAACTCGATCATCATCACGGCCCCCGACGCGGTCTACAACAGCCTGCGCGCCGCCGTGGACAAGCTTGATGTACGGCGCATGCAGGTCTACGTCGAAGCACTCGTGGTCGAGCTGACTGCCAACAAGGCGGGCGAATTCGGCATCCAGTGGCAGCAGCTGGGCGGACTGGGCAAGTCCGGCACCGAGGTGATTGGCGGCACCAACTTCGGCAGCCTGGGTCAGAACATTCTCGGCGTCGCACAGAACCCGACGGCGGTAGGCCCCGGCTTGAACCTGGGTGTGATGCGGGGCACGGTGACGATTGCCGGCACCCAGATTTTGAATCTTGGGCTGCTGGCGCGCGCGCTGCAAACGGACAACAACGCCAACATTCTGTCCACACCCACGCTGCTGACGCTCGACAACGAAGAGGCCAAGATCGTGGTGGGCCAGAACGTGCCGTTCATCACGGGCCAGTACGCGGTGTCCGGTGCGGCCACCACGCCATCGCCGTTCCAGACGATCGAGCGGCGGGACGTGGGCCTGACCCTGAAGATCAAACCGCAGATATCCGAAGGCGGAACCGTGCGCCTGCAGATCTATCAGGAAGTATCCAGCATTGCCGACACCGGCAACGTGGCTGGGGTGATCACCAACAAGCGCTCGATCGAGTCCACCGTGCTGACCGACGACGGACAGATCGTGGTGCTCGGCGGCCTGATCCAGGATTCGCTCAATGACGGCGTGTCCAGGGTGCCCGTGCTGGGCAGCGTCCCGCTGCTGGGCGGGCTGTTCCGCTACAACACGCATTCGCGCACCAAGACCAATCTGATGGTGTTCCTGCGTCCCGTGATCCTGCGCGATGGCGAGCAGGCCGGCGCGCTGGCCAGCGAGCGCTACGAGTACATCCGCGGCCGGCAACTCGAGGCACCGGCCTCGCCGCGGCTGACCGGTCCCGACGATCCGCTGCCGCTGTTGCCGAACAGGTCGGCGGCACCGGTCGAAGCGGGCAGGAATCCCTGAGCCATGGCCAAGCCCGTCGTCCCCTATGAGTTTGCCCGGAGCAACGGTGCCGCGGTCACCGGGTTCGACGACGGCGTGGCCGAGGTGGCGTTGCGGGTCGGCGCCACCGCCGTGGTGCTGGCCGAGCTGCGGCGAATGCTGGATCGACCGCTGCGTGTGCGGCAATGCAGTGCCACGGAATTCGATGAAGTGCTGGCGGCCGGCTACAACGCGGCCGGCAGTGATTCCGGTGCCGCGGCGCTGGCCGACGACCTGGCCACCGACCTGGACCTGTCGCGCCTGCTGCAGGAAATGCCCCGCGTCGAAGACCTGCTGGACAGCCAGCGTGACGCGCCACTGATCCGCCTGACCAACGCGCTGTTCACCCAGGCGCTGCGCGACGGTGCGTCGGATATCCACATCGAGCCATTCGAAACCCGTTCGGTGGTGCGCCTGCGCATCGATGGCATTCTGCACGACCTGCTGGAGCCTGCCCGCGCGCTGCATGCGGCCATCGTGTCGCGCCTGAAAATCATGGCGCAGCTCGACATCGCCGAAAAGCGCCTGCCGCAGGACGGTCGGATTGCCTTGCGCGTGGCCGGCAAGCCCATCGACGTGCGCGTGTCGACCATCCCCACCGCCCACGGTGAACGTGTCGTGCTGCGCCTGCTGGACAAGCAGGCCGGTCGGCTGGATCTGGCGCGCCTTGGCATGGATCCGGCCACGCTCAGGCAGATGGATGGGCTGATCCACCAGCCGCACGGCATCGTGCTGATGACGGGTCCCACCGGCTCCGGCAAGACCACCACGCTGTATGCGGCGCTGTCGCGACTGGATCCGAAGTCGCAGAACATCATGACCGTGGAGGACCCGGTCGAATACGACCTCGACGGCATCAGCCAGACCCAGACCAGTGCCCGCATCGAGATGACCTTCGCGCGTGCGCTGCGCACCATCCTGCGGCAGGACCCGGACGTGATCATGATTGGCGAGATCCGCGATCTGGAAACCGCGCAGATCGCCATCCAGGCCAGCCTCACCGGCCATCTGGTTTTCACCACCTTGCACACCAACGACGCCGTCAGCGCGATCACCCGGCTGATCGACATGGGCGTGGAATCGTTCCTGCTGGCTTCCAGTGTGCTTGGCATCGGCGCCCAGCGTCTGGTGCGCAAGCTGTGTCTGGAGTGTCGCAAACCGTGGACGCCCACCGCGGCGCAATGGCGCGCGTTTGGCGTGGCAGCCATCCCGGGAACTTTCCACGCACCACGGGGCTGTGCGGCGTGCAACCAGTCCGGCTACAAGGGGCGCACCGGAATCTACGAGCTGCTCACGGTCGATGACACGCTGCGCCGGCTCATCCATGAACGGGCTTCCGAACAGGTGCTGCGGACGCATGCCCTGGCCAACGGCATGTATTCGCTAAGGACCAGCGCGATGCAGCTGGCGGCCGAGGGCGTCACCAGCCTCGAAGAAGTGCTCCGCGTGACGCAGGCATAGCCGCGATGGAAGCGTTCCGCTACGAAGCATTGGACGCGGCAGGGGCTGCCACGGACGGCGTGGTGCAGGCCGAGTCGCCGCGGCAGGCACGCGCCCGCTTGCGCGCCCAGGGGCTGCATCCAACGCGAATCGACCCGCTGCGTGCGCACGAACGCATGCGCAAGCCATGGAGCCGCGGCCTGCCGTCGGCGGAGCTGAGCCTGCTGACCCGACAGCTGGCCACGCTGCTGGCGTCGGGCCTGACCATGGAACAGTCGTTTGCGGCGCTGATGGAAGAAGTGACCGCGCCGGCCACGCGTGAAGTGCTGGGTGGCCTCCAGGCGGAAATCACCGCCGGACTTTCACTGGCCGGTGCGATGGGCGTTTACGACCGGGTGTTCCCGGACTTCTATCGGGCGCTGGTCCATGGCGGCGAGGAATCGGGTGCGTTGGCGGCCGTGCTGCTGCATCTGGCGGATTACCTCGATGCGCGCCAGGCCTTGAAGCAGAAAACCAGCCTAGCGTTGATCTACCCCCTGCTGGTGACCGTGGTGGCGCTGAGCGTGGTCATCGGCCTGCTGGTCTATGTCGTGCCGCAGATCGTGCAGGTCTTCGAGCAGTCGCGGCAGAGCCTGCCGTTGCTTACGCGCGGATTGATCGCACTGTCCGGTTTTCTGCGCAGCGCGGGTGTGTATCTGCTCATCGCCGGCGTGGGCGCGGTCGTCGGCCTGCGGTTTGCATTGCGGCACGCGGGCTACCGCTACCGCTGGCACGCGTTGCTGTTGCGCCTGCCGTGGCTGGGCCCGCTGATCCGCAGCGGCAACACCTCGCGCTTTGCCAGCACGCTGGCGATTCTGGTGGGCGGCGGCGTACCGCTGCTGTCGGCGCTCCATTCCGGTGCGCAGGCGATGACCAACCGCGTGATGCAGGATGCGCTGCAGCAGACCATTGCGCGGGTCGGCGAGGGCGAATGCCTGTCACGCGCGCTCGGCGCCACCGGAGTGTTCCCGCCACTGATGATTCACCTGGTCGGCAGCGGCGAATTGAGCGGCAAACTCGAACCCATGCTGGAGCGGGTCGCGCAACTGGAAACCCGCGCACTCGAACGCCGCCTGGCAGTCCTGCTGACCTTGCTCGAGCCCCTGATGATCCTGTTCATGGGCGCCGTCGTGCTGACCATCGTGCTGGCGATTCTGCTGCCGATCATGGAGATCAATCAGTTGGTGCATTGAGTTGTCGGGCGGCGGGGTAGAGCCCGTTTCGCGAGAAGGGGGGGCAGTTTTCGACCCGGGACGGACATTGCCGTAACTGAACCCGACCCCGTTTCCCAAGCGCCCACAAAGCCCGATCGAGGTCGGTTCAGACGCACAGCGTCTGGTTGCCGAACCGGAGCCTTCGAATGTGAGCCGAAATTCTCGACATAAGTGTCGGCATGTACGTCAGCAGAAACAATTGACGTCGATTGACACCATCGTCACGCGCAGGTTATACGAATGATGTCAAGCTTGACTTTGAGCCAACTTAACAATTGAGCCATACCGGACGGATAGAATTAGCGGTTATCGAAAGCAGTTCCGATCACGGACGGGGGGTCTGAGATGACGGCGACAATCCGCACTAGGAGTTTTGCCATTGCAGTTGACCTATCAGCACTCAGTTGATGAGTCCTGAGTTGTCCATCTCTCGGACGCAGCCTGCGAGGCCATGAACATGTTCAACGAAGCTAAGGCCGCACAGATGGCGGCATACCTGCTCTCCAAGAGTGGGGGCAGCATGAACTACACGAAGCTAATGAAGCTTCTGTACTTGACCGACCGAGAGTCAATGCGTCTGACTGGCGCCTCAATGACAAATGATCAGCCCTATTCGCTCAAGCATGGGCCCGTGTTGTCGCTGACGCTGGACCTTCTGCGTGGCAAGCTCAAGAGTCAACGGTGGTCGGGTCTCGTTCGCACAGAAGGGTACGATGCAAAGCTAGCCCGAACCATGCAAGAAGACGACTTGGATGAGCTGTCTCCGTTTGGGATGAAAATCTTGGATGAGGTCTATGCCCGCTTTGGCGGAATGGGGTGGGATGCTTTGTGCCGCTGGACGCACGACAACTGTGCAGAATGGAAAGACCCAGGCAGCTCAAGGATCCCAATTGCCCCTGGGGACGTTTTCGAAGCACTCGGTTGGGCTCCTGAACAGGCGCAACAGCTTGCCTTACAGTACGATGAACAGCGCGAGCTGGATCGGACTCTGGCAAACCTCAATTAAGGGGTTGAAGTGCGGCAGGAAGCGCTTTTTCGCAGAGGCTCGTTGTTCATAGCGACCGGTCACAACGAACATCTTCACATAATCATGAATGATCCTGTGGACTACCCTAAGAAGGGTGGCCCCACCGTTCTTTTGGTGAACTTCTGTTCGTTTGAGGCGAACGGCCTTTGTGACAGCACCTGCTTGCTGAACGTTGGTGACCATCCATTCATCCGCCATCCGACCTTCGTCGCTTACGAACACGCCAAGTTACAGCTTTCACAACCATTGGTCGCCGCCGTCGAAGCCAGGCGAATCAGGCCACATGAACCTGTGTCGGATGGTGTTTATCAACGCATTCTGGATGGACTGAAAAGATCCTCCCGTGTTGCCGGCGGAGTGTCACGGTTTGTTCAGTTCGCAGGGTTGTAGTTTCGACGACTTGATCTGCGATCGGGCCCGTTTCTCGTCCTGCGGTTCCTTGAGCTGGGAAATAAGCCCGCAGGCCTACGCAGGCCTAGGGTCAGGTCTAGCATCATTGCATTCGGACATCTAGACGGCCCCGCGAACGGGTCGGGCCATACTGCGGAGCCTACTCCGGCACATGCTACGATCCTAGATCTGACCCCTTGCTCCCTGCAGCGTTCAGCGAATGAGTATTCGAGCCTGGAAGCGGCGACACACCAATCTTCAACAGCCAACCACGACGGCCGGTTAGGTCCGGCCGTGGTGGAAGCGCATACGAGCTGCGGCCAAGTTATGCCCGTAAATCCATCATAAGTTGGCCAAGTTGGCCAATTTATGCTCGCAGCCACAAAATCGTCATCGCAGAGCCAGCTGCTGGTGGGCCCACCAGGACTCGAACCTGGAACCAAAGGATTATGAGTCCTCTGCTCTAACCATTGAGCTATAGGCCCGTGCAGGGGCAGAAGTCTACCGTAGCGTGCAGGCGCGCACGAGGGTGGTGGTGCATTCAGGCGATGCGACGCGAGCATTGTCGCCATGAAAAAGCCCCGCGTTGGCGGGGCTTCTTCGGTTTGCCGTTAGCTGAGGGTTACTCGACGTCGAGGAACGAGCGCAGCTGTTCGGAGCGGCTCGGATGACGCAGCTTGCGCAGTGCCTTGGCTTCGATCTGGCGGATGCGCTCGCGGGTGACGTCGAACTGCTTGCCGACTTCTTCCAGCGTGTGGTCGGTGTTCATGTCGATGCCGAAGCGCATGCGCAGCACTTTCGCTTCGCGCGGGGTCAGGCCGGCGAGCACGTCGCGCACGGTTTCCATCAGGCCGGTTTCGGTGGCTGAATCCACCGGCGAGCTGGCGTTGCCGTCCTCGATGAAGTCGCCCAGGTGGGAATCCTCGTCGTCGCCGATCGGGGTCTCCATCGAGATCGGTTCCTTGGCGATCTTCAGCACCTTGCGGATCTTGTCCTCGGGCATCTCCATTTCCTTGGCCAGTTCTTCCGGCGTGGCCTCGCGGCCGAACTGCTGCAGCATCTGGCGGGAAATGCGGTTCAACTTGTTGATCGTCTCGATCATGTGCACCGGGATACGGATGGTGCGCGCCTGGTCGGCGATCGAGCGGGTGATCGCCTGGCGGATCCACCAGGTGGCGTAGGTCGAGAACTTGTAGCCGCGGCGGTATTCGAACTTGTCCACCGCCTTCATCAGGCCGATGTTGCCTTCCTGGATCAGGTCGAGGAACTGCAGGCCGCGGTTGGTGTACTTCTTGGCGATCGAGATCACCAGGCGCAGGTTGGCCTCGACCATTTCCTTCTTGGCGCGGCGTGCCTTCGCCTCGCCACTGGCCATGGCGCGGTTGATGTCCTTGATGTCGATCAACGGCAGGAACAGCTTGCGCTCGATCGCGGCGAGCTTTTCCTGCTCGGCGTCGATGGCTTCGCGGTGGAGCTTGATGTTCGGCGACCATTTCTGCCGCTTGCGGCTGAGCTCGGCCGCCCACTCGGGGTTGCCCTCGTTGATCGGGAAATTCTTGATGAACTCGGCCTTGGGCATCTTCACCTGCTTGACGAAGATGTCCATCAGCACGCGCTCGTGATGGCGGATGTCGCCCACCACTTCCCGCAGCTTGCGCACGAAACCGTCGATCAGCGCGGACGGCAGCTTGAGCTTGAGGAACTCCTCCGCCATCTGGTCGCGCAGCTTGACGATCTTCTTGTCGGTGATGCTGGCCGCCTTGGGCGCCGCCTTCTGGAACTTGGTGTAGTAGTCGCGCAGCAGCTCGAAGCGGCGCTTGACCTCGGCCGGGTCGGGACCCGTGGGGCCGGCTTCTTCTTCCTCTTCTTCGTCTTCCGCGTCGTCGCCGTCGCTTTCCTCGTTCGGGTCAGGCTCGGGCGCCAGCAGGGCGGCCGCTTCCTTTTCCTTGCGGGCCAGATCCGCCGCTTCCTCCAGATCGAGGAAGCCGGCCAGGATCTCGCTGAGGCGGCGCTTGCCGTCCAGATGCTGGTCGTACTCCTCCAGCAACAGCTCGATGGTCAGCGGGAAGCTGGCCAGAGCCGTCTGCACCTGGCCGAGGCCTTCCTCGATGCGCTTGGCGATCGCGATTTCGCCTTCGCGGGTCAGCAGTTCGACCGTGCCCATCTCGCGCATGTACATGCGCACGGGATCGGTGGTACGACCCACTTCGGCGTCGACCGCGGAAAGCAGGGCGACCGCTTCCTCGGCGGCGGAGTCGTCGTCGCCCGAGCTGGTGCCCGGCGCGGCGCCGTCGGAAATGGTGTCGGTGTCCGGCGCAGCGTCGTGGACTTCAATGCCGACGCCCTTGAGCACCGCCATGATGTCTTCGATCTGCTCCGGATCGACGATATCGTCGGGCAGGTGGTCGTTGATCTCCGCGTAGGTCAGGTAACCCTGCTCCAGTCCTTTGGAGATGAGCGCCTTGATTTCAGACTGTTGCTCGTGGGGAGCTTTGCTATTCATTCACCGACCGCCGCAGGGTTCAAGAACCGGACATTATAGCGATGTGCTGCTTTTCTGACCAGTTTTCAAGGAAAAAATTCTCGCTGGACACCACGCAAAAATCGCGCCAAAACACGATGTTGCCTGGTATTCAGCGTGCCGGGCCGACGACCGGCCCTTCGTAGAGACTCAGCCGGTGTCGAGCAGGAAGGTTACCGGCCCGTCGTTCACCAACTGGACCACCATATGGGCACCAAACTGCCCCGTTTCCACCCCTGGGTGCGCGGACCGTGCCAGTTCCAGCAAACGGTTGAACCAGTGGCGACCCTGTTCGGGCGGCGCGGCGCTGGTGAAACTGGGTCGCATGCCGGAGCGGGTGTCGGCGGCCAGGGTGAACTGGCTGACCAGCAACAGGCCGCCACCGGTGTCGCTGAGCGACCGATTCATCTTGCCGGCGTCATCGGCAAACACCCGGTAGCCGAGCAGGCGTTCAAGCATGCGCCGGGTCTGGCGCTCCCCGTCGTCCGGTTGGACGGCCACCAGGGCCAGCAAGCCGGGGCCAATGCTGCCGATGGTCTGGCCATCGACGCTGACGCTGGCCGATGAGACACGCTGGATCAGGGAGATCATGGATGGGTGGCGTGGCGGTTGGGGCCGAAGGTGGCCAGAGCATACGTCCATGTGCGCCGACGGTCGATGGCGTCCGCGTCCTCTACACTTTCGCGCATGCGTATCGACATGTATGTGATTTACCTTTCGCTGCGGCTGCTGGCCTTGCTGCCGTTGCGCGCCTTGCACGGGCTGGGCGCCGGGTTCGGCCGGTTGCAGCTGTGGTGGCGCGGACGCCCGGCGCGCGCCGCCGCGGTCAATCTGCGGATCGCCCGCCCCCAGCTGGATGGCCCAGCCCGGGCAGCGCTGCTGCGCGAGGTGATGGTCGAACACGGCAAGTCGGCCAGCGAGATCGTCAAGGTCTGGGGCGCCGGCGCCGAGCGCGCGCTGGGACTGGTGCGCGAGGTACAGGGTGAGGCCCTGTTCGATGCGGCGTTGGCGACCGGCAAAGGGGTGATCATTGCCGCGCCGCACCTGGGTTGCTGGGAGTTGCTCAATTACTGGCTGTGCAGCAAGACGCCGATGGCGATCCTGTATCGACCGCCGCGAATCGCGGCCATCGAAGGCCTGTTGCGCAAGGTGCGGGGCGCGCTGGCGCCGGAACAGGTCCGCGCCGACGGCGCCGGCGTCCGGACCCTGTACAAGCGGCTGGCTGCGGGCGGCACGGTGGGCATCTTGCCCGACCAGAAACCCCGCGCCGGTGAAGGTGAGTTCGCGCCCTTCTTTGGTCGAGACGCGCTGACCATGGTGCTGCTGCCGCGGCTGGCGGCGCGCACCGGTGCCACCGTGCTGTTTGCGTTTGCCGAGCGTCTGCCGCAGGGAGCCGGTTTTCGCATTCACCTGTTGCCCGCGCCCGCGGGCCTGACCGATGCCGACCACGCCGCGGCCTGCCGCGCACTGAACCAGGGCGTGCAGGACTGCGTGGAATTGGCGTTTGCCCAGTACCAGTGGCCGTATCGGCGCTTTTCCGCCGTGGGCCTGGTCAATCCGTACGAGGGCGACACCAGTACCTAGCCATTTCCGTTGGCGTGACGGCGCGTGGTGATGCCGGACACCGAACCAAGAGCTGACGGCGCGGCTTGCTGCCCCGGCTTCCTACGGCCGGTCTTTTTGCAACCGTCGCAGAAAGACGGCCATTTCCTTTTCGGCCTGCTTGTCGCCACGTTGTGCGGCAGCGGCCATACCGTGTTGCCACGCTTCGGCCGCCGCGCTTTCGTCGCCACCGGCCAGACAGGCCTTGCCCAACAGCTTCCAGGCCGCCGAATAGGTCGGATCGAAGTCGGTGGCGCGCCGAAACTGCTCGCTCGCGCCCGCGTGGTCGCCCTCGGCCAGCAGTGCGCTGCCCAGCGAAAACCGGAGCAGCGCCCCGTCGCGGGGGCCGTCGCACTGCTTGCGCAAATTCGCAATCTTGTCCGTGCTCATGGCTGCGTCCACTGTCGTCTGGCGTCGGCCGGATAGACCTGAGTCGGCTGGGTGGGTTCCGGCGGCGTATGGTTTGCGCGCAAGTCGGCCAGCGCCTCGGCCGGCCACACGACCAGCCACGAAGAACGGAACGGCTGGACCAGCAGCGCGTAGCGCAGCGCGTTCGCGTCCGGTTGCTCCACCCGCATCACCACCAATCCGTCCGGGCGGGCACGGGCAAACGCCTGCAGCGCCTGGTCCCGTTCCAGCGGACTGCCAAGCAGCTCCCTGATCGGTTGGGTCAGGCGACCTTCGAAGTGGAACTGGCCCTCGTAGTTGCCCAGGAAGGTGATGGGTCGGTCAGCCTGCTCGGCGGCACCCAGCAAATGGGCGATCGGGCGCAGGTCGTAGCGCGGCCACAGGGTCAAGGTGAACAACGTATTGAGGGCGAGCACGCCAATCAGCCCGGCCACCGCCAGGCGGCGCAGTTCACCGCGTCCGCGCAGCAGCAGCAGGGCGCCCAGCAGCAGGAACACCATGCTGAAATAGCGGCTGTAGGGCGCGGCCGCGTCGATCCATTCCCCGTGCAGGTAGTCGCCGGCCACCAGCATGGGCAGGGCAAACAGGGCCAGCGAAAAAACGATGCCGCCGATGCCCAGTGGCCAGGTGCCCAGCCAGCCGTTGCGTGCCAGGCCAGGCCGCTGCTCGCGCAACACGGCAATCGCGGCGCCCATCAGCAGCGCGATGCCGCCCAGCTCCGGCAGCGGGTAATACAGCTGCTTGCCGGTAATCAGTGACAGCACGATGAAGGTCGGCAGCAGCCAGCACAGCACGAAACGCAGGCCGGATTCCAGCGGCCGGCGCAGGCTGGCCACGGCCACCCACACCCGTGGCCAGCCGGTAAACGGAAACAGCATCACCGGTAGCCACAGCAGATAAAACCAGAACGGCTCGGCGTGGTTCTGCAAGTCCTTGCCGTGCGCCAGCTTGTCGACCACGCGACCGGCTGTCTGGGTGAAGAACAGGCGCTCCCGGTACGCCTCGCCGCCGGCGAATCCGGCCGGCAGCGCCCACGCCAGCAGCATCGCGCCGCCCAGCAGCACGCCGAGCAAGCCGCGGCCATACCAGCGTGCGCGATGCTGGTTGGCGAAGTCGTTCCACAGCGGGCCGAGCAACCACGGAAAGACCACGTGCAACAGCATCACCGGGCCCTTGGTCAACAAGCCGAAGCCCACGCACAGGCCAAACAGCAGCCAGCGCGGTTCACGGCGCTGCGCCTTCGGCGTCAGGCACAGCAGCGCCGCCAGGACCCACACCGACAACAGCACGTCGTACATGATCTGTTGGCCAAACAGAAACGCGTAGCCGAACGCCAGCAGCATCCAGGGCGCGGCCTTGGCCATCCACGGCCGGTCCGGAAACAGCCGGCGGGCCAGCAAGGAGATCAGCACCAGCTGGGTGGCGCCGAACAGCACCTCGAGCACGCGTGGCCAGATGTCGCTGACGCCAAACACGAACCAGCCGGCGTGGATCAGCCAGAACAGCAGCGGTGCCTTTTCGCTGTACGGCTGGCCATTGATATGCGGCACCAGCCACTGGCCGTGATTCCACATCTCCCACGCCACCGCCAGGGTGCGGGTGGAGTACAGCGGCATCGGCCCGTGCGAGAAGATCGCCAGCAACGCCACGACGGTCCATAGCGGTAGCCAGGGCCATACGGAGCGGAGGTGTTCGGAAGGGCTGTAACGGCTGGAAGGCACGGGCAGACTCACGGGTGACCAGAACAGGATTCTAGCCTGCGCGGGGCGCGCACAAGGCGACCCGCGCCACGCTCACGCCGGTCCCCAGTAACCAATGCGGTGCCGGATCTTCAACTTGCGCCACAGGTTCAGCGGCTTGCGTCGGCGATTCCGGGCGCCACCGGCGATGAAGGCGTCGATCGCATCCAGCACCCGTTCGCTGGAACGCCCGTCGTGGTACGGGTGGATCGCGTCGGCGTAAGCGCGAATGGCCTGCATCAGTTCGGGTGGCCTCGCCAGAGCCCGCTCGATCGCGCCCTCGAACTGCTGCGGGTCGTCGAGGTCGATCAGCTGCGGGCCGGGCCGGCGGTTCCTGAAAGTGACCACCGGCTTGCCGGTCAGCAGGAATTCGTTGAGTGCCGACGAGGTGTCCGAGCACATCATGTCGACCTGCGGGAACAGGTCGAGGATGTTGTCGTTCTCGGCGAACGTCAGATGCTCGTTCTGCAGCGCCTTGAACTTCGCCGTGGTGTCCGGGTTCATCTTCGGATGGAAGGTCACGATCCAGCGCCAGCGACCGTCACGCGACAGCCGCTTCACTTCCTCGTACAGCGTTTCGGCTGCGCTCCACGATGGCGAAAATGTCGAGTGGTAAAGAATCACCGGCGGCTGGCGCACGGCCGGCAGCGGGCCGCTGATTTCCTGCATGAACGGGTCGAGCTTGGGGAAGCCCGTCTCGGTTACGCTGAAGTGGCCCAGCTTGTCCGCGATGGCCTGGAACTGTGCGGTGTCGCGAGGGCCGGTGGTGCAGTACAAGTCGAAGAAGCCGCGGATATAGATATGCCGTGGCTTGCCGGCATCGAAGCCGTGGAAGGTTTCGACCTTCACGCCGGGAAAGAAATGCGGCACGGCATTGGACGAGGTGATCACCGCCCTCGGCTTCCACGCCCTGACTTCGGCCACGCTCAGCAGCCGTTCGCCGGCAACCAGGTCTTCCGCGCCAGGCCCATCAAAGAACCAGGCGGCCTCGTCGCCGCGGGCGCGGATCGCCTGCTGCAGCGGGCGCAGGATGGCCAGCGCGTAGCGCTCGGAGCCGTACAGCAGGTAGTGCTTTTTATCCATCTCAGCGATCGATTCCATGGCGGGTCAGGGCGCTTGCGGCGCGGGTCACCGACTCCGGGTTGTTGACCATCTCGTAGTGGCGCATGCGTTTGTACAGCGCGTAGCTGGCCGCGGTCTGCGCAATCATGAAGCCGCGCCAGCCGTCGAGGAAGGCAAGCCGGAACAGGTAATCCTTGAGGAAGGCCAGCAGGTACACGAATGGCGCCTGCCACATGCGCACCGGTTTGCCCCGTTCCAGCCAGTCGCGGCACTTCAGTTCGGAGTAGCGCAAGATCTTGAGCTGCTTGTGCACCAGGGTCGGGTTGTTGCTGTGGTTGAACGCGGCCCGCAGGGTTGGCGCCGTCCCTTCAAAGCGCAGCGATTCGTGCACCCGCACGTCGCTCCAGCGGGCGCGTCCCCGGTGGTACAACCGGGCCAGTTTCTCGCCCACCGAAGGCCGGTACCAGCGCATCGGACGACCCATGTAGATCGTGCGGCGGCGCAGGTAGGCCGCCGCCGCTTCGCTGCTCATCAGTTGCGGCAGGCGATCACCTAGCTCCGCGGCCAGTTCCGGGCTCAGGTATTCGTCGGCATCCAGCACCAGGATCCAGTCATGGCTGCATTGGCTGCTGGCGAAATTGCGCTGTGCGCCGAAGCCGAGCCAGTCCTGGTGGATCACCCGTGCGCCATGCGCCTGGGCGATCGCCACGGTGTCGTCGTCACTGCCGGAATCGACCACCAACTTTTCGGCGGCGAACGGCACGCTGTCCAGGCAGCGCGCGATGCTTCCCGCCTCGTTGTGGGTGATGACGGCGAGAGTCAGCGGGAGTGTCGGCATGAGGGAATTCTAGCCGAAGCCGGCTGCTGCTCCGGTCGCAGCGCGGGAGCTGCTGAATGATTCCTCAATCGGGCCATGACCAGCGCGCAGGCATGGGCGCGATTCGTGACAGAATCGCCCCGTCGCTTGCCTGCACGACGTTGCCCTCGGGAACCACTGAGCCATGGCGCCAAACAGCCACGCATGAAACGGATCCTGGTCACTGGGGGCGCGGGTTTCCTGGGTTCGCATCTGTGCGACCGGCTGCTGCACGATGGCCACGACGTGTTGTGCGTGGACAACTTCTTCACCGGCAGCAAGCACAACGTTGCCCATTTGCTGGCCCATCCGTTGTTCGAGCTGATGCGGCATGACGTGACCTTTCCCCTGTACGTGGAGGTCGACCGCATCTTCAATCTTGCGTGTCCAGCCTCGCCGGTGCATTACCAGCACGACCCGGTGCAGACAACCAAGACGTCCGTGCATGGTGCGATCAACATGCTGGGCCTGGCCAAGCGCGTGAAGGCGCGCATCCTGCAGGCTTCCACCAGCGAGGTCTACGGTGATCCGGAAGTGCATCCGCAGGTCGAGGCGTATTGGGGCAGGGTCAATCCGATTGGCATCCGCAGTTGTTACGACGAAGGCAAACGCTGTGCCGAGACGCTGTTTTTCGACTACCACCGCCAGCACGCGCTGGACATCAAGGTGGTGCGAATCTTCAACACGTACGGTCCGCGCATGCATCCCAACGACGGCCGGGTGGTGAGCAACTTCATCATGCAGGCGCTGCGTGGCGAAGACATCACGATCTACGGCGATGGCAGCCAGACGCGCAGCTTCTGCTACGTCGACGACCTGATCGAAGCCCTGATCCGCATGATGGACTCGCCGGATGGCTTCACCGGTCCGGTCAACATCGGCAACCCGGCCGAGCACACCATGCTCGAGCTGGCCGAGATGATCCTGGCGCTGGTGGGTGGCCGCTCGAAGCTGGTCTACCAGCCGTTGCCGTCCGACGACCCGCATCGGCGTCAGCCGGATATCCGCTTGGCGCGGGAGCGGCTGGATTGGCAGCCCACGGTGGCATTGGAGGATGGTCTGCGCGAAACGATTGCCTATTTCCGGCGCCTGCAGTGCGACGGTGTTGCGACATGACCAGCTTCGCGGTGGTGATCACCAGCTACAACTACCGCGACTTTGTTGCCATCGCCGTGGACAGCGTGCTGGCGCAGAGCCGTGCGGCCGCGCAAATTATCGTGGTGGACGACGGCTCCACCGATGGCTCGCCTGAGCACTTGCGCGAGCGTTACGGCGACGATCCACGGGTCACCCTGTTGTGTGGTGAAAACGGCGGGCAGCTGGTGGCCTTCCAGCGCGGCGTGGCGGAGATTCGTGCAGACGTCGCCTGCTTTCTTGATGCCGATGACCGCTGGGAACCGGCCTATCTGGCGCAGATCGGTGCGCTGTATGACCAGCGCCGCGACGTGGAGTTTGTGTTCTCCGACATGCATTTGTTCGGCGACGAGCAGCGCTGGATGGGTTACGCCGACCGCTCGCTCGACCTGGGCTTCACCGCGATCAGTACCTACATGTTGATGCACTGGTACGGCGCGCCCACGTCGGCGTTGTCCATGCGTACGTCGTGGGCCCGGCGCGTGCTGGCCTTGCCCCCGGAGATGAGCGACAACTGGCGCCTGTCCGCCGACAACTGCCTGGTCTACGGTGCCAGCGTGCTGGGCGCACGCAAGTACTACCTGCGAACCGGCGCGGTGCAGTATCGGATTCATGGCAACAACGGCTGGTGGGGCAACCAGACCGCCACCAACCAGTATCGCAACCGGTTTCGCTCCCGTTGCCTGATCGAGCTGTATGCCCGTGGCATCGGGCTGGATGCCAACTGCGTGGAGAGCGCCAAACACGAGTTTCGCACCAAGCCCGACCCCACCTGGCGCGAGGCCATGCGTTACGCGAAACTTGCCCGATTGCGGCGCGGCTCCTGGCTGCGCAACCTCGAGCGCGCCACGTCAATCCTGTGGCCCGTGCTCAGGGCCGGCCGACGTCGGTTGCCGCGGGAGCTGCGGGATATCGATCCCGACAGCATGCCTTGAATTCCCCGGAATGACGTCGAAAGCCGGCTGAGACTCGAATATCCCGGAAATTCAGCCGTGTAGACGACCCGGCAGCGGGTTATCATGGGCCGCGTGAGGGGTACGTAACGGCGGCGACCACCGAGAGGGGAGTTTCGTGGACCGACGGCTCCGGGCGCGGAGCATGTGCCGCGAGGGTCGGCGCCATCGCGCGCGAAGCAGGGTTGTCCCGCTTACCTGTCAGCGACACGTCAGGCCTGGACGGCTTGGCGACATGGATGTGCACGTCGGGTCCGTCCGACGGCGACCGGAGGTCGCATCAACCGCAATCTCCATGAACCGCCCAGTGGGGACCAGCCATGCGCATCAGTGTCATCGTGATTACCTACAACTGGCCCGAGGCGCTGGAGCGAGTGCTGCGGGCGATCGCCGGCCAGACGGAATTGCCGTACGAAGTCATCGTTACCGACGATGGGTCGCAGCCGGCAACGCGCGAGATGCTGCGGCGGCTGGCGCACGACTACCCGGTCCGTCTGGTGCATTTGTGGCAGCCCGATGACGGCGCGCGCATGAGCCGGGCGCGCAACCGTGCGATTGCGGCTGCTCGCGGCGACTACATCATCCTGCTGGACGGCGACATGGTGACGGAACGGCACTTTGTTGCCGATCACCGGGCGTTTGCGCGTCCGGGCTGCTTTGTCCAGGGTTCGCGCGTGTTGACCGACGCCAGCTCGGTCAAGCACATGCTTGGCCGGGATTCCTCGTTCCCGGGTTTCTTCCGGCGCGGCATTGATCGCCGCCGGCATACCTTGCGATGGCCACTGCTGGCGCGCCTGTTCGCGAGGCCGAGCACGCGGCGGCGCGGTATCAAAAGCTGCAACATGGGCTTTTGGCGCGACGATCTGCTTCGCCTCAATGGCTTCAACGAGACCATGACCGGCTGGGGTCGCGAAGACACCGAATTGGCAGTGCGGGCGTTCCACGCCGGGCTGCTGCGGCGCGACCTGCGGCTGGGCGCGCTGGCGGTCCACTTGTACCACCCGACTCGGAAGCATGTCGTCGGAAACCCGAACGATGTCATCGTGGACGATGCCAGGACTCGACGACTGGTCCGCTGCGAGCACGGCGTCGACCAGCATCGGGAAGCGTTTGGCGAAGCACCGATGGATCTTCGTACGGCGCTCGCGTCGGCCCAGCTCCAACGTACAGTCGAACCCGAGGCCGTACCCGCCGCGTAGGTCACCCCGAGGGACCCGCCGCGCCAACTGGTTCAGGCGGCAGGATTCGTTCGTCGCAGCCAGCCGATCCGAAGTGCCAGCCCAAGCACCAGAAAGAAGTAGAAGGACTGCGTCATCATCCGGTAGAAAACCGCGTCGGTGAGTGCGCAAAGCATGTACAGGCCGATCAGCGCCACGCCGATGGAGGCCGGCAACGCGATCTCGTCGTCCGGTTCCAGCACGTACCGCCCGAAAAAGTGCAGCGGCACCAGGAACACGCCCAACAGCACCAGCAACCCGGGAATGCCGCCCGTCGCGGCAGCCTCGAGATACTCGTTGTGCGGTTGGTTGTAGCGGGCGATCACCGGGTCGCTGCGCCCGGCGGCAATCTCCTGCCGGGTGTAGTCGGCGAACTCGCCGATGCCGATGCCGGCCACTGGGTGAGCCACAAAGGCGCGCGTCGCGGTGCGCCACATCTCCAGCCGTTCGCCCACCGCACCCTGGGCGTCGTCATGTTGGTCGAAGCTGGTGACTTCCGGCGCGATCGCCTCGAAGCGCGCCACGATGTCGTCGTGCCTGCTGAAGGTGGCCGCGCCGGCGACCACGCACACCGCACCGGCTATCAGCAGGCTTGATCGCCAGTGCCCGGTGCGCCGCGCGTGCAGCAGCACAAGCAGCACGAAGATCGGCACGAACGCCAGCAATGGACCACGGCTCTGGGTCAGCAGCGCGCCGTACATGCCGAAGGCCATGGCGGCCAGGTGCAGCGATTTTTCCCAACGGCGCGTACCGGACGCCAGCACCTGCACCAGGGCCATCGCCGACAGCCCCAGCAGAATCGCGGCCAGTTCGCTGGCCGCCGAGGCACCGCCGTTGAGGCCGTAAGCTCGATCGACTCCGAGTACATGGCACTGCACGATGCCGACGGCACCGAGCACCACGGCGCTGAGACTGAATCCGACCCAGATCACGCGCATCCGCAGCGGCAGGCTGAAGCATGCCGCCACGACCAGAAACAGCAGGATGTGCGCCGGGCGATCCAGTGGCCGCCAGCCGAGGCCGTGGATCACCACATTGAGGACGACAAAGCCGACCATGAGCAACGCGGCAGTTATCGGTGGCCAGGCGGCGCGAAAACTGCGGCGGCTGGCTGCCCGACCGACGAGCAGTGCCAGACCGACCAGGAACAACAGTGCAGTCGGCACGATCTTGATCCGGGGATCGATCGAGAACGACAGCGGCATCAGGGACACCAGGATGGACAGCACCCACGACTGCCAGGGTTTCATGGGCTCCTGCGTCAGGTCAGCGCCTGACACACCGGACCGGCCCGACCCATCGCCCTTGCCTCGTGGAGGCAGCGGTACGGCGGGCTGGCGCTCATACGCCGCCCCCACGGCGCAAGGCGGCGTCTCGGGTGCTGCGATGGCCTGGCTCATTCGTCGTTGTCGGCTTCCACGCGGGGAATGCAGTCACTTAATACGGCGTCCAGCCTGAACATCCACCATTCGCGTCGATTCGCATGGCCCACGTAGGTGGCGTGCTGACGGTCCACGCATGTGCCCATCGCCTGATCGAGGCTGAACACCCAGCGGTGTGCCGGGTCCTGGCGCAGCCAGGCCACCGCCTCCGCGTACTGTTGCGGCCACGGCTTGAGGAAACCGAACTCGGTAACGGGTCCCTGCGCCATCAGCAGGTTCTGCTCCTTCCAGGCGAGCAGACCGATGGTGGCATCCGGGCCGGCGACGGCGCGTGCCTGCACCATGACGTCATGGGCGGAGCGGTCGCCATTGAGCATCGGGTAACCCCACAGGCCGTAAGTGCCCCACAGCACGCTGGCGAACAGCAGCCAGCCCAGTGGCGCGCGACGGACCCGGGTCAGGGCGGCAATCAGCAGGCCGGCGATACCGATGCTGAGCAGCATCCACCAGATCTGTGGATCGAGGCTCTGTTCAATCTTCAGCGCCCAGGACGGATGGCGCAGCAGGGCCAGTCCGGCGCCCAGCGCCAGCAGCGCGCTCAACAGCAGCGTCAACCCGAACACCGCGATGCCGACACCGCGCCGGCGCAACAGGCCCGGCAGCAGGGGCGCCAGCGCCAAGGCCAGCATGGGCAGCGCCGGCAGGATGTAGACATCGCGTTTGCCCGGGCTGATCGAGAAAAACACCAAGATCAACACAATCCAGCCCAGCGGCAGCAGCATGCGCGCGTCGCGCCGCTTCAACCGACGCCACCAGGCCGGCAGCGCCCACGGCAGCAGCAGGGACAGTGGCAACCAGTCCGCGGCGATGATGCCGAGGAAGTAGAACGGCGAGTGGATGTGTCCGGTGGGCGTGGCGTAGCGGTGCACGGTCTGGCCGAACAGGATGTTTTGCACGTACTCCGCGTGTTGCGGGTCGCCATCGGCGCGGGCGACCAGCAGCATCGGCACCAGCCACGCCAGGATCGGCAGCAGGAACAGTGCCAGCCCGCCGGCCCAACGCCAGCCTCCGGTGGGCACAGCCAAGGGGTGCCATTGGCCGCGGCGTGCCACCAGATAGGGCACCAGCATCAGCAGCGCCAGCACGCCGACGCCCTTGGTCGCCACGCCCACCCCGGCGAAGAAGCAGCCCACGGCAAACCAGCGCCATGACGGTCCCAGCAGCAAATGACGCAGCAAGCCGTAATTGGCAAGGGTCATCCAACCCAGCAGCAGCGGGTCGATCTGCGCATTACGCATCTGGTAGGTGAAGTGGATGGTGAGCAGCAAACCGGCCGCCGCCAGCAGGGCGCTGCGGTGGTTCCACAGCCGGCGGGCCAGGTCGTAGATCAGCGCCAGCGCACCCAGCGCGGAAATCAACGAGGGCAGCAGGAACGCCACCCGCCACTGGCCGGTGGCCAGATAGGCCAGCGCCTGCGTCCACATGAACACCGGCGGCTTGTCCGGATACAACTCGTGACCGCGATGCGGAAACAGCCATTGGCCGTGCTCGACCATCAGTCGCGCCACCAGCGCGAAGCGCGGCTCGTCGGAGGGCCACGGATCGCGCAGGCCGATGCCGATGCCAAGCAGGAGCAGTGCGAACACGCCAAACAGCAGCAGTTCCCAGCGGGCGCTGCGCAGCCACAACGGGCGGGCGCGGGACAGGGGTGGGCAGGATTTCACGGGGCGCAGGCTTCCTTCCATCGTCGTCGGTCAAGCATAGCTCCGCGTAGCGCGGGCATTCGGTGCATCGTGGCAGTGCCAGCTGCCCGTCAAACCGGTCGTTTCTGCAGCACCGCGTAATACATGCCGTCGAGGTCGCCGTCGCCCGGCAGGATTTGCCAGCCCACGGTGGCGGCTTGTCCCACTGGCAGGGTGAACGGCACGGCCTGCGCGTCGGGCTGCCCGGCGAGCAGCTCGGCGACGGCGGCCTCGTTTTCCGTGCGCAGCACCGAGCAGGTGACGTAGACCAGTCGCCCGCCGGGTGCCAGCAACGGCCACAGGGCAGCCAGGATGCGGCGCTGCTGCGCCTGCATCGCGGCGATGTCGCTGCCGCGGCGATGCAGCCGCACGTCGGGTCGGCGGCGCAAGACGCCGGTGGCCGAGCACGGGGCGTCGACCAGAATGCGGTCGAACGGCTGGCCGTTCCACCAGCCCTGCGGTGCGCCGGCGTCGCCGATGCGTACTTTCGCGTTCAGCCGCAAGCGCATCAGGTTCTGGCGGATGCGTTCGGCGCGGCTCGCTTCGAACTCGAGTGCGGTGAGGTCGATCTCGGCGCGTTCGAGCAGGTGGCAGGCCTTGCCGCCGGGGGCGGCGCACGCATCCAGCACGCGCAGGCCATCGTGCAGGTCGGCCAGGTCGGCGGCCACCTGGGCGGCGCCATCCTGGACGGCGAACAAGCCGTCCTCGAAACCCGGCAGGCGGGTGACGTCTCCGCTGTGCGGCAGCACCAGCGCGTCCGCCAACCAGGCGTGCGCGACGGCGGCATGGCCGGCGGCCTGCAGTTGCTCCAGCAGGGCGCCCCGTTCCGTGCGCTGGCGGTTGACCCGCAGGGTCAGCGGCGGCTCCTGGTTGTTGGCGACCATCACCGCGTCGGCGTGGGCTGGCCAGTCGCGCCGCAGCGCGTCGGCCAGCCAGGCGGGATGCGCATGCCGGGTCTGCGGTGTCCCGTCCAGCTTGCCCAGCAGGCTTTCGCGCTCACGCTGCCAGCGCCTCAGCACGGCATTCACCAGCCCGGCCAGCTGCGGCCGCTTGAGCGCGCGGGTGGCTTCAACCGTGGCGGCCACGGCCGCATAGTCCTGCAGCTCGAGGATTTCCAGTTGCACCAGGCCCAGCACCAGCAGGGCGTGGATGGCCGGATCCTTGTGGCGCAGGGATTTGGCCAGCAGGCCGTCGATGGCCGGATCGAAGCGCAGCCACCAGCGCGCCCCTTCGCTGAGCAGGGCCATCAGCAGCGCGCGGTCGCGCGGATCGGCCAGTCGTGGCGCGTCGCGTTCCATCACGTCGCGCAGCGATGCCCCGCGCAGGGCGATCTCGGCCAGGCCCCGGGCGGCCAGGGCGCGGGTGTCGGCCTTCATCGGCGTGTACGCAGTTCAGGACGTGCGTTGAGATAGTCGACCGCGGCGATGCGCTTGCCGTTGGCGCGCTGTACTGCGGTGACCCGCAGGGCGCCGTGCCCGCAGGCGAGATCGATGCCGTCGCGGCCGGCGGCGAGCACGGCACCAGGCTCGGCGGCGTGCTCGAGCGCGATGGCGCGGGCGGCCCAGATCCGTAACGATTCCCCGGCAATCGTGCCCACGGCTACCGGCCACGGGTCGAACGCGCGGACCTGGCGTTCCAGCTCAAGCGCGGAACGGCTGAGATCCAGCTGCGCTTCGGCCTTGTCCAGCTTGTGAGCGTAGGTGGCGCCCTCTGGCGGCTGCGGCGTGGCCACCAGGCGTTCACCCGACAGCACCCGGCGCAGCCCTTCGGCGAGCACGTCGGCGCCCAGGCGGGACAGCCGATCGTGCAACGAGCCGCCGGTGTCGTCGGGGGTGATGGGCGTGCGCCGTTCCAGCAGGACCGGGCCGGTATCGAGTCCGGCCTCCATCTGCATCAGATCGACCCCGGATTCGTCGTCGCCGGCCAGGATGGCGCGCTGGATGGGTGCCGCTCCGCGCCAGCGTGGCAGCGCGCTGGCGTGGACGTTCCAGCATCCCAGTCGCGGGATAGCCAATACCTTGCGCGGCAGGATCAGCCCGTAGGCAACGACCACCAGCAGGTCGGGCTGGTATGCGGCCAGGTCCGCTTGCGCTTCGGCCGGTTTCAGCGACACCGGCTGTTCAACCGGAATTCCAGCTGCCAGCGCGGCCTGCTTGACCGGACTGGGGGTCAGCTTGCGGCCGCGGCCGGCGGGGCGGTCAGGCTGGGTGTAGACCGCCACCACCTCGGCGCCGCTGGCGCGGCAGGCTTCGAGGCAGGGCACTGAAAACTCCGGCGTACCGGCGAAGACCAGCCGCAACGTCGCCGTATTCAAGCACCAACCGCCAGCTTGCGATGCTTCTCCAGCCGCTTCAACAACATGCTGCGCTTGAGCGGCGACAGGTAGTCGACGAAGACCTTGCCATCGAGATGGTCCATTTCATGCTGGACGCAGACGGCCAGGGGGCCGGCGACGTCGATGATGATCTCGTGGCCGTCGACATCCTGGGCCTTCACCTTGACCCGCAGTGCGCGGGTCACATCGGCATACAGCCCGGGGAACGACAGGCAGCCTTCCTGGTAGACCTGCGAGCCCTCTTTTTCGAGGATCTCGGCGTTGATCAGGGCCAGGGGCTGGTTGCGCTCGTCGCTCATGTCGGCCACCAGCACGCGCTGCTGCACGTTGACCTGGGTGGCGGCCAGGCCGACCCCATTGGCCGCGTACATGGTCTCGTACATGTCGGCGACGAACTGTTTGAGCTTCGCGTCGAACACGGTGACCGGCTGCGCGCGAAGGCGCAGGCCGGGGTCGGGGAACTCGAGGATGGGCAGTAGTGACATGGAATCTCGCCTCGGCCCCGAAACTGCGGGCGGTTTGGTAAAAAGCCACGCCGGGAGCCATCTAGAATGAGCCTTATTGTACTTCGGCAAGCGTCCGGACGCAGACGATTTTTGCCAACTGGGACCTGTTGCGCGCGTTAACCATTCGGTTACACTCGACCGAGCATCTGGGGAAGGGGGATTCCCGCCAATGATCAAGAAAATTATCGTGTTACTGGCCGGCATGCTGGTTACCGTCGCGGTGTATGCGGCTGGTGCGCAACTGCGAGGCGATCATCCGGACAGTTATACCGTGCGCAGCGGTGACACGTTGTGGGATATCTCGGCCAAGTTCCTCACGAAACCGTGGTTGTGGCCGGAAATCTGGCAGGCCAACCCGCAGGTGCGCAATCCACACCTGATTTATCCGGGCGATGTCCTCAATCTGTCCTTCATCGGCGGCGGCCCGCGCGTGGGCCTGCAGCCGCGCGTGCGGCGCGAGGGCGAGGCGATCACGGCCATTCCGCTGTCCGAGTTGAAGATGTTCCTCAAGGACATGCGGGTGATGGATTCCAATGCGGTGAGTTCCGCACCCTACGTGGTCGGACTGGAAGAGTCGCGCCTGCGCGGCACGGTGGGCCAGAACATTTATGTGCGTGGCCTGCAGGGCGAGCCGGGGCAGCGCTGGGCAATCGTGCGGCCGAGTCATGTGTTCCGTGGCTTCAACCAGGGCGACGCGGCCAATGCCGACCTGGTCGCCCATGAACTCGACAGCAATGCGGCGATGGTGAACGCTCCGTGGCGCGAGAATTCGCGCAATGACGGTCACTACGGCAAGGGCGACGATCTGGGCGTCGAGGTCAGCGTGATCGGTACCGCCGAGACACTGCGCACCGGTGATCCGGCGACCCTGCTGCTGCTCAATGCCACCCGGGAGATCCGCAGCGGCGATCGCATCATGCCGATCGACGACAAGCCGTACGACGCGTACTACTACCCGCATGCGCCGAAATCCGTCCCGGCCCACGCCAAGGTGATCGGGTTTGCCGATGCGCTGGACGCCGCCGGCTCGCGCCAGGTGGTGATGCTGTCGGTCGGTGCCCGTGACGGCGTCGACAACGGCACGACGTTCACGATCTTCGAGCCGGGCGACACCATCCACGACGACGTGGCCAGCAACAGCATGAACCGCAGCTTCGGCGAGAAGGTCAAGTTGCCGGACGAGTACGTCGGCCACGTGATGGTCTTCCGCACATTCGACCAGGTCAGCTACGGCTTGGTCATGGATGGGTTGCGGCCGGTGCATATCGGTGGTCGCCTGGCGATGCCCGAGTAACCCCGCCCGCAGCATCCATGCGGCAATTGCCTACAGGACGGCGCGGCTTTCACCGCGCCGTTTCCTTGTGCAAGGGTTGCGTAAACTGCTCCCATGATCATGGACGACCTGCCAGACCTGCGCGCGTGGCTGATTGCCATGCGCACACCCGGACTCGGCCCCGGCGGTTTGCGTCACCGGCTCGACGCGACCGGCGGTGATATCCGGGCGGCGCTGGACCACCTGCGGCGGCAGCCGGCCCCACTCGGCGCCTTGGCCGAAGCCTGGCTGGCGCACCCGGACGAACGGCAGTTGGACGCCGACATGGCCTGGCTGGCCATGCCCGGGCATCGGCTGCTGTGTTGTACCGAGGCGGATTTTCCGCCGCAACTGGAGAACATCCCGCAACCGCCGGCCGCGTTGTTTGTCGCGGGGGACGCCAGTCTGCTGTTGTATCCACAGGTCGCGATCGTGGGTGCGCGGGGTGCCAGCGCGGCCGGCCTCGCGCACGCGAGGGCATTCGCGACGGCACTGTCCGACGCCGGCCTGGCGATCACCAGCGGCATGGCCGATGGCATTGACGGCGCCGCGCATACGGCCGCCCTGGACGCCGGGGGCAAGACCCTGGCGGTGGTCGGTACCGGACTGGATCGGGTATACCCGCGCAAGCATCGGGCGCTGGCGCAGCGGATCGAGGCCCACGGCGCGTTGGTCAGCGAATTCCCGCCGGGGACCGCCGCGCGGGCCGACCATTTTCCCCGCCGCAACCGGATTATTGCGGGCCTGGCGCTGGGAACGCTGGTGGTCGAGGCCGGCCTGCGCTCAGGCTCGCTGATCACCGCCCGGCTGGCCGCCGAACAGGGCCGCGAGGTGTTCGCGTTGCCCGGGTCGATCCATAGTCCGTTGGCCCACGGTTGCCATCGGCTGATCCGTGACGGCGCAAGGTTGATCGAGACCGCTGCCGAAATTATCGAGACATTGGCGCCGGCAGCGCGCATGCTGGGGGGTGAACTGGCGGCGCGATTGGATGCCTCGGACGCCGAGGTGTCAAACCGGCCGCGCTCCTGTACGCTCGCGGCCGCCGCCTCGCGGAGCGCCCAGAACCCTAACGAGGACACCGCTTATCAACGCCTTTTGCGCGAACTTGGATACGCCCCGGCGACATTGGACGAACTTGTTCAGCGAACCGGGCAGTCGGCGGCGGTTGTTTCTTCAATGCTGCTGATGCTGGAGTTGGAGGCCCGCATCGAGAGTTTGCCGGGCAGCCGCTATCAGCGCTTGCCCGACGGTTGAGCGCGCCCGGCTGGGCCGCCCGGAGCCGATCGGGCTTGACAGTCGTCGGCGCGACGTGTTTTCAACTATATATATGCGCCCGGCACGAAAGCGCCGGTGGTTCACTTGTGGATATCCAGCTTCATGGCAAAAAACCTGCTCATCGTCGAGTCACCGGCCAAGGCCAAGACGATCAACAAATATCTGGGGAATGATTTTCAGGTACTGGCCTCCTATGGGCACGTACGCGACTTGAAACCCAAGGAAGGTGCGGTCGACACCGAGCACGGCTTTGCGATGACCTACGAGGTGATCGAGCGCAACCAGAAACACGTGGACGCCATCGCCAAGGCGGCGAAGCTGGCCGATGACATCTATCTGGCAACCGATCTGGATCGCGAAGGCGAGGCGATTTCGTGGCACATCAGCGAGATCCTGGCGGAGCGGGGCCTGACCAAGGGCAAGCGGATGCACCGGGTGGTTTTCTCCGAGATCACCCCGAAAGCCATCAAGGCGGCGGTGGCAGCCCCACGCCAGCTGTCGAACGACCTGGTTGATGCACAGCAGGCGCGACGTGCGCTGGATTACCTGGTCGGTTTCAACCTGTCCCCGGTGCTGTGGCGCAAGGTGCAGCGGGGGCTGTCCGCCGGCCGCGTGCAATCGCCAGCGCTGCGGATGATCGTCGAGCGCGAGGATGAGATCGAAGCGTTCAAGGCGCGTGAGTACTGGACCGTCGAGGCTCAGCTCAAGCACGCCGATGGCGACTTCAGCGCGCGCCTGTCCAGGCTCAATGGCAAGAAGTTCGAACAGTTCGACCTGACCAGCGAGGATGCTGCGCTTGCGGCGCGCGACGCCTTGAAGCAGGCGGCCGGCGGCCGCCTCACGGTCAGCGAGGTCAGCTCCAAGGAACGCAAGCGCCGTCCGGCGGCGCCCTTCACCACGTCCACGCTGCAGCAGGAGGCCGCCCGCAAGCTCGGCTTCACCACCAGCCGCACGATGAAGGTGGCGCAGGGCCTGTACGAGGGCGTGGCGCTGGGTGGCGAAGGCAACGTGGGCTTGATCACCTACATGCGTACTGACTCCACCATGCTCGGCGTCGACGCCGTGGCCGAGTTGCGCCAGTTGATCGCTCGTGACTTCGGTGGCCAGGCGCTGCCGGATGCGCCGCAGATCTACAAGACCAAATCGAAGAACGCGCAGGAAGCGCATGAAGCGATCCGCCCGACATCGGCGATGCATACGCCGAAATCGATCGTCGCCTTTCTCAATGACGATCAGCGCAAGTTGTACGAACTGATCTGGAAACGTACCGTCGCCTGCCAGATGATCCACGCCACCCTCAATACGGTGTCGGTGGAGTTTGCGCTGAAGGACGCGCCCGGTGGCGACGCCTCGTTCCGCGCCAGCGGCACCACGGTGGTCGATCCTGGCTTCCTGGCGGTCTACGAGGAAGGCAGCGACCAGAAGAAAGCCGACGACGAGGAAGATCGGCGATTGCCGCGCATGGCCAAGGGCGATCACGTGCCACTTCACGATGTCGTGGCCGACCAGCACTTCACCGAGCCACCGCCGCGCTACTCCGAGGCGAGCCTGGTCAAGGCGCTGGAGGAATACGGGATTGGCCGTCCCTCGACCTATGCCAGCATCATCCAGGTGCTGCAGAACCGCGAATATGTCTACCTCGACAGCCGCCGCTTCAAGCCCAGTGATGTGGGCCGGGCGGTCAGCAATTTCCTCACCCAGCATTTCACGCAGTACGTCGATTACGACTTCACGGCCAAGCTGGAAGACGAGCTGGATGAGGTCAGTCGCGGCGAGAAGGCCTGGGTGCCGCTGATGGAGCGCTTCTGGGTGCCGTTCAAGCGGCAGGTGGACGAAAAGACCGAGTCCGTTGATCGCAGCGAGGCGACCGGTGCGCGCGAACTGGGCGTCGATCCCAAGAGCGGCAAGCCGGTATCCGTGCGGCTGGGCCGGTTTGGGCCATACGCGGCCATCGGTACCAAGGATGACGAGGAAAAGCCGACATTCGCCAGCCTCCGGCCGGGCCAGAGCATGCACACCATTTCACTGGCCGAGGCACTGGAGCTGTTCAAGCTTCCCCGTAAACTGGGTCACGCCGAGAATGGCGAAGAGGTCAGCGTGGCCATCGGCCGCTTCGGGCCGTTCGTGAAGCAGGGCAGCACCTACGCCTCGCTCAAGCCGGAGGACGATCCTTACACCATCGAGTTGCCGCGGGCGCTGCAGGTGATGCAGGAAAAGCTCGAGATGCTGGCCAACCGCCTGATCCTCGATTTCGGCAATGGCGTACAGGTGCTCAACGGGCGTTACGGCGCCTACATCACCGACGGCGAGAAGAACGCACGCATCCCGAAGGAACAGGAGCCGAAAGAGCTGACCGAGGCGCAGTGCCTGGCGCTGCTGGCGGCGGCGCCCGTGCGCAAGGGGCGCTTTGGCAAGAAGACGGCGAGCAAGAAATCGGCCGCGAAAAAGCCGGCGCCGAAAAAAGCGGCGGCGAAGAAGACCGCGGTGAAGAAGGCTACCGCCAAGAAAACTGCCGCGAAGAAGGCCGTGGCGAAAAAGGCTGTCGCAAAAAAGACTGTCGCAAAAAAGACTGGCACGAAGAAGGCGACCACCAAGACGGGCAGCGCCAAGAAACCCGCCGCCGGGGCAGCCGCGTCCGGTAAAGCCGAGGCCTGAGTGTTGCAGCGATTCACGCTCGACGAGATGGATGCGGCTGCGGCCGTCATGCGCGGTGGCGGCGTGGTCGCCTATCCGACCGAGGCCGTGTTCGGCCTCGGTTGTGACCCGCATGACCGCGGTGCGTTCGAGCGCGTGTTCAGCCTCAAGCAGCGGCCAGCCACGCAGGGCGTCTTGCTGATTGCGGCGGATTTTGCCCAGATTGAACCCTATATCGCGCTCGAGGCGGTGCCCGAGGATGTATTGCGGCAGGTGCGCGCCAGTTGGCCGGGGCCGCATACCTGGATTTTCCCGCGCTCCGCCGAAGTACCGGGTTGGGTAGCCGGTTCCCATGCGGGCATTGCCTTGCGAGTGACGGCGCACGAGCCGGCTGCGGCCCTGTGTCGGGCATTCGGCGGCGCCCTGGTGTCGACCAGCGCCAACCCCCACGGGCAACCGCCGGCGCGCAGCGCGCAGGTCGTGGCCGAGTATTTCGGTGACGCGCTGGACGGCTTGCTGGACGGCCCGCTTGGTGGCCAGACCAGTCCGACCACCATTCGTGACGCGTTGTCGGGCGTCATCATCCGCGCCTGAAGGTCAGCGGGAGCAGGGTGGAGCGAGCATCGGCTGCGCCGTGAAAAGGCGCCCGAACACGTCGTTCACGTGCTCGTCCATGGCATGCTCCGATCCTGGACAACGTCACGATTCGAAGATCATGGAGACTGCAGTTTGGTGATGATCCACGACAGTTACCCGATTGCCGCCGCGCCGCGGCTGCCGTTGCTGGGCGCGACTGATCCCACCCGAGTCGTTGCGTGGCGTCATGGTGAGGCGGTGAGCGCCGCGCAGTTCCTGGTGCATGTCCGACAGGTGGCCAATACCCTGCCGCTGGCAACTGCCGCGGTGAATCTGTGCGAAGACCGGTATGCGTTCCTCGTCGCATTCTGTGCCATCGCGCTGCGCGGACAGAGCAGTCTGCTGCCTTCTTCGCGGGCGCCGCACGCGGTGGACGAGGTCATGGCCGCGCACCCGGGTTGCTATGTGCTGGGTGACCAGATGCTTGATCCTGCTCCGGTGGGTTACCGACAACTGCCGCCACTGCACGTCTCGCCGCCGGGAGACACCGACTCGATGTGGCCGGCTCTTCCAACAGACCAGGTCGTTGCGATCGGTTACACCTCCGGTTCCACCGGCGTGCCCGGCGCCCATGTGAAAACGTGGGGAAGTTTCCAGGCCAGTACGGCCGGCAACCTGGCGATGCTCTGCGCGGCCGTGGATCCGGGTTTCACGATCGTCGCCACGGTGCCGCCGCAGCACATGTACGGCATGGAAATGTCGGTGTTGCTGCCGCTGTTGGGCGGGGCCAGTGTGCATGCCGGGCGGCCGTTCTTTCCGGCTGACGTGGCGGCTGCGCTGGCTGAGGTACCCGGGCCGCGGGTCCTGGTGACCACGCCGGTGCACCTGCGCGCGCTGGTCGAGTCCGGTATTGCATTGCCGCCGATCGCGGCGATGGTGTCGGCCACCGCACCGCTGCCGATCGAATTGGCGCGTGTCGCGGAACGGCATTTTGATGCGCCGCTGCTCGAGGTGTTCGGTTCCACGGAGACTTGCGTGTTTGCGAGCCGCCGACCCTTCATCGACGAGCTATGGTCGCTGTACCCGGGCGCGAGCGTGCATCCGCAACCCGACGGCACCAGCGTGGAGGCGCCGCAGCTGGACGAGCCGGCCACGCTGGCCGACATCGTGAGCCTGTCTGACGGTGGGCGGCGCTTCCGCCTGTGCGGGCGTCATGCCGATCTGCTCGAAATTGCCGGCAAACGCGCGTCGCTGGCCGATCTCAGCCGTCGCCTGCTGGCGATACCGGGCGTCCGCGATGGTGTCGTGTTCCAGCTGGGCGATGGCGATGCGCTTGGTGTGCATCGGATCGCTGCCCTGGTTGTGGCACCGGGTCTGGACGAGCACGCCATATTGGAGGCGCTGCGCCAGGCTGTCGATCCGGTTTTCCTGCCGCGCCCGTTGAAGCTGGTCGATGCGCTGCCGCGCAACGAAACCGGCAAGCTGCCGCGAGCCGCGCTGCTGGATTTACTCGATCGGAAACCCTGACCTTCAGGGCGGTTTGCCGCACCAGCTACAATGCGCGGCGGCGTCGCGTGGGCGCGGGAGTGCACAGATGAAAGTTTTGGTGATTGGTGCCGGTGGTCGCGAACACGCGTTGGCGTGGAAGCTCCGGCAGTCGCCCCAGGTCGATGAGGTGATCGTGGCGCCCGGCAATGCGGGTACGGCGCGCGAGCCGGGGGTGCGCAATGTCCACGTCGCGGTGAACGATCTCGACGGCTTGCTGGAGCTGGCCGAGCGCGAACAGATCGGCCTGACCGTGGTCGGGCCCGAAGTGCCGCTGGTGGCCGGTGTGGTGGACAAGTTTCGGACCGCCGGCAAGCGCATTTTCGGGCCGCGCGCGATCGCCGCGCAGTTGGAAGGGTCCAAGGCCTTCGCCAAGGATTTTCTGCAGCGGTACAGCATTCCCACCGGGCGCTATGCCGTGTTCACCGAGCTCACTCCGGCGCTGGCATACGTGCGCAAGCAGGGTGCGCCGATCGTGATCAAGGCGGATGGTCTGGCTGCCGGCAAAGGTGTGGTGGTGGCGCTGACGCTCGCCGACGCCGAACTGGCTCTGCATGACATGCTGGGTGCGCACGCTTTCGGCGATGCCTCCGCACGGGTGGTGATCGAGGAATTCCTGGAGGGCGAGGAGGCCAGCTACATCGTCATGAGCGATGGCCGTCATGCGTTGCCGATGGCCTCGAGCCAGGATCACAAGCGGCGCGATGAAGGCGACCTGGGACCAAACACCGGCGGGATGGGGGCGTATTCCCCGGCGCCTGTGGTCACGCCCGAGGTGGAGCAGCGCATCTTGCGTGAAGTGATTGAGCCCACCTTGCGCGGAATGGCGGCCGAAGGCGCGCCGTTCATCGGTTTTCTGTATGCCGGACTGATGATCGACAAAAGCGGCGCGCCGAAGGTGATCGAATTCAACGTGCGCTTCGGTGATCCGGAAACCCAGCCGATTCTGATGCGGCTGAAGTCGGATCTGGTGGACCTGATCGACGCCGCACTGGACGGGCGTCTGGAAAGGACCCGGGCAAGCTGGGACGCGCGTCCTGCGATCGGGGTGGTGATGGCTGCCGAAGGCTATCCGGCGCGGGTGCGGCTCGGCGACGTCATCGAAGGGCTGGACGCCCCGAGCGATACCGACGTGAAGATCTTTCATGCCGGAACTGGCCTGGATGCCGCTGGCCGGACGGTGACCGCAGGTGGGCGCGTCATGTGCGTGTGCGCCTTGGGCAGTGATCTTGCCGAAGCGCGTGAGCGAGCCTACGCAGCCGTCAGTCGGGTGCGCTACGATGGTGCGTTCTGGCGCCGCGACATCGCGCATCGCGCCTTGCACCGCCACTGAGTGCCGGTTCTATACGCCAGCGCATGGCCGGCAAGGGACAGCTTGACTTCTCCAGCCTGCATTTTTTGAGATATGCTTGGGGCTTCCCCCCGCGCAAAGTCACGGTGCAAGGCACCTGAACGATCGCGTGCCCGAATTCACGCTTCAAGAGGTTTTCCCATGCGCAAGACGGTTCTGTCGCTGGTGTCTGTCGCGGCACTGGCACTGGCTGGGTGCAACAATGCATCCGACTCCTCCCAGCAAGCCGGGTCGGGTGGACCCGCGTCCGCCAATACCGCTGCGGCAGTTGCCCAGGTTCCCAACCAGGTCAGTGGCACGATCTCGCTGCGTGCCGGCACGCCCGCTCCATCGGACAAGGCGACTTTGGTGTTGAACCTGGTGAATGTGTCGTCCACCGCGGTGGGCTCTCCGCCGCTGGCCAGCAAAACCGCACCGGCCGGGACGTTTCCCCAGTCCTTCACGTTGACCTTCAACCCCGCCGAAGTGAATGCCAGCAACCTGTATGTGGTGCAGGCGATCCTGACCGATGGTGACCGTGAGTACACCATGCCGATCCAGGCGCCGGTGCTGGCCAAGGGCAGCAAGAATGACGGTGTGAAGATCGAACTGGTTGCCGAGCAGACGCCGAGTGAGAAGATCCTGGCCGAGTTTGCCGAGGCCAAGGCGCAGATCGGCGGCATGAAGATCAGCCACGGCACCAAGCTGGAGGCCAAGGATTCGCGCGGTTGGCAGTTGTTCCGCCAGGCCGGTGAGGTCAAGTTCATCCGTGAAGAGGTGGACTATGTCGACAAGGGCTACACCAGCACCGACTACGCCTACAAGGACGGCAAGCCGTGGGTGATCGTGCAGGAAACCAAGGCCAGTCGCGACGGCAAGCCGACCGCGATCGATCGTGCCGGCTGGGGCGAGGATGGCAAGCTGGTTCTGAAGCAGCATCAGGTCGGCTCGGACGTGCAGCCGCTGGATGCCGATACCGCCGCGTCGCTCAAGAAGCAGGCGGTGAACATTCTCAGTATCGCGACCAACGGCAAGAACAAGTAAGTCGTCTGGTTCTGCGGACATGAAAAAGCCACCGGTCTCCCGGTGGCTTTTTTGTTGCCCGTTGCCGTGGATCAGAACGCGACCTTGAAGCCCATGTTGAAGCTGTTGTACTTCTGGCTGGCGTCGCTGAAGCGGCCGCTGTAGCCGATCCAGCTGGTCATGTTCGGCGTGAGCTTGGCCGACAGCCCGAGTTGGGCCGTGCCCCAGTTCTTGTCCGGCGCGAAGCCAGACAGGGCAAACGATCCGCTCATGCTGTTGAGCCCGGCCCGGACTTCGCGCGGATCCGCCTTGTCGTCACGGTTCCAGGCCACTTCGGCGTACGGCGAGAGAGTTGTGTTGCCCACGCTCCAGTCGCCCTGCAGGCGCCAGCCCACCGACGCAATCAGCGCATCGCGCTGCTGCCGGCCGAACCACATCGCGCTGCTGTCGGCGCCGCTCTCGGTGTAGCCGCTGACCTTGATCGTCTGCCAATCCAGGTTGGCGAAGGGTCCGGTGCGCAGGCCGTTGAAATCGAACCACCAGCCGGCGGTAAGACCGGCGCCCAGATGCGAGCCATCGGCCTTGCCGGTCTCGGTACGTTCGGCCGCGCCCAGCTGGATGCGACGTTCGATGTCCTTGAAGTTGGACTGGCCAAAGCTGGCGAAACCGCCGATGTAGCCACCACCGACATGGTAGGTCAGGTAACCCAGTGCGCCGATATCCTGCATCTTGTAGCCACCACCGCCGGCGAAGTTGGCGTTGTTCTTGCCGACACCGAAGGCAATGCCGGCCGATACGTTGTCGGTTGCGCGAGCATCCACGCCGATGGTGAAGTTGTAGTCATCGCTGTGGGTCTTGGGCGAATTGCTGCCCGCGTTGAAGCGCTGCTTGCCGTAGTCGATATTGACGAAGGTGCGCGTCTCGCCGCCGGTGCTGTCCACCAGCATCTGCTGGCGCACCACGCGGCTCTGTGCCGCGGTGGAGGCCAGCGGCGCCTCGCCCAACAGGGAGATCTGTTCAGGCGCGCGGATCACGGCCAGCACGTACTGCCCGACCATGGCGTGGGCCGCGGTGGTCGGGTGCACGCCATCGGCGAACAAGTAGGTGTCGTTGGTGCCCGGCGCGTAGGTGACCGACGCGCCGGAGCCCTGCGGCCCGCACTGCAGCGAGCTGCCACTGCCCCCGGTACAGGCCGGCGCGGTGACATTGCTGAAACCGTAGGCGGTCGGGTTGGCGATCGCCTCGTTGAGCAGGCCGAACATGTTCGCCGGGATCACGTTCAGGCCGTTGTTGCTCAGTTGTGCCAGGCCGCTGTTGAGGACGCCGTTGTAGAGCACGGCGAGCTGGCTGGCACCGGCCTGGGCGGCCGCGCCGCCGGCAGCGGCCGAGGGCGTCTTGCCCAGATCAGGCAGGTTGTACACCAGCACGTAGCGGGCGCCCGCCGCCTGCAGGCCCGCAATCAGCCCCAGTTCGGTCTGCGCCGCGGTGGCGACTCCCGCTGCGATGACGTTGGGGTCGGTCTGCGTGGCGCTCAGGTAGAAAATGTCGTTCGCGCCACCCCAGACCTGATACAGGGCGTTGCCGTCGGCCTTGCCGCCGGTGCTGCCCAGGTACATCTGCAGCTGTTGCGGCAGGGTCGGGATCGGGCCTGCGCTGGAGTTGTTGACCAGCCCGGCCCCGCCAAAGGCGTAGTCGCTGCCGCCGGTGACCGATGGTGTCAGCGTGAAACCGAGCCCGGCAGCCACGTTTTCGGCGGCCGTCGTGCCGGGATTGGTGGTGAATCGCGACGGGGTGGGCGATCCCATGACCAGCGACAGATTGCCGTTGTCACTGAGGCTGTCGCCAAACACGACGACCTTGCTGAACTGGGTGGCGCCGGCGCTGGCACTGAACAACAAAGCGGCGGTGATCGCGCCGACGAGGTAGCGGGTACGCGGCATGGGTGGGGCTCCTGAGCAGATGTTTTTGTTACGTCGTCGTTACGTTAGTCCATCCCATACGGAAGCGCATGCTGCACCGCACCGCGAGCGGATGGTATCCCGTTCAGCCCTTTCGGGCGCGCGCCAATGCGTCGGCAAACGCACTGTTTGCCGGGGCCGGGGCCGGTTTTGGCAAGCTGCTACCCACGCGGCCCGGGCGCTGGTCACCACGGCGCCGGGGGGCTGGTTCGTTGCCGCCGGGGGCCGGTCGGCCGCGCGCCTGGCCCGGTTCGTCATCCAGCCGCATGCTCAGGCCGATGCGCTGTCGGGGCAGGTCGATCTCCATCACCTTGACCTTGACGATGTCGCCAGCCTTGACCGCATCGCGCGGATCCTTGACGAAGCTGTATGACAGCGCCGAGACGTGGACCAGACCGTCCTGGTGCACGCCAATGTCGACAAAGGCGCCGAATGCGGCCACGTTGGTGACGCGGCCTTCGAGAATCATGCCGGGCTTGAGATCCTTCACGTCCTCCACGCCCTCGGCGAAACTTGGCGCCACGAATTCGGGACGCGGGTCGCGGCCGGGCTTCTCCAGCTCCTTGAGGATGTCGCGCACGGTGGGCACGCCGAAGCGGTCGTCGGTGAACTGCTCGGCCTTCAGGCCGCGCAGGAAACTCGTGTCGCCGATGATGTTGCGTACCTCGCGGCCGCACTGCGCGATGATGCGCTCCACCACCGGATAGGCTTCGGGGTGCACCGCGCTGGCGTCCAGCGGATTGTCGCCGTCCGGTACGCGCAGAAAGCCGGCGCACTGCTCGAAGGCCTTGTCGCCCAGGCGCGGCACCTTCAGCAGCGCCTTGCGGTTCGGGAACGGGCCGTTCGCGTCGCGGTGCTTCACCACGTTCTCGGCCACCGACGGCGACAGCCCGGCCACGCGCGACAGCAGCGCGGCCGAGGCGGTGTTCACGTCCACGCCGACCGCGTTGACGCAGTCCTCGACCCGGGCATCAAGAGCGCGCGCCAGCTTGATCTGGTTGACGTCGTGCTGGTACTGGCCCACGCCGATCGCCTTCGGCTCGATCTTCACCAGCTCGGCCAGCGGGTCCTGCAGGCGGCGCGCGATCGAGACGGCGCCGCGCAGGGTGACGTCGAGCTCGGGGAACTCCTTCGCGGCGGCTTCCGAGGCGGAGTACACCGAGGCGCCGGCCTCGCTCACCACGATCTTGGAGAGCTTGCTGTCACCCAGCGCCTTGATCAGCTCGCCCGCCAGCTTGTCCGTCTCGCGCGAGCCGGTGCCGTTGCCGATCGCGATCAGGTCGACCTGGTGCTGTTTGCACAGCCTGGCCAGCGCCGCCAGCGACTCCTTCCACTGCCGGCGCGGCTCCAGCGGGTAGATCGTGTCGGTGCCCAGCAGCTTGCCGGTGCCATCGACCACGGCCACCTTGCAGCCGGTGCGGATGCCGGGGTCCAGACCCATCACGGTCTT
The DNA here is from genome assembly GCA_036563155.1 of Rhodanobacter sp. Lineage (GTDB taxonomy): Bacteria > Pseudomonadota > Gammaproteobacteria > Xanthomonadales > Rhodanobacteraceae > Rhodanobacter. The sequence goes on from DATCMT010000002.1 coordinate 98,055, forward strand.
GGCGCCGGCCGGCGCGGCCAGCATGAGATCCTTCAGGTTGTCGCCGAACACGCGGATCGCCTCGTCCTCGGCGCCTTCGCGCACGCGGCCAAACAGATCCAGGGTCAGGTGCAGGTGCAGTTTCACGCGCCAGGTCAGGCGCACCGTCTCGCGCAGCCAGGCATCGGCGGCGCGGCCACGGTCGAGAATGCCGGCACGGGCGGCAACCCGTCCCTCGCCTTCGGCATGGCCTTGCTCGCTGTCGGCGGCCGGGGCGAGCTCCAGCTCGATCACGCCTTCATTGCGTGCACGCATCAAGGCCAGCAGGCGGTGCGAGGGAATTTTCGCGATCGGCTCGACGTGATCGAAGTAGTCGCGGAACTTGGCGCCAGCCTGCTGCTTGCCTTCGACGACCTTGGCGCGGATCTGACCCTGGCTCCACAGCCAGTCGCGCAGCTCGCCGACCAGTTGCGCGTCTTCGGCGATCGACTCCATCAGGATCGCGCGGGCGCCATCCAGTGCCGCGCGCACGTCGGCCACGCCCTTCCCGGCATCGACGAACGACTCGGCGAACGACTCCGGCGTCAGCGTGGGATCTTCGCGCAGGCCCAGCGCCAGCGGTTCCAGCCCGGCCTCGCGGGCGATCTGCGCCTTGGTCCGACGCTTGGGCTTGAACGGCAGGTACAGGTCCTCCAACCGCGACTTGGTGTCCGCCGCCAGCAGGTCAGCCTTCAGTGCATCGCTGAGTTTGCCCTGTTCCTCGACGCTGGCCAGGATCGTTGCGCGCCGTTCTTCCAGTTCACGCAGATAGCGCAGGCGCTCTTCCAACAGGCGTAGCTGGGTGTCGTCGAGACCGCCGGTGACTTCCTTGCGGTAGCGTGCGATGAACGGCACGGTGGCACCGCCATCCAGCAGTTCCACGGCGGCGTGCACTTGTTCGGTTTTGGCGGCGATGTCCTGGGCGAGGCGTTGTTCAATGCTGAGCATGGGTCGGGGGTGATTCCTGGCGGGCGACTAGGTGCGCCGATGAAGAGTGGGTCGTCGATGATAACAAGCGGTTCGTGCGCGTCGGACGCGGCAACGAAAACGGCGCCGCGGGATGGCCGCGGCGCCGTGGTGCGAGCGCTGGTGCGATCAGGCGCTGAACGAGCTGTCGTTGCTGGCCTTCGTCGGTGCCGAGTTGAATTCGCTGGCCCGGCCATTCAGTACCAGGGTGCTGCAGACCATGTCGTGCAGGGCCTGTTTGCGGCGCGTCCATGCCACCATCAGGAATCCGATGCCCAGGGTGAGGACGCTCAGGAACTTGGCGAGATAGCGGCCCAGCGCGCGCGCGAAGCTGATCCGGTTGCCGTCCAGGTCGGTGACCCGGATGCCCAGTGCCAGTTTGCCCAAGGTGCCCTGCCAGCGGGAACTTTCGCACACGGCGAAATACGTAATGACGATGCCCAGGATCACCAGCGTGGCCGGCCACATGGTGGCGTAATATTGGATGTTCGCCGCCATCATGGCGTCGGGGTTGCCGGCCGCGTCGATGGTTGCCTGCTTCAGCACGGCCTTGGCGGCCTGTCCGCCGAACGCGTTCTCGACCAGCATCTGCGGGATGATCAGGACGATCGCGTCGACGATGTAGGCAGCCACGCGTTTCCAGAATCCGGCGTGATCCTCCAGCGCCGCGGTCGTGGTTTGCGGCAGATCCAGCGCGGGGGGTACCGCGGCGGTGCTGCTGGCGGCTGGCGGTGCGCCGACCGCGTCGGGCAGCAACACGGACAGCGGCTGCCAGTCGGCGAGGCCCTCGTGCCAGGCAAGATCGGTCGGACTTACCTGTCCGCTGCGCAGCCATTGGCGCACGTCCTCTTCCTTGTACGGGCCGTGCCTTTCGCCGTCGCGGCCGATCCAGATTTCCATTGCCTGTCCCCCTGCCGTTGAAAGTGCGCATGATGCCATGAGTCCGGCGCCGCGCCGAGTGGCGGCAGTCGGCCGGCGGCGCAAGGCGTCCGGCTCAGGCGGCGTGGCGCCGTTTGAGATGAACCAGCAGCAGCGAAATCGCGGCCGGCGTGACGCCGCTGACCCGGGCGGCCTGACCGATCGTGGCCGGCTGCGTGCGCTTGAGCGTCAGCAGGACTTCGGCCGACAGCCCGCGCACCTTGCCGTAATCGAAGTCGGCCGGAATCACCGTGTGCTCGTGCCGGTGCTGGCGCTCGATCTCCTCGCGCTGGCGCGCAAGATAACCCGCGTACTTGACCTGTACCTCCACCTGCGCGGCGACATCTGCGCGTGGGACAGCCGGGCCAAGTTCGGCTATCGCGGTGAGCCCGGCGTAATTGACTTCGGGTCGACGCAGCAGTTCGACTGCGCTGGTTTCGCGGCTGACCGCGATACCCAGTTCGCGCTCGACCGCCGCGCCGCGCGGATTGGCGGGCGTCACCCACAAGGCGCCCAGGCGCTGCAGCTCACGCTCGACGGCGTCGCGCTTGCTGCGCAAGGCATCGAAGCGCCGTGACGGAACCACGCCGAGCTCGTGACCTTTTTCGGTCAGGCGCAGGTCGGCGTTGTCCTCACGCAGGTGCAACCGGTATTCGGCGCGCGAGGTGAACATGCGATACGGCTCGATCGTGCCGTTGCTGGTGAGGTCATCGATCAGCACGCCGATATAGGCCTCGTCGCGACGCGGATACCAGGGCGCCTTGCCCTGGACCGCCAGCGCCGCGTTGAGACCGGCGATCAGGCCTTGCGCGGCCGCTTCCTCGTAGCCGGTCGTGCCGTTGATCTGGCCCGCGAAGTAAAGGCCGCCGATGGCCTTGGTTTCCAGCCACGGATGAAGCCCGCGCGGGTCGAAATAGTCGTACTCGATGGCGTAGCCGGGCCGCGTGATGTGCGCGTTCTCGAAACCCTTGATCGACTGCACCAAGGCCAGCTGCACATCGAATGGCAGCGAGGTCGAGATGCCGTTCGGGTAAATCTCGAACGTGTCCAGCCCTTCCGGTTCGATGAAGATCTGATGGGAGGACTTTTCGGCGAAGCGCACCACCTTGTCTTCGATCGAGGGGCAGTAGCGCGGGCCGATACCCTCGATCTGGCCGGTGTACAGCGGCGAGCGATCCAGCGCGCCGCGGATGATTTCGTGGGTGCGCTCGCTGGTGTGGGTGATCCAGCAATTGACCTGGCGCGGGTGTTCGTCCGGCGAGCCGAGGTAGGAGAACACCGGCACCGGCGTGTCACCGGGTTGCTCCTGCAGGCCACGGAAGTCGATGCTGCGCAGGTCGATGCGCGGTGGCGTGCCGGTCTTGAGGCGGTCTGCGGCCACCGGCAGCTCGCGCAGTTTCAACGCCAGCGTGCTGGCGGGCGGGTCACCGGCGCGGCCCCCGGCGTATTGCGCCTGGCCGATGTGGATCTTGCCGGCCAGGAAGGTACCGGCGGTGAGCACCACCGACCGGGCGCTGAACGACAGGCCCATCTGGGTCACCACCCCGCACACGCGACCATGCTCGATGATCAGATCGTCCACGCCCTGCTGGAACAGCTGCAGGTTGGGCTCACTCTCCACGATGTGGCGGATGGCCGCTTTGTACAGCGCCCGATCAGCCTGGCAACGCGTGGCGCGCACGGCCGGACCCTTCGATGCATTCAGCGTGCGCCACTGGATGCCGGCGCGATCGGCCGCGTGCGCCATCGCGCCACCCAGGGCGTCGATTTCCTTGACCAGATGGCCCTTGCCGATCCCGCCGATGGCCGGGTTGCAGCTCATTTGCCCGATCGTTTCGATGTTGTGGCTGAGCAGCAGCGTGCGTGAGCCGGCGCGCGCAGCGGCCAGCGCCGCTTCGGTGCCGGCGTGGCCGCCGCCGATCACGATGACGTCGTAGTGGGTCGGGTGGTGCATCAAACTGACCTGGGCATGCAAAAAGTGACAAAACGGGGCGCCATGGTAACGCCATCAAGACCTTGCGAGCCGATTCTGCAGTTTGGCGCGATTGGTGCATGGTGCTTCAGGCACTTTCGCGGACAGACGCTGCGCAGCGACAGGCGCGCGGAGATCGAACTGACAGGGGTTCGGTTGCGTACCGGGGAAGGAAGCATGACGGCACCCTTCGGGGTGCCGTCGCCTTTTGCCTTGACGGAAAGGCAAAAGGCCGACATGACGAGGCCCCGCGGTGGTTGCCACCGCGGGGCCTCGTGTTGGCAGATCTGACGCCCGGCGGTCTCAGGAACAGGGGGAATCCAGGATGACCGTGGTGCCGGGCGCCAGAAACCGGAAAAAGCTGCCGGCTGGACGGCAATAACTGGCGTGAAACGCAGGGGAATAATCGTCGCAACGCCGTGAACATGGAGTGACTGAATGGGGCTTTTGTGTCCGGCCGGGGCAGCTGCTGACGTCCTGCGTCAGTCGCGGCGGCTGGCGCCAAAACAAAGTGTGACCCAGGTTGCTGATGGCACGCCGATTGCATCGGCTCCATTACCACCTACCCAAATGGAGCGACCTGGACATGAGCTTCAATTTCCAACCCGTTTATCCCCACCACGATCTGCTGATCGAAATCGGCCAGGTGGAAATGGACCTGGACAGCCTGACCGAACGCGAGGACTGCGAGCGCGACGCGCTGCAGCCCGACCTGGAATCGCGCATGGAGAGCCTGCTTGAGGCGCTCGATCATTTGGCCGTCTGAAGAGTAATGCCGCCCGCGTGCGTGGGGTCCCTCCCCACGCTCGACGAGGCCATGCGGGGCGCGGACTCGAGCCGTGCCGTTACCGCTCAGTGATTCAGCACGCTGTCGATGATTTCAGCCAGGTTGCGGGAAAGCCCGCCATGTTCCGCTAGGCCCTCGATGGCTGCCCGCGCCGCCGTGCGCCGCTTCGATTCAAGTCGTTGCCAGCCGTTGAACGCCGTGGCCAGTCGCGCCGCGACTTGCGGGTTCAGTGCATCCAGTTCCACCAGACGCTCGGCGAGCAAGCGGTAACCTGCGCCGTCGATCCGATGAAAGCCGCTGGGATTGCTGCGCACGAACGCGCCCAATAGCGATTGCACCCGATTCGGGTTCTTCAGCGTGAACGCGGGATCGCGCTCCAGTTGTTGCACCCGCGCCAGCGCCGGCTCGCCCGGCAGCTGTGCCTGGACCGAGAACCACTTGTCCAGCGCCAGGGCATCATCGGCGTGTCGCTGGCGATACTCCTCGAGTGCCGCGGCCGCCTCTACCGCATGGTGGCGGACCAGTACCGACAGGGCCGCGAGTCGTTCGGTCATGCCCGCCGCGTCGCGGTACTGTGCGGCGGCCAGCGCGCACGCCGCATCGCGGTCGACCAGGGCCAGCAGTTCCAGCACCCGACGCTTCAGCCGACGGCGTGCCTGGCTCACGGCGTCCATCTCGATCTTGCCGGGTGCCGTCAGGGCTGCGTAACGCTGGCGCAGGGCGCTTGCACCCAGGCGTTCGGCCAGCCGTTGCTGCAACATCTGCCGCAAATCATGCACGCGCTGCGGATCGATCGCCGTCTCGCGCTCCGCCAGTTCGACCTCGCCCGGGGGCGTCAGCAGATCCGCCAGCAGGGCCTCGTCGATGGCGGTCGCGTCGAACAGGCTGGCGAGTGCGTCGCACCAGGCCTCCAGTGCTTCGTCGGACGTGCCATCGCGGAGGTTTTCGTAGGCATGGGTCGCCAGCTGCTGGCCCGCTTCCCAACGATTGAACCCGTCCGCGTCGCACGCCAGCAGCAAGGCCAGCTCGTCCGGGGCATACGGGCACTCCAGGATGACCGGTGCTGAAAATCCGCGCAGCAGCGACGGTATTGGAGGCGAGACCACGTGGTTGAAGACGAAACTTTGTTCGGCCTGATCAACCACCAGCACCGTCTCGTAGCTGCCGTCGTCCTGATGGCCATCCAGCTGCAGCGGCAGCATTTTGCCCGCACGATCAAACAGCGCCAGCTTGACCGGGATCGGCAGCGGTGGCCGGCTTTCGGCTTTGCCGTGGTCGAGGTGCTGGGCCAAGGTCAGGGTGTACTTCTGGCGAGTGGTGTCGTAGTGCCCGCGCGCCCTGAGTCGTGGTGTACCTGCCCGCCCGTACCAGGCCAGGTACGGCATCAGGTCGATGCCGTTGGCCTCGCCCAGCGCAGCCAGGAAATCCTCCAGCGTGGCGGCATCGCCGTCGTGGCGGTCGAAGTAGCGATCCATGCCGCGGCGGAAGCCGGCCTGGCCCAGTGCACCGGCCAGCATGCGCACCAGCTCGGCGCCCTTCTCGTACACCGTGGCGGTGTAGAAATTGTTGATCTCGCTGTACTGGGCCGGGCGCACCGGGTGCGCCAGCGGGCCGGCATCTTCGGGGAATTGTGCCCGGCGCAACAGCGACACATCCTCGATCCGCTTCAGCGGGGCCGAATTCATGTCGGCCGAGAAGCTCTGCTCGCGAAAGACCGTGAGGCCTTCCTTCAGGCTGAGCTGGAACCAGTCGCGGCAGGTGACGCGGTTGCCGCTCCAGTTGTGGAAGTACTCGTGTGCAACCACCGCCTCGACATGACGGTACTCGTCGTCGGTGGTCGAGTCGGGATCGGCCAGCAGGCATTTGGCGTTGAAGATGTTGAGGCCCTTGTTCTCCATCGCGCCCATGTTGAAGTCATGGGTGGCAACTACGTGGAAGACGTCCAGATCGTAGTTGCGGCCGTAGGTGCGCTCATCCCAGCGCATCGCGCGCAGCAGGGCGTCCATCGCGTAGTGGCAACGGTCGATTGCGTTCGCTTCGGCCCATATCTTGACCTGAACGGCGCGGCCGTCGGCGGTGACGTAGTCCCGTTCGATCTTCTGCAAGCGGCCCGCGACCAGGGCAAACAGGTAGCTCGGTTTGGGATGTGGATCGACGAAGCGCGCCCAGTGCCGCCCACTTTCCAGTTCGCCTGCGCCGTCCGGGTTGCCGCCTGCGAGCAGCACCGGGAAGCGTGCCAGGTCGGCGCGCAAGGTGACGGTGTAGCGCGACAGCACGTCGGGCCGATCAGGGAAGAAGGTGATGTGGCGGAAGCCTTCGGCCTCGCACTGGGTCAGCAGGAAGCCGGACTCGCGCGGGCCCGAAAGGTAGAGCCCTTCCAGCGCCGTGTTGGCGGCCGGGCGCAGCCGTACCAGCGTTTCCAGCACGCTGCCGTCGCGTGCGCCATCGACCTCCAACACGTTGTCGGCGTAGCGGTAGGAAGTAGCCGGCAGCTGCACCCCATCCAGCTTGATCGACAGCAGTTCCAGCCCTTCGCCGTCCAGCCGCAATGGCGCGGTTTGCGCGGGATCGCGGCGCAACGTGAGGCGGGCGGATACTTCGCTGGCATCGATGCCCAGGTCAAAATCCAGTTCCACCGTGTCGACCCGCCAGGCGGGGGCGCGGTAATCGCGCAAACGGATCATCGACGAAGCTTGTTCGGTCACTACATGCATAGGAGGGGGCTACAGCGGGGGTGGGGGCTCGATCAGGATATCATGCGGTGTTTCGGCACCCGGAGGGTTCCATGTCGGCAGCGAAGGTGACGGGCTACAGCGCCAGCCGGGCTCGGCTGGGTGGTCAGGCCATCGTGGAGCTGGCCGATGGCGCGACCGGGCGGCGCCTGCGCATCGCGCTGCATGGCGCGGCCGTGCTGGGTTTCGAAGTGCCGCTGGGTGATGGCGTGTGGGATCTTGCCGACGGCCATCGCGATGCCGCGGAGATCCTCGCCCGGCCCGGTTCGCGCTTCGCGATCATGGTGCCATTCGCGGGGCGCATTGCCGATGGGCGCTATCGCTTCGATGGGCAGCTGCAGGATCTGCAGCCCGGCGTCGTTGGCGCCGATCGCGCGAGCCGGCACGGCTTCGTCCGTGACGTGGATTTCGAAGTGGCGCGGCTTGAGGCGGACGAGGCCCGCGCGCAAGCGGTGCTGACCACCGCCGCCATCCGCCCGCAGCCGGGTTACCCGCACGCGATTGACTTGTCCCTCAGCTTCACGCTGGACGACGGTGGCCTGACCCTGGAGGCAAGCATGCGCAACGTCGGTGCCACCGCGGCGCCGTGCTTTTTCGGCTGGCACCCCTACTTCCGGGTGGCCGTGGGCGAAGTGGACGACTGGCAGCTGCAGATTCCTGCGCAGACCCTGATCCGCACCGGCGCCGATCTGATCGCGCTGGCCGGCGCTGAAGCGTACGTGCCGCTGGACGACGCGCCCGCGCTCGACTTTCGCCAGCTGCGCCGGATCGGCGACAGCATCCTCGACCAGGGCTATACCGATCTCGAGGCCGATGCCGATGGCCGTATCCGGACGCACTTGCGTGATCCGGCCAGTGGCTTGGCCATCGCCGTATGGCAGGAGCGCGGGGTGATGCACGCGTTCACGGCCGACACGGTCAGCCGCGATGCACGCCGGGCCGTGGCGCTGGAGCCGATGGAGTGCATGGCCGACGCGTTCAACCGGCCCGAGTGTGCCGAGGCGATCCGGCTTGAGCCGGGCGCCGTGCGCCAGTTCCGTTGTGGGGTGGAGATCAACTCGTGAGCAGACAGATCGTGGATGCCTTGCCGGTGATCGGGCAGATTCGGGACGCGGCGGCGCGGATTGCACCGTATGCACGGGTCACGCCGGTGCTGCGCAGCAGCGTGCTGGATGGGCTGGCCGGTGCCGAACTGCATTTCAAGGCCGAGCATCTCCAGCGTGGCGGCGCCTTCAAGTTTCGTGGTGCCTGCAACGCGGTGTGGTCGCTCGGCGAAGAGGAGGCTGCGCACGGTGTGGTCACGCATTCCTCCGGCAATCATGGCAATGCACTGGCGCTGGCGGCCGCCACCCGGGGCATCACGGCGCATGTGGTGGTACCGGAGGGCGCCGTGCGCGCCAAGCTCGACGCCATCGAGCGGGCCGGGGCGATTCTGCACCGCTGCGCGCCGACCCAGATGGCGCGTGAATCGAAGTGCGCTGAAGTGCAGCGTGCCACCGGCGCCCAGTTGGTCCATCCGTACGCCGATACCCGCGTGATGGCCGGGCAGGGCACGCTGGCGCTGGAGCTGCTGCAGCAGGTTGCGGAGTTGGAGGTGCTGATCACGCCGGTGGGCGGCGGTGGCCTGGCCAGCGGAGTGGCGATCGCCGCGCACGCGATCCAGCCCGGGCTGACGCTGTTGGGTGCCGAACCGCAGGGCGCGGACGATGCGGCGCAATCGCTGCTGCAGCGCCAGCGGGTCACCAGCGTGGTGCCCGATACGGTGTGCGACGGCCTGCGGGCGCTGGTCGGCGAGCGCAATCTCGAGGCGCTGCGGGCGCATCACGTCCACGTGATCACCGTCAGCGACAGCGAGACCATCGCCGCGATGCAACTGCTGTGGTCCGAACTGAAACAGGTGGTGGAGGTGTCCAGCGCCACCGTACTCGCCGCCATCCTCAAGCAACCGCAGCGTTTCGCCGGCAAGCGTGTCGGCGTGGTGCTGACCGGCGGCAATGTGGACCTGGCCGCCCTGCCTTGGTAGGCACAGCGGGTGCGACGCCCCGCCGCTCAGCTGCGGCGGCGTGCTCCGATACCGCTGACCGCGACCAGGCCCAGCAGCACGAACACGATCCCCAGCAACTCCATCAGCGAGGGCTGCTCATGCAGGATCAGCCACGCCAGCAACACGCTGACGATCGGCACGCCAAGGCTGGAGATGCTGGCCACCGTGGTCGGCAGCCGTTGCAGCACAATCGACCATAGCCACCAGGCCAGGCTGGACGCCAGCAGCACGCTGTAGGTGAGGCCGCCGATGAAGGCCCAGGTCCACTCGATCGGACGCTCCGGCACGGCCAGCGCCAACAGGCCCAGCGCCATGCCGCCCGTCAGCATTTGCCAGGCCGTGAGGTTCAGCACCGATGGTGCGTGCCGCTGGAACATGCGCTTGCTGAGCACCGTGCCGGCCGCCCAGGCCGCGCCGCCGGCGATCGCCAGCGTAGTGCTGAGCGCACTGCCCAACTCGTTCCACGGTTCAATGATGCAGAGCAGCCCGATCCCGGCCAGTCCCACGCCCAGCCAGTGCCGGGCGGTGGGCCGGTCACCCAGCACCAGCCACGCCAGCAGCACCGCCCAGAACGGCATGGTGTACGCCAGCAGCGCCACATGGCCCGCGCCGCCGTCAATCAGCGCCCATTGCTCCAGGCCCTGGAAGGCCGCGGTCTGACACAGGCCGATCCCGATCGTGGCCAGCAGCGGAGGTGGTCGCAACGATTGACGGGTCAGCAGCAGGGCGGCGAACAGCACGGCTGCACCCAGCAGGTAGCGCAGCGCGGCAAAGTGGAACGGGCCGGCGTACGCCAGCACCTGTTTCATCACCACCCAGCTGTAGGCCCAGATCAGGACGGTGGCGAGCAGGGCGAACAGCGCGCCACGTTGGAGCGAGCGATTGGGCATGGAGGGGGCGGGGAACGGCGGGGCGACAATTCTAGCCGTGTGGACTACGGTGTGCCGGTTGTCCGACCACGCGCAAGCCATGACCAAGACCGGGACCACCGAAGCGCCACGCTGCCACTGGGCTGCCGGCGACGATGCGCTGATGCGCAGCTACCACGACACCGAGTGGGGCGTGCCGCTGCACGACGACCGCAAGCTGTTCGAATTCCTGTGCCTGGAAGGCGCCCAGGCCGGCCTGTCCTGGCGCACCGTGCTGGTCAAGCGGGACAACTACCGCAAGGCGTTCCACCAGTTCGAGATCGCCCGCGTCGCCGCCATGACCGACCGCGAGCTGGAGCAATGCCTGCTCGATCCGGGCATCATCCGCAACCGCCTGAAAGTGGCCTCCACCCGCAGCAACGCGATGGCCGCGCTCAAGGTGATCGACGAGTTTGGCAGTCTGGACGTCTATCTGTGGTCCTTCGTCGACGGCAAGCCGCTGCGGAACCGCTGGGCCAACCAGGCCGATGTGCCAGCCAGCACCACGCTGTCCGACCGCATGAGCAAGGCCCTGAAAAAACGCGGCTTCCGTTTCGTCGGCACCACCATCTGCTACTCCCTGCTGCAGGCCACCGGGATGATCAACGATCACCTGGTGGGGTGTTTCCGGCAGCCACAACTTGGTGCTGGCTCCTGAGCAAGGCCGGGTGCCTGCAGCGTGGTTTGCGTCAATCGGTACGGGTGTCTGGCGGACTGCGCGGGGGCGCGACGCCGTGGCCTGGATCGACAAGCCGCCGAGGCAGGTGATGATCAGCGCTTCCGCCGCGAGCCGCGCAGGCTGTCGATCGAGAACGTGGCGACTTCGCCGCCGGGTACGCGACGGGGCTGACCGACGGGTGGGCCCCAGGCGTGGGCGCTGACCACTTCCCAGGTGGCCGGGATGCGGCCGTCGGTGCGCATCGCTTCGTAGGCGGCCAGCATGCGCTGGTAGCCTGCCTTGCCGGTGAGTCCGCGGAAGCGTGCGCGGTCGGCGTTGGTGGAGCCCAGGCCTTGCAGTTCTTCCAGCAGCTTGCGCGGTTCGCTGTAGGTCAGGGTGTAGCGGAACACGTCCAGCACCGGGTCGCGCAGGCCGGCGTTGAGCATGGCGTCGCCGACGTCGTGCATGTCGAGGAAGCGGCCTACATGCGCTTGCTGGTCGGCAGCGGCCCAGGCCGCCCGCAGTTCCATCAGGGTATCCGGGCCGAAGCTGGAGAACGCCAGGAAGCCGCCGGGTTTGAGCACGCGCATGCATTCGCCGAACAGTGCAGGCAGGTCGTCGACCCACTGGAAGCAGAGGTTCGAATACAGCACGTCGACGCTGTGGTCGGCCAGCGGCAGCGCGGTCGCCTTGGCGCATACCCGGCGGAACGGCTTGAGCCAACTGCTGTGCTGTTTCGCTGCGCGCAGCATCGGCAGGGCCAGGTCGATCGCGATGACGTCCGCCTTGGGGTATTTCTGCTTCAGCAGGGCGGCGCCGCGACCGGTGCCGGCGCCGACATCGACCACGCGTTTGGGTGTCTCCAGATAAAACGTCAGCCGTTCCAGCAGCGCGGCCTGGACTTCGCGCTGCAGCGCGTCGTGACGTTCGTAGCTGGTGGCCGCGTCGCCAAAGCGGCGTCGTACCAGTTGCTGGTCGAGTTGAAAATCGCTCATTGAACCTGCTCGAGTGAAGGGGTTGGCAGCAGCGATTGCAGTGCCTGCATCACCGCGCCGGCGTGACTGAAAAATGGTGCGTGACCGGCCTGCTCGATGTCGACGTGGTGGCCGGCACACTGGCGGGCCGACCAGGCCATGGCCCCCGGCGGCACCAGCCGGTCGCGTCGGCCGCTGATCCACGCGCTGGGGACGTTCAGGTCGGGGAGGGCGGCGCGGCGATCGCTGGTCTCCAGGATGCGGATGCCTTCCTGCAGCACGCGCAGGTCCGGCTTGCCACGGGCGAAGACCAGTTCGCGCAGGTGGCGCAGTTCCCCGCGCGGGTCGGCGCTGCCCATCGCCTCCAATGCCAGGAAACGTTCCAGGGTGGCGTGGTAGTCGGTTTCCAGATCGGTCGCGAGTTGATGCACCAGCTTGTCGTCGGCGCCGTGTGGCCAACTGGCATCGCGCACGAACTTCGGCGTGGCGCACAGCATGGCCAGGCCGCGCACCTGTCGTGGCAGCTCGAGTGCGGCGGTCAGCGCGATGGTTCCACCCAGTGACCAGCCCAGCCAGACAGCCGGCGGTGTCCGTGCGGCAATGGCAACGGCGCAGGCACGTGGCTCCAGCGGCAAGTCACAGTTGCGCGAATAGCCGTGACCGGGCAGGTCGACCACGTACATCGTGCACCACTGATCCAGTGCCTCGACCAGGGGCTCCAGCACGCCGCCGTGCATCGCCCAGCCATGCAGCAGCACCATGGGTACCGGGCCGTGGCCGCGCTTGTCGATGTACAGGCTCATGCCGCGCCCTGGTCAAGCAGCGGGCTCGATTGCGGTGACGGGTGGGTGCCGCTCGACCCGGACTTTGATGCTGCCTCCCCTCGCTGGGCCAGCGGGAGCAAGTCGGCGCCCACCGCAACGCGGCCATCGAACACGAAGCAGCCGCCGCGCCAGTGCGAGCCGTCGGTCTGTTCGAGATACTTCAGGATGCCGCCGTCGAGTTGGTAGACGTGGGACAAGCCCAGCTCGCGCATGTGCAGCGCCGCCTTTTCGCAACGGATACCGCCGGTGCAATACGACACGACGGTCTTGCCGTTGAAACGGTCGCGATCGGCGGCGATCGCGGCGGGGAAGCCGGTGAAGCTGGTCAGCCGGTAATCGACCGCCTGCGGGAACTTGCCCAGGTCGGTCTCGTAGTCGTTGCGCGTGTCCAGCAGCACCACCTCGCGGCCGTCATCGTCGTGGCCCTGGTCGAGCCAGCGCTGCAAGGTGAGGGCATCGACCGCCGGGGCGCGACCGTCGGAGGGACGGATCGTCGGCGCACGCATGGTGATGATCTCGCGCTTGATGCGTACCCGCAGGCGGCCGAACGGCACGCTGTCGGAGAGCGATTCGGTCGGCTCGATGTCGGCGAAGCGCGGGTCCTGGCGCAAGCTGTCCATGAAGTCGTCGATCTGGCCGCGGCTGCCGGCCAGGAACAGGTTGATGCCTTCGGGTGCCAGCAGGATCGTGCCCTTCAGATCGAGCGCCTGGCAGCGATCGAGCAGTCGTCCGCGCAGCGCCGGCAGGTCGTCCAGGCCGATGAACTTGTAGGCGGAGATGTTGACGGTCGGCATGCGTGGAGATCGGCGAAGCAAGCAGGAAATTATACCCGGCGGGCACTGGCCATCGGTTCTCAGTCGACGCTGGCGGCCGCGGGGGGCAGATGCAGGGACTCGAGCGCAAGCAGCAGCTGGTCCACCTGTTCCTCGGTATGCGCCGCCGACAACGTGATCCGCAGGCGCGCCTTGCCGGCCGGGACACTGGGCGGCCGGATCGCCCGCACCATCACACCCTGCCGTTCCAGGGTCAGCGCTGCGGCCAGCGCCGCCTTGGCCGGACCAATCACCAGCGGCTGGATGGCGCTGTCCGAGGGCATCAGCGGCAGACCCAACTGCGCGGCGCCCTGGCGGAAGCGCACGATCAGCGACACGAGCTTCTCGCGGCGCCAGTCTTCGGCCTGCGCCAGCCGCACCGCGGTCACTGCCGCGCCAGCCAGCGCCGGTGGCATGGCCGTGGTGTAGATGTAGGGGCGCGCGCCCTGGACCAGGCCATCGATCAGGGTGGCCGAACCGGCCACAAAGGCGCCGAAACAGCCGAGCGCCTTGCCCAGCGTGGCCATCAGCACGGGCACCTCATCCTGACTCAGGCCGGCGGCGCGAACGCTGCCAGCGCCACGGGGGCCGAACACGCCCAGCCCGTGGGCGTCATCGACCATCAGGGTGGCACTTTCGCGGGCGCACAGCTGGGCCAGCTGACGCAGCGGAGCGACGTCGCCGTCCATGCTGAATACGCCGTCGGTGGCCAACAACGCGGCGGCGTGTGGAATGATCGCCAGCTGGCGGGCGGCGGCCTCGACATCCAGGTGTGGGTAGCGCTTCAGCTCGGCGCTGCTCGCGCGGGCGCCATCCAGCAAGCAGGCATGGTTGAGTTTGTCCTGGACGCAGATATCGTCAGGGCCCAGCAGCGCCTGCAGAACGCCGAGATTGGCCATGTAGCCGGTGGAGAACAGCAGCGCGCGCTCGCGGCCAGTCCATTCGGCCAGTGCCTCCTCCAGTGCGGCATGTTCGGCCCGGTGGCCGCAGATCAGGTGCGCCGAGCCGCTGCCCACGCCCTCGTCGTCGGCCACCCGCTTGAACGTGGCAATCAGTTGCGGATGTTGTGCCAGGCCCAGGTAATCGTTGCTGCAGAACGACAGCAGGCGCTGGCTGCCCACCTCCAGCCAGGGACCGTCGGCATGTTCGAAGGTGCGCAGGCGGCGTAGCAATCCGGCCTGCGTGCGCGCCGCCGTCTGCTCCGCCAGCCGATCCAGCAGATCGGCGCGTACGGGTACAGGCGCCGCGGTGCTGTCGGAATCGGTGGAGCCGGTGGGCAGGGCCGGTTCTCGGGTCATGGCAGTCAGATCGCTCGGGTCTGGAGTCCAGGGCGGCCGGTGTCTTCCTTCCCGTGGCCCGTTGGCGGTCGCGTGTGGTCGATGGTACCTGTCATGCGGCAACCGTGCAGCCGGCATCGGTTTGGCCGGTGACATCCAGCGGGTGCAGGTCGAGCCGGCGGAACAGGGCCAGGTCGGATGCCACATCCGGGTTGCCGGTGGTCAGCAGCTTGTCGCCGTGGAAGATCGAACCGGCGCCGGCGAAAAAGCACAGCGCCTGCACGGCGTCGTCCATCTGCTGGCGGCCGGCCGACAGTCGCACGATCGAGTGCGGCATCAGAATCCGCGCCACGGCGATGGTGCGCACGAACTCGAACGGGTCCAGTGGCTCGGCGTCGGCCAGTGGCGTGCCCGGCACCGGCACTAGCTGGTTGATCGGTACCGACTGCGGATGTTCGGGCAGGTTGGCCAGCGCCTGCAGCAGGCCGGCACGCTGCTCGCGTGTCTCGCCCAGGCCGACGATCCCGCCACAACAGGTTTTCAGGCCGGCGTCGCGCACCTGCTCCAGGGTTGCCAGGCGGTCCTGGTATTCGCGGGTGTGGATGATTTCACCGTAGAAATCCGGTGCGCTGTCGATGTTGTGGTTGTAGTAGTCCAGGCCCGCGTCCTTCAGCGCCTGCGCGTGGCCCTCGCCCAGCAGGCCCAGCGTGGCGCAGGTTTCCAGGCCGAGATCCTTCACGGCGCTGACGAGGGCGGCCACCTTGGGGATGTCGCGATCCTTGGGTCCGCGCCACGCCGCGCCCATGCAGAAGCGGCTGGCGCCGGCCGCCTTGGCGGCGCGGGCGCGCGCCAGCACGTCATCCACCGCCATCAATTTCTGTGCGCTCACGCCGGTGTCGTAGCGCGCCGCCTGCGGGCAATACGCGCAGTCTTCCGGACAGCCACCGGTCTTGATCGAGAGCAAGGTCGACACCTGCACCGCGTTCGGATCGTGGAATTGCCGGTGCACGCTGTGCGCCTGATGCAGCAACGTGTTGAATGGCAAGGCGAACAGCGCGGCAACCTCGGCGCGGCTCCAGTCGTGGCGGATGGCAACGTCGGCCATGGCATGGCGTTTCCCGGACAAGATTCACGGAAGTGTGGGTGGCGTTCGGAGGGCTGTCAACCCAAAATACTGCGGGAAAGTTGACGATGCGCTGTTGCGCCCGTGCCACTACCATCGGTGGCTCGACCTTTCACCTGACCAAGGGCACTACCTGATGAGTGAAGGCCAAGGCAGTACCGGCAACGTGCTGGCGGCAATCTGCAGTTTCTTCATCCCTGGCCTGGGCCAACTGGTGCAGGGACGGCTGCTCAAGGCGGCCGTGATGTTCGTGCTGGCCGCCTTGCTGTGGATCATCATGCTCGGCTGGCTGATTCATCTGTGGTCGATCCTCGACGCGGCGTTGTACAAGCCGCCCCGCTGAGATGCCGCGACGCATGGATGCGCTGATCGAACCCTGGCACCAGTTGCGGCGTTTCGTGCTGCCGTTGCGTTGTCTGCTGTGCGCTGGCAGAGGCGCCGATGGCATCGACTTGTGCGCCGACTGCGCCGCCGAACTGCCCCGCAATCGCCGCTGCTGCGCCCGTTGCGCCTTGCCGCTGGCGCTGCCGGCGGCGTTGTGTGGCGAATGCCAACGACGCCTGCCGCCATGGGACGCGGCGTGGGCGCCGTTTCGCTATGGCTGGCCGCTGGACCGACTGGAATCACGTTTCAAGTTCGGTGCCGATCTCGCGGCGGGACGGGTGTTGTCCACGCTGTGGCAGCGTGAACTGTGCCCGGTCGACTTGCCTCAGCTGCTGCTCGTGGTGCCGCTGCATCGCAGCCGGTTGCGTGGCCGCGGCTACAACCAGGCGCTTGAGCTGGCCCGCCCGCTGGCTGGTGCACTCAAGCTGCCGCTGCGCCACGACGTGCTGCGGCGCCGACGCGCCACCGGTGCGCAGACCGAACTCGACGCGGTCGCCCGCCGCCGCAACGTGCGCGGCGCGTTCGCCCTGCGTGAGGGCGTCGCGCTGCCCGAGCACGTGGCGATCCTGGACGACGTGATGACCACCGGCGCCACCCTCGCCGAATGCGCCCGCATCCTGCGCCGCGCCGGCGTGCCGCGGATCGATGTGTGGGCGCTGGCACGAGCGCCGAATCGCCATATCGGACAGGACCGTGGCAAGTGACCGGCGGGTGCCACGCTGAAGGGGTCCCGCCTCACCCGATTTCCGCGCCTCAGCGCACCGCCAGCGCCAGCGCCAGCGCGATGCCGATCCAGACGGTCATGCCCAGCCAGTTGTTGTGGCGGAACGCCGCGAGGCAGGCGGCGCCGTCGCGATGGCGGATCAGCCATAGCTGATAGCCGAACAAACCGGCGACCCCCAGCAAGGCAGCCCAGTATGGCCAGCCCAGCGCGGCGCGTTGGCCGACAAACAGCATGGCCAGCACGAAGGTGCCCATCAGGGTGCCAAGAATCGGCAGGTCGGCGTCGCCGAACAGGATGGCGCTGGACTTGGCACCGGCCTTCAGATCCTCCTCGCGATCGACCATGGCGTATTCGGTGTCGTAGATCAGCGACCACACGATGTTGCCCAGAAACAGCAGCCAGCCCAGTGGCGGCACGGCGCCGGTGACGGCCGCGAAGGCCATCGGGATCGACCAGCCGAAGGCCGCGCCCAGCACTACCTGGGGCAGGTAGGTCCAGCGTTTGGTGAAGGGATAGATGGCCGCCAGGGCGGCCCCCGCGAACGACAGCTGGATCGTGAGGCGGTTGGTGAACAGCACCAGCACGAACGCGAAGGCCAGCAGGGCGCCGAATACGACCAGCGCCTCGGGCGGGGTCACTCGCCCGCTGGCAATCGGCCGTCCGGCCGTGCGGGCAACCTGCGGGTCCAGCTTGCGGTCGGCAAAATCATTGATCGCGCAACCGGCGGCGCGCATGGCGAAGACACCCAGGGTGAAGATCAGCAACGGCTTCCATGGCGGGAAATCGCCAGCGGCCAGCCACAGCGCCCACCAGGTCGGCCACAACAGCAACAGCGCGCCGATCGGGCGGTCCATCCGGGTCAGCACCAGGTAGTCCAGTGCCTTTTCCCGATGGCGAGTCGGCAACTTCTGCAGCAACCAGCCGAGAATACGGGTGGCCCGGGTCGAACTGTCAGCCGGTTGCGCGCTGGTCTTGCGGGCCGGTGGGGCAGTGCCCGGGCGAGGCCTGGCTGCGGGCGACGGCTTGGGGTTCTTGCGTGGTTTGCGCTTGCGTGGGGTCGGAGCCATGGCCTCAGTTTAGCGTGGGCCGTTCGGGGTGGTTGCGCGGTAGCGCACGGGCCGGTTGTCACGGTGCGGCAGCCGGCGTATTCAAGCTTTAGGCCGGACCGCCGATAGTGTCTGTGGGCGACCTCAATTCGAGCGTGGCCAATCAAGCATCGCCCGAGGCCCCGTGCCCCCGGCGTCAAGAGGTTCGATGGTGCCGTGTGAATCCACCGAAAGGGACCGCATGCTGGCCGATGCCGTCCTCAAAATCCAGGACGATTCCGTCGACGCGGGCGAGTCCATGACGGTGGGCTCCGCCGGCGATGGCGCCCCCGTGTCTTCGCGCCTGCTGGATACGCTGGCCGCCTTCACCCGCCATCGCGATGCCGCCGCGCTGGATCACAGCCTGGTGCTTTCGCTGGCCGAGCTGACGTCGGCGCACAGCGCGGTGCTGGCCAGGCGGGCACTCGACGGGCCGTACGTGGAAAGCATCGTGCACTGCGTGCTGGGCCCGAGTGGCTATCAGGTGCATTTGGCCGATGCCGACAAGGTTGAGCTCGGGATGAAATTGCTGCATCGCTGCCTGCACCGATTGGAGGTGCAATCGGCGGTGGTGGATGGATTGCATCGGCTGGTTGTGCCGATCATGCGCGAGGGCAAGGCGATCGGGGCCCTGCAGCTGGACAGCCCGATGGCACCGCAAGCCTGCCAGCCGCTGGCCGAAGGATTTGCCCGCATTTACGCCAACTACACCGCCCTGCTGCAGGAAAGCGAGCGCGACAAGCTCACCGGTCTGTACAACCGGCGCAGTCTCGACCGCCAGTTGCAGCGAATGCTGCATGAGCGGGAGTTGGCTCAGCTGGCGCCACCACAACCAGAGCCGGCACCGGAGCCGGGCATCGAGGAGAACCGGCACCCGGCGGCTCTGGAGCTGCAGCATGTCTGGTTGGCCATCCTCGACATCGATCATTTCAAACGCATCAACGACAATTACGGGCACATCTACGGTGATGAAGTCATCCTGCTGCTGGCCCAGCAGATGCGTGCCTGTTTTCGCCGCAACGATGTGTTGTTCCGTTTCGGTGGCGAGGAATTCGTGATCCTGTTCAGCGCGGCCGATGAGGCAACCGTGCGCGCCGTGCTGGAGCGTTTCCGCCAGCGCATCGCCGAGTACGGTTTTCCGCAGGTCGGCAGTGTCACCGTCAGCATCGGCTACGCCCGCGTGGGCAAGCACGACTATCCGGCCAGTGCGCTGGATCGCGCCGACAAGGCGCTGTACTTCGCCAAGCAGAATGGCCGCAACAGCACGCATGGTTACGAGAACCTGATGGAACGCGGCCTGCTCGGTCGCGAAATGGCGGCTGGCAGCATCGACCTGTTCTGAGCGTCGATCGATCGCAATGGCGCTTTGCAAGAAGGCTCAGCTGCGCAGCAACAGCCGGTACGCCGGATGCGCACTCTCGTCCATGTACGGATAACCCACATTGACCAGGAAGCGCTGGAACAGTGCGCGTTCGTTCGGCGGCACCTGGATGCCGACCAGGATGCGTCCGTAATCGGCGCCATGATTGCGATAGTGGAACAGGCTGACGTTCCAGTCCGGGTGCAGATGGTCGAGGAAGCGGACCAGCGCACCGGGGCATTCGGGAAATTCGAAGCGATACAACAGTTCGTCGTGCGCCAGCGGCGAGCGGCCGCCAATCATGTGGCGCAGATGCAACTTGGCCAGCTCGTCGTCGGTGAGGTCCAGCACGGCGAAAGACTGGGCGTGAAACGCGGCAATCAGTCCCTCGCGCTCGGCGCCATCGGCAACCTGTATGCCCACGAACAGATGGGCGCAATCGGTGTCGCCCATGCGGTAGTTGAACTCGGTAATGCCGTGTCGGCCCAGGGTGGCGCAGAAGCGGCGGAAGCTGCCGCGCTCTTCGGGGATGGTCACGGCAAAGACGGCCTCGCGTTGTTCGCCCACGTCGGCGCGCTCGGCCACGAAGCGCAGGCGGTCGAAGTTCATGTTGGCGCCGGAGACCACGGCCACCAGCGCGCCGGTGTCGGTGCCGTGCGTGGCTGCGTATTGCTTGAGGCCAGCCAGGGCCAGCGCGCCGGAGGGCTCCACCACGCTGCGGTTGTCCTGGTAGATATCGCGGATGGCCGCGCAGATCGCATCGGTGTCGACCCGCAACATCGCGTCGACATGCCGGCGGCACAGCTCGAAGGTCAGCGCACCGACCTGTTTGACCGCCGTGCCGTCGGCGAACAGGCCCACTTCGTCGAGGCTGATCCGCGTGCCCGCCGCCAGTGAGCGCGCCATCGCGTCCGAATCGGCCGCCTGCACGCCGATCACCTGGACTTCGGGCCGCAACGACTTGATACAGGTGGCAACGCCAGCCAGCAGGCCGCCGCCACCGACCGGTACGAAGACCGCCTGCAACGGACCGGGGTACTGGCGAAGGATTTCCAGCCCGATCGTGCCTTGCCCGGCAATCACCGCCGGATCATCAAACGGGTGCACGAACACAGCCTGGTGCTCGCACTGGATCTGCGCGGCAGCGGCTTGCGCGTCGCTGTAGGAATCGCCCGCCAGCACCACCTCCACCATCGATTCGCCGAAGCGGCGCACCGCATCCACCTTCACCCGCGGCGCGGTCACCGGCATCACGATCGTGGCGCGAATGCCCAGTTTCGCCGCGGCCAGTGCCACGCCCTGCGCGTGGTTGCCCGCCGACGCAGCCACCACGCCAAGCGCACGTTGCGTCGCGTCGAGCTGCACCATGTGGTTGTAGGCGCCGCGCAGTTTGAACGAGAACACGGCCTGCTGGTCTTCGCGTTTGAGCAGCACCGGCCGGCCCAGTCGCGTACTCAGTAGGCGGGCGCGTTCCAGCGCCGATACCTGCGCCACGTCGTAGACGCGGGCGGAGTGAGCGCGCGCCAGCAGGTCGTCGGTCAACGCATCCTCGCCGGTGACCAGCGCATTCACGCGGCCAACGCCGTCGCCGGATGAGCCACCTGCAGCACGTCGACCAACTTGCGGGTCTGCTGCAGGATTCGTGCAAGGTCGGCGTCGTCGCAGGTCAGGCTCAGGGTCAGTCGCGACACCGTCGGGTCTTGCGTAGCGGCCACGGTCAGCGTGTCGATGTTGTAGCCGCGGGCGGCGAACAGCCCGGCCACGCGCACCAGTGCGCCGGCTTCGTTCTGCAGCAGGATGGACAAGGTGTGTTGCATGCTGGCGCTCTCCCTAGAACATGTGGCCGTGGCTGGCCTCGGGCGCGGCTGCCGCGGCGCGCGAGGGAATGAAGTCGCCGGTGATCATCTGCGCGTAGCTGGCGCCGGGACCCACCATCGGGTACACGCCCGCGTCCGGGTCGATCATCACTTCCAGAAATGCGGGGCCGTCGAATGCGAGAAAATCCGCGATCGTGGCCTCCAGTTCGTCGCGCTGGTCCAGTCGTCGCGCCCACGCGAAGCCGTCCGCCTGTGCGGCCAGCACGAAGTCCTTCTTGTGCAGGCCCTTGTCGGAGGCGGCGAAGCGGCCCTTGAAGTACAGCTTCTGCCACTGCCGCACCATGCCGTCGCCCACGTTGTTGAGCACCACGATCTTGACCGGCAGGTTGTAGGTACTGGCCGTTTCCAGCTCGCCGATGTTCATGCGGATGCTGGCGTCGCCGTCGATGTCGATGACCAGCTTGTCGGGGCAGGCGAATTGCGCGCCGATCGCCGCCGGCAAGCCGAAACCCATCGTGCCCATCGAGCCGGAGGTGAGCCAGTGGCGCGGGGCGCGGAAGTCGAAGTACTGCGCCGCCCACATCTGGTGCTGGCCCACGCCGGTGCTGATGATGGCCCGGCCGCGGGTGTGCCGGTTGATCGCCTGCACCACCGCATGGGGCTGGATCAGCGCACTGGCGCGGTCGTAGTTCATCGCATGCACGCGCTTGAGTTCGGCCACGTGCGCATGCCACTCATCCAGCCGCGGTTGCAGGCCGTTGGCACGACCGTAAGTGGTCAGGCGGGTCAGCGCGCGTTTGAGCGGTCCCACGTGATGCCAGTTCACCGCCTTCACCTTGCCGACCTCGGCCGGATCGATGTCGATCTGGGCGATGAAGCGGGCGCGCGGTGCAAACTTGTGCGGCACGCCGGCCACGCGGTCGTCGAAGCGCGCGCCCAGCGCCAGCACGAAGTCGCAGTCTTCCACCGCGTAGTTGGCGTAGGCGGTGCCGTGCATGCCCAGCAGGTGCAGCGCCAGTGGGTCGGTACTGTCAAAGCCGCCAAGCCCCATCAGACTGGTGGTCACCGGCAGGCCAAACGCATGCACAAACGCACGCAGCGCCGCCGCCGCCTCTGCCGCGATCACGCCGCCGCCGGCGTAGATCAGCGGACGCTCGGCTTGCAGCAGTGCGGCGAACAGTGCGGCGCAATCGCCGTCACTGAGACTTGCGTGTTCCACCGCATGCAGGCGGCTGCGATAGCCGCTCAGCGCCAGTTCGCCCGCACCGCGGTAGGTCAATGGCGCGTTCTGCACGTCTTTCGGGACGTCGACCACCACCGGGCCGGGGCGGCCGCTGCGCGCCAGCGTGAACGCGGTGCGCAGGGTCGCTTCAAGCTGGGCGGCGTCGGTCACCAGGAACACGTGCTTGGCGCAGGCGCCCATGATGTTGCTGATCGGCGCTTCCTGGAAGGCATCGCTGCCGATCGCCGCGGTGCCGACCTGGCCGCAGACCACCACCAGCGGAATGGAGTCGGCCATCGAGTCGCGCACCGGCGTGACCATGTTGGTGGCCCCGGGGCCGGAGGTGACCACCGCCACGCCGACCCTGCCGGAAGCGCGGGCGTAGCCGGCCGCCATGAAGCCGGCGCCCTGTTCGTTGGCCGGGACCACCAGCAGCATGCTGTCGCGACCGTCGGCTGCCGGGTGGTCGCTGTTGTAGCGAAACACCGCGTCGTAAACCGGCAGGATCGCGCCACCGGAATAACCGAACATGACATCGACGCCTTCGTCGGCAAGCACTTGCACGATCACCTCGGCGCCGCTCATGGCCTGGCCGGCAAGCAGGTGCCGGTCGGTGGTGGTGTCGGCGTTGGCTGGGTGGGCGTTCACGGTTTGGATCCCCTACATATTGCAGTCATGTGCTCCCTCTCCTGCGTCGCAGGGGAGGGAGCCAACGGCGTCAGCCGGCCTTCTTCAGGGGCGCGGCGGCGACGGGTGCGGAAGTTGGCTGAAGCCACGGCATCTGCGCGCGCAACTTCGCGCCGACCTGCTCGATCGGGTGATCGAGGTCAGCCTGCTTGAGCTTCTTGTAGTTGGGCAGGCCGGCGGCGTATTCGGCCGTCCAGTTGCGCGCGAAGGTGCCGTCCTGGATGTCGCGCAGGACATCCTTCATGCGCGCCTTGACGCTGGCGTCGATCACCCGTGGGCCGCTGACGTAGTCGCCGTACTGGGCCGTCTCGGAGACAAACTTCAGCATCTTGCTCAGGCCGCCCTCGTAGAACAGGTCGACGATCAGCTTCAGTTCGTGCATCACCTCGTAATAGGCGATCTCCGGCTGGTAGCCGGCCTCGACCAGGGTCTCAAACCCGGCAATCACCAGCTCGCTGGCGCCGCCGCACAACACCGCCTGTTCACCGAACAGATCGGTCTCGGTCTCTTCCTTGAAGTCGGTCTTGATGATCATGGCGCGGCCGCCGCCGATACCGTCGGCGTAACCCTTGGTCTTCGCCTCGGCCTGGCCGCTGACATCCTGCTGCACGGCCCAGATGCACGGCACGCCGCGACCGCGTTCGTATTCGCTGCGCACCAGCGCGCCGGGGCCCTTGGGCGCGACCAGGATCACGTCGATGTCCGCGCGGGGCACGATCTGGCCGAAGTGCACATTGAAACCGTGCGCAAACAGCAGCGCCGCACCAGGCTTGATGTTCGGCTCGATCGACTCCCGGTACAGCGTGGGCTGGACCATGTCCGGTGTCAGCACGGCGACCAGGTCGGCGCCCTTGACCGCCCCGGCCGGTTCGGCCACGTCGAAGCCGTCGGCTTTGGCCTGGTGCCAGGTCGGGCCGTTCGGGCGCAGGCCGACCACCACGTCGAGGCCCGAATCGCGCAGGTTGAGCGCGTGCGCGCGGCCCTGACTGCCATAGCCGAGCACGGCGATGCGGGATGTGGCGAGGGTGTTGTTGCTGCTCATGCGGTGACTCCTTGGGTGATCTTTTCGAGTGGGGAAGGACGGGGTGAAACGGCGGTATCGGGGTGCGTCGTGGCGCCGTCGGAGGCGGAGCCGACCAGCCGGGCGTACTTGGCCAGTGCCCCGCGGGTGACTTTCGGCGCCGGCGGTCGCCAGTGCGGCCGGCGGGCGGCCAGGTCAGCGTCGGTGGACAGTTCGCGGCGCGCCGCATCGATCACGATGCGGTCGCCTTCGTGCAGCAGCGCGATCGGGCCGCCGCGTGCCGCTTCGGGCGCCACATGGCCGACCATGAAACCGTGGGTGGCGCCGGAGAAGCGGCCGTCGGTGATCAGTGCCACGTCGTCGCCGAGGCCGCGGCCGATCAGTGCGGCGGTGACGCCGAGCATCTCGCGCATGCCCGGGCCGCCGGCGGGGCCTTCGTTGCGGATCACGATCACGTCGCCCTGGACGATCTGGCCGGCCTGCACGGCGGCGAACGCCTGCTCCTCGCTTTCGAATACGCGGGCGCGGCCGTCGAAGTGGTTGGCGGCCTCACCGTCACCGCGGTGGCCGGGGATCTTCAGAATGCAGCCTTCCGGGGCGAGGTTGCCGTACAGGATCGAGTAGCCGCCGCGCGGTTTGATCGGTGCGCTCACCGGGTGCACCACGTCCTGGGTCGGGGCACGCGGCGCGTCGGCGACTTCACCAAACAGCGAACGACCGGTGACGGTCGGTGCGTCGTTGAGCATGCCCGCGGCAATCAGTTCCTGGGCCACCCGCGCACTGCCGCCGGCGCCGAACAGTTCCACCGCGGTATAGCGGCCGCCGGGCAGCAGGTCGGCGATGACCGGCGTCTGCGCCGAGGCCGGTTCGAAGTCCTCCAGCGTCCACGCGACACCGGCCTCGCGCGCGATCGCCAGCAGATGCAGCACGGCGTTGGTCGAGCCGGCGGTGGCAGCCACCATGCGCGCGGCATTGCGCAGCGAGGTGCGGGTGATCAATTCGCGCGGCCTGCGGTTTTCGCGCAGGCACTGCATCACCAGTTCGCCGCAGCGGAACGCGGCGGCACCCTTGGCCGGATGGGTCGCTGGAATGTCGTTGTAGCCCAGCGGCGACAGCCCCAGCGTGGTCAGCACCATCGCCATCGTGTTGGCGGTGAACTGGCCGCCGCAGGCGCCGGCGCCGGGGCAGGCGTCGCGTTCGACCGCGGTCAGCTCCTCGTCACTGATCTTGCCGGCGCCGTGCGCGCCGACTGCCTCGAACACCTGCTGGATGGTGATCGGATGGTTGTCGTGGGTGCCATGCGCGATGCTGCCGCCGTACAACGCCACCGCCGGGATGTTCAGTCGCGCCATCGCCATGGCCGCCGCCGGAATCGTCTTGTCGCAGCCGCACAGCACCACCATCGCATCCAGGCAGTGGCCGTCCACGGCCAGCTCGATCGAGTCGGTGATCACCTCGCGGCTGACCAGCGACGAACGCATGCCCGGCGTGCCCATCGCGATGCCGTCGGTGACCGCAATGGTGTTGAACTCCACCGGCGTGCCGCCGGCGGCGCGAATGCCGGCAGCTGCTTCGAGCGCCAGCTCGCGCAGGTTGAGGTTGCACGGACTCACATTCGACCAGGTGTGGACCACCGCCACCAGCGGTCGCGCGATGGCCGCATCGTCCAGGCCGGTGGCGCGCAGCATGGCGCGGGCGGGGGCGCGGTCGGGGCCGGTCTTGATCAGGTCACTGCGCATGAAGGAACTCCGTGGGACAGGCTTCGCGGCCCGCAGCGGGGAAGACCGCGCGATGGTGCGGGTGGGAAGCCGAAGGGTGCGGTCGGGTTGATCGCATCGAAACAAAGCGCTCCCCGCGTGCTGGGGAGGTTGGCGCGGATGGGCGAGCAGGCGCGCCGTCCGGGCGTGCCTGCATCGTCCACGCCGACGACACGCGGGGGGCGGCAGAAAAAAGGGATGCGTCCGTGCATCCACAGGAGAAACCGTGATTGCGGGTCAGCCACATGCGCGGGCTCCGCAGAAAAAGGCGGCGGCGCTGTCGGCGTGCTGTTCGATGGCAGTCAGCACCGCGCCGAGCACGTCGGCCGTGCTGGCGGTGCCGCCGATGTCGCGGCTGTGTGGACCGTCGCGCAGAACCTGGTCGACCGCCGACTCGATCGCCACGGCTTCGGCTTCCAGGCCCAGCGAGTGACGCAGCAGCAGCGCGGCGGAGAGGATCGCCCCGACCGGATTGGCCACGCCTTGGCCAGCGATATCCGGCGCGGAACCATGGATCGGTTCGTACAAGCCACGTCGACCTTCGCCCAGTGAGGCCGAGGGCAACAGGCCCAGCGAGCCGGCCAGGGCGGCCGCCTCATCGGTGAGGATGTCGCCAAACAGGTTCTCGGTGACCACCACGTCGTAGCGGTTGGGCCGGGTCAGCAGCAGCATCGCCATCGAGTCGACCAACTGGTGTTCCACGGTCACGTCGGGGTAATCGGCGGCGATCCGCTGCACCGTGCTGCGCCACAGGCGCGAGGTTTCCAGCACGTTGGCCTTGTCCACCGAGGTGAGGTGCTGGCGGCGGTCGCGCGCCAGCACGAAGGCGCGACGCACCACCCGCTCGATTTCGGCCACGCTGTAGCGGCACTCGTCGGTGGCCGCGTCCGCCGTGCGCGTCCTGGTGCCGAAGTAGGCGCCGCCAGTCAGCTCGCGCACGAACAGCACGTCGACATGCCGGAGCCGGTCGTTCTTCAGCGGCGACAGATTGGCCAGCGCCGGATGCACCTGCAGCGGACGCAGGTTGGCGTACACGCCCAGCGCGGCGCGCAGGCCGAGCAGGCCCTGCTCGGGCCGCACCGGCGCATCCGGGTCCGACCATTGCGGCCCGCCGACGGCGCCCAGCAGCACCGCGTCGGCCGCCTGGCAGGCGGCCAGGGTGGCGGGCGGCAGCGGTTCGCCGGTGGCGTCGATCGCGATGCCGCCGATCAGCTGCTCGTCGAAGCTGAACTCGTGCTCGTAGCGGGCGGCCACGGCTTTCAATGCGGCGGTTGCGGCGGCGGTGACTTCGGGGCCGACGCCATCGCCGGGCAGGGTGACGATGCGTGCCTTCATGCGGCTTGCTCCTGGTTTTCGTAGTGGGTGATGGCCGCGTCGTGTTGCAGCAGGTAACCGAGCTGGTCGATGCCGTTGAGCAGGCAGTGGCGGGCGAACGACTCCAGCTCGAACGCGATGCGGCCACCATCAGGCAGCGCGATGTACTGGTCGCGCACGTCGATCGTCAGCTCGACCCCCGGGTGCTGCAGCAGCCATTCGAGTTCGTCCGGCGCCAGCACGATGGCCAGCAATCCGTTCTTCAGCGCGTTGCCGCGGAAAATGTCCGCGATTTCGCTGCACAGCACGGCCTGGATGCCGTAATCCAGCAGCGCCCACGGCGCGTGCTCACGCGAGGAGCCACAGCCGAAATTGCGCCCCGCGACCAGGATGGCGCGGTCGCTGGCCTCGGCCCGGTTCAGCGGAAACGCGGGGTTGTCGCTGCCGTCCGCCTGGTAGCGCCAGTCGTGAAAACACAACTTGCCCAGCCCTTCGCGCGTGGTGGTGGTGAGGAAGCGCGCGGGGATGATCCGGTCGGTGTCGATGTTCTGGTCGGCCAGCACGGCGGTGCGGGAGTGGATCCGGGTGATCGGGCGCATCAGAAAATCTCCGAAGGACAACGTCCCTTCGCCCCATCGGGGAGAAGGTGCCCCGCAGGGGCGGATGAGGGGCGGGTGCTCGCGGGAAGGCCGAACGAAGCACGCCCCGATGCAGCAGCGATGCCTGCGTGCCCCCTCACCCCAGCCCTCTCCCCGCGGGGGAGAGGGGGCCCATGCGGAGAGCAGTCATTGAACAAATGCGCGTTCATGCCGCGGCCTCCGCCAGGTATTCGCGGGGATCGGCAATGTGTCCGGCGATGGCCGACGCAGCCGCGGTGGCGGGGCTGGCCAGCACGGTGCGCGCGCCCTTGCCCTGGCGGCCTTCGAAATTGCGGTTGGAGGTGGACACCACCAGTTGGCCGGGTTGTGCCAGGTCGCCATTCATCGCGATGCACATCGAGCAGCCGGGCACCCGCCATTCCGCACCGGCGGCGAGAAACAGCTGGTGCAGGCCCTCGCGTTCGGCTTCGCGCCGCACCGCCTCGGAACCGGGTACCACCAGCATGCGCACGCCGCTGGCGACGCGGCGGCCGTGCAGTACGCGGGCCGCCTCGCGCAGATCGGACAGGCGCGAGTTGGTGCAGCTGCCGATGAACACCACGTCGACCGGCGTGCCCTGCATCGGTTGGCCGGGGCGGCTTTGCATGTAGTCGAGCGCGCGGCGTTCCTCGGCGTTGGTGGGGGCCGGCACCGGCGCATTCAGCGCGATCGCCATGCCGGGATGGGTGCCGTAAGTGACCGTGGGTTTCACCACGGTGGCGTCGATGCGCACCTCGCGATCGAAGCGGGCGCCGTCGTCGGTGCGCAGGGCACGCCAGGCCGTCACCGCCGCTTCCCACGCGGCACCCTGCGGTACGCGGGGGCGCGATTGCAGCCACGCAAACGTGGTGTCGTCCGGGGCAATCAGTCCGGCGCGCGCACCGGCTTCGATCGACATGTTGCAGACGGTCATGCGCTCTTCCATCGACAGCGCCTCGATCGCAGCGCCGCGAAACTCCGGCACGTGGCCGGTGCCGCCATTGACGCCGATGCTGCCGATGATGTGCAGGATCAGGTCCTTCGCCCCCACGCCTGCTGGCAAGCGGCCATCGACGTGGATTGCCATTGTCCTGGGCTTGCGCTGCAGCAGGCACTGGGTGGCCATCACGTGACCGACTTCGGTGGTGCCGATGCCGAACGCCAGCGCACCGAAGGCACCGTGGGTGGAGGTGTGGCTGTCGCCGCAGACAATCGTCATGCCCGGCTGGGTCGCACCCAATTCCGGGCCGATCACATGCACGATGCCGCGGTCGGCGCTGTCCCAGCCGTGCAGCTCCACGCCGAACTCGCGGCAGTTCGCCTCCAGTTGGGCCACCTGCGCCTGCGCTTCCGCATTGGCGTACGGGCGGCTGCCATCGGGATTGCTGGGCAGCGTGGGGGTGGAGTGATCCAGCGTGGCCAGCATGCGATCGGGGCGACGCAGGGTGAGACCGCGCTGGCGCAATTCGGTGAACGCCTGCGGCGAGGTGACTTCGTGCACCAGGTGCAGGTCGACATAGAGCACCGCCGGGGTGTCGGCGGTTTCGGCCGCGACCACATGCGCGTCCCAGATCTTTTCGAACAACGTACGTGCGGTCATGCGGCAACTCCGGTAGGCGAAGGTTCGGTGTGGTCAGTGCGCTCGGGCTCGAAGCCGCCGACGTGCTGCAACCAGCCCCAGCGGTCTTCGGTGCGGCCGTCGAACAAGCCGAAGAAGGCCTGCTGCAATGCGCGGGTGATCGGGCCGGGCGTGCCGTCGCCCACGTTCTTGCGGTCAACCGAGCGCACCGGGGTGATCTCGGCGGCGGTGCCGGTCAGGAAGATTTCGTCCGCGCTGTACAGGGCTTCGCGCGGCAGGTCGCGCTCTTCCACCAGCAGGCCCAGGTCGCTGGCCAGGGTGATCACCGAATCGCGGGTGATCCCGGCCAGGATCCCGGCACTGCTGGGCGGGGTCAGCAGCTTGCCCTTGCGGACCAGGAACAGGTTTTCCCCGGCGCCTTCGCTGAGCA
The DNA here is from genome assembly GCA_036563155.1 of Rhodanobacter sp. Lineage (GTDB taxonomy): Bacteria > Pseudomonadota > Gammaproteobacteria > Xanthomonadales > Rhodanobacteraceae > Rhodanobacter. The sequence goes on from DATCMT010000002.1 coordinate 128,065, forward strand.
GGCCGTTGTAGCCCAGCGCAATGCCTTCGTCGTAGCCACCGCGACGCGCCTCGGCCGCGATCAGTTGGCTCGACAGATAGTTGCCGCCGGCCTTGGCCCAGCTCGGCAAGGTGTTTGGCGCGGGGCGGTTCCACGACGACACGCAGACATCCGCGCCCTTCTCGATCGCCTCGCCCAGATAGGCACCCCAGTCCAGCGCCATGATCGCCACGTCAACCGGCGCGCCGTTCTTCGGCAGCACGCCCAGGCCGCCGGCGCCACGGAACACGATCGGTCGCACGTAGGCCGAGCGCATCCGGTTGGCGCGGATCAATGCCAGGCAGGCGGCGTTGATCTGCTCCGGGCTGTAGCCGATGTCGATGTCGTACACGGCGGCCGATTCGAACAGCCGCTGGGTGTGCTCGGCCAGCCGAAAGAAAGCCGGGCCCTGCGGCGTGGCGTACACCCGCTCGCCCTCGAAGACCGAGGAGCCGTAGTGCAGGGCGTGCGTGCTGACATGGCAGGTGGCCTCGGCCCAGGGTTTGAGCTGGCCGTTGTGCCACAGGAAGGCGGTGTTCATGCCGAGGTCCTCGTGATCACAGGTGGGCGGCCAGCCGCGGCACGGCGGCCGGGCTCTGTCGCTCGATGCGGTTGACGATGGCCAGCGCTGCCAGCGCGGTGGCTTCGACGATGTCGGTGCTGACGCCATGTCCGCGCCAGTCGCGCTCGGCGTGGCGCGCGGTGAGCCGGGCCTGGCCCTGCGCGTCACCGCTTTCGCTGACCGCGCGCACCTGGAAGTCGGTCAGTTGCAGGTCGCTGCCGCTGGCGCGTTCGATCGCGCGCAGCACGGCGTCGACGGGGCCGTCGCCGATCGCGGCCTCGCTGGCTTCGTGGCCGTCGTCGTGGGCCAGCTTCACCGACGCCGACGCACTGCCGCCCAGGTGGGTGGCGCTGTTCAACTGCAGCAGGCGCCACGGCCCCTGCGCTTCAGGATCGTGGCCCAGCGCAATCGCCTCCAAGTCTTCGTCGTGGATCTCGCGCTTGCGGTCGGCGAGCGTCTTGAAGCGGGTCAGGATCGCGTCCATCGCCGCCTCGTCGGGCGTGTGTCCCAGCGTCTGCAGGCGCTGGCGCAGCGCGGCGCGGCCGGAGTGCTTGCCCAGCACCAGTTTGGTTTCGCCCATGCCGACGTCCTGCGCCCGCATGATTTCGTAGGTGCCGCGATGCTTGAGCATGCCGTGCTGGTGGATGCCGGCCTCGTGCGCAAACGCGTTGTCGCCCACGATCGCCTTGTTGCGTGGCACTGCCTGTCCGGTCAGCTGGGTCAGCAGGCGCGAGGTCGGATACAGCTTGCGCGTGTCGATGCGGCTGTCGACGCCGAAGTGGCCCGGCCGCACCTTCAGCGCCATCACCACTTCTTCCAGTGCCGCATTGCCGGCGCGCTCGCCGATGCCGTTGATGGTGCACTCCACCTGGCGGGCACCGGCGCTGACCGCCGCCAGCGAGTTGGCGACCGCCATGCCCAGATCGTTGTGGCAATGGCTGGAAAAAATCACCCGCTCGGCGCCGAATACATTCCAGCGCAGGTACTCGAACAGCGCGGCAATTTCGGTCGGCGTGGTGTAGCCCACGGTGTCGGGCGCGTTCAAGGTGGTCGCGCCGGCGGCGACCACGGCGCTGAACACCTCAACCAGGAATTCCGGCTCTGTGCGCAACGCGTCCTCGGCCGAAAATTCCACTTCGTGACACAGCCCGCGCGCCCGTTCCACCGCGGCCACCGCGGTGTCCACCACCTGCGCCTTGCTCATGCCCAACTTGTGCTCGCGATGCAGCGGGCTGGTCGAGATAAACACGTGGATGCGCGAGTGGCGCGCCTTTTCCAGGGCCCGGGCCGCGCTGTCGATGTCGCCGTGCTGGCAGCGGGCAAGGCCGCAGACGGTGGTCGATTGCAGCACCCCGGCGATTTGCGCAACTGCAGCAAAATCGTCCGGTGAGGCCTGCGGAAAGCCGGCCTCGAGGATGTCCACGCCCAGCGCCTCCAGCTGCTGCGCCATGCGCAGCTTCGCCCGTCGATCCATCGAGAAGCCCGGCGCCTGCTCGCCGTCACGCAAGGTGGTGTCGAAGATCCGCACGCGTTCAGCGGCCGCATCGATGCTGCCGGAGGTTGTCGCTGCTACGTCTGATTCGGGGTTCATCGTTGGCTCCGTGGTGCGATTTGCGGCAAAAAAAAGCCCGCGCCGTTTCCGGTGCGGGCTCTTCTGGGAGTCTTCAGGTTATTTTCTAGCTACCTGGACACATGCCGTCAGCCCGCACCTCCGTTGGTAATGAGGAGTACGAGTACAAGGGCAATAAGAAGCGTGCCGCCGAGCTGCAGCAGACCGTCAACCGTCGCGGGACGGTTGATTGCGGTGGTGCGGCATTGGCTGTTGCGCTGCGACATGGAATCGACCTTAGGGCACTTCACATTGCCGCGTCAACAGTTTCATTTGAAATCAGCAGATCGGCGTGTTTGGCCGTCCAGATGTCCAGATGGTTTTGCCCGGGAAAACCCGACGACGGGTTCACGTTTGCCGCAGCCAGTCGCGCAACGCCGCGTCGTCGGCGGCCAAAGGCTGGGCGCTGGCATCACGCGCCAGCATCGCGGCCAGCGCGGCGGGCACCTCGATCGGGCGCCCGATCAGTGGCTCCACCACGCTTTCGAACTTGGCTGGATGGGCGGTGGCGACCACCGCCCACGAGGCGTCGTCACCGTCCGCGCGCAGTCGGTCCAGCTGATGCATCGCGGTGGCGGTATGCGGGCAGAACACTTCACCGTGCTCACGCGCATGGTCGGCAATGGTCCGGCGAATCGCGGCATCGTCGACGCTGTGCGCCTGCACGGACTGGCGCAAGCGGGCTGCCTCGGGAAAGGTCCAGCGCAGCCGCTCGAAGTTGCTGGGCGCGCCCACGTCCATCGCGTTGGCCAGCGTCGCCACCGCTTCGCGGGGTCGATAATCCCCGCCGGCGAAGTAGTCGGGCAGGGTGGCGTTGGCGTTGCAGGCCAGTTGCACCGCGCCCACCGGCAGCCCCATCGCGCGCACCCACAGGCAGGCCATCGCGTTGCCCAGGTTGCCGGTGGGCACGATGAAGTTCAGCGGCGTGGCGTGTTCGCGCCACCAGCCCAGCGCGGCATGCGCGTAGTAGCTCATCTGCGGCAGCAGGCGACCCAGGCTGATGCTGTTGGCCGACGACAGCGGCACCGCAGCCTGCAGCGCGGCGTCGTTGAGGGCCGCCTTCACCATGCGCTGGCAGTCGTCGAAGCGTCCGGCCACGCGCAGTGCGCTGACGTTGTCGCCAAAGCAGCCCAACTGGTGCGCCTGGCGCGGCGAGACCAGCCCGTCCGGATACAGAATCACCACCCGCACGCCGGGCTGGCGATGGAACGCGGCCGCCACGGCCGCGCCGGTGTCGCCCGAGGTGGCCACCAGAATCGTCAGCGGGCGCGCATCGCCGCGTGGCACGCGGCGCAGACAGGCGGCCAGAAAGCGGGCGCCGAAATCCTTGAACGCGGAAGTCGGCCCGTGGAACAGCTCCAGCATCAACGCACCCGGATGTGCCGGCAGCGGTCGCAGCGGCGCGTCGAAGGTAAACGCCTCGGCGCAGATCGCAGGCAGCGCGTCGGCCAATGCGTCGCCGACAAAGAACGGCGCCAGCAGGGTGGCGGCCGAATTCGCCAGCGAGCCGCGCGAGTCGAACGCCAACGGGTCGAGCATGGGCAGTGCGGCGGGTACGTACAGGCCGCCGTCGGGCGCCAGCCCCGCCGCAATCGCCTGGCTGATCGGCACGCCCGGACCGCTGCCCCGCGTGCTGTGATAACCCACCGCCGCGTGCCCGCTCACGCGCCCACCTCGCCGCCGCAAAGCCGCCCCGCATGGCAATCACCGCCCGCCACCCCGACGAAGCGAATCCCCCCCGTAGGGCGGGCACTGCCCGCCGCTCTTGCGAAGCGAAGGACTCCCGTAGGGCGGGCACTGCCCGCCGCTCTTGCCTCGCACCGTTGCGCCGAGAGCCGAAAGCCGGCGGGCAGTGCCCGCCCTACGACAGCGTTCACGCGTTGGCCGTGGCGACACGCGGGCGTCGTTGTCCTATCCCTCGCCGCACCCTCAAAGCACAGCACTCCCGTAGGGCGGGCATTGCCCGCCGCTCTTGCCTTGCACCGCTGCGCGGAACCTCGAAAGCCGGCGGGTCGTGCCCGCCCTACGACAACGCTCATGTGTCGGCCTCGGCGGAATCGAGCAGCGAGGCGGCGGGTCCGTTGATTGGCGAGAGCCACGCGTCGCTGTCCAACCCGGCTTCGGCAAAGGCGGCCTGCATGGCCACGCTGGCGGCTTCGGCGTCGGCGCGGTTGTCGAACCAGCCGAACACGCTGGGGCCGGCGCCGGAAATGCTGGCGCCCAGCGCCTGGTGGTCGAGCGCGGCCTGTTTCACCCGTGCGAAGTTGGGAATCAGCGGCGCCCGGCGCGGTTCGACCAGCACGTCCTCCAGGCCTTCGCGCACCAGCGCGGCGTCGGCGCGGTAGCAGCCGGCCAGCACCAGCGCGAGGTTCGCACTTTGCGCCACGAACTCGCCCAACGCGTAATGCCCGGCCAGCGCGGCGCGCGCCCGGCGCGTTTCCAGCACCACGTGCGGATGCACCAGCGCGCAATGCCACGCGGCCGGTACCTCGATGCGCAGCAGGCGCTCGGCGGTGGCCAGCACCAGACCGCCAAGCAGCATCGAGCCCAGGTTGTCGCCGTGCCGGCTGCCGCTGGCCACCGCCTCGCCATCCAGCGCAAAACCGTACAGCGCCTCGCGCGGCAGCGGTTTGGCCAGCAACGCGTTGGCGGCCACCAAGGCCGCCACGCAGGAGGCCGCCGAGCCGCCCATGCCCGAGCCCAGCGCGATGCCCTTGTGCAGCACCAGCTCGAAACCGTGGTGCAGGCCCAGCGCCTTGCGCAGTGACAGCAAGGCGGTGCCCGCCGTATTGGCACGCGGGTCGGTGGGCAGTTCCGTCACGCAGCCGTGGATCGCCGCAATGCGTACCAGCGGCTCGTCGATGCGGCGCACTTCGGCGCGATCACCGACCCCGGTCAGGCTGTGGCCGAGCAGATCAAAGCCCACCCCCACGTTGCCGACACTGGCCGGCGCGAAGGCCGTGGCGGATTGGGCGAGCTTGGGGCGACGCGACGAAGCCATGACGGGTTCCAGCAAAGAGGAGTTCATGCGCGTGCCTCCAGGGTCTCGGCAATGCGCAGCAGGTCGGTGAACACCCCGGCGGCGGTCACTTCCGGGCCGGCGCCGGGGCCTTGCACCGACAAGGGATTATCGCAGTAGCGGCGGGTGGTGAACTGCACGATGTTGTCGGTGAGCCGGGTATGCGCAAACGCGTGGTCCGATGGCAGCACCTGCAGCCGCACACTGGCGCGACCGTGCCGGTCCAGTTGCGCCACATGGCGCAACACGCCGGCCGAGGCCTGCGCCCGTGCCAGCTCCGCCGCCATCGGCGCGTCCAGCTCGTCGAGCCGTTGCATGAACTCATCCAGCGGCAGCGTCGCCAGTGCGGCCGGCACCAGTCCCCCCAGGTCGACATCCTCCAGCGACAGCGGCCAACCCGCCTCGCGGGCCAGGATCACCAGCTTGCGCGCCACATCGAGCCCGGACAGGTCATCGCGCGGATCCGGTTCGGTGTAGCCCAGCGCATGCGCCTCGCGCACCAGCTCGGAAAACGGTTGCTGCCCATCGTGCCGGTTGCACAACCAGGCCAGCGTGCCGGAGAACATGCCATCCACCGCCAGCAACTCGTCGCCGGTGTCGAGCAGATCACGCAGCGTCTGCACCACCGGCAGACCCGCGCACACGGTGGCTTCGTAGCGAAAGCGCGCACCGCTGGCGCAGGCCGCCCGGATCGCCTGCCAGCGTGACAGCGGACCACTGCCAGCCAGCTTGTTCGGCGTCACCACGTGCAGGCCGGCCGCCAGCCAGCGCGGATAATGCGCCGCCACTTCGTCGCTGGCGCTGCAATCGATCAGCAAGGCATGCCGGCCATCGTTGCCGAGAATGTGGGCGGCAAACGCGTCGAGGTCGTTCGGTCGCCAGATCTGGGCGCCGCCATGACGGCCGTTGAGCTCGCTGTCGTCGCAGTCCAGCCACATGCGCTTGCTGGCCACCACGCCGCACAGGCGCAGATCCAGCCCGCCGTCGCGCGCCAGCCGTTCCTGCCCATCGCGCAACTGGGTCAGCAAGGCACTGCCGACCCGACCGGGACCGATCACCCCGACCGCCAGCAGGCGCCGACGGGTCGTGCCGGTGCGCAGCATCGACAGCGGCGGCATGGGGGCTTGCTGGACTTGCTCAGGTGCACACGTAATCACGACGGCCTCTCCGGTGGAGGCCCGTTCTCGTTGGCGTGTCGGTGTGTGCCGGCCCGCCTCGTCGAGAGCGGGCCGTTGCGTTTGGAATCCTAACTACGCACGACAGCTCGCCCGGGACGCGTGGTACCGGTGGTAATCGTGGTGGTAGTGGTCATGCCGCCGTCAGCAGCGGGCCATGCGTCGCGCCCGGCGTAAACCGGGAACTGGTGCGTGGGTGCTGGTGTGGGTTTTGGCGACATGGGGTTGACCTTACGGGGATTGTTGCGGTGCGGTCAACAGGTGCAGTTGAAACTATTTGGGGTGCGGTGTCGCGGGGTGATGTTTTTGGAGCAAGGGCTTTCGTCCTCCTGCGGAGGGCGAGGTACTTCTCTTTTGCTTGTCCAAAAGAGAAGTACCCAAGAGAAAACGACACCCCGCTTGGCGCTTACCGGGCATCCATGCCCGGCAAGTCCGTGAGTCGGGGCCGGGCTTTTCGACAGCACATCCCTGTGCTGGCGAAAAGGAATCGGCATCGTGCCGATTCCCGCTACGCGGCCTATCGACCCCGCCTCACCGCCGCACAGGGGCTCCCGGGCAGAGCCGCAGGCCATCCTGGCCCGCACTCGGTGCGCAACCGCGTTGCGGTCGCGAGAGCGGCAGCGCCGCCGAGTACTCAGCCGGTTTTGTGTGCAGTCCGCGCCGGCGCAAAGGACCGCAGTCGGTAATGGGCAATTGCTCGACGGTGCACGCCGTACCCGATTTTCCTGGCTTTCTGGCGCGGGCGCGTGGCGCTTGTTGATTCAGAGCAAGAGCTTTCGTGCGCCGTTGGCGCCCGAGTTACTTTCTCTTTGCGTGGCCAAAGAGAAAGGTAACCAAAGAGAAAGGCCACCCCGCTTGGCGCTTGCCGGGCATCCATGCCCGGCAAGTCCGTGAGTCGGGGCCG
>DATCMT010000008.1:0-205750 GCA_036563155.1 Rhodanobacter sp.
CGGCCCCGACTCACGGACTTGCCGGGCATGGATGCCCGGCAAGCGCCAAGCGGGGTGGCCTTTCTCTTTGGTTACCTTTCTCTTTGGCCACGCAAAGAGAAAGTAACTCGGGCGCCAACGGCGCACGAAAGCTCTTGCTCTACAGCTCTTGCAGTCGAGGCAATCGGTGACAACCGCCAACGATCAATGCGAAAGATCAATCGCGTAAACCGCCGTCCCATCCCCGTTATCCCTCACCTGACGAATATTCGTCAGCCCCGCCGCCCTCGCCACATCCACCTTGTTCGCCGCATCGCGAAACACCACCAGTCCGCGTGTTTTCAGCGGTGCGAATGTCCAGGAGGTGGGTTCGAGATCGGCGGCGCCCAGATGCTGCTTGCGCTGCAGCCATTTGGCCAGGATTTCGCGGGTGCCGTCGGGGGCGGCCAGCACGATGTTGTTGCCGTCGAGGCCGGGGAAGTGGCCGCCGCCGCTGGCGCGGTAGTTGTTGGTGACCACGATGAAGGACTGGTCGGGCGCGATGGGCTTGCCCTGGTAGGTCAGTGTGGTGATGCGCTGGCCGGCGGGTTGGGCGAGGTCGATGACGTAGCGGATGCCGCCCTGCAGCTGGTCGAAGTTGTAGCCGGTGAAGTGGCTGTTGATCAGGGCCTGTTCGGCGACTTTGGTGGGGTCGATGCGGTTGAAGCGCTCGGCGGATTTTTCCAGCCAGGCCTTGACCCCGGCGCCGTTGGTTTGCACGGCGGCCAGGGTGTTGGGATAGAAGTAGAGGTCGGCGGCACTGCGCAGGGTGAGCGGGCCGGGGGGCACGTCGGTGTAGTCGTCGGGGCCACCGAAGCCGGTGCGGAAGGCGGCGGCGGCGGACAGCACCGGCACGCCGGCCAGTTCGGGATGGGTGCGCGGCAGTTCGCGGCGCACGTAGTCGATCTGCGCGGCGTTGACCGGCGCCAGCGCGGTCATGTTGCCCTCGTCGGCGAAGTGGCTGCTCAGGCGCAGGGTGGTTTCACCGAGCGGGGTGTTGACGTAGGCGATGGCCGCTTGGTGCGCTTGTTGCACCAGCGGCGCGATGGTCGGGTCGGCCGCTACGCAGTGGTTCTTCTGCGGGCAGATCCGCCACAGTTCGCTGCGGCTTTGAGTGTGGTCGACCACCCAGCGGCCGTCGCGACGGTCCAGCCGCAGGCGGATCAGACCCAGGTCCTTGCCGAAGAAATCCGCCATCACCGCGGGCACGCCGCGCACCAGGCCGCGGCTGGCATCGACATCTTGCATGTCGGCGTAGCGCGGGCCGGGGAATTCCGCGTGCGAGTGGCCCAGCAGCAGGGCGTCGATGCCGGGTACGCCGGCCAGGTGCCAGCCGGCGTTCTCCATGTCGGGTGTGTAGGGCGCGCTGTTCAGGCCGCCGTGCAGGATCGCCACGATCAGGTCCGGGTGCTGCGCCTGCAGTTGCGGCAGGTATTTCCTGGCCGCCTCCAGCACGCCGCTGACGGTGACCTTTCCCTCGAGGTTCTGCTTGTCCCAGTTCATGATCGGCGGCGGCGCGAAGCCGATGATGCCCACCTTCAGCGGCACCTGCAGCTGGCTGCCGTCCGGCGTGTAGGCCTCGATCGTGCGGGTGACCACGGTCCACGGCTTGAACAGGGGTTGGCCGTCGCGCGCGCTGTAGACATTGGCCAGCACGATCGGGAAGTTCGGGCCGGCGCAGCGCCTGCTGAGGCCGCCGTCGACCTGCATCGGCGTGCCGGTGACCTGCGACAGGAAACGCAGTCCATAGTTGAACTCGTGGTTGCCGGCGGTGGCGCCGTCGTAGCCGAGCGCGTCCATCGCCTGGTAGATCGCCAGCTGCTGGTCGCAGCCCACCGGCTTGACCAGTGCCTGGTAGTCGGCCAGCACGCTGCCCTGGATGGTGTCGCCGCTGTCGAACAGCAAGGTGTTGGGGAATTCGGCGCGGGCGCGGCGGATCAGGGTGGCGGTGCGCTCGAAACCCAGGGTCGGGTCGGCCTTGAGCTTGTAGTAGTCGTAGCTGAGCACGTTGGCGTGCAGGTCGGTGGTTTCCAGGATCACCACGTTGGCCTGCGAGCCGTCCGGCGCCTGCTGGTGTTGCCACGGGAGCAGGGCGCAGCTGGCGAGCAAGGCAAGGCCGAGGGCCAGTAGTGGGGTTTTCAGCGGCAACAGGCGTGGCGACATGGGGGCTGGAAACAGTGGCAAGGAGGGAAGGTGCAAATTAGCAGATCGGGCCGCGCCGGTGCCGGGCACAGTCGGCGGTCCGGCTATGATCGAACGAGGTCATTTTGCAGGGGAAGGCGCGCATGTCCGCGCTCACGGTCCAACTCGGAAGCTGTCGCGCCACGCGGATGCTGGCCGTCGCCACGCTGCTGGTGGCTGCGGCTGCCGTTGTCGGCGCATTGTTGGCGGAAGCCGGACCTGACCGCGGTTGGCTATGGCTGCACTGGTTTGGCAAACCCGCGGCCACTGCGTTGATCTGGCTGCTGGCGTGGCGGGCGCGGCCGGCGCAATCCAGCCGTTACCGTCACTGGGTGCTGATCGGCATTGCCTGCTCGCTGGTGGGTGACGTGTTCCTGATGCTGCCGGGCGATCTTTTTGTGGCGGGCTTGCTGGCCTTTCTGGTGGCGCATGTCTGCTTCATCCGGGCGTTTCTCTCTGACAGTCGTTTTGCGCAGCTGCCGCTGCCGTGGTTGGGCTGTCTCGCTTTTGGCGCGGTCAACCTGATGTTGCTGTGGAACGCGATCCCGACGCCTCTGCGGATACCGGTCATCGCCTACGTGCTGGTTCTGGCCGGCATGGGTGGACAGGCGCTGGTGCGGGTGCGGCTGTTCGCACAGCGGCGTGATCCGCAGACTCCGGCCGCGCGGCTGGCGGCATTGGGTGCGCTGACTTTCATGCTCAGCGACAGCGTGTTGGCATGGAACCGGTTTGACGGCCCCGTGCCGCTGGCCAGCCTGTGGGTGTTGTCGGCGTACTATTTGTCGTTGTGGTGGATTGCACGCTCGGTGCAGCGTGTCGACACGACCAGTGAGGTGGCAACGGCGGCATGAATACGCAGGAACTCATCATCACCTGGGCCACGCCCGTGTTTTTCGCGCTGATCGCGCTGGAGCTGCTGGTGGCGAAGTGGCGCGGCCGCCATGCGTACACCAGCAGCGACGCGGTCAACAGCATCGGGCTGGGCGTGATCTCGCAGATCGTGGGCGTGTTCAGCAAGCTGCTGACCTTCGGCATCTATGCCTGGTGCGTGCAGCATCTGGCCCTGTTCACGCTGCCGGAAGACAGCCTGTGGGTGTGGGTCGGCGCGCTGCTGGCCTACGACTTTTGCTACTACTGGCTGCACCGCTGCGGACACCGGGTGAACATCCTGTGGGCCGCGCACGTGGTGCATCACCAGAGCGAGCACTACAACCTGTCCACCGCGCTGCGCCAGACCGGCAGCGGCGTGTTGCTGAGCTGGGTGTTCTATCTGCCGATGGCGGTGCTGGGCGTGCCGCTGAAGGTGTTCGTGGTGGTGGCGTTGATCGACCTGCTGTACCAGTTCTGGGTGCACACCGAACAGATCGACAAGCTGGGCTGGTTCGACCGGGTGTTCTGCTCGCCGTCCAACCATCGCGCCCATCACGCGGTCAACGACCGCTACCTGGACCACAACTACGGCGGCATCCTGATCCTCTGGGATCGCCTGTTCGGTACCTTCGTAGAGGAAGACGACAACGACCCGCCGGTGTACGGCACCCGCGCGCCGCTGCGCAGCTGGAACCCGCTGTGGGCGAACGCCGAGGTGTACTGGCACACCGCCGTGGATGCGTGGCATGCACGCCGCTGGCGCGACAAGTTGCTGCTGTGGGTCAAGCCGCCGGGTTGGCGACCGGCCGACGTGGCGGCGCGTTTTCCCAAGCCGGCCTTCGTGATGCCCGATTCGCGCTTCGATCCACCGTTGTCACCGCAGCTGAAGGTCTACGCGCTGGTGCAGTTCGCGCTGCTGCTGGGCATGGCCACGCAGTTCCTCGGCATGGCCGGCAGCGCCGACCTGCCCGCACTGCTCGCTTATGCGGTTTACCTGGTGGTGAGTTTGTGGGTGTTGGGCGGCTTGATGGAGAACCGTCCGTGGGCGCTGTGGGTGGAAGGCGCCCGCGTGCTGGGCACTGCGCTGGTGCCGGCGCTGGCCGGGCGCTGGTTTGGCAGCAGCGAGCTGGATGAGCCTGTGCTGCTGGCGCTGGTGCTGGTGTTCGGTTTGAGTGCGCTCACGTTGCCGTGGTTGCGCCACGCCACCCAGCGTCCGACTTCGGCCGCGCTGACCGATTGAGCACGGGCGTCCCTGTGGCATGAGCGCCTGTGTGCCTGCGCCATATCGAACTGGCGATACCCGTTGGCCCGCTCAGGGCAGCTGTTGGCGGAATATGGGTTCGACCGCGGGTGCCTTTGCTTCGCTGACGACACGGTTGCGGCCTTCACGCTTGGCCTGGCGCATGGCCCGGTCGGCACGCATCAGCAAGGTGGCGATGGTTTCATCGCCCTGACGGCTCTCCACCACGCCGATGCTCACCGACAAGTGGCCGCCGGGGCGCTCGATGGCGTGGACGGCCACCCGCAGTTGTTCCGCGCGCTGGGCGGCTTCGGACAATTCCAATCCGGGCAGCAGTACCGCAAACTCTTCGCCCCCGATGCGGCCGACGATGTCGCGGCGACGCAGGTGCTGCTGGATGGTCGTGGCCAGGGCCTTCAGCGCCACATCGCCGGCGGCGTGGCCGTAATCATCGTTGAGCGACTTGAAGTGGTCGGCGTCCAGATACAGCACGCAGGCCGGTCGTGCCCGCCGGCGGGCTTCGTCCAGCGCGCGTGCGGCCAGCTCCAGGAAGCGGTTGCGCTGCAGCAGGCCAGTCAGGCCGTCCGAGTTGGCCTGATCGCGCAATTGCTGTTCCAGCCGATACTGTTCGAACAGCGTGCGGGTGGTGAACGCACGCAGCACGGTGGCCACCGCGATGGCGATCAGCATGTAGATCCCGTACTGGACGATCAGCACGCGATCCTGATCCCCCAGCAACAGCATGGGCAGCGGGCCCAGCGCGCACAGCGCCATGCCTGCGGCGAAATCCCGGCGCGTCAGCCAGATGACCGACGACGCCACCGGCAACAGCAGCCCCGGCAGCACGATGGCTTGCCGTGGCACGGCGCCGAACGTGTTGAGGTTGATGCCGATTTCCAGCAGCAGCACGAACAGCAGGGTGAGCAGACTGAGCGCGGCCGGTTGGCGGGGCTGCCCGGTCGCCCAGGCCGTGGCCAGCAGCGGTGCCAATGGCAGCAGGCGCAGCCACAGCGGCAGCGTCGGGTCGCGCAGCAGGGTGCTGGCGATCACGCCGATCAGGTAGGCGAGTGCGGAAACCAGCATCAGCGCGTGCGTCATCGGCCCGATCCGCCGCGCCAGATGGCGGCGATATGTCTGGCGGTCTTCGGCGTCGTCGACGCGCCGGAGCTTTGCGAACCAAGCGGGCATGGTGTTCCAGGTGGCAGACCGCAGCGATGATGGCCGGTGCCAAGCAAGACACGTGCCTCGGACTGTGCTCGGCCCGCGGATTGTACACGCCGCGTCGGCGTGACCTTCGGCAGGGGTACAGCCCGCACTCGCCGCACTAGCATCGACGGGCTGGGTTCCTGTCGTGGCAGGCTTTCGTGACGCGACATGTTCGAGCCTGCCTGGCTCCATCCACCCCGTTCCCGCGGCCCGGTTGCCGGCGCTTGCGACGGGTATTCCGCTTCCCACCCGGAGATTGCATTGAAAGTCACCCGTCTTGCTTCCGCTTTCGCCATGGCCGCATTCGGCCTGGCCAGTTTTGCCGCACTGGCCGATGTCCCTGCGCCGCAGGATGTGCCCTTTAACGGCACATTGAAGATCAACGTGGATGCCACCGACGTGGCGCGGCGGATCTTCCGCGTGCACGAAGTGATCCCGGCGCAGCCGGGCCCGCTGACCCTGCTGTATCCACAGTGGCTGCCGGGGCATCACTCGCCCAGCGGGCCGATCGACAAACTGGCCGGTCTGGTGGTGGCGGCGAATGGCAAGACGCTGCCGTGGACGCGCGACACGTTGAACGTGTACGCGTTCCACGTCGAGGTGCCCGCGGGGGCGAACAGCGTCGAGGTGTCGTTCCAGTTCCTCTCGCCGCAGAGCACGCGCGAGGGCCGGGTGGTGATGACGCCGGAAATGCTGAATCTGCAGTGGAATGCCAACACGGTGTATCCGGCCGGCTATTTCGCCAAGCGCATCATGACCGAGGCCAGCGTGAAGTTTCCGGCTGGCTGGCAGTTCGGCAGCGCGCTGGAAGTGGCCTCGCGCGATGGCGACACGGTGCACTTCAAGCCGATTGCCTACAACGACCTGGTCGATTCGCCGATCTACGCCGGCAAGTACTTCAAGCGGGTCGACCTTGATCCGGGCGCCAAGGCGCCGGTCCATCTCAACATCGTGGCCGATGCCGCGAAGTACCTGGAGATCAAGCCGGACCAGCTGAAGGTGCATCGCAACCTGGTGCAGCAGATGTACAAGCTGTACGGCGCCCATCACTACGACCACTACGATTTCCTGTTGTCGCTGAGCGGCAAGATGAGCGGTCAGGGTCTGGAGCACCACCGCTCCAGCGAGAACGGCGTGGGCACCGGCTATTTCACCGAGTGGGACAAGAACGCGCTGAGCCGCGACCTGCTGCCGCACGAGTTCAACCACTCCTGGAATGGCAAGTACCGCCGCGGCGCCGACCTCACCACGCCCAGCTTCAACGTGCCGATGGAAGACTCGTTGCTATGGGTGTACGAAGGCCAGACCCAGTTCTGGGGCCAGGTGATGGCCGCGCGCTCGGGCCTGTGGACGGATGAACAAGCGCGCGACATGCTGGCCTATGTGGCGTCGACCTACGAACGGGGCAGGCCGGGGCTGGCCAGCTGGCGCAACGTGCAGGACACCACCAACGATCCCATCATCGCCCAGCGCGCGCCGTTGCCGTACCGCAACTACCAGGGCAGCGAGGACTATTACTCGGCCGGCCAGATGATCTGGCTCGACGTCGACGCCAAGCTGCGCGGCCTCAGCCGCGGCAAGCGTTCCCTCGACGACTTCGCCAAGGCGTTCTTCGGCATGGACAGCGGCAAGTGGGCGGTGAATACCTACACGTTCGAGGATGTGGTCAAGACGCTCAACGACATCCAGCCGTTCGACTGGGCCAGTTTCCTGCGCAGCCGTCTGGACGGCCACGGCCCGCTGATCGGTGGCGTCGAGGCGCATGGCTGGAAGCTGGTCTACACCGACAAGCCTTCGGCCGCGGTCAAGGCGATCGAGGCGCGCCGGCATTCGGCCGACCTGACCTACTCGCTGGGCCTGTCGCTGGGCAAGGACGGCAGCATCGGCGACGTGCTGTGGGACGGCCCCGCGTTCAAGGCCGGGATCTCCCCGGGCATGACCGTGGTGGCGGTCAACAGTCAGGACTACAGCGCCGACGTGCTGAAGGACGCCGTCACCGCTGCGGCCAAGGACAAGAGCCAGCCGATCGAATTGCTGGTGAAGAACTTCGACCGCTACCTGACCGTGCGCATCGACTACCACGACGGCCTGAAATATCCGCACCTGGTGCGTGACACCAGCAAGCCGGACACCTTGAGCACCCTGCTCAAGGCCCGCTGAGCACACCACCGCCGTTGTGTTCTGGCCCTCTCGCCCATCGGGGGGAGGGTTCCGGGCGTCGACGGCGCCTGCCGTGGCCGCCGCGCGCATGCCCGCCCCGGACATCTCGGCTATACTGCGCTCCCCGCGGTGCCGGCGCTTGGCCACAGCCCCGCGCGCGGCCATTTATGCGCCCGTAGCTCAGCTGGATAGAGTACTGCCCTCCGAAGGCAGGGGTCGTGGGTTCGAATCCCGCCGGGCGCACCATTCTTTCCATGGAAGATGCTTGCCGCCGTGCGCCGCCGTTGCCTGGATGGTTCGGGTGGTGCCTGGCCGGTGGGGCCGACCATGGCGCCAATTGTTGTATTCCTTGACCCTGGAGGGCGTGATGCCCGATGTGGTGATCGGAACCGAACAGCCACTTGTCGGCAAGGTTCGAGTGTTCGCCCATCGCGGCGCCAGTGCCCTGCGTCCGGAGCACACGCCGGCGGCCTATGCGAAGGCGATCGATGACGGGGCCGACTTCATCGAGCCGGATCTGGTGATGACGAAGGATGGCGTGCTGGTGGCGCGCCATGAGAACGAGATCGGTGCGACCACCGACGTGGCCAGCCGCCCCGAGTTTGCCGCGCGCTGGACCCGCAAGTCGGTCGACGGCCAGCGGGTCGATGGCTGGTTCACCGAGGATTTCACCCTGGCCGAGCTGAAGACCCTGCGGGCGCGCGAGCGCCTGCCGCAGTGGCGCAGCACCCGCTACGACGGCTGCTTTGCGGTGGCCACGCTGGAGGAAATCATCGAGCAGGTCGCCACCGCGGCGGCGGCGGCCGGACGATTGATCGGTCTTGTTCCGGAGATCAAACACGGCAGTTATTTCCGCCAACTGGGCCTGCCGATGGAAGACGTGCTGCTCGCCACCTTGGCGGCGCATCCGTATACCCGCACGGCGCCGGTGGAGATCCAGTCGTTCGAGATCGGCAATCTGAAATACCTGCGCGGCCGGTTGGCCGAAGGCGGGTACGACAACGTGCGCCTGCTGCAGCTGCTGGGCGAGTCGGGCGAGCAACCGTGGGACGTGGCGGCGGCAGGCGGAGCGCTCACCAGCGCACAGATGATGACGTCAGCCGGTTTGCGCGATATCGCCGGGTATGCCGATGCGATCGGTCCCGACATCCGCGCCATCATCCCACTGACGCCCGGGCAGACGCTGGGCGTTCCCGGCGCGCTGGTACGCGACGCGCATGCCGCCGGTTTGGAAGTCCATCCGTATACCTTCCGCCCCGAAAACCACTTCCTGGCGCGCGAGTTCTGGCGCGGTGACGATCCACGCAGCGTCAGCGAACAGGGCTCCATCGCCGAAATCCGGGCCTACCTGGCCACCGGCATCGATGCATTCTTCACCGATGATCCGGCGATCGGACGCAAGGCGCTGGACGGATACGCCACAGCATGAAGGCGCCCGCGGGCGCCTTCATGCAAATCAACCCCAGCGCTTGCTCAGCGCTTGGCGATCTGGAAGTCCTGCTTGGTCACCGGTTTGCCATCCAGTGAGATTTCGACCCGGTACTTGCCCTCGGGCCACAGGTCGGGGTTGTACACCTTGAAGGTGGTCACGGCCGGACCATCGGTCGCGATCGACTGGCTGACGCTGCTGACCAGCTGGCCGGTGCCCTCCAGGTAGCTCCATTTCGCATTCAGCGTCGCGCCGCCGGTGCTGCCTTCGGTGGCTACGCTGGCGTAGATCGTCTTGTCCCGGGTGGCAAACTTTTCGCCGGGCTTGGTTACCTGGTGTTCGGCATTTACAGCACTGCCCAAGGTCAGCTTGGAAATACTGAACGGCTCCACTGGCGGCGCGGCCGGCGCGGGTGTCGCCGCCACCGCACTGGCTGAGGTGCTGGCGGTTGCCGGTGGCATCACGGCCACGCTGGTGGCGGGTGCGGGTGTGGCCGCTACGGGTGCGGTGCTGGCGGGGGCCGGGGTTGGCGTGGGCGCGGGCTCGTCCTTTTTACCGCAGGCTCCGAGCAGCAATCCGCTGGCCAGGATGGCGCCGTACAGCGCCGGGGAACGCAGTGAACGTGTCATGGGAACTCCGCTGTCAATAAGTTGGGGGACCGGTCCATGGTCTGGGTCTGGACAGCGAGGCTACCGCTTCCGTTCTGAAGCGCTGATTACCGGGCGGGCGCGGCCCGCGGAATTTCACCCGCCAGGGACACGCGGCGGGCGCGCTATTGGCGAACCGTGCGCGGATTGGCAGGCGTGGCCGGCACGCTGCTGCGGAATGGGTTGATGTCGAGCCCGCCGCGACGGGTGTAGCGCCCGTATACGCTGAGCTGTTGCGGCGCGCAGCGCTGGGTGAGGTCGACGAAGATGCGCTCCACGCATTGTTCATGAAATTCGTTGTGGGTGCGGAAGGACACCAGGTAGCGCAGCAGCCCGGCGTGGTCGATCGGGGCGCCCCGATAGGCGATTTGCACGCTGCCCCAGTCCGGCTGTCCGGTAACCGGGCAATTGGAGCGCAGCAGATGCGAAACCAGCGTCTCGGCCACCGGCGTGGCGCCGGTGTCGGCGCACAGGTAGTCGGCGTGCGGCGGCCCATAGTGCTCGATGGCGATGTCCTGCTCATCCAGCAGAATGCCGTCGAGGTCGACAATCGGCAGCGCTGTGGCACGGGCGGTACGCAGTTGCACGTTGACCACCGCGCCCGCCGCGGCGGACAGGTCGTGCATCAACTTGCTGGTGAGGTCAGCCGCATCGGCGAGGCGCTCCTGCGCAAAGCTGTTCAGGTACAGCTTGAACGACTTGGACTCGATGAGGTGCGGTGACGAAGCCGGCACGTGGAATTCCGCCAGTGCCACCCGCGGTTTGCCGCGCAGGTCCAGCCACGACAGCTCGTACGCGTTCCAGATGTCCACGCCATGGAACGGCAGCGTTTCGGCAATGCCGATTTCAAAACGCTTGTCGGCACGCGGGATCGGGAACAGCAGGTCCGGATCGTAGCGGTCGGCGTAGACGGTTTGCTTGCCCAGCGGGGAGTGTTCGGGGTTGCTCATGGCACGCAGTTTAGCGGCGTTGCCGTCATCGCCGGGTGCAGGCGCCAGGGATGATGCGTCGTGACAGGTGCCGCAGGTTCGGATTGGCGCTGGCGCCGCCGGTCAAGAGGCCCGTGGCGTGATCGGCCGCGGCTTGCTGGTGCCCAGGGTGTCACTGGTCAGCGGCGCGCCCGCCGTGATCAGCGCGCCGCGTTGTTCAGCCAGCGGCAGGCGCAGCATGCAGTCTTCCAGGTGCGCCAGTTTCTGGAACACCGGCAAGGCCTGCACCTGCGCCACCAGCGCGGCCGTGCGGGGCCAGCGTGCGGCGTCGATCGCGTAGCGCACGAAGGACGCGGTGCGGAAATAGCTGGCGATGCTGATGTCGGCGATCGACAGCGCACCGAACACGAAGCCATCGCCGGGCAGTTGCTGTTCCAGATAATCCAGGGTGGACGGGATCATCTCGTCGCGGGCGCGCTGCACCACCGTCTCATCGGGCGCTTCGCCGAACACGTGGCGCCTGATGGCCAGCTGGTAGAACAGGCGCCAGATCAGGCCGTCCGCCAGGCGGGTGTCGGCGTACTCTTCCAGCCAGCGGGCGCGGGCGCGATCGGCAATGTCGCGGGGGTAGATCGACGGGCTGGGGTGCAGGTCCTCCAGGTATTGGCAGATCACGCTGGAGTCGTTGAGGACCAGCTCGCCATCGACCAGCACCGGGATGCGCCGCAGGGGACTGAGCCGGGTGAACTCGTCGTTGCCCACGAACGGCGCGATCGGGTCGACCTCGTACTCCAGTTGCTTCAGCTCGAGGCAGACCAGCACCTTGCGCACGTACGGCGAGATGTAGTTGCCGATGACTTTCAGACGGTGCGTCATGGCGCGCCCCCGGGATACGGATGGTGCAGACTGCGTTGGCCACCGCATGCGCGTCAAGTCCGGGTGGCCGGGTAGACCTTTGGCACAGGAACCGTGCAATCGGCCGCGTTAGCATCGGGCGGTTCGGCCGCCGTGCGATATGTCGGCTGCAACCGCACCACACGAGCTCTGGAGCAAGGCATGAAATTGAAGATCGGCAAGTCGCGCCTGTTCGGCGCGTTGGTGATGGGGTTGCTGTCGGGCGGCGTGGCCGCGCAGGGCCGGGTGGTCAGCGCGGACGACTACGCGCAGGCCGAGCGGTTCATGACCTACAACACCGTGCCGCTGGTCGATCATGCGGTGCAGACGGTCAAGTGGCTGGACGACGGCCATTTCTGGTATCGCGATCACGATGCCGACGGCGACCACTTCCTGCAGATGGATGTGGCCAACGGCAAGATCACCCCGCTGTTCGACCGCACCCAACTGGCGGCCGCCCTGACCAAGGTCAGCGACAAGCCGGTCGATGCGAAGAAGTTGCCGGTCACGGCCTATGAGGCAAGGCCGGACGGGCGGATCGACGTCACCGTGCGCAGCAAGCGTTATGTCTGCGATCTGGCGGCCGTAGAGCCGGGTTGTGTCGATCGCACGTCGCTGGTGAAGACGGGCAAGGAGCCGGGTGCCCTGTCGCCGGATCGCAAGAGCGAGGCGTTCATCCGCGACTGGAACCTGTGGGTGCGCGATGTGGCTACCGGTGCCGAGACCCAGCTGACCACCGACGGCGTGGAGGATTTCGGCTACGCCACCGACAACGCCGGCTGGAAGCACACCGACAAGGCGATCGTGGAGTGGTCGCCCGATTCGAAGCAGATCGCCACCTTCCAGCAGGACCAGCGCAAGACCGGCGAGATGTACCTGATCAAGACGAAGATCGGTCACCCCGAACTGGAGCGGTGGAAGTATCCGCTGGTCGGCGACAAGGACGTGACGATGATCGAGCGCGTCATCATCGACGTCGCCGCGAAGAAGGTGCTGCGCCTGCAGATGCCACCCGATCAGCATCGCTCCACCCTGTGCGACGACGTCAGCTGCGGCCCCGATGGCGGCTGGGACGACGTGAAGTGGGCGCCGGACGGCAAGACGCTGGCCTTCGTCTCCACCTCGCGCGACCACAAGCAGTCGTGGTTCCGCATCGCCGACGCGTCGACCGGCAAGGTGCGCACCGTGTTCGACGAAGTGGTGCCGACCTATTACGAGAGCGGCAATGGCGCGGTGAACTGGCGCTACCTGCCGGACACGCAGGAGGCGATCTGGTTCAGCGAGCGCAGCAACTGGGGCCACCTGTACCTGTACGACCTCAACACCGGCAAGCTCAAGCGCGCGATCACCAGGGGCGAGGGCAACGTCACCGAGGTGCTGAAAGTCGATCCGAAGACGCGCACTGTGTGGTTCCGTGGGGTCGGTCGCACGGCCGGTGTCAATCCCTACTACCAGCAGTTCTTCAAGGTCAGCCTGGATGGCGGCAAGCCGGTGTTGCTGACACCGGAGGCCGCCGACCACACCATCACGATGTCGCCGGATGGCAAGTACTTCGTCGATGCGTGGTCGACCCCGACCACGCCACCGGTCACCGTGCTGCGCCGCGCGGACGATGGTCGTCAGGTGGCCGGCGTGGCCACGGCCGACATCTCGCGCCTGAAGGCCGCGGGCTGGGTGCCGCCGATTCCGTTCACCGTGAAGGGCCGCGACGGCAAGACCGATCTGTACGGCATGATGTTCAAGCCGACAAACTTTGATCCGTCGAAAAAATACCCGATCATAGACTACGTCTATCCGGGCCCGCAGACCGGTTCGGTACGCGGGCGCAGCTTCTCGGCGGCGCGCGCTGACCACCAGTCGGTGGCCGAGCTTGGCTTCATCGTGGTGGCGATCGACGGCATGGGCACGCCGTGGCGTTCCAAGGCTTTCCACGATGCCTACTTCGAGCACATTGAAGACAACACCTTGCCCGACCAGGTCGCGGGCCTGAAGGAACTGGCCAAGCGGTATTCGTGGATCGATCTGGACCGGGTCGGGATCTGGGGCCATTCCGGCGGCGGCAACGCCACCGCGGCGGCCATGTTCCACTACCCCGACTTCTTCAAGGTCGGCTGGGCCGAAAGCGGCAACCACGACAATCGCAATTACGAAGACGACTGGGCCGAGAAGTGGCAGGGCCTGCTGGTCACCCATGAAGATGGCACCACCAACTACGATGCCCAGGCCAACCAGAGTTTCGCCAAGAACCTCAAGGGACGGCTGATGCTGGTGCACGGCACCATGGATGACAACGTGCCGCCATCGCAGACGCTGCTGGTGGTGCAGGCGCTGATCAAGGCCAACAAGGACTTTGACCTGCTGATGATCCCCAACGCCCGCCATGGCTACGGCGAGGAAACCCCGTACGCCACCCGCCGTCGCTGGGATTACTTCGTGCAGTACCTCGCCGGCAACACGCCGCCGCACCAGTATCAGTTGAAGGCGTGGCCCTGGCGCTGAGCGACCGAAGATGCGCGAATTGTCGCCATTTTCACCCTCCCTTGATCAGCCGGTTCCTCCCCCTGTGCAGCAGGGGGAGGTCAGGAGGGGGTAAAGCTCTTGATCTTGACCGGATAAGGAGCGACCCCGCCCAAGCCGGGCCAAGCAACGCGTGGTCGCAGGGCCGCCTGCGAGAGTCCGCTCAGCGCAGGGCGGTCGGTTTGGCAACGCCCTTGGCGATCGCCTCGTCGAGCAGCTTGCGGATCTGCTGATTTGCCTGGCTGGCGGCCTGCTGCTCGCGCTTGCCCAGAGCGGCTTGCTGTTGGCCCAATGCCCCTTGCTGCTTGCCCAGTTCAGCCTGCTGCTGGCCCAGTGCCGCCTGTTGCAGGTGGAGCTGACTGAGCTTCTCGTCGAGCTCGTGGTCGCGGGATTCACGCGAGATCTCGTACTTCCGTATCTCCAGGTCCGATCCCTTCGCGGCGGATTTCGCCTGGCCCGACGCTGGCTGTTCATCCAGCCGGCTCCGCCGCATGACAATCTCCACCTGGCGGTCGCCCAGCTCACCCTGGCGCGCGCCCAGGGCGCCTTGCTTGCCACCGAGTTCGCCTTGTCGTGCAGCGAGCTCCCGCTGCTGCTTGCCCAGTGCGGCGACCGGGGCGTAGGCGGCCTTGGCGCGCTGCACATAAGCGGGGTCGTCGATCAGGTAGGCCTTGTCACCCCGACGAAACCACAGCGTCGACTTGTCGTTGCGATGCAGTTTTTGCGCCTCTGCAAGGTCGGCGTCGGTGCCGTCGATGATGACCGAATCGCCATCCAGCAATGCAAAAGCGGTACTTGCGCCGTCGTGGATACTGAGACTCACGTGGCGAGCGTGGAAGTCAGCCGGCGGAGCAGGCGGTGCTGGTGGCGCCGGCGGTGGCGCGGGCGGTGCCGGTGGAGTGGTTGCTGGTGGTGCCGGCGGTGCCGGCGGGCTCGGTGGCACGCTTGCCTGAGCCGCAACGGGTGCGGCGGGCGCGGTGTCCGCGCTGGCCGCCGTCACCCGATACGGCAGCACGCCGATCAGCGCGATGAACAGGACTAGCAACCCGCCGCGCACACGCGACGGTGGCAGGGTCACGGTTTGCTGCAACATGGTCAGTCGCCTCTTCAGGTTGTGGAAGGTTGGGGATGCGCCGGCCAGGCCGGCGTGCATCGGACGCGCCACGCCCAGGCGCAGCAGCAGCCGGCCGTAGTCGTGCGCCGCCGTGTGGTCGTGCTGCAGCACCTGCGCGTCGCAGGCCGATTCGCGGTTGAGCGCGTACTCGCGCATCGCCCAGTGCACCAGCGGGTGAAAGAAAAACAGGCGCTGCGCCAGCGCGGGTATCCAGCCCAGCCACAGGTCACCGCGGCGCACGTGGACCAGCTCGTGCCCGATCGCCAGCGCCAACTCGTTGTCGGTGAGCGCATGCCCGCCCGGCAGCAGCACCACTGGCCGCAGCAGCCCGCTGACCTGCGGCGAGGTGACCGCGTGCGATACGCGCAACTGGGGGCAGCTGCGCAGGCCGAGCTGCCGCGCCTTGTCGGCGCAGCGTGCTTCGAGCAAAGCATTGTCCAGCGGCCGGGAACTGCGCAGTGCAACTCGCGCCAGTTGCCATTCGCGCCACGCCAGCCACGCCTGCAACAGCAGGGTGGCCAGCCAGAACAGGACGACGCCCGCCTGCCATGACAGCGCGGACGCGACCGGTGCGGCAGAAAGCGGAGAGGGCGCGTTGGGTGCCGCCGCCATGAACGTGGCGACTTGCGCGGTGGCCTGCGCGGTGGCGTCCATCGAAGGCGGCGCCAGCAGCGGCAGTTCCAGCGGTGATTGCCACAGCAGTCCGACCAGCAGCTGCAGGCCGACCAACCACCACAAGGTGCAGCGGGTTGCCGCCGACAACCGCGGCAGCGCGCGCCCCAGCAGGTAGATCAGGCCGATCAGCAGTGCGGCCTGGATGGACGTCCATAGCAGGCGTGTCAGCAGGATTTCGGCAAAGTGATTGAAGGCGTCCATTTCAGGTCTCCTTGCGGCGGGACTGCAGCTGGCTCACCAGTGCCTCGAGTTCGGCCAGTTCGTTGTCGCTGACTTCGGCGTGCTCGGACAGCCATGCCACGAACGGCGACACCGACCCGCTCAGGGTCTTCTCGACGAAGCTGCCCACGGCGCTGCGCATGGCCTCGCCAGGGCCGGTCGCGATGCTGTAACGGAAGATTCCCTTGAGCTGGTGGCGGCGCAGGAAGCCCTTGTGGCGCAGCCGCTCCATCATGGTCAGCACGGTTGAGCGCGCCAGTCCCCGCGGCTCGCCGAAACTGGCGGCGACCTCGCCCACCGATCCGGTGCCGCACTCGTCGATATGCTGGAGCAGCGCCAATTCCTGGTCGCCGATGGAAGGTTTGTGCATGGTCCGGGCGCCTCGTGACTACAGGTGTCGCCACGGTAGCCTGTAGCTACATCTGTAGTCAACCATTTTCTTGCCTCGCTGGCGGCGCGGCGCGCTGCGGTCGACCACGAGAAAGCCGGCACATGCGTGCCGGCTTCCTGAGGGTATTGCGAGGATCGCGATGTTCAGAAGGTGTAGCGCAACGTCAGCATCGCCGACCAGCGCGAAACCACCCGGCTGGGGTCGTAGAAGCCGCCGTCATACACCTGCAACTGTTGCGGCTGGTAGTTGCCGTTCTTGTCGGTGGGCAGCGTGTAGATGTACTGGCCTTGTGCGTTCACGCCAGCGTAGCTGGCCAGCGTGCGGGTGGGGTAGATGCCGGTGTTGCTGGCCTGGCCCCAATCCTTGTTGAGCAGGTTGAGGAAGTTGTAGACGTCCAGCCGGACCTCGCCCTTGTTGCCCTTGAAGATGCCGGGCACTTGCTGGGAGAAGCTCATGTCCAGCGAATTGACCCATGCGGTGCGCGCGCCGTTGCGACTGGCCACCTGGCCCCGGTGATCGCGCAGATAGCTTTCGCTGGACAGGTAGTCCTGGAATTGCTGGATGACCTGGGCGCTGGTGCCCGCGGCATAAGCCACCTTGGGGTCGCCTGCTGCGGGAATGTAGACCGGATCCCAACCGGACACGCTGTCGCCATTGGCGTCGTTGCTGAACACCCACGTGTACGGATTGCCGGTGCGACCGTTGTAGTACATCGAGACCTGGGTGCGGTAATCGCCGAAGAAACTGTGCTGCCAGTTCAGCGACGCCTTGAAGCTCTTGGCGATGCTGAAGTTGGAGGTGGCGGCCGTGTCGCTGTTCGGATTCAGTCTGGCCACGCGCTGGTAGCCGTTGTAGGCAATCGTGTCGGTGCCGGGGTCGACATCGGTGGCGTGGTTCAGGGTCAGGCTGACGTTGCCCGAGAAGCCCTCGGAAAACGGCTTGCTCAAGGCCAGCGTGAAGCTGTCGGACTTGCCCTTGTGGGTGTTGCCGAGCAGGGTCGACTGCGTGCTGAAGGCACGGTTCTGGTTGGCCAGTGCATCCTTGGAAGTGGGCGCCTCGCCGGGGGTCTTCCAGAACTGCAGGCGGCCATCCGGCAGCGTGCCGGTGGGCGCGCCGAAGTTCACCGCCTGGTAGAGGATGCCGTCGCGGACCTTGATGTGCTGGTACTCGGCGGAGGCCACCAGGCCCCACCACGGCAGTTCGCGGTCCAGCGCCAGGCTGGCCTTCCACACCGTGGGCAGGCGGAAGTCCCTGGCGATGGTGTCGATCGAACCGGCGCCACCGTTTGCCGGGATGTTCTGGTTGAACGGGTCCGGACTGAACGGTGCCTGCGAGGGATCGAACGTGGTGTACGAAAGCAGGGTGACGCCGTTGTTCTGATACGGGTTTGTCATCCACACCGTGGGCGGCGACGTCTGAAACAGGCCGACGCCACCGCGCAGCTGGGTCTTGTAGTCGCTGTCAAACGCATAGTTGAAAGACAGTCGCGGCTCCACCACGCGGTTGCTCGAACCCACCGTGTAGTTGTTGCGATAGCCGAAGACCTGCTCGAACGCAGCGTTGTAGACCGGCGGGGCGCTGGAGTGCGGAATGTCCACGCGCACGCCGTACTGCACCGACAGCTGCGCATTGACCTGCCAGGTGTCCTGCAGGAACGGACTGTACTGGCTGTAGGTCCACTGGCCGGCGATGTCGTTGAGCGTATAGCCGGGCGCGGGATGGAACAGTGTGTACGAGTTGTAATTCGCGTTCTGGAAATTGGTGATTCCCCAGAAGCTGTACACGCCGAACTGGGCCTGCCCGAACAGGTTGTTGATCTTGTTGCGCTGGTAGTCCACGCCACCCTTGATGGCATGGTCGCCGAGGTAATAGGTGCCGGCCAGAAAGACGCTGAATTTCTTGGTGTCGATGTGGTTGTAATGGCGGAAGCGTTCCTCGCCCAGGTTGACCGATGGGCCCTTGCCGGTGGGTGACAGGTTCACGTTGACCGCGGGCTGCTGGTACGGCGCGGTGGTGTCCTGCACGAATTTCTGGAAGCCCACCTTGGCTTCGGTGGAGAAGTTGTCCGACCAGTCGTCAAACACGTGCGCCACGTAGTTCTTGGTGCTGATGGCCTTGGTGTAGGTGTAACTGGTCAGGCCCACGCTGCTCGGGCTGTTGCCACCGACCGCCGGCAACTGCTCCTTGGTGTTCTGGTAGGTGAAGCTGGCGCGATGGTTGTTGCTGATGTTCCAGTCGATCTTGCCCAGGTAGCGCTTGTCGTCGTAGGTCAGCCCGGTGGGGCCACCGAACGTGCCCGGGGTGAGTCCGAGTTGCTTGGCGATATCGATGACTTTCTGCAAGTCGCCTGGCGATACCTTGTTGCTGGTGGAAGGACCCTGGCCCAGCGAGTCATCCAAACCGTTGGCGGAGTCGGCGCCGATGCCGGTGGTTTTCTCGTGCTCGGCGGAGACGAAGAAGAACAACTTGTCCTTGATGATCGGACCGCCCACGTTGAAGCCACCGGTCGTGTCCTTGTCGTAACCGTTGTAGTGATAGCCGTGGTTGCTGCTGTCCAGCCAGCCGGCATCACCCACCAGATGGTTCGCGTTGCGGTACGCGTAGTAGACCGAACCGTGGTACTGGTTGGTGCCGCTCTTGGTGACCGCGTTGACGTCGGCGCCGACCGTGTCCGAGGCCGTGTCGTAGTTGGCGGTGGAGATGTTGTACTCGGCGATTGTCTCCGGCGAGATCGGCGACTTCTGGTAGGGCAGGCCGTTCGCATTGAGGCCGAACGGATCGCCTTGGGTGACGCCGTCGACGCTGACGTTGTTGTAGCGATTGTTCATGCCGTTGGCGGAGATCGCGCCGGTGCCCTGGTCGGTCACGTTGATGCGTGGGTCCAGCCGTGCCACGTCATCGATCGAGCGGTTGCCTTGCGGCGTCGCCTGGAGTTGTTGCTGCGAGATATTGGTCGACAGTCCCTTGTTGTCCGACGTGAAAGTCTGCGCGAGTGTCGAGGCACTGACGGTCACGGCAGTCAGATCGCTGACCGTCGCCGCCGGAGAATTCATGCTCAGGTTGATTGACGATGGCCGCCCGAGTTGCAGATAGACCTGGTCGCGCTCGACGGTCTTCTCGGCCTTGGTTGCGGTGATCTCGAACGGGCCGCCGACCCGCAGACCCTGAGCCGTATAACGACCGTCGCGGTCGGTCACCACCGATTTCGTGGTGCCCGAGGGCTGGTGGATGATCGTGACCGTGGCGCCGGCCACCGGTTGGCCACTGGCATCCAGCACTCGGCCACTGACACCGGAGGTGGTGACGTTCTGGGCCGCGAGCGGTGCCATGGCCAGCAACGAGGCGATGGCAAAGGGAAGCACTCTGACGCGAATCGGGTTACTCATGGAAAGTCCTTGAGAGCGTGGGCGGTACGGGCTGCCCAGTCACTCGCAGGCTCGCGGCGGATCACCCCGTGAATCCCCGAATTTCAACGGCCACCCGCGGATTGATCAGTGACGTGGCCAGTGCGGCCGGCCGGAGCTGATCTGTGCGCATTCTAAAGACCTTTCATGGCCCGTGGTAATCGCAAAAACCTTTGGGTATCAATGGCTTCGGCGAAAGAAATTGCGACCGTGGCGGATCGTCGACGGAGGTCGTCCTTGCGCGCCGGGGGACGGCGTCGTCTCGGCTGGACGGGCAGAGGTCAACGCCACTGATGGTGCGCGGGTCGGCTTGCGGAGTGCCTGAAGCGGGGTTGCCGCGGGCGGCGTTACAGCGCGTCGTGATCCAGTTCGCCGGTGCGGATGCGGATCACCTGCTCCAGCGTGCTGACAAAGATCTTGCCGTCGCCGATCTTGCCGGTGCGAGCGGAATTCTGGATCGCCTCCAGCACCCGCTCGAGCTGATCGTCGGTGACGGCCGCCTCGAGCTTGATCTTGGGCAGGAAATCGACCACGTACTCGGCGCCACGGTAAAGCTCGGTGTGACCCTTCTGGCGGCCGAAACCCTTTACTTCGGTGACCGTAATGCCCTGCACGCCGACCTCGGCCAGCGCTTCACGCACATCGTCCAGCTTGAATGGCTTGATGATCGCCACGACCAGCTTCATGGATTGTTCCTTGCAGGGCATTCGGATTTGACGCCGCACCATTCTGCCTGCCCCGGGGCCGGTTGTCGCCTGAGTCCGCCTCGTGTAGGACAATCCCTACAACTTTTGACGGAGCATACCGATGGCGCGCCCGCTCGACCTATCACTACTATCGATCCCGACAAGTTCGAGGCGCTGTCCATGATGGATAGGCAGGATATCGACAAGATTGCCCTGCGGCTTGTGTCGTTGGTACCGCCAGGAGTGGCACAGGCGCATCAGGATTTGCGAGCCAACTTCCGGGATGTACTGGCGCAGGGACTGCGCCGCCTCGACCTGGTCACTCGCGAAGAATTCGACGTCCAGTTGCAGGTACTGGCGCGCACCCGCGCCAAGGTCGACGAATTGGAGCGGCACGTGGCCGAGCTTGAGGCCATGGTGGCTGCCCGCGCGGACAAGTAACAACCGTCTCCCGGGAGCCGTCCCCGATCCGTCACCCTCACCCCGAGAGCGGTCGGGGGCGGTTATTTTTTTCAGCGCGACTGATGGAGCCGCTTGATGTTTGCACTGGTCGGCGTGCCATCCATCCGGCGACCGGGGTCGCCCTTCGCATGAGCCTTGCCGTCACGCTGAGCCGGGCGCAGGAGGGGATCGCTGCACCCCAGGTGATGGTGGAGGTCCACCTGTCAGGCGGCTTGCCGTCCACCAATATCGTCGGACTGCCTGAAGCCGCAGTGCGCGAGGCCCGCGACCGGGTACGCGTGGCGATCCAGAACACCGCATTCGAATATCCCGGCCGCCGCGTCACGGTAAATCTGGCGCCGGCCGAGTTGCCCAAGGACGGTGGCCGTTTCGACTTGCCGATCGCGCTGGGCATTCTGGCGGCCAGTGGCCAGGTCCCGCGCGACAAACTCGATGATTGCGAGTTTTTGGGCGAGCTGGCGTTGACCGGCTCGCTGCGCAGCGTGTCCGGTGTCTTGCCTGCCTTGCTGCGTGCCCGGGCCCGCGGGCGCAAGGTGGTGGTGCCCCGCGAAAATGCCGCTGAAGCGGCGCTGGTGCCGGACGTCGACGTCCGGGTGGCAGACACCCTGGCCGAGGTGTGCGGCTGGCTTCGCAACGCCCATGAACTGTCGAGTCCGGTAGGCATTCCCAGCAATGGCGGTGCCGAAGACGGTCCGGATCTGGCCGACGTGCGCGGCCAGTTGCAGGCGCGGCGTGCGCTGGAAATCGCTGCTGTGGGTGGACATCACCTGCTGCTGATTGGCCCGCCGGGCACCGGCAAGACCATGCTGGCCGAGCGGCTCCCGTGCATCCTGCCGCCGCTGTCGGAATCCGAAGCGCTTGAAACTTGCGCAATCCTGTCGGTGGCCGGTCAGGTCACCGACCCGGCGCACTGGCGGCGGCGGCCGTTTCGGGCACCGCATCACACCGCGTCGGCGGTGGCGCTGGTGGGCGGCGGCTCGTATCCGCGTCCGGGCGAGATCTCGCTGGCGCACAACGGTGTGCTGTTTCTTGACGAGCTGCCGGAGTTCAGCCGACATGTACTGGAAGTGCTGCGCGAGCCGATGGAATCGGGCCATATCGTGATCTCGCGAGCGGCCAGGCAGTCGGCATTTCCCGCCCAGTTCCAGTTGGTCGCGGCGATGAATCCTTGTCCGTGTGGTTACGCCGGCGACCCCCGTTGCCACTGCACACCCGACCAGATCCAACGCTACCGCGCGCGCATTTCCGGTCCCCTGCTCGACCGCATCGACTTGTGTGTGCAAGTGCCCCCGGTGCCGCTGGCTGACCTGGGTGTTCCGCGGGGGGAGCGGGACGAGGATTCCTCCGTCGTGCGCGCCCGGGTGCTCGAAGCCAGGCGGCAATCGCTGATGCGTGCCGGACGCCCCAACGCGGAAATCAGCACGCGCGAGCTGGAGCGCGACTGCGCTTTGGGGCCGGCCGAGCGGCGTTGGTTCGAGGCCGCGCTGGAGCGGCTGGGCTTGTCCGCCCGCGCCTACCATCGGGTGTTGCGGGTGGCGCGAACGATTGCCGATCTCGATGGCGGCGCGGCTCTGCTGGAACGCGAGCATCTGGCCGAGGCGCTGCAGTACCGGCGCTTCTGAGCGGGCGCAGGCTGGACGTCGCTGGCTTCGCGTGGTTCGATGGCCACCGCTCACTCCCAAGGATCGTGATGACAATCGAGCTCAGCCTGATGCTCGCCGGCATGCTGATGATCGGCTTTCTGGCGCAATGGCTGGCATGGCGCGTCAAGTTGCCGGCCATCTTGTTCCTGTTGCTGGCTGGCATCGTGCTGGGGCCGGTCAGTGGGGTGCTGAATCCGGATGAGCTGTTGGGCGATCTGCTGTTCCCGATCGTTTCGCTGGCGGTGGCGCTGATCCTGTTCGAGGGCAGTCTCACGCTGCGCCTGCATGAGTTGCCGGGCATTGGCCGGGCCGTGCGCGGGCTGGTCAGCTACGGCGCGATTGCCACCTTGCTGCTGCTGGCGTGGGCCGCCCATGCGGTGGCCGGACTGAGTTGGCCGATTGCCTTGCTGTTTGGCGCGCTGGCGTGCGTCACCGGGCCGACCGTGATCGCCCCGATGTTGCGTACCTTGCGACCCAATGCCCGCATCGCCAACACGCTGCGCTGGGAAGGCATCGTGATCGATCCGCTGGGTGCGCTGTTCGCGGTGCTGATCTTCGAGGCGATCGTGTCGCGCGAGGAAGGTCACACGATCGGCATTTTCATTGCCACCATGGCGAGTGGCGTGGTTATCGGGGCTGTGGCGGCGTGGTTGATGGCGTACTTCCTGCGCCGCCAGATGATCCCCGAATATCTGCAGAATTATGCGGTGCTGGCTGCCGTGCTGGTTGCCTTCAGCCTGTCCAATCGGCTCACCCACGAATCGGGCCTGTTGGCGGTGACGATCATGGGCATAGCGCTGGGCAATATGCGTGGCGTGCACATCGATGACATCCTCGACTTCAAGGAGCACCTGACCACGGTGCTGGTCTCGCTGTTGTTCATCCTGCTGGCCGCGCGGCTGCAGTGGCCATTGCCGGACGGCATGCTCGGCGCGGGGATTGCGCTGTTCTTCATCGCGCAGCTGGTGGTGAGACCACTGACCGTGGCGTTGGCCAGCATGGGCAGCCGCCTGAACTGGCGCGAGCGGACCTTGATCGGCTGGGTGGCGCCGCGCGGCATTGTGGCCGCGTCGGTGTCGGCGCTGTTCGCGCTGCGCCTGGACGCCATCGGCGTGGCGGGTGCGGATGCGCTGGTGCCGCTGGTGTTCATGCTGATCATCGGCACGGTGCTGCTGCAAAGCGCGACGGCACGCCCGCTGGCAATCTGGCTGAAGGTGGCCGAGCCGGAGCCGCGTGGCGTGCTGATTTTCGGCGCCGACCAAGTGGCTCGGGTCATCGGCAAGGCACTGCGCGACGCTGGCTTCCGCGTGATCCTTGCCGACGATGACTGGGAAGGCATCCGGCTGGCGCGCATGCAAGGCTTGACCACGTTTTTCGGCAACCCGGCCTCGCCACACGCCGAGAGGCACCTGGATCTTTCCGGGATCGGCCGCTTGCTGGCGCTGTCCACCCATCGCGAACGCAACTCGCTGGCGTGCGTGCATTACCGGCAGGAGTTCGGGCGGGAGAAGGTCTATCGCCTGCGCAACCTGACGCCGCAGGAAAACACCGACCGCGCGGCCCTGGCCGGCAGCGTGCTGGCGCCACCGCTGTTCGACGAGGCGATGACCCATGGTCGCTTCGCCGAAATGCTGGATCAGGGCTGGCGGGTCAAGTCGACCAAGCTCACGGACACGTTCGACTGGCCGCATTTCATCGAGCAATACGGCTCCAAGACGGTACTGATGTTCGGGGTGGAAGAGAAGGGCGCGCTGCGGGTGGTTTCAGCCAAGCGCGAAATCGAGCCGAAGTCGGGCTGGACCGTGATCGCGCTGGTGCCGCCGGCCCGTGAGTAGCGGGCCGGAGTCCTGCCGGAAGTGACCGCGCCGACCAGGTGTCTGGCGCGCTGGTGCTCAGGGATGAGTTGGCATTGGAAGGGCAGGCGAGACATCGCGACAGCCACCGATTCATCCCACCCTGGACCTTGGGCATCTCTCGATGAGCAGCATGACAAGATATCCACCGGCAATCCGTGATCGTCGCGGCAGCATCGCCTGCGTGGGCCTTGGCATGACCCTGGGGTCTCATCTCTCACCGCTGGCGCGCAGTCACATCGAGCAGGCAGATGTCGTCTTTGCGGCACTGTCCGATGGCATCGTCGAGCTGTGGCTGGAACAGATGCATCCGGACGTGCGCAGCCTGCAGCCCTACTACGGCAACGGTGACAAATCACGGGCAGTCACCTATCGCGAATGGGTCGACGTGATGATGGTCGAGGTGCGCGCGGGCAAGAAAGTCTGCGCCGTGTTCTACGGCCATCCCGGCATCTTCGCCTGGTCACCGCACGAAGTGATCAGGCTGGCTCGTGCCGAAGGTTTTCAGGCCTACATGGAGCCGGGCATCTCCGCCGAAGATTGCCTGTATGCCGATCTGGGCATCGATCCCGGTCGCTGCGGCTGCCAGCATTACGAGGCCAGCCAACTGTTGTTCTTCGAGACCCGCCTCAATCCCGGCGCCTATCTGGTGCTGTGGCAGGCCGGCCTGGTCGGCGACCGCTCGATGAAGCGCTTTGCCACCGGCCCGAAGTACCGTCAGGTGTTGGTGGATGTGCTGGCGCGGGACTATCCGCTGGACCATGAGGTGACCATCTATCGCGCTGCCACCTTGCCGATTGAGCAACCGCGTGTCCGCCGGGTGTGCTTGCGGGATCTGCCGACAACGGCCGTAAGCGCGGAGGAAACCGTGGTCCTGCCGCCTGCTTCGGCGCTGCGGCCGAACAAGGTCGTGCGGGAACGATTGGCGATGCTGGATCGCGCTCAGTCGGAGCGGGGCCCGTCCAGCTGAGGCCTGCCGCAAGTCAATTGGGCGCGTGCTAGGCTCAGTGCCGGCGTCCGGGGGGATGTGCCGTGCGGGAGAATCTCGTTGCTTCGTCGCCTCGCGGGGATTGTCTCTCGGCATCGGACGGATTGACCTTCCGCGATGGCGAAGGTCGCTGACGCGCAACCGGAACAGGGGGATTCATGACAAGCACGATCGAGCTGCTGGAAACGATAGGCAAGGACGTGTCGCTGCGACACGCCGCCGGAGCAGAGTTGGTGCGAGCCCTGGACGAAATGGATGCCAGCCCGGACCTGAAGATGGCTGCCGTCTCTGGCGACAGCCGTCATCTCGCGCGGGAGCTTGGCCACAGGGAAAACCAGGTCAACCACAATCCGAGCAACGGCGGCTGTGGCGGTGATGGCGACGACATGGAAAGCGAGCCGGATCAAGGCCGCGAGGCCGATGACGAGCCGTCAAGCGGTGACTCCCGGTCGTAGTACGCCAACGACGCTCATGAAATGCAGCGCATCCTGTTGGTTGGCAAGTGCCACCGTGCTCGCGGTGGCCCTGCTGTGCGTCAACGTGAGGGCCGCCAGCCCGGATCCTGGTGCGACGCCAGCCGACGTGTTGCTGGTTCAGGCCGAGGAGGCCAAGCCGGTCGATCAGGATCGTTTTCTGGCTGTTCTGGAGCAATTGCACCAGGCAGCCGAACGACTGACTCCTGCGCAGCAATGGCATGTGAGGTTCCTGGATGCGTGGCAGCACTCTTTCAAGGGTGACTACAGCAGGGCGGAACCCATCCTGCGCGAGGTCATCGACCACTCCGGTGACCAGTCCCTTGCCATCCGCGCCACGGCGATATTGATCCGGGACAACTTTCTCGGTCGCCACTACGTCGAGGCCTATGCATTGGCCAACGCCTTGATGGTCGAACTTCCCGAGGTCACCGACCCGAAGGCGCGGCTGGAGGCCATGAGTGAAGTCAGCCAGATGCTGAATCAGGCGGAGGTGGCGCAATATGACCTGGCGCTGAAAATTGCCCGGCAAATGAAGGCTTCGTTTCCTTCGAGCAAGGGTCAATGCCGCGCCGATCAGTTTGCGACTCAGGCTTTGTTGTACGCCGGCAAACTGACCTCGGCCAGCCCCGAGTTCCGGCAAGCCGTCGATTCGTGCCTGGCCGCCAAGCTGCCAATGTCCGCCAATGGATTGAGGCTGGATCTGGCGAGCCTGATGATTGACGAAGGCGAGGCCCATCGCGCGCTCGACTTGCTGCGACGCATTGCGCCCGGCGTGCGCAAAACCCACTA
Source organism: Rhodanobacter sp. (assembly GCA_036563155.1). Taxonomy (GTDB): domain Bacteria; phylum Pseudomonadota; class Gammaproteobacteria; order Xanthomonadales; family Rhodanobacteraceae; genus Rhodanobacter. The sequence continues at coordinate 26,792 of DATCMT010000008.1, forward strand.
CCTGCCGCACCTCGCCTCGCTGCCGGTCACTTCCGCCCAGGCATACCTGAGCCTGGGCGAGTATGCCCAGGCGCGGACGTTCGCCCTTGCGGGCCTGGCGGTCACCGGACCGGACAGCACGCTGTGGACCGTGAAAGCTGCCTATGACGTCCTCTATCAAGCGGAAAAAAAGACCGGGCATGCCGCCGCGGCATTGCTCTACTACGAAAAGTATGTGGCCGAGGACAAGGCGGCGATGGACGACGCCCGAGCCAGGGCGTTGGCCTATCAAATGGTCAGGCAGCAGGTGCAAGCGAAGAAGATGGAGCTGGATGCCCTGGGCAAGCAGAACAATATTCTCCAGTTGCGTCAGGCGCTGGCGAGCGAGGCCGAGAAAGCCAGCCGCTTGTACATCGCGCTGCTGGGCATCGTGGTCGTTTCCATCACCTTGCTGCTGTTCTGGCTCCGACGTTCCCAGCTGCGCTTTCGGCGCATGGCGCGCCATGACGGACTGACCAGGGTATTCAATCGCGAGTACTTCCTGGAGCAGTCCCGTCGCACGCTGCGCCGACTGCACGAGGCGAACATGAGCGTCTGCCTGGTGGTGCTGGATCTGGATCACTTCAAGCAGGTCAATGACATTTTTGGTCACGCCGCGGGCGACGAAGTGTTGCGGCGCACCGCGGCAATTTGCGTGCAGGGCTTGCGAGGCTCGGATGTTTTTGGCCGCTTGGGCGGCGAGGAATTCGGCATCCTGATGCCGGCCTGTTCGCGCGAACAGGGCATCGAGATCACCACGCGTATTCGTAGCGCGCTGGCGGCGGCCCCAATGGTGTTGAGTCCGCAGATGACAATCAAGGTGTCCGCCAGTTTCGGCCTCGCGTTCAGCGCCAACGCCGAGCTTGCGCTGCCGCAGCTGATGAAGGCGGCCGATGTTGCGCTTTATCGCGCCAAGGACGCTGGCCGCAACCGGGTCGATGCGGGTGACGACACGCCGATCATGGGGCAGGCGGATGCGTTTGCTGTCGACGCCTGAGCTGGCGAGATCGGATTGATGCGGCGCGTGCCGATCCTCGCTGGCTTGAAGATCGGCACGCGCGTCCGCTTGGGGCAATTTCCGTACGGTGTTGACCGCGTCTGGCTTACGCGGCCGACGCGCGCTTGAACTGCGCTTCTTCAGTGGAGCCGGTCAGTGCGGTGGTCGATGACTGGCCTTGCTGGATTGCCTGGGTCACGGCGTCGAAATAGCCGGTGCCCACCTCACGCTGGTGCTTGACCGCGGTGAAGCCACGGTCGGCGGCGGCGAACTCCTTCTCCTGCAGCTCCACGAACGCACTCATCTGGCGGCGGGCGTAGTTGTGCGCCAGATCGAACATGCCGTAGTTCAGGCTGTGGAAGCCGGCCAGCGTGATGAACTGGAACTTGTAGCCCATCGCGCCCAGTTCTTTCTGGAAATTGGCGATGGTGGCGTCGTCCAGATTCTTCTTCCAATTGAAGCTGGGCGAGCAGTTGTAGGCCAGCATCTTGCACGGGTACTTCGCGTGGATCGCTTCGGCGAAGCGGCGTGCGTCCTCCAGGTTCGGCTTGCTCGTTTCGCACCAGATCAGGTCGGCGTAGGGCGCATAGGCGAGCCCGCGACTGATTGCCTGGTCCAGCCCCGGCCGCACCCGGTAGAAGCCCTCGACGGTGCGCTCGCCGGTGATGAACGCCCGGTCGTTGGGGTCGACATCCGAGGTCAGCAGGTCGGCGGCATCGGCATCGGTGCGCGCCACCAGCAGGGTAGGCACGCCGGCGACGTCGGCGGCCAGCCGCGCGGCGTTCAACTTGTCGACTGCCTCGCGGGTTGGCACCAGCACCTTGCCGCCCATGTGGCCGCACTTCTTGACCGAGGCCAGTTGGTCCTCGAAGTGCACGCCGGCCGCGCCAGCTTCGATCATCGCCTTCATCAGCTCAAAGGCATTCAGCACGCCGCCGAATCCGGCTTCGGCATCGGCCACGATCGGCACCAGCCAGTCGATCTCATGGTTGTCTTCGGCGTGGTGCAGTTGGTCGGCGCGCAGCAGCGTGTTGTTGATACGCTTGACCACCAGCGGCACCGAATTGGCCGGGTACAAGGACTGGTCGGGATACATCTCGCCGGCCACGTTGGCATCGGCGGCCACCTGCCAGCCAGACAGGTAGATGGCCTGCAATCCGGCCTTGACCTGCTGCATCGCCTGGTTGCCGGTCAGCGCACCCAGCGCGTTGACGAAGTCTTCCTGGTGCAGCGACTTCCACAGCCGCTCGGCACCGCGACGGGCCAGCGAATGCTCGACGGCCACGGTGCCGCGCAGACGCACCACGTCGTCGGCGGTGTAGTTGCGCTGGACACCGGTCCAGCGCGGATTGTTGTTCCAGTCCAGGGTGATCTGTTCGGCGGTGGGCAGGGCGGTTTTCATGGTGTGGCTCCTTCAACGAGGATTCGGGTGGCTCAGGCGAGTTGGTCGTAGGCGGGCAGGGTCAGGAAGTCGCCGAGTTGTTCGGCGTGGGTCAGCGTGGACAGCAAGGCGCCGGCGTCGTCGGCGCGGCTGGCGCCGGGGTGCTGGCTGTTGCGCAAGCGGTGGGTGTGCGCGACCACCGCGTGGTCGAACAGGGCGAAATCGATGGGTGCGCCATCCGCGAACTCCAGCCCGCCGTGGTGCAGCCACTGCCACAACTGGGTGCGGGCGATCTCGGCGGTGGCGGCGTCTTCCATCAGATGGTGGATCGGTACGCAGCCCAGGCCGTCGAGCCAGGCGGCGGTGTAGCGCAGGCACACCTCGACGTTGTTGTCGAAGCCGGCGCGGCTGATCGTGCCGCTCGGCGCGGCGAGCAACTGCTCGCGGGTGACCGTGACATCCTCGCGCAGCTTGCCCAGCTGGTTCGGCGTGGGCATGTATTCGTCGAAGATCGCCTGGGCCACCGGCACCAGCGCCGGATGGGCGACCCAGGTGCCGTCGTGCCCGGCCTGCACCTCGCGCAGCTTGTCGGCGCGAACCTTGGCCAGCGCCGCTTCGTTGGCGGCTTGGTCACCCTTGATCGGGATCTGCGCGGCCATGCCGCCCATCGCGAATGCGCCGCGGCGATGGCAGGTCTTGATCAGCAGTTCGGAATAGCCTTTCAGAAAGGGCACGGTCATGCCGACCTGGCCGCGCTCCGGCAGCAGGCGGTCGCGGTGACCGCGCAGGATTTTCAGGTACGAGAAGATGTAGTCCCAGCGGCCGCAATTGAGGCCCACGATGCGCCGGCGCAGCGCGTGCAGAATCTCGTCCATCTGGAATGCGGCCGGCAGGGTCTCGATCAGCACGGTGGCTTTCATGGTGCCGATCGGCAGTTGCAACTCGTCTTCGGCGGCGGCCATCACCTCGTCCCACAAGGTGGCCTCCTCCATCGCCTCCAGTTTGGGCAGGTAGAAGTACGGGCCGCGATGTTGGCTGTGCAGCGCGCGTGCGTTGTGGAACACGAACAATCCGAAATCCACCAGCGCACCGGACATCGCTTCGCCATCCACGACGAAATGCTTGTCGTGCAGATGCCAGCCGCGGGGGCGAACCATCAGGACGGCGGGGTTGGCTTGGACGCGGTACTGCTTGCCTTCGGGTGAGCTGAAACTGAGCGTGCCGTTGACGGCGTCGCGCAGGTTGACCTGGCCGTCCAACTGATTGGCGAACGTGGGCGCCGAGGAGTCCTCGAAGTCGGCCATGAACACCTTCGCGCCGGAGTTCAGCGCGTTGATGATCATCTTGCGCTCGACCGGACCGGTGATCTCGACGCGGCGGTCCCGCAAGGCGTCAGGAATTGGTGCCACCGTCCAGCTCGACTCGCGAATCGGCGCGGTGTCGGCGCGGAAGTCGGGCAGGCCACCGGCGTCGTAGCCGGCCTGGCGCTCGCCCCGGGCCAGCAGCAGGCGCTGCCGGGTGGCGTCGAAGCGGCGGTGCAGCTGCGCCAGAAAGGCCAGCGCGGCCGGCGTCAGAATGGCTTCGTAACCGGTGCGATCAGCCAGCACTTCAGGGGTGCCGGGATCGAGTCGTTCCTGCGGGACTGCCATGGGGTCGCTCCGTGTCGTCAATGACGTGAAGCTAGGGCAGTTGCTAAAGCTTTGACAAAGTGAATGTTTCAATCAGTAGTATGAGGATTGTCAATGAGCTATCTAACATGTTGAAATACCGACATGAGTACCCGCGGAAAAACGCCGATCCGGTCGGGAAAAGCGCGCCGCAGCGCAGCAAAGAAGCGCCGCGTTGCTGAGCCGGCCGCGGAAAGTGGTGGCCGTTACTACTACAAGGGCAACCGCAACAAGCAGTTGCGTGCGTTTGTCAGCGTGGTGAAGCTGGGAACCCTGACCCGGGCTGCCGAGGCGCTGTTCCTGTCGCAGCCCACCATCAGCCTGCAGTTGCAGGCGTTGGAGCGCGAGCTGGGCGTGAGCCTGTTGGATCGGCGCCGACGTCGCATCAATCTCACCGATGCCGGTGAGGCGCTATACGAGCTGGCGCGCCCGCTGGTCGAAGGCTGGGAGACGCTCGATCGCGATTTCCAGGCCAGGGTGAAGGGCTTGCAGGCAGGGCGCCTGGTAATCGCGGCCGGCACCTCGACGATCCAGTACCTGCTGCCCGATCTGGTGCGTCGCTACCGCGAGCTGTTTCCGGCGGTGCAGCTGCAACTGGCCAACGTCACCGGCAAGGACGGCCTGGCCCTGCTGCGGGCGGACGAGGCTGATTTCGCGGTCGGCTCGATGCTGGACGTGCCCAACGACATCGCGTGGGCGCCCGTGCATCACTACGACCCGATGCTGATCATGCCGCCGGATCATCCACTGGCCGCGAAGGAGAAGATCACGCTGGAGGACTTGTCGCCCTACGGACTGATCCTGCCGCCACAGCGCTTGTCCACCTATCGCCTGGTCGACCTGATGTTCCAGCAGCGCCAGGTGCCATACCACGTGGCGATCGAGGTGGGCGGCTGGGATGTGATCAAGGAATACGTGGCAATGGGCATGGGCATCTCGATCGTCACCGGCATCTGCATCACGGCGGCCGACAGCGAACGTCTGGCAGTGCGCAACATGAAGCAGTATTTCCCGCAGCGCAGTTATGGCGTGGTGATGCGCAAGGGCAAATTCCTCAGCGCCGAAGCGCGCGCGTTCATCGACCTGATTCGCCCCGGCCTGCTGACCCACCGCGAACATGGCGACTCCGGCCATTCGCAGCGCTGATCTGGTTGACCGACTGGGCGCTGGCGCGCGTGGGTGCCCGTATCAGGCTTGCGGGTCGCGTTCGGACCGGAGCGATGCGATCACTCGTCCCCGGGTGCGCGGGCGATGTCTGGACCGCCGCGCGGTGTCACCAACACTACCGGCGTCGTCAAAAATCGTGTTGCAAATCGAGGCCGTAGTAACGACCGCTGTAGCCGCCGCTGGCCTGACGCCGTTGGGTGTAGCCGGCGCGAACGTGCAACCGCCACGTGTGGAAGATGCCCACGGTCAGGTTGGTATTGAAGTCGTTGGCGCTTTTCCAACGGGGCAGGTTTTCGTCTTTTTGCGTACCCAACATGGCCTGCAGGCTCAAGCCAACCTCATCGGTGAAGCGGATGTAGGCCCCACCGGTCAGCGCGAAGCGGCGATAGCTGGAGGGCGCGTAATAGCCATGGCCCGGGTCCCGGTCGAACCCCTGCCACTGGCCCGCCGCGCCAAGATCCAGGCTGATCCGGCCATTGCGGATCACCGCACGGCGTGCGGCGAATGCGATTTCGTCGCGCCGATTGGCATCGGAATAACGGTCGTGGCGGGCGTCGATGTCCACCGTCCAGCTGAGATCGGGCGTCCAGCGAACCGCTGCCGTGGCCCCGTTGCGGCTCAGTCCCATCGAGGCGGCCAGTGGCGACACGCCGACCCGGTCGCGTTCCACTCCTGCGCTCCATCGCCATTGATCGCTGGGGCTGGCCAGCAGGGAAAGACTGCCGATGCCGGTGCTTCCGCCGCCGTGGTCGAAGCTGGACACGCCGACCAGGCCTTGCACCGCGTAGTCGGTGCCGAGCGCGTGACGGACGCCCACGAGGCCCCGGCTTTCCTTGACATGATTGCTGCCCGGTGCGGCGAACGGACTGCTCAGCGGTGCACGGTAGCGGTTCCATCCGGCTTCGAGCAGGAGCGTGCTGTGCGGAGTCAGATTCCAATCGATGCCCACGTGGGCATGTGTCACCGCGATGCGATCGGAATCCTCGCTCCACAGGATCGGCAAGTTGATGCGCGACTGCACGCGTGTCGCGGTGGAACGCGCCAGGTCATCGGTCTCTTTGCTGTCTGGTTGCAGTCGCTGCACTGCAGCCAGGTACGGCAGCGCCTGTTGCGGAATAAAGCTCTGGCGCAGAGCGATCACCTGGGTGTAATTGCGCCCGTAATCATCCGGCGTGGCCAGCAGCAACGGCGTGTTCAGCGCCAATGCCTGATGCCGACGATTGGCCCAGGCCAGCACGCGCGCGCGCAGTTCGATTTCGTGCTCGTCCTCGCCGAAACGAGTGCGGTAGTCGGCCAGTTGGGCATCGGCGCCGGCGTAGTTGCCCTGCCAGCTGAGGAATCGGGCCAGGTCCAGCGATGCCGCCTTGTCTTGCGGGAAACTGGCGAGATAGCTGCGCATCAGCGTGATGCCCTGCCCAAGATCGCCGCGCCAGGCAGCACTGCGTGCCAGGTCGGCCAGGACTTCATGCCGTTGCGGATCAAGTTGCTGGACTCGGGCAAGGCTGCGGCGGGCCAGCTCAGCGTCACCGGTCCAGTTGGCCAGGCGTGCCTGCGCGATCAGGTTGTCGACATTGTCCGGCGCCAGCGCCAGCGCCCGTCCGATGGCCTGCAAGGCTTCCGCGGGTCGCTGTGCGGTTGCCAGCGCACGTGAGTAGGTTGCCTGCAACGCGGCGTCGCCGGGGCGCAGGTTGGCCGCGTGACCCAGCGCGTCGGCGGCAGCCGACGCTTGGCCCCTGCGTGCTTCGACATCGGACAGGCGCCGCCAGGCGGCCACATCGTCCGGATGCGCCTGCAGGAACTCCCGATAGACCTGTGCGGCGGCGGGCCAGTCCTGGCGTGCCTCGGCGGCCAGTGCACCGGGCGGAATATCGCCGGCCAGGGCGCTCCCGGAAGCAAGCAGCGCGCACAGGGAAAAAGTCAGGTATTTGCGGGTCATTTGCGCCATTTGCGGTTCCCCGTGATCCAGACGTCGCTGGCGAATCGGCCGATCGTCAGAAGTTCGGCAAGCATCAACGCGTAGCGAAGCGGCGTAACCAGCAGTCCCTTGCCTGCTGCCTTGATCCGCTCGCCCGGCGACACGACCATCAGCACCACCGTCGACAGCGTGGCCTCCGCCAGCAGCGTGATCGCCAGCGGCTCCCACATCCGCAGCACAAGCATGATGATCAGCGCTGTGGGGAACCCGATCTTCTCGAGCGCTGACATGAAGATAATCCAGCCCAACGGCCGACCGTACCGGCGTGTGACCTCTTCGCCAAAGGCTTGCCGGTAGGGCTCCTGCACCTTGCGTGCTTCATGGATTTGCTGCCCGAGCTCTCCGTGCTTCTCTTTCCAGTTCCGGCGTGCGCGGGCAAACGCCTTGAACGGGCTGCGCACCAGGCCATCGAAGTAGAAGCAGCTTTGCAGGAACGACGATGACCACAGCGCGATCTGGCGAGGCAGGCGTGTCGCCATGGGCTCCTCGGACCGCGCGACCACATCGAGCAACTGCACGTTCCGATAGCCCTGGTTGATCAGGGCAAAGCCGATGAAGATGTCTTCGGAATTGGTCAGGTTGTCGCCGAACTCCGGTTCGTAGCGGTCAAACAGGTCGGCCACGTATTTCCGACGGTAGGCCACGGCACAGCCGACCGGGTTGGTGATGCCGCCGAAGAAAACCGTCTGCCCGTGATACACGAAACCTTGCAGGAAGCGGTACAGGCAATCGCGATAGATGTTGGTCAAGCCCCACCAGATCAGGTCAAGCCGGCTGCGCAGGGTCATCGGATCAACGTAGGACGAGTCCGCGTGGAGGCCAAGAAACTCGGGCGTCCCGGCCAACTGGCGGCGGTCGGACAGCCGCATCGGTTGCACCCGACCGCAGGCTGATGCAATGCCGACGCCCTGGTACAGCTCCTGAACGCAGCGCGCGATGTAATCGGGGGATTCCAGGAACGTATCGCCGTCGAGAATGAATTGCACATCCGCGTCGAATTCACGCGCCTGCCGCTTGATCGTGGGCGTCTTGCCGATCGATCCCTTGCGCCGGATCAGGGTGATCTGCATACCCAGGCCCTGTGCCGTCGACTCGGCCAGGTTGGCGGTCTGATCGCTGCTGCCGTCATCAACCACGATGACGTTGCGCACCTTCATGGTCTGCCGTGCCAGCGAAACCAGACAATAGGCAATATTGTCGGCTTCGCAGTAGGCCGGAATCACCACGTCGACCACGGCATTGCGCCAGTCTTCTGCCGGTGTGGCCTTGGTGCGATCGGGCCCCTTGAGGAGACCGATCACACTCAATACGGCATTAGGGCTGATTACAAACCACGGTGCTGTGGCCATGCTCGATCCTTTTGTGTTGGGCGTGACTATCAGCGATCAGTTCATCAAGCGTGTCCTCCAGCGTGTAGCTGTGCTGGAATCCGGTCAGCGTGCGCAAACGGTCCAACGCTGGCCGGCGCCGTTTGATGTCTTCAAACTCTTCACCGTAGGCTTCGAGGTAGGGGGTGTGCGTGATTGGCGAGTTGCTGCCCGCGCGCGCACGGACCAGCTCGGCCAGCCCGTTCATGCTGATTTCGCGGTCGTTGCCAATATTGACGATCATGGCTGCCCCGGGCACTTGATCGCTCGTGCAGAGTTGATCCAGCGCCGCAACATTGTCGCGGACGTCGCAGAATGACCGGGTCTGATTGCCGCTGCCGAATATCGTGATCGGCTCGCCCCGAACCGCCTGCTCCACGAACCGCGGGACGACCATGCCGTAGCGGCCGGTCTGGCGTGGCCCGATCGTGTTGAAGAAGCGGGCCACGATCACCGGGATGCCGAATTTCTGTGCGTAGGACAGGCCGAGCGCTTCATCGGCGACCTTGCTCACCGAGTAGTTCCAGCGCGTTCCCACGCTGGTGGACAAGCTCAGGTCCATGCTTTCATCGAGCAGGGCTTCCTGCCGGTGCCCGTACACTTCCGAACTCGAAGCAACGACAACCTGAGGCAGCCAGCCGCTGGCGGCTACGGTCCGAAACAGTCGCTCGCACCCCGCAATATTGGTCGCCAGTACCCGGGTTGGTTCGGCGATCACGCGGTAGACACCCACGACCGCTGCGAGGTGATAAATGCGGTCGGCCCAGGCGGCAGCTTGTTGCAGCAGCGGCCAGGTCAGCACATCCGCCTCGTCGATGCGGAAGTTCGGCAGTTCCTCGAAAGCGGCGATGTTTGCCCGCGACCCCGTCGAAAAGTCATCGACGACATGAACCTTGTGGCCGCGCGCCAGGTGCAAGGCGGCGATATGGGAGCCGATAAAACCGGCTCCTCCCGTGATGAGAACGTGCATGCGCAGCTCCTCTGATTGAATCCGGCCGTTCCCCTGCCAGGTTCCCCTGATGAATACTGTGATGCGGCTCTCATTAGTAGCATGAGAAAGCTGCGTGATGCACACACCGACGCGTTTGGATGCCGATTGCGGTCCACCGGGTGCGGATGGGGGCGGTGTCCCGGCGGACGTTCCGGGCGGGGATAGACGACCGGGGTTTGCGCGCGAAAAATACGCGCCGGCCAGGCCATGCCTGGCCAGCCTTCAGCGGGGCAACGCCACTCTCGCGGCGGGAAGCGCGGGGCCGGTCGCGCGATCCCTGGTGCGGCCATGACAGGCCGCAGAGAGAAATCGGACGGCGGTGCCGCGCAGATCAAACGTTGCGGTGTTTGCCCCTGAAAGGCGCATAGAACGCGCGCAATCTCGCCAGGTCATCCTCCATATCCTCGCTGGCGGCAAACAGCGGGCCCAGGTAGATGGCTTTGTCGGGGTAGTGGAAGGCGACCGGGAATATCGGCACGCCGGCATCATGGGCGATGTGCCAGAAGCCGCTCTTCCAGCGCTTCACCGGCTTGCGGGTGCCTTCGGGGGCGATGCCCAGCCAGAATTGGTCGCGTTGGCGGAGCTGATCGATCATCTGTTCGACCACGCCCTTGGCCGCTCCCCGATCGATCGGCACGCCGCCAAGCCGCCGCAGCAGTCCGCCGAGTGGCCAGGCGAACAGCTCCTGCTTGCCCATGAAGTGGACGTCTCCACCGACGGCCACCTTGATCAGCAAGCCCCACACGCCGTCCCACCAGGACGAGTGCGGCGCCGCGATCAGCACCAGTTTCGGCGTGTCGGGAAACTGCCCGACCAGACTCCAGCCGCACAGGCGCAACACGGTGCGGCAGGTTGCGCGTTGCCATCCGTCGCGCAGCTGTGGCATCTGCGCCGGCAGCTGGTCTGGTTTTGGAATATGCCCCTTCATTCAAGATCCGATTTGCGCGATCTGCTTTGCTTGATCTTGCCACGTTGCTGCTTGCCGGCCAGGCGGCGCTCCTTCGAGGCGCGCGTCGGCTTGGTGGCCACGCGCTTTTTCGGCGGCACCAGGACGCTGCGGATGATCTCCACCAGCCGTTCGCGCACGTCGTCGCGGTTGCGGCCCTGGTCGCGGAAACGCCGCCCCTGGATCACCAGCACGCCCTCGGCGGTCAGCCGGCGGTCGCGGCGGTCCAGCAGGCGCGTGCGGACTGGTTCCGGCAGCGAGGTTGAACCGACCACGTCGAAACGAAGTTCCACCGCACTCTCGGTGCGATTCACGTGCTGCCCTCCGGGGCCATCGGCACGCAGGAAGCGTTCGACCAGTTCGGATTCGGGCAGGGTGATGGAGCGGCTGACGATCAGCATGCGGGAAGTGTAGAGGGCGGGGCGCAAGTGGTGAAGCGCAGGATGGCCCGGCTGACAGTGCGGCACGACCCGACAGCGAACAGTGGGTACGCACGCCAGGCCGGCAGCCCTCAGGCAAAGTCAGACGATGCGTTGTTTTGCGTTGCTCGTGCCGCTACTCACGCGTCGTTCGGCACACGCCAGCCAAAGCGATCGAGCAACGCTGCATAGGCGGCGTCCAGCGGTGCCTCGATCTGCATCGGCGCACCGCTCAACGGGTGCGCAAACCGCACGCGCCACGCATGCAACAGCATGCGGTGACAGCCGAAGTGTTGCTTGTACAACCGGTTGTGGTCGCCGCGGCCGTGCTGGCAGTCGCCAATCACGGGATGGTGGATATGCGCCAGATGCTTGCGGATCTGGCGGAAGCGGCCGCTCTCGGGCTCGGCCAGCAACAAGGCGTAGCGCTGCTGCGGGTAACGGCCCAGCGCGATCGGCACCTCGATCGTGTGCAGGCGGCGGTAGTGCGTGCGCGCGTCGCGGCGCGGGCCGGTTTCACGGGAACCGGGCAGGGCGTAGTCGATCACGCCTTCCACTGGTTCGGGCCAGCCACGCACGACGACCAGATATTGCTTGTGCACGGTGCGGGCCATGAACTGCTCGCCCAGCGCGGCGGCAACGTCCTTGCTGCGGGCGACCAACAGCACGCCGCTGGTGGCGCGATCCAGCCGGTGTGCCAGGTATACGTTGTCACCGATCTGCTCGCGCAGCAGGTCGATCAGAAACTCGTCGGCAGGACCCACGAATTTCGAGCGATGCACGGCGAGATTGGCGGGCTTGTTCACCGCCATCAGTGCGTCGTCCTGGTAGAGAATCTCGAGCATCGTGCTTCGTCTGGCAAGGGAGCTGGAGCAACCACGTAGGGCGGGCACTGCCCGCCGCACGGTGCCGGGAGTTGGCGGGCAGTACCCGCAGCATCGCAGCAGAAGCTGGCGGGCAGTGCCCGCAGCATCGCAGAAGAAGCTGGCGGGCAGTGCCCGCCCTACGTTTTCATTTTGATTGGCGGGAGCGGGGCCAGCCGAGCGCAAATGCAAGCACTCCGGCGGCGCCGGCAGCCAGCGCCGGCCAGAGGCCATGCTGCGGGGCCAGCGTCCACAGCAGCGCGGCAACAATCAGCAGCGCGCCACCCAGCAGGCTGCAGGCCAGCGTCCTGTGCTGATGGCGCGCATTGTCCAGCGCGAGCTGCAGTGCCGCGGGATCGGCCGGGGCCCGTCGTTCGCCGCGACCAAGTTGGCGCAGCGCCTCGCGCACCAGCTCCGGAAACTCCGGTGCGCGGTGCAGCCATTCGGGCAGCCGCTTGCGCACGTCGCGCAGGGTACGCAGCGGACTGTAGCGTTCGCGCAGGATGCGTTTGAGCACCGGATGCGCCACTGCCCAGATGTCGATCTCGGGGTCGAGCATGCGACCAACGCCCTCGATGTTGAGCAGGGTCTTCTGCAGCAGGATCAGCTGGGGTTGCAGGGTAAGCTGGAAGTGGCGCGCGGTCTGGAACAGCTTCACCACCAGCTCGGCCAGCGAGATCTGTGACAAAGGTCGGGTGAAGTAGGGCTCGCACACGGTGCGCACCGCAGCCTCCAGCTCGTCCAGGCGGACATCCGCGGGCATCCAGCCAGCCGCCACGTGCAGTTGGGCGATACGTGCGTAATCGCGCTCGAACAGCGCGATGAAGTTCTGCGCCAGCCAGTACTGGTCGGCTTCGGGCAGCGAGCCCATGATGCCGAAATCCAGCGCGATGAAGCGTGGCTCGTCACGGTGTGCGGGATCGACCCAGATATTGCCGGGGTGCGCGTCGGCGTGGAAGAAATTGTCGCGGAAGACCTGTTCGTAAAACACCCGTACGCCCTTGGCGGCCAGTGCCTTGCGGTCCAGTCCGGCGGCGTCGATGGCGGCAATGTCGTCGCTGCTGATGCCGTGCACCCGCTCCAGCGTGAGCACCCGTGCGCTGGTCAGCTCCCAGTGAACGGCCGGCACGTACAGGTCCACGCCGGAGGCAAAGTTGCGCTTGAGCAGGCTGGCGCTGGCGCCCTCGCGTTGCAGATCGAGTTCGTTCTCCAGCATCTTCTCGACTTCCGCCACCACGTCGAGCGGACGAATCTTGTCGGCGTGCGGGTGCCAGCGCTGGGCCAGCTCGCCCAGCGAGCGCAGCAGTTTCACGTCGCGCGCGATTTGTGCATCGATGCCGGGGCGCAACACTTTCACCACCACTTCGCGGCCGTCCTGCAGCGTCGCCGCGTGCACCTGGGCGATCGAGGCGGAGGCCAGTGGCGTTTCGTCGAAGGCGGCGTACAGCCGTCCGATTGGCGCATTGAGTTCGCGCTCGACAATGAGGCGGGCCTCATTGCCGGGGAATGGGGTGACCTGGTCCTGCAGCAGCGAGAGTTCGTCGGCGATGTCCGCGGGGATCAGGTCGCGCCGCGTCGACAGCACCTGGCCGGCCTTGACGAAGATCGGGCCCAGTTCGGTCAGTGCCAGCCGCAACCGTTCGCCGCGCGCCAAGTCGCTGGTGTCGAGACGTGGCCGGCCAAACAGTGGGCGCAACCATTTCAGTGGGCGGTAGAGGTGGGTGGCGTCGACCAGTTCGTCGAGCCGGTAGGCCAACAGCACCGAGGCGACCCGCAGCAGTCGCGGTACCACCTTGAGCGGGGTCACGCGGACTTGCCTTGCACGCGCTGGGTCAGGCGCTGCACCCGCGACTCCAGCCGCTCGCTGCGCTCGCGCAAGCCGTCCACGCCATCCAGGAAATCCTCCAGCTCACCCGGCGCCAGCGCGACACGCACCTCGTCGCGCAGCCAGTCAGCGGTGTCCTCGGTGAGGTGGCTGGCAGTCTCGCGGGCGTGGGTCAAGCCGTTGCGTACCGCCTTGGCCAGCGGCACGCCCAGCACGTCGCCGAAGGTGCGCGCGAACGCCTCCTCGAAGTCCGGCGCGAACTTGCTGGCCAGCTTTTCCAGCCGCCGGGCGAGCTCGGCGTCCCCGGCGATCTCGACCTGGCCCGGAGCAATGCCGTCGTCGTCGCGGCGGAACAGCATGGCCAGCAGGCTGCCCGGTGTCGCGGCGACTTTCAGCTGACTTTCCGCGTCGGGCGGACCAACCTTCAAACGCGCGTCTTCCACGGCAATGGCCAGTGCGATTTCCGGGCCGCGCAGATGCAGTTGCACCCGCCGGCCATTCAGCCCCGCCAGCCGTTGCTGGGTGTCCGGGTCCAATGACAGCGTGTGGTTGAGCGCGGATTCCAGCGCCTTGCCGGCCAACTTGCGCAGCGGCTGCGGTAACCATGAGTTGGGGATGGCGGCGTTCATCCGACGATTGTAGCCCGGCGGTTGTGGTCAGACGTCGACGGCGCCGCGGAAGCCGAGCTGGCGCCACGCTTCGTAGACCGCCACCGCCACCGTATTGGACAGGTTGAGGCTGCGACTGTGCGGGAACATGGGCAGCCGCAATCGTTGCGCCGTCGGAATCGACTCAAGCAGCTCGGCCGGCAGCCCGGCCGTCTCGCAACCAAACAGCAGGGCGTCGCCGTCGGCAAAGCGTGCGTCGACGTGTGCCACCCGTCCGCGGGTGGAAAACGCAAACAAGCGCGGATCACCGATCACGTGCAGGCAACTGGGCAAGTCGTCGTGCACGGTGACGCGGGTGTACTCGTGGTAGTCCAGCCCGGCGCGGCGCAGGCGCGCATCGTCCAGTTCAAATCCCAGTGGCCGGATCAGATGCAGCGTCGCGCCCGTGTTCGCGCAGAGGCGAATCACATTGCCGGTGTTCGGCGGGATCTCGGGGTGGAACAGAATGACGTGCAGCATCCCGCCATTATCGCGTGTCTGCCGGTCAGCTGCCGATCGGCGGACAGATCACCCCGTCGGGTGGCACCGCGCAACTGCTGGGTGCGGCCAGCAGGATGGCGGCCACGCTGCTGGTCGCCGCGATTCGTACCGAGGCCGGTGTCGTGGTGATCATCGCGCCAAAGATCAGGCCACACACCGCCAGGCAGGCAATGAACAGGCCGCGCAACATCAGGGTCTCGAATTTCATGATCATGTCTCCGGTGCATGGAAAAGCCCCTGCACTTTGGTCACTGCAATCCCCATGCCATCGCGGCCAGGTTTTGCAAGCCTTTGAATTTGGCTGGTTTGCACAGGTCGCCGGTCGCTCATTCGTTGTCCGCGGACAACGCCGCGCGTGCGGACCGGACACCCGGACAGCCGCTCCCCACCAGCGGCCTGACCCTGCCGCAAGTCATTTGCGGTGGCCGTGCAGCCCCGATAGCCTGTGCCGACTTACCCCCCCGAACAGGAGGTTCATCGTGACCAAGAAGAAACCACTTGCCTTGCTGGTTGCCGGCGCACTCACGCTGGCCTGCGGGATGCCACTGGCATTGGCCGGCCCGGCCCCCGCGCCCGCTACCGCCGCGGCAGCCGCGACGACGCAACAGATTCCCGAACTGGCCTACTCGCGCTTCGTGCTGCCGAACGGTCTGACCGTGGTGGTGCATGAAGACCACAAGGCGCCGGTGGTCGCGGTAAGCGTGTGGTATCACGTGGGTTCATCGTACGAGCCCAAGGGCAAGACCGGCTTCGCCCACCTGTTCGAGCATTTGATGTTCCAGGGCTCGGAGAACCACCAGGACGAATTCTTCAAGCCGTTCGAGCTGGTCGGCTCGACCGACCAGAACGGCACCACCTGGCTGGACCGCACCAACTACTTCGAGACCGTGCCGACCACCGCGCTGGACATGGCGTTGTGGATGGAGTCCGACCGCATGGGCCACTTGCTGGGGGCGATCGGCCAGGCGCAGCTGGACGAGCAGCGCGGCGTGGTGCAGAACGAGAAGCGTCAGGGCGAGAACCAGCCCTATGGCCGCGCCAGCGAGTTGATCCAGGCCGAGGCATTTCCGGCCAATCATCCGTATCACCACGACACGATCGGTTCGATGGCCGACCTGGACGCGGCATCGCTGGACGACGTCAAGCAGTGGTTCCGCGACTACTACGGTGCCGCCAACACGGTGGTCGTGCTGGCCGGTGACATCACCCCGGCCGTGGCCAGGGAAAAAATGCTGAAGTACTTCGGCGATATCCCCGCCGGACCGCAGGTACCACGGCCGCAGCCGTGGATCGCGCCGCGCGACAAATCCACGCGCGGCACGATGACCGACAACGTGGCGCAGACCCGGATCTACCGCCAGTGGAACGTGCCGGGCCGTGCCAGCAGTGACAAGAACGTGCTGGAGCTGGCGGCGGCCGTGCTCGGCGGCAGCAAGACCTCGCGCCTGTACCAACGGTTGGTCTACCAGGACAAGCTTGCCGACAGCGTGTCGGTGGATGTGGAACCCCATGTCCTGGCCAGCTCGTTCGAACTGCAGGTCGACGTGAAGAAGGGCGTCGACTCCGCCAAGGTCGAGGCCGCGATCGCCGATGAGTGGCAGAAGTTCCTGAAAGACGGTCCCACGGCCGACGAGTTGGCGCGGGTCAAGACCGAAACGCGGGCCGCCTTCGTACGTGGTCTGGAGCGGGTCAACACGCAGGCTTCGATCCTGGCCCAGGGCCAGTTGTACCGTGATGATCCGGCTGCCTACCTGACGGACTTCAAGCAATTGATGGCCGCCACGCCGGCGCAGGTCACCGCGGTGGCCAACAAGTGGATTGCCAGGGGCGACTACACCTTGACCGTGGTGCCGGGCAAGGTGGAGGCCACCGACACGGCCACCGTCGCCGGTCGCGCCGCCGTGCCGGGCGCACCCGCACCGGTACTGACGCCCAAGGGTGACTACCGGACCGTGGCCAGCACGGTCGACCGCAGCAAGGGTGTGCCACAGGTCACCAATTTCCCCGACCTGAGCTTCCCGACCCTGCAGCGCGGCAAGCTGGATAACGGCGTCGAGGTGATTCTGGCCGAACGCCATACTGTGCCGGCCGTGCAGTTGCAGTTGCTGTTCGACGCTGGTTACGCCGCCGACCAGGGTCGCAAGCTGGGCACCTCCAGCTTCACCATGAACATGCTCGACGAAGGCACCGGTGACCTGGACTCGGTCGAGATCGCCAAGCGCTCGCAGCGCCTGGGCGCGATCATCAGTGCCGGTTGCGGGCTGGATTACTGCAACGCCTCGCTCAATGCGCTCGATGACCAGCTCAAGCCCTCGCTGGAGTTGTTCGCCGACGTGGTGCGCAACCCGGCTTTCCGCGACGCCGACGTCAATCGCTTGCGCGGCCAGTGGTTGGCGCGCATCGCACAGGAAAAGAGCCAGCCCATCGGTATTGCGCTGCGCACCCTGCCGCCGCTGCTGTACGGCGAGGGTCACGCCTACGCGATTCCGTTCACCGGTTCGGGTACCGAGGACTCGATCAAGGCATTGACCGACGCGGACATGCGCCAGTTCATGACCGACTACGTGCGGCCGGACAACATGAAGATCCTGGTCGCCGGCGATACCACGCTGGCCAGGATCATTCCGCAGTTGAACGCGGTGTTCGGCGACTGGAAGGCCCCGGCCAGCAAGGTGCCGGTGAAAAACATCGGCAAGGTGGCGCCACCGAAGCACGTGCGCGTGTTCCTTGTTGATCGCCCCGGCGCCCAGCAGACCCTGATTCTGGCCGGCAACCTGGCGCCGTCGACCGAGGCACCGAACGATCTGCAGATCCAGACCATGAACGGCGCCTTCGGCGGCACCTTCACCTCACGCCTCAACATGAACCTGCGCGAGGACAAACACTGGGCCTATGGCGCCTTCAGCTTTCTGCAGAACGCCATCGGGCAGCGTCCATTCATGCTCTATGCGCCGGTGCAGACCGACAAGACCGCGCCGTCCATTGCGGAGATGCTGAAGGAGGCCAGGGGGGTGATCGGCGACAAGCCGCTGACCGACACGGAGATCAGCAAGATCAAGTCCAATGACGTGCGCAGCATGCCCGGTCAGTACCAGACCACCGCGGCGGTCATGGGCGCGATGCAGGGCATCACCCTGTACAACCGGCCGGACGATTACGTGCAGACCCTGAAGTCGCGCATCGAGCAACAGAGCGACGCGTCGGTGCAGGCAGCGGCCAAGGAAATCATCCATCCGGGCCAGCTGACCTGGGTCATTGTGGGTGACCTCGCCAAGATCGAGGCGCCGATCCGGGCGCTGGACCTGGGCAAGATCCAGGTACTCGACGCCGACGGCAAGCCGGTCAAGGGCACGCCGGCGAAGTGAGCGGCGTGCGGCGCCGGCCTGAACCGGTGCCGCAACTTGCCGTGGCAGGTGGGACGCGCTGGCGTCCCCGCGTTACGATGGGGGCCGGGCGTGAACGTCCGGCCCCTTTCTTGTCCAAGTCACGTTGCGGAGCTATCCATGCGCAAGACCCTGATGTTGCTAGTCCCCGTGCTGCTGTTGAGCGCCTGCAACTGGGGCATCACGCTCGATCCGGCAGCCAAGAATGTGCGCACGGCCTGGTCCGGCGACGTATCCGCCTGCCGCGATCTGGGCAAGGTCACGGTGTCGGTGATGGATCGCCTGGGTCCGGTCGATCGCAACGACATCAAGGTGCGCGACGAGCTGGAAGTGCTGGCCCGCAACGAAGCGGCCAAGATGCACGCCGACACCATCAAGCCGTTGAGCGAACCCAGCGCCGGCTCGCAGCCTTGGGGCGCATACGACTGCAGTGGTCGTGCGGTGTCGCCTGCGTCCGGCACGCCCGCGCGCGGCGCATCCGGCCAGGGCAGCACGCAAACGTTCCCGATCGGCGGCTGATTGAGCTGTAGGGCCCAATTGCGCAGTCAATGCCAGGTCGCCTGACCACACGCCTGTTGCCGTTTACGCATCGTGCCGACGCCACGCTGGACGCGCTGCCGGCGTTCGCCGTGCCGGCCGGCGCGATCTCCGGCCTGTCCGGTCCGGTGGCGTTCCGCGAGACTTTGCTGCGGCTGATCGCCCAGGCTCGCGAACGCATCCTGATCGTCGCGCTGTACCTGCAGGATGACGCTGCGGGTCGGGAGGTGCTCGAGGCCTTGTATGCAGCCAGGGCGCGCCGGCCTTCGCTGCAAATTTCCGTCCTGGTCGATTGGCATCGGGCCCAGCGCGGCCTGATCGGCAAGCGCCGCAGCGCGGGCAATGCCGGCCTGTATCAGGCGATGGCACAGCAGCGGGGTGACGGCGTGGCGATCTACGGCGTTCCCGTCCATGGCCGCGAGCTGTTCGGTGTGCTCCATCTGAAGGGCTTCATCGTCGACGATGCGGTGCTTTACAGCGGGGCCAGCGTCAACGATGTCTATCTGGCACATGACGACCGCTACCGGCTCGACCGCTATCACCTGTTGCAACATGCCGGACTGGCCGACGCGATGGCCGAATTCGTGCGGGCGCATTTCCTGGCAAGTGCCGCGGTGCTGCGCCTCAATGCGGGCGCGGTGCCTCCGACGCGCCGCCAGAATACACCGATCCGCCATCTTCGCCGGGACCTGCAGCAGGCCGCCTATGTGGTGCCGCACGAAACGCTGTCGTCGACGGACGTGGCGGTGACCCCGTTGCTCGGTTTCGGTCGCAGTGGCAACGCGCTTGACGCGGTCTTGTTGGCGTTGCTGCGCGGCACTCGCCAGCGGGTGATCCTGCTGACACCCTATTTCAACCTGCCGCGACCGGTGCGGCTGGTGCTGGGCCAGTTGCTGCGCCGCGGATGCACCGTCGACATCATGGTCGGCGACAAGACGGCCAACGATTTCTACCTTCCGCCAGAGCAGGCCTTCAAGACCATTGGGCTGCTGCCGTATCTGTACGAAAACAATCTGCGCCGCTTCGCTCGTGAACATCGGCGGCAGATCGACGCCGGGCAATTGAATCTGTACGTGTGGCGCGACGGCGACAACAGCTATCACCTGAAGGGTCTGTTCATCGACGACGACGTAGCTGTATTGACCGGCCACAACCTCAACCCACGCGCCTGGTCGCTGGATCTGGAGAACGCGTTGGTCCTGCGTGATCCGGCACACCTGCTGCAGGCGAGGCACGACGCGGAGTGGGCGGCGCTGCGCAAGCATGCAACGCGGCTGGCGGACTACCACGCGCTGGAGAGTCCGCGGCACTATCCGCCCGAGGTGCGCAAGTTGCTGCAGCGACTCAAGCGCACCCAGCTGGATCGATTGCTCAACCACCTGCTGTAGGGAAGTGCCCCGTGCGCGATGCTCCTGGCGGCGCCCGGCGAGCTGGCCCACGGCGCGCGTTGACGCCGTTGGCGACCTCGCAGGGCGGACCTGGTCCGCTGCGGTTGTGCGCTCAAGTCTGGGGGCGGCGGGCAGTGCCCGCCCTACGGGGACTCGCGTTGACGTGGCGGTGCGGGGGAGGTGCGTCTGGGGGCGTGTCCGGGACGTGCACGAAGCGCGGTGGTGGCCGGATTTCGTGATCTCGTCGGGCGGGCATTGCCCGCCGGTCGCTGCGGCGCGCAAGAGCGGCGGGCCGTGCCCACCCTACGGTGTGGCCAGGCGGTTCAGCCGCATGCCCAGCCAGCTTTCCACGTTCGGCCACTCTTCGGCCAGGATGCTGAAGCACACCGTATTGCGCAGGCTGCCGTCGGCGCGGCGTTTGTGCGCCCGCAGAATGCCTTCGCGTGTTGCGCCGAGACGCTCGATGGCGCGTTGCGAGTCTTCGTTGCGTTCGTCGGTGTGGAATGCCACCGCCACGCAGCCCAGGGTCTCGAAGGCATGCTCCAGCAACAACCGCTTGCAGGCGGTATTGAGGTGGCGCTTCTGCCAGCGCCTGGCGTACCAGGTGTAGCCGATGGCCAGCCGTGGCAGGTCGGTGTCAATCTCGTAGTAACGCGTGCTGCCGACAATGTCGCCGCTGACGCGCTCGCGCACCGCGAACGGCAACATCAGTCCGGCGGCCTGGCCTTGCAGCGCCTTGTCGACGTAGTCGCGGGTCCGTCCGGGTGGCGGCACGCTGGTGACCGTGAGGTTCCACAGCTCGCCGTCGGCCGCGGCGGCTTCCAGCGCCGGGACGTGGTCCAGGCTCAGCGGCTCCAGCACGACATGGTCGTCCTGCAGCCGAACCGGGGTGAAAGAAGACACGGATCGTCCAGCAGGCATGCTTCAGGCGTCGAGGTCGGGGATCAGCTTGCTCTCGAGCCGGGCAATGTGGTCCTTCAGCAGGAGCTTGCGCTTCTTGAGGCGGGTCAGTTGCAGTTCGTCACGGCCGATGGCTGAGGCCAGCTTTTCGATCGTGGCGTCGAGATCACGATGCTCCATCCGCAGTTCGGCAAGCAGATGAATGATCTCGGCGTGATCCTGAACTTGCATGGCGAGTGAAATCGGCGGGCAGTCGCTGCAGTTTAGCGCGGAATGGCGCTGCGGTAAGCCGCTGCGCAGGCCGCTACAATGGAAGGCCCCTTCATCCGCCCGGCTGCCATGTCCGCTGATCCCGAAATTGCCCGAATTGCCCCGGCCGAGCACGGCAAGCTGGCTCGGCGCCTGCGCCGCCAGATGGGGCAGGCGATCGGCGATTTTGGCATGATCGAAGACGGTGACCGGGTGATGGTGTGCCTGTCCGGAGGCAAGGATTCGCATACGCTGCTGGATCTGTTGCTGCAGCTGCAGGGCAGGGCGCCGGTGCGGTTCGAGTTGATCGCGGTAAACCTGGACCAGAAGCAGCCGGGATTTCCGGCACAGGTGCTACCCGATTACCTCACGTCGCGGGGTGTGCTGTTCCACATCATCGAGCAGGATACCTACAGCACGGTGACCCGGGTGATCCCCGCGGGCAAGACCCTGTGCAGCCTGTGTTCGCGGCTGCGCCGGGGCGCGTTGTATGCATGGGCGGCAGCCAATGGCATTACCAAGATTGCACTCGGTCACCACCGCGACGATATCCTCGCCACGTTCTTCCTCAACATGTTCTACCAGGCGCAACTGAAGGCGATGCCGCCGAAGTTGCGTTCAGACGACGGCCAGCACGTGGTGATTCGCCCGCTGGCCTATTGCCGCGAGAGCGACATCGCCGAGTACGCGGCGCAGCAGCAGTTTCCGATCATTCCGTGCAACCTGTGCGGTTCGCAGGACAATCTGCAGCGCAAGGCCGTGCAGCGCATGTTGGCCGGGTGGGAACAGCAGCAGCCCGGGCGCAGCGAAAACATCTTTCGCGCGCTGGGTCACGTGTCACCCTCGCAACTGGCCGATCGCCAGCTGTTCGATTTCAGCTTCGGGGCGCCCGCCGTTGCCGCGCCTGCGTGGTCCCCTGATGCGCCGGACGGCCTGCCTGGCGCGCCAGAGATTCCTTCCATCCACTGTTCATCTGCCGAGTAACTGCCGTGTCCGTCTTTGCATCCGTTGAAATGGCTCCGGGCGATCCGATCCTGGGCCTTACCGAAACCTATCTGGCCGATCCGCGCCCGGGCAAGATCAATCTGGGTGTGGGCATCTACGTCGATAGCGATGGCCGCGTCCCGTTGATGGCGGCCGTGCGTGAGGTGGAGCAGGCGCTGGCGCTGCAGGCCAGGCCGCGCAGCTACCTGCCGATCGATGGCATGGCGGCGTACAACCAGCTGACCCAACACCTGGTGTTTGGCGCCGATTCGCCGCTGCTGGCGGCCGGTCGCGTGGCCACCGTGCAGACCGTGGGTGGCAGCGGTGCGTTGCGGGTCGCGGCAGACCTGATCAAGCAGGTGGCCGGCGCCGGCGCCCGCATCGCGATCAGCAATCCCAGCTGGGGCAACCATCACGTGGTGTTCCGGACGGCCGGTTTCGAATTGCTCGAATACCGCTACTACGATCCGGCCAGTCACGGGCTGGACTTCGCCGGCATGCTCGAGGACCTGGGCAAGCTGGAGCCGGGTACCGTGGTGCTGCTGCATGCGTGCTGCCACAACCCGACCGGCGTGGATCTGGACACCGCACAGTGGCGGCAGTTGATCGAGCTGCTCAAGGAGCGCCAACTGCTGCCGTTCGTCGACATGGCATACCAGGGCTTCGCCCAGGGCGCCGACACCGACGCCACCGGCGTGCGACTGCTGGCCGAGTCGGGCATCGAGGCGTTCGTGGTGGCCAACTCGTACTCGAAATCCTTCTCGCTGTATGGCGAGCGCGTCGGTGCCTTGTCGATGGTTGGTGCTGATCGCGACGAGGCGGCACGCCTGCTGTCGAAAATCAAACAGACCATCCGCGCCAACTATTCCAGCCCGTCCACGCACGGTGCCGCCCTGGTTGCCGGCGTGCTTGGCAGCGCCGAGCTGCGGTCGCGCTGGGAGCAGGAGTTGGGCGGGATGCGTACACGCATCCATGCCATGCGGGCCGGCTTCGTCGACAAGCTTGCCGCGCTGGGCGCACCCGACTTCAGCTTCATCAACCGTCAGGCCGGCATGTTTTCCTATTCCGGGCTGAGCAAGGCGCAAGTACGCCGTCTGCGCGACGAGCATGCGATCTACGCGCTGGACAGCGGCCGCATCTGCGTGGCGGCGCTCAACCACGCCAATCTCGACGCGGTGGCCGTCGCGGTCGCCACCGTCAGCCGCTGACCGCCATCATCCGTGGCCGTCGTTCCGGTCTACGCCGGCTCGGCGGCGACCTTTTTCGCCTGCGGGCAACTCTCACATCCGGATCCTGAATGTTTTTTCGCAATCTCACCCTGTTCCGCTTTTCCCCCGCTGTAGCCGCCGACCTGGACCGCCTCGAGGAGGCGCTGGGCGAACACCGCCTGCGGCCATGCGGCCCGCTGGAGATGTTCACCAAGGGCTTCGTGCCGCCGCTCGGACGCGGGGAAGACGAGCCGCTCACGCACACGGTGAAGCATTGCACCCTGCTGACCGTGGGTGGCGAAGACAAGCTGCTGCCGGCCGCGGTGGTCAACGAAGAGTTGCACCGCAAGGTGCGCAAGATCGCCGACGAGGAAGACCGCAAGGTTGGCGGTCGCGAGCGCAAGCGGATCAAGGAGGATCTGCTGACCGAACTGTTACCGCGGGCCTTCGTGCGGCAGTCGCGCATGGCCGCCTACGTGGATCGCAAGCACGGCTGGCTGGTGCTGGACAGCTCCAGCCGCAAAGCGGCCGAGAACGCGCTGAGCCAGATCCGCGAGGCGCTGGGCAGCTTCCCGGCGGTACCGCTGGCACCCGAAGAAGGCCCGCGGGTGCTGATGACGGACTGGTTGTCCAGCGGCAACCTGCCGGCCGGCCTCACCCTCGGTGACGAGTGCGAGCTGCGCGACCCGGCCACGGCCACCGGAGCGATCGCCCGCTGCCGACGGCAGGACCTGGACGCCGAGGAGGTCAAGGAGCACCTGCGCAACGGCAAACAGGTCTTCATGCTGGGTCTCACCTTCGATGAGAGGATGACCTTCGTGCTGGGTGAGGATCTGGTGATCCGCAAGCTGAAATTCCTCGACGTGGTGATGGACGAGCTGGGCGACAGCCAGCAGGATGCCCGGGCCGAGCTGGATGCCAGCTTCGCCATGTTGACGCTGGAACTGGAGCGTTTGCTGGGCAAACTGGAGGAATGGTTTGGCCTGCCGCGTCCGGCCGATAACTGAACGAAATACCCATACCGCCGGGGCGCCCGGCGCGCCATACTGGGCGTCCGGCCGCGGGTTGGTGGCGGAATTTCCCTTTGATCAGTACGGGCCCGGGTAACAGCAGGCAGGATCATGGCGCAGCATCTGGAAGGCGACTGGCTGGAATTGGCGACGGCGGGCGGCAGCCTCATCCGGGTGCTGAAGACCGCCCATCCGCGGTCTCGCCGACTACGCCTTACCGTGACAACCCAGGGTGCCCGGGTGACTTACCCACCAGGCACCCATCCGGCCCAGATCGGTGCGTTCCTGCGCAGCCACGCCGAGTGGCTGGAACAAAAACTCGACGAGCTGCACCTGATCGTGAAACCGCTGCCACCGCTGCGCGTGGGCTACCCGTGCAGTTTTCCGCTGCGTGGCGAGATGGCTGCGCTGGACTGGGTCGAAGGCACCTATCCGAAAATCGAACCCCATGCGGCCGGGCTGACCCTGGTGATTCCGCGTCCGCATACGCGGGCGCTGCCGATCGCCCGCGGGCTGCTCGCCGCGCATCTGGAAACGTTGATCCGCCGTGACGTCTCGCGCTGGTTGGCCAGCTATGTGCCGCAGCTGGGGCTGGCGCCGACCTCGTTGCGGATCCGTCCGATGAAAAGCCTGTGGGGCAGTCTCGACACCCGCGACCGCATCAATCTGGATCTGGCGCTGGCGCTGGCGCCGCCTGCGGCGCTGCGCTATGTGCTGGTGCATGAGCTCTGCCACCTGAAGATCCGCAATCATTCGCCGCGCTTCTGGCGGCAGGTCGAAAGCCTGCTGCCCGGTTGGCGGGAACAGCGCGACTGGTTGCGCCAGCACGGCGCCATCCTCAAGGCGGAGCTCGATCGGCTGATTGCTGACGTGGCTGACTGAAACCTGTGGCCACGCGCGCGACGAGCGTGCCCGCGGCGCGTAGCGGACGACGGTGGAAAGGCGTCAGCCCTTCCGCGGTTGCCGCACGTATCGCGTACCCAACAACACATCCCACAACGGCGTGGTGACACCGAAGTTGCTCTCGGGATGGTAGTGATGCACGTGGTGGGCAGCGGCCCAGCGCCGCAGCAGCGGCTGCTGGAAACGCACGTGATGGATGATGAAGTGGCTCATGCCATACACGATGTAGCCGAACGTGATGGCGCTGGCCAACAGCAGTGCAAAGCCGGTCGGCATGATCGCCACGAACACGCCGGCCAGCGCCAGCAGCACGGCTGGCGGCAGGAAGAACGGTAGTGAGTCGTAGCCCAACGGCCGCGCGTGGTGCAGATCGTGGCCTTGCGCAAACAGCGGCACGCGGGTGTGGAACATCCAGCGATGGAAGAAATACTCGATGAAGCTGAAGGCGAACAGGCCCAGCGCCAACGCCAGCAGCGCGCTCAGCAGCCCGGTTTGGTGCATGCGCCAGCCAAGGACCAACAACATCAGGCAAAGCGCGGCGTCAATGACCACCTCGATCCAGTAGTTGGCGCGGGTGGACGACATGCGCACGATGGCATCGACTCCGCGCTGCCAAAGCCCCTGCTTGATAACTTGCTGCATCGTGCCCCTGCCAGTCGTGGATACGCCAGGACGCGGCGTCGCCCGGGCATTCTCTCACGTTGTCATGCCCTGATGACGAATGGACGCCACGCTTTCAGGGGTCCATTCAGCCAGGGAATACCGCAAGCGCCTGCACCTGGCGGCCGCGGGCCGTAACGACGAATCGCGGCGTTTTTTCTTGCCCGACCGCTGAATCAGTGCGACAGCGCGAAGCCGGTGAGGATTTGCGCGGTCTCCTCGGGCTTCTCCAGCATCGGCATGTGATTGCAGCCCGAGATGGTGCTGGTGCTGATCGTGCTGGCGCTGGACAGGCCATTGCGCAGGCTGTCCAGCGCGGAGATGTCGATCAACCGGTCGTCGTGGCACCACAGGCCCAGCACCGGCATGGTCAACTGGCCAAGCCGACGCTGCAGGACCAGGTATTGCGATGGCTCGCGCAGGGCGTCAAACGTTCGCTCGATGAAGCGGTGGTCGCGCTGGTTGCGCTTGAGCAGGACGTCGATGAAACGACCGGGCAGGTCGGGCGGCTGGTCGAACGCCAGGGCGAGCAGGCGCTCGAAGCCGGCGCGATCGTCGTAAACGAACGGATTCTTGCCGGCCAGTATCTCGTTGTCGAATACATGCTGCTTGCCACGCAGACCAAATGAATCGACCAGCGCCAGCGCCGTCACCTGTTCGGGATGCTCGCTGGCATAGACGCCGGCGATCGCACCGCCCATCGAGTGCCCGACCAGCATGAAGCGGGGCAAGCCCAGCGTCCGCACGAACTCGTCCAGGCGTGCGGCCTGGGCGTCGATCGCGTAACTGGCGTCCGCCGAGCGTGAGGAGTCGCCCCAACCCGGCAGGTCCGGAATGATCAGGTGAAAGTGTGGCGTGAGCAGCTTGGCGGTTTTCAGCCACACATTCCGGTCCGATCCGAAGCCGTGCAGCAGCACGATGGTCGGACCCTGTCCGCCTTCGTCGTACGCCCAGCGGGTATCGCCGGCCTGCACCGAGTGCCGGTCCAGGTGCGCGACCATGGCCGCGCGCTTGATGCTGGCTTGCATCAACCATTGCGGCGCGAACAGGTAGCTGCCGCCCAGGACCACCACCAGCACGGCCACCAGCCAAGCCAGGAATTTCAGCCGGCGCAGCAACATGCGTTTCCAGAGCGGGGTGGTGGTCGTCGATGGCGGCATGGTGATTTCTTGGTTGCGTCCAGGCTGGATGTGCTCCCGAGCGCTTGGGAGCACCGAATGGGGACTCGCTTCCGCGCCTGAATCGGAAGCAGTGCCCCGCCACAAGCTGCCCCTGCGGCGCAGGGGCAGCCGTTCCGGTCACTTCGCTTTCTTTGCCTTGGCGATGACGCCTTCGACCACCTTCTGCGTCAGCGGGTGGTAGCCGGGTTTCGCCCTGGCATAGACCTGCTCGGCATACGCCAGACCCTCAGGGGTTTTCACGAAGGCCTTGTACAGCGGTGTGGTGAGGTAGATCCGGCCGATCCGGATCATGTGCTCGGCGGCGGCGTTCCATACGGTCTTGTCGCCCGCCGCGATCGCGTGGCTGTACCAGCGCATGCCGATCTCGGCATTCGGCGTACCGGTGAGGTGCCAGGCGGCATCCAGTTCCTGCATCCTGTCCAGGGCCGGCGCGTCGGGCAGACGGTCGAGGAAGTACATCCATTCCTGGGTATTCCAGCCTTTCGCATCCAGCTGATCGGCCGCCAGCTTGCCCGCCAGGAAGTCAGTGCGCTGGCGATCGATGGCATCGAAGCTGGGCGAGTCGGGCAGCGGAGCATTCTTCGGGATGCCTTCGCCATAGACCCACGTGTTCACCTCATCCCAACTCACCTTGCCGGGAAATTTCTCGATCAGGTTGGGCTTCATGTAGGCGAGCATCTGCTCGGTGGTGATGCTCTGGAACGCGAAGTGGGCGAAATAGCCCTTCAGGTAGGCGTCGAAGTGGTCGCGGCCGAAGCGCTGCTCCAGCGTGCGCAGAAACCACGAGCCCTTGTCGTAGGCTACGTCGGACAGCGAATCGTCGGCGCCCATGCCGCGCGGATCCGGAGCCAGTTTCTGCGAGTTGGCGGCCTTCGCGCCAATGCTCTTCTGCAGTGCGCGGGCGGACAGCAGGGCTTCTTCGTCAGCCAGTTTTTCGCCGTACACCGCCTCGGTGATGCGGCCCTGCACGTAGGTGGTGAAGCCCTCGTTGAGCCAGATGTCGCGCCACGCGGCGGCGGTCACCAGGTTGCCCGACCACGAGTGGGCCAGCTCGTGGGATACCAGCGAAACCAGGCTCTTGTCGCCGACCAGTACGGTCGGTGTGGCGAACGTCATGTTGGGATTTTCCATGCCGCCGAACGGGAATGACGGCGGCAGCACCAGGATGTCGTAGCGGCCCCAGGCGTACGGGCCGTACAGCTTCTCGGTGGCGGCGATCAGCTTTTCGGTGTCCTCGAATTCGTGGGCGGCCTTGTCGACGACCGACGGTTCGGCGTAGACGGCGGAACGCGGCCCGGTTTCCTTCACCCCGATGTCACCGGCGGCGATCGCCAGCAGATACGACGGAATCGGATGCGGCTGGGAGAAATCGAAGGATCCGTCCAGCGGGTGTTTGGCGTCGTTGATTGCGCTCATCACCACGCGCACGTCCTGCGGGGCCTTCACGTGCGCCTCGTAGGTGAAGCGGACCGCCGGCGAATCCTGCAGCGGCACCCACGAACGGGCGTGGATCGATTCGGACTGCGAGAACATGAACGGCAGTTTCTTGTCGGCGGTCTGCGCCGGTGCGAGCCACTGCAGGCCGGAGGCCTCGGGTGACGAGGCATAGACGATGCGTACTTGCGCCGGATGCTTCGGTGCGGCGATGGTCAGCTTGCTGCCCAGCACCTTGTCGCGCGGCGCCAGCACGTATTTCAGCGGGGTGGCTTTGCCGTCGGCGCCCAGCGCTTCGACCTTGGCGATTTTCAGATCGCGGGTGTCCAACACCAGCGACTGCGCGTCGGGGTTTTTCCAGTCCAGCATCAGCGTGGCTTCGCCGTCGAGCTGCTTGTGCGGAAAGTCGACGGTGAGCTGCAGATCCAGGTGGGTCACCCGGACCTGGTCGGGTTGGGCGTACGAATTGGGGTCATTCGCGTAGGCGGCCACGGGCAGTATCAGCGTGCCGAGGGCGAGGGCGGGCAACAGGCGCATGGGGAAGTCTCTGGCCGAAAAACCCCAGTATGCCATCGCGGTTGGGGATCGCCTGTGGCAAATGACCCATCTGGCGCTCCAGGCCGGTGCTCGCTGCTGCCGCGCGCCGGAGCGGGGACGCTCATCGCTGTCCGGTTGCGTTCCGTGGCTGTCCGCGGACGGCGACCGCGCCCGCGGTCGGTAGTCAAATGGCATTGAATCCAATAAGTTGCAAGCGACTTTCCGCTTGGCACGGGGATTGTTGCTCACTGCGGCACGCGAACTCGTCCAGCCACGGAGATATCCCATGAAATTCGAGTCAGTCATTCTGGCCAGCCTGTCGTTTGCCTGCATTGCCCTGTGCGTGCTGGTCATGGCAGCCATGCTGATCATCACGCCGGCGTCGGTACAGTTGGTCAACGCAAGCGTCCCCGTCGCGTCGACGCAAGCCGGCTGAGAGCGCCCTTGCGCGAGCGAGAGAACTCTCGCACGCACTGGGGAGCCGCGGCGAATGGTCACGCCCCATGGCTTTAGTCATGGATACCTGCGGCGCTGATTGGTTAGGATCAGAGCCTTACCCCAAAAAGAGACCCCACCCATGAAGCATCCCATAGCACTGGCATTTGCCATTGCCCTGTCCGGCTCCATGGCCGCCTGCACCGATGGCGGCACCGCCAACAGCGAGTCGTCCACGTCGCAGACGCAAACCGACAGCGTCGCGGTTGATGCCGCCAATCCGTTCTTCAGCGAGAGCACGCTGCCGCTGCATTACCCGCCGTTCGACCGGATCAAGGACAGCGATTTCGCGCCGGGTTTCGACCGCGGCATGGCAGATCACCTGAAGGAAGTGG
This sequence comes from Rhodanobacter sp., assembly GCA_036563155.1. GTDB lineage: Bacteria > Pseudomonadota > Gammaproteobacteria > Xanthomonadales > Rhodanobacteraceae > Rhodanobacter. The sequence goes on from DATCMT010000008.1 coordinate 56,760, forward strand.
CGGCGATTGCCGACAGTACCGACGCCCCCACGTTCGACAACACCATTCTTGCGCTGGAGAAATCGGGGCGCATCCTGAGCCGCACCTCCACCGTATTCTTTGCCCTGGTCGGCGCCGACACCAATGATGCGCGCAAGGCGATCCAGGCCGAGTACGCGCCGAAGCTGGCGGCGCACCGCGACGCGATCACCCTGAACACGCATCTGTTCGAGCGCATCCAGAAGCTGTACGACACGCGGGATCATCTCGGACTCGACGCCGAGGGCGTGCGCCTCATTGAGCGTTACCACACCGATTTCGTGCGCGCTGGTGCCAAATTGTCCGATGCGGACAAGACGCACCTGAAGCAGATCAACGGTGAACTGGCGAAGCTGGGCACCAAGTTCAGCCAGAACGTGCTGGCTGAAGTGAACGATTCCGCGGTGGTCGTGGACACCAGGGAAGAGTTGGCCGGCCTCACCGACGAGCAGATCGGTGCTGCCGCAGCCGCAGCGAAGGAAAAGGGGCTGGATGGCAAGTATCTGATCGCGCTGCTCAACACCACCGGTCAGCCGGCGTTGGCTCAGCTGCAGAACCGCGCCGTGCGCGAGCGCCTCTACAACGCGTCCATTGCGCGTGGCAGCCGCGGCAACGCCTACGACAACACGGCCATCGTGTCGCAAGTGCTGAAACTGCGGGCCGAGAAGGCGGCCATGCTCGGCTATCCCACCTACGCTGCCTATGTGCTGGCCGATGAAACCGCCAAGACGCCGGAAGCGGTCAACGCGATGCTGAGCCAGTTGGCTCCACCCGCCGTGGCCAACGCCAAGCGCGAAGGCGCGGCCATCCAGGCCATGATCGACAAGGAGCAGGCGGCCCTGGGCCAGCCTTCGTTCAAGCTGGCGCCGTGGGACTGGGCGTACTACACGGAGAAGGTGCGGGCCGACAAGTACAACTTTGACGAAAGCCAGCTCAAGCCCTACCTGGAAATGAAGAACGTGCTGGAGAACGGCGTGTTCTACGCCGCGGGCCAGCTGTACGGGCTCAGTTTCAAGCAGCGCACCGACCTGCCCGTGTATCAGCCTGACGTGCTGGTGTACGACGTGTACAACGCCGATGGCAGCCAGTTGGCGATCTTCCTGGCCGACATGTACGCGCGCCCGTCCAAGCGTGGCGGTGCGTGGATGAACTCCTACGTGAGTCAGTCGGCCCTCACCGGCAACCTGCCGGTGGTCGCCAACCACCTCAACATCACCAAGCCCACCAGTGGCCCGACCCTGCTGACCTGGGACGAGGTGACCACGACGTTCCATGAGTTCGGCCATGCGCTGCACGGCATGTTCTCCAACGTGAAGTACCCGTACTTCAGTGGTACCAGCGTGCCGCGCGACTTTGTGGAGTTCCCGTCGCAGGTCAACGAAATGTGGGCCGATTGGCCCAGCGTGCTGGCCAACTACGCCAAGCATTACCAGACGGGTGAGGCCATGCCCAAGCAGCTGCTGGACAAGGTGCTGGCGACCTCGAAGTTCAACCAGGGTTTCGCCACCACCGAGTATCTGGGTTCGGCGATGCTCGACCAGAGCTGGCACCAGGCCGCTGCTGACAAGATCCCCGAAGCGGGTGGCGTGATGGCGTTCGAGGCCGCAGCGCTGAAGGCCAACGGTACCGATTACGCGGCGGTGCCGCCGCGCTATCGCACGCCGTACTTCAGCCACATCATGGGCGGTTACGCAGCAGGCTACTACGCGTACATCTGGTCCGAGGTGCTGGATGCCAACACGGTGGAATGGATCAAGGCCAACGGCGGGCTGACTCGCGCCAACGGCGACCGCTTCCGGGCCACCCTGCTGTCGCAGGGCGGCAGCAAGGACGCGTTGCAGCTGTTCCGTGACTTCACCGGCCAGGAGCCGAAGATCGAGCCGTTGCTCAAGCGTCGGGGCCTGGATGGCGCGGTCGACTGACCGGGCGTCCGTGCGTTGATTGAACCAGGGCCGTCCGGAGCAATCCGGGCGGCCCTGGTTTGTCGGCAGGGGCGCTTGGCGGACATGCCGATGCCCTCTGTCGGTCGCTATCCGGGGCGGACACGCCCGCTGCCGCCGAAGTCGGCGTTTTTCTTCATGTCGTCCAGGCTTCCGATGTCCGAACCTGCCACTCCGCCATACCGTCGCAGCCGCCTCGTGCGCCGGTTGTTGTTCGGTGTCGGCGCGCTGTCCTTGCTGGTGGGGTTGGTCGGCATCGTCGTGCCGCTGCTGCCGACCGTGCCGTTCTTGCTGCTGACTGCGGCGTGCTGGTCGCGCGCTTCGCCGCGCTGGCACCGCTGGCTGCTGGCGCAACCGACGCTCGGTCCGGCCATCCAGCGCTGGGAGCGCGAGCGCACGGTGTCACGTCGAGCCCGGTGGACGGCGCTGGGGTTGGTCGCCCTGTCGATGGGTGCCACCGTCTGGTGGGTGCGCGCGCACCAGTGGCTGCCGTGGGCAATGGTCGGGCTGGCGGTCGTCCTGCTGCTGCTGATCGCGCGGCTGCCGACGGCACGCAGCGGCGGGCGCTGATCAACAGGCGTCGCAGTTCGCCCCGCTCACGCGTCCGTGCGGAAGACCACTGGAAACTCAGGGTGCGTTGAGGATGGCGGCCATGGCACGACCGCCGCTGCACTTGAGATACGGCGAACGCTTCAGCCAGCCTGAGTCGGGGTAATAGGAAAACAGGTACTGGCCGTCCTTGATCGTGTCGATCAAGGGCCGCGCCACCGCGTTGCGCACGGCGGGACAACCGTGACTGCGGCCGATGCGGCCTTGCTTGCTGGCGGTATCGTCGCTGACATACGAGGCACCATGGATCACCAGCGCGCGCTTCAGCGCGTTGTCATTGGTGCCCGGCTCCAGTCCTTCCATGCGCAGCGAGTAGCCGTTGCGGCCGTTGTATGTGCCCAGCGTGCGAAACAGGCCCAGACTGGATTCGTGGCTCTCCGGCGTGTTCGAGAACCGGGTCGCGTGATTGCCACCGGTGTTGCGCCCGTGGGCCACCAGTTCGCGATACAGCAGTTTGCGTTGGGCCAGGTCAAACACCCATAGCCGTGGCTTGGTCGAGGGCAGTGAGTAGTCGATGACCGCCAGCCGGTTCGCCTGGGGCTCGCCCTGTACGGCGGCGCACTCGGTGGCGGCCACGGCCAGGGCGATCACTTTCGGGTTGGCGTGTGGCGCCAAGCGGGCCAGTGCCTCGCTCAGCGATGGCTGGGCCGCATGCGCGGGAAGCAGGCAGACAACAAGGGGCAGCGCCAAGGCGGCTGCGAAACGCAGGGGTTGGCTCATGTCGTGAACGGGGTGTGATGGGACGGCAACGGACGATCCTAACAGCGCCTTGTTAATGCCCCGTATACAAGCTTCCTGAACGGCCACCCGTCGCGGCAACAGGGGGGTGTGCTATCACGAAGGCGGGCAGGCTGATCGGGGGTTCCGGTGATCGCAAGACGTCATCTCATGGTGGGTGCGACGGCGGTGCTGCTGTGGGTCGCGGTTGGCGCTGTGCATGCCGGGTCGATGGTCGAGCGCCCGCTGGATCCGGTGTCTGAGCAGATTCGCGATGAGGTGGAATTGCTGCGTGCTGCCCAGCCCGGCTCGCCGGGCGACGTGGTGCTGGCCTTCTACGAGCAACATCAGTTCGCCCCCGCGTGGACGCGGCCGCAAGACGTCGACCAACTGCTGGACGCCTTGGGTCATCTGGACCGCGACGGGTTGGACCCGCAGGACTACTCACTGGCCGAGCTGCAGCGCGGACGTGCCGCGCTGCGTGATCCGCGCGCCACGGCGCGGCAGCGCGCGCAATTTGATCTGCTGGCGACCGACGCCTGCCTCACCGCGCTGTTGCATCTGAGTCGCGGCAAGGTCGATCCCGCCACGCTGGATCCGGGCTGGAACATCGAGGCGGCCCCGTTCGACCGCAGCGACGGCATGCGCTGGGTGCGGGACGCCTTGAGCCAGGAGCGCGTCGGCGCGTTGTTCGAGCGCGCGCGGCCACACCATCCGCTCTATGACGAGTTGCGGATGGCGCTGGCGCAGTTGCGCAAGATCGCCGCGCAAGGCGGCTGGCCGATGCTGGAGCCCGGTGACACGCTGGAGCCGGGCGCGCGCGATCCGCGCGTGCCGGCCTTGCGTCAGCGACTGTCACTCGGCGGTTTCGTCGTGGGCGATCCCGAGGTCGCCGATTTGTACGCCCCGGTGTTGCAGGCCGCCGTACGGCAGTTCCAGCAGGAGCAATACCTGCTGGTGGATGGCCGTGTCGGCGCGGCGACGCGGGCGGCATTGAACGTGACGACGGCCGCGCGCATCGATCAGGTGCGGGCGAACCTGGAGCGTTCGCGCTGGTTGCTGCATCAGTTGCGCGGTAATTTCGTGATGGTGGATATCGCCGGCTACACGGTCGCCTACTACGAGGACGGTCGGCCGGTTTGGCATGCCCGGGCGCAGGTAGGCAAGCCTTATCGCCGTACGCCGGTGTTCAAGTCGCAGATCACCTACCTCACGCTCAACCCGACCTGGACGGTGCCGCCCACGATCCTGCGCCATGACGTGCTGCCCAAGGTGCGTCGCGATCCCGGCTATCTGGCCGCCAACCGCATCCGCGTACTGGACCAGCAGGGGCGAACGCTGGCGCCGTCCAGCGTGGACTGGAACCAGCCGCGTGGCATCGTGCTGCGGCAGGATTCGGGCCCGGGCAATGCGCTGGGTCGATTGGCCATCCGCTTTCCCAATCCGTACTCGGTCTACCTGCATGACACCCCGCACCAGGCGCTGTTCGCCAACGAGCAGCGTGCCAACAGCTCCGGTTGTATCCGGGTGGAACGCGCGCGCGAGCTGGCCGTGCTGCTGCTGAATGCGCCAACCGCATGGGATCGGCTGGCGCTTGATCGGGCGATCGATACCAATCGAACACAGACGGTCATGCTGCGCCAGCCGGTGCCGCTGCTGCTGGCCTACTGGACGGTGGAGCTGCGCGATGGCGACCGGTTGGCCTATCGACCGGACGTGTATCGGCGCGATGCGACCTTGCTCGCCGCCCTGCAGCGCCCGCGCAGTTCCAGGCTGCCGCCGTCCGGCGCGGCCGCCATGCCGGCCGGACACTGACAAAAAAAGCCGCGCCGGGCATGCGCCGGGCGCGGCAAAGGTTTGAACCGGCCACTGCCAGTGAACGGAGCGTCGATGACGAAGGGTTTCGCCGCGACCGGGACAGCCTGCCGGGGCCCTGTCTCAGGGATCGCGATCGGCCTGACCCGGGCCGGGTTGGGCGGTCGTGCCACGCGGTCGCGCCGAGCGCGGTTTGCGCGGGCCTGGCGCCGAGCGTGGCCCCTGCGCGGCGTCGATCGCGTCGATCCAGCCTGCCCGCGAGTCGGGAAACGCATCGGCGTAGGGGACGTACGGCTTGATGTCGAGGATCGGCGTGCCGTCGAGCAAGTCCACGCCGCGCACCTGCAAATTGCCGTCGCCCACCGCAACCAGTTCCACCGCCGACAGGCCGATCGCGTTGGGCCGGTGCGGTGAGCGCGTGGCCAACACGCTGCGCTTGCCGCCGCCGCGCGGCGGGCGCACTTCGGCCTTCCAGCCTTCGCTGCGATGAAACGCGAACAGCAGCCAGATCCGCTCGATGCCGGCCAGGTCGCGATAGGCGGTTGCGGGGATGCCTGGTACGAACTCGATCATCGCCACGACCGCCGCTTCGGTTTCGGTGCCGGCCACCACGGTGGACTGGTGCGGTGCGTCGATGCGCCGCGCATAGGGCGAGCGCACGAAAGCGATCGGGCGGGAGCAGAATGTGTCGGGAAGGTCGTGCGTGTCGGTCATGTGCGGCATTATCCACGCTTGCCCGGATGCCCATGATCCGATGACTCTTCCCGCACCGAGATCCGCATGAAACTTTTCCTGATGGCACGTCGCGACCCCACCCGCTGCGATGCACCGCAGCCCATTGGCCTCGGTCATGGCGACGACCAGGGATGGTGGGCATGAGCATGCGCGATGACGACGATTTCGATACCGATACTGAGTTCGATGATGACGACGATTCGGTCGAAGCCCTGGTCTGGCGCTTGCTGCAGCTGATCAACCCCGGCGACGAGGAAACCGCGCTGCAGCAGTTCGATGCCTACCGCGATGCGGTGGCGGAAGGTGACGAGGATGAACCGGTCGAGCTGGTGGGGCGGGTGATCGACTGGCGCTCGGGCTTCATGATCGAGATGGGCGATCTGCGCTCGCTGGTGCAGGTACTGGATGAGTTGAGCGCGCGCTGGAACCTGTCGATCGACTGGAACGGCGAGCCGGACGACGACGATTTCTTCGACGACACTGACGCGGGCAGCCTGCTCGGTATCGCCCATGACCGGCTGGCGCAAGCGGGCTACACGCTGTGGGTGTGGGAGGCTGAAAGCGGCGCCTGGGCCGGCTGGATGACCCTGACCCGCGACAATGAACCCATGCGCGAGTTGGCCACCGCGCTGCACATCAACCTTCGTCTTGGCAGTGAGGCGGGTTGAGCGGCCAGCCCTGCAAGAGGATCCAGCATGCTGCAACTGATCGGCTTCGACGGCGACGACACGCTGTGGCACAGCGAGGGTTACTACCGGGCGGCCAACGACGCGTTCGCCGAAATCATGGCGGGCTACGTCGACCTCGGCGACCAGCGCGTGCACGACCGCATGCTGGCTACCGAGCAACGCAACCTCGGTCTGTTTGGCTACGGCGCCAAGGGCATGGCCTTGTCGATGGTGGAAACCGCGATCGCGGTCAGTGACGGCCGGATCAGCGCGAGCGACATCCATCGCCTGGTCGAGCTGGGCAAGGGCGTGCTGCAGCACCCGGTGGAGCTGCTGCCAGGGGTTCGGGCCGCGGTCGAGGCGGTGGCCGCACAGTATGAAATCGTGCTGATCACCAAGGGCGACCTGTTCCATCAGGAAAAGAAAGTCGCCCAGTCGGGACTGGCGGATCTGTTCCGCCGGATCGAGATCGTGTCGGAGAAGAATGCCGCCACCTACCAGCGGGTACTGGGCGAGTTCGACCTGCAGCCCGCGCAGTTCGCGATGGTGGGCAACTCGCTGCGTTCAGACATCGAGCCGGTGTTGCGGCTGGGTGGCTGGGGCGTGCACATGCCCTACCACGTGACCTGGGCACACGAGCTGGAAAATGGTCTGGCTGCCGACGAGCCGCACATGGTGACCGTCGCGGTGCCGGCAGCAATCGCTGGCGCCGTGGCTCAGCTGGCGGCGCGCGCCGCCAGCTGAGCGTTGGTAGCGCCTTTACACGGCGGCCAGCGCCTGGTCCAGGTCGGCGAGCAGGTCATCGATGTGTTCGATGCCGACCGACAATCGCAGCATGTCCTCGCTGACTCCGGCCGCGGCCAGTTCAGCGGCGTCCAGCTGCCGGTGGGTGGTTGACGCCGGGTGGGTGGCCAGCGACTTGGTGTCGCCGATATTGACCAATCGGGTAAACAACTGGAGTGCGTCGAGCGCCCGGGCGCCGGCCGCGCGCGGATCGTCGCCGGCCTTGCCGCGAACACCGAACGAGAGAATCCCCGAGGCCCGGCCGCCCATGTATTTCTGCACCAGCGCGTGGTCGGGGTGGTCGGCCAGCCCGGCGTACTTCACCCAGGCCACCTTGGCGTGGCCTTGCAGGAACTTCGCGATCGCCAGTGCGTTGTCGCAGATCCGGTCCATGCGCAGGCCCAGCGTGCTGATGCCCTGCAGGATCAGGAAGGCGTTCATCGGCGAGATTGCCGCCCCGGTATTGCGCAGCGGTACCACCCGCGCCCGCCCGATGTAGGCGGCCGCGCCCAGCGCTTCGGTGTAGACCACGCCGTGATAGGAAACATCCGGTTCGTTGAGGCGGCGAAAGCGCTGCTTGTGCTCGGCCCAGGGGAATTTGCCGCTGTCGACGATCGCACCGCCGATGCTGTTGCCGTGCCCGCCCAGGTACTTGGTCAGCGCCTGCACCACGATGTCGGCGCCGTGTTCGATCGGACGGCACAAATATGGACTCGGCACGGTGTTGTCCACGATCAGCGGGATGCCGTGCGCGTGGGCGATCGCGGCCAGCGCGCCGAAGTCCGTGACATTGCCCAGCGGGTTGCCGATCGACTCGCAGAAAATCGCCTTGGTGCGGGCGTCGATCAGTGGCGCAAACGATTCCGGTCGGCGCGCGTCGGCAAAGCGGACTTCCAGGCCCTGCTGCGGGAAAGTGTGGGCAAACAGGTTGTAGGTGCCCCCGTACACGGTGGCGGCCGACACGATGTTGTCACCGGCTTCCGCAATGGTCTGGATCGCGTAGGTCACGGCGGCCATGCCGGACGCCAGGGCCAGTGCGGCGATGCCGCCTTCCAGCGCGGCCACGCGCTGTTCCAGCACGTCCTGGGTGGGGTTCATGATCCGCGTGTAGATGTTGCCGGGCACTTTCAGGTCGAACAGGTCGGCGCCGTGCTGGGCGTTGTCGAAGGCGTAGGCCACGGTCTGGTAGATCGGCACCGCGGACGATCGCGTGGTGGGGTCGGGTGCGTAGCCGGCGTGGACGGCGAGGGTCTCGATCTTCATGGAGTCCTGCGGGAGTGGGATGCGGGGCGTGCGGGGTCGGCGACGAAGCGGGCAGTCGCTTCGCCTCAATCGCGCCGGTTTGAAGATAGTGGAATGATCAGCGGACGTAAAGACGTAAAGACGTCTAAATGACGAATCGTCATGAGTACCGGATCGGCGGTTATGACGGCCGCCGGACAATCCGCTGGTTCAGGGTTGCCGCAGGGCGTGGCCAAACAGGGCTGGTGTGTTATTCCGCGCCGGCCGGCTGGTCGTCATCAAAGCCCGTGTAGTCATCCGGGAAGATCGGCGTACCGTCGTCCTCCAGGCCGAGCATGTCCGCCAGGGCCTTGGCAGCGGCGGCCTCGGCGAGGCCCTTGTCGCGGAAGCTGCGGTTCTCGCAGATCGCGAAATACACGGGAAAGCCCCGCCGACGCGGTGTGACGGCCAGCCACGCCGAATAGCGCGAGCCTTCGAGGGTGGCGCCGGAACGGACAAGGTAGTTGTCGAAATCGCGCTGGGCCATGGTTTTCGCTTTGATCGGGAGGCGTGCAGTGTATCGCTTTGCCCGCTTGGATCATCATGGCGCCATGACTGCCGACCAACCGCCGATTCCACGCATCGTGCTGGATACCAATGTGTGCCTCGATCTGTTCGTGTTTCGCGGACCGCAGTCGGCCGCGCTGCGCGTGGCGATGCAGGACGGCTTGATCGAGGCCGTGACCCGGTCCGACTGCCGGGCGGAATGGTTGCGCGTGCTGCACTACGCGCAGGTGCCGGTCAGCACGGAAGAGCGGCCCGCGGTGGAGACCGCCTTCGATGCGCTGGTGCGTTGCCTTCCGGAGCAACAGGCCACGCCGGAACCGGGAGTGAAGTTGCCCCGCTGTGCCGATCCGGACGACCAGATGTTCCTGGAACTGGCGCAGGCATCGGGCGCGCGCTGGCTGGTCAGCAAGGACAACGAATTGCTGAAGCTGGCGCCGCGTTGCGCCCGCGACGGCTTGTTCTGGATCGGGTTGCCGCAGGCATGGTCGCTGCGCAAGGGGTGATTCCGCGGCCATGCGTCTCGCCGCATGTGGTGTACTGGACTCCCTGTCTGCCGGACAACGCCCATGCTTGCGCCGTGCCTCATCGACTGCCCCTACTGCGGCGAGCAGATCGAAATCCTGGTTGACGCCTCGATTCCCGAGCAGCAGTACATCGAGGATTGCCAGGTCTGCTGTCGGCCGATCACGCTGAGTGTGTCGGTAGGGCCTGATGATGAGCCGCAGGTGCGCGCGCGGGGCGAGAACGAGGCCTGAGCGCGGGTTTCTGGCCAGGGCGGCTGCGACCCAGATCGTGCCCTCAGGCTGGCGCCAGGTCGCCTGCCTCGACGATCGCGATGCCCAGCGCCTGCAGCCGGGCGCGGGTGGCTTCGTCGCTGGCGGGGGTGACCGGCCGGCTGAGATCCCACAGCACGCTGGCACGGAAGCCCAACTCCAGCGCGTCTTGCGCCGTCCAAAGCACGCAGACGTCGCGCGCCAGCCCGCACACCACCACGTCATCGACGCCCCGGTCGCGCAGCCAGCCGGCCAGGCCAGTGCTGGGCCGGGTTCCGGCCGGACCGTGGTTCTCGCGAAAGCCACTGTAGGAATCCACCGCGGGATCGCTGCCCTTGCGGATCACCACGTCCACGGCCGTCCAGTCGATGCCCGGATGCAGCGCCGCGCCTGGGGTGCCTTGCACGCAATGGTCGGGCCACAGCGTTTGCGGCTGTCCGTGCAGCGTGATCTGGTCGAATGGCGCGTGGGGCGGCTGTTCGCTGGCAAAAGAGACGTGCCCGCGCGGATGCCAGTCCTGGGTCGCCGCCACGTGGCGAAACCACCGCTTGCGCAGCAAATCGTCGATACCGGTCACGATGGCGTCGCCGTCGTGACAGGCCAGCGCACCGTTCGGCATGAAGTCTGGTTGCATATCGACCACAATCAGCGCGGAGTGGGGGGAGATCGTGTGGTTCATGGCGTGCACGTGAGAAGAAGTCCCCGCCGAGTATAGGCATGCCAGACTGTGGCTCATCAGGGGTGCGTCGGCACCACGCGAACGGGGGAATGCGATGCAGTACGACCAGTCGTGGATGGGCTACGGCTTCGTTGGTGGAATGGAAGCGGGCCTGATCTCCGCAGCAGCGGGTTTCGTGTTGTTCCTCGTATTCCACTGGTTGGGCCGCCGCAACGGCTGGGGCTATGGCCCTCAGATCGGCTGGTCATTCGTTCTGGCCGCCGCACTGACCGCCAGCGGCGACCTGTGGAACCTCGTCTATTTCAATTACGGGCAGCTGCAGTCGCTGCAGTTGCTCAAGGTGCAGCTGGCGCAAGTGCACGATCCGGACCACATCGGCCTGCGGGCGCTGTGCGCGTTGCTGGGCGTCACCGTTGGAGTCTACGTGGGTTGGGCGCTGGCCAGCGGTGACTGGCGTCGGCGGTTCGGCCGGCGTGGGTAGGGCTGGGGCCGCGACCTACAGCAGTGGATCGAACAACCGGGCCGCGTGCATGGCGACCCGGCGCAGGTAGGGCGCGTGGCGGTATTCGCGTTCGTCGATCGCCCGGGCCTGTTCGAAGTCTGCACTGAGCATGACGGCAACATCGGCGGCGAAGTTGTGGTCCACCGCCATGACCGCCGCCTCGAAATTGAGCCGGAACGAGCGGCTGTCCACGTTCAGGCTGCCGATGGCGGCCGCGTCGCGGTCGATCAGCAGCGCCTTCTGGTGCAGGAAACCCGGCTGGTAGCGAAACATCTTGATGCCGGCACGCACCGCGTTGTGAGCATGCAGGGTCGACGCGAGAAACACGGTGTGGTGGTCAGGCCGGGAGGGGATCAGCACACGCACGTCGACCCCGCGCAAAACCGCCAGTTGCAGTGCGGACCGCACGGCACTGTCCGGTACGAAATAGGGTGTGCTGAGCCACACCCGCTGGCGTGCTGCGTTGATCGCGGCGGCAAAGAACAGCGAGCCGGTTTCCTGCGGGTCGGCCGGGCCGCTGGCCACCACCAGCGCGCTGGCGTCACCATCGGCTGGCGGCGTCAACAGCAGCGGCGGAGGGGCGCCGGTGATCCATTGCCAATCCTCGGCAAACAACTGTTGCAGGTCGGCCACCGCCGGCCCGCGCAGTTCCAGGTGCGTATCCCGCCACGGCGCCAACGGAGGCTTCAAGCCCAGGTATTCGTCCCCCACGTTGAGTCCGCCGACAAAGCCGAGCGCACCATCGACCACCACGATCTTGCGGTGGTTGCAGAAGTTCAGCTGAAAGCGATTGCGCCAGCGATGCGTGGCGAACCGGTGGATCTGCACGCCTCCGGCGCGCAGTGTTTCCACGTACTGGCGCGGCAATGCGCGGCTGCCGATGCCGTCGTACAGCACGCACACCGGCACGCCGGCGGCCGCGCGCTCGAGCAGCACGCGCTGCAGACGCTGGCCCAGCGCATCGTCGTGGATGATGAAAAACTGCACCAGCAGGCATTGCTGCGCGCCCGCCATGGCCGCCAGCATCGCGTCGAAGCCGGCCGTCCCATCAATCAGCAACCGTAGCTGGTGGCCGCCACGGAATGGGCGCCCTTGCAGTGAGCTGATTGCGGTGTAGCGCGCGCAGGCTGGATCAATGGTTTCCGTGGCGTTCATGGCCACGGGCACCGTGTGCGCCATGGCGGAGTGACGGCCGACCCGATAGCCGAGAAAGCGACTGGAGCCCAGATACAGGTACGGCAACAACGTGACGTACGGCAGCAACAGCAGGCCGATCGTCCAGCCCACCGCGCCCTGGGGTGTGCGCGCGTGCACCACCGCATGCATCGCCGTGAGGATACCCAGCAGATGCAACAGGATGATGCACGTGGTGAGTACGCTGACGGTCATTGTTGCAGCGGCGCGGGTTCAGTCCATTAGCAATTGGTCGGCCAGATGACGCGCCTGTTGGCGAATCTCGGGCATGGCGGTGGTTTCCCACAACGTACCACGCAGCAGACTGCCCATGGCGAACAGGTTGGGCCACGGCCTGCTGTCGCGGAGCAGGCGTCCGTCGGGGTCGGCCAGCACTCCCAGTCCCAGTGGGTCGGGTGCGATGTGCGCATTGGTCAGCAACTGGCTCACCAGACGATGATTGCTGCGGCAGATGTCGGTGTTCAGGCCGGCCGTCTGGATCACCAGATCGGCATCGAGCACCATCGCCGTGCCGGCATGACTGGCCGTCAGCTGCAGCAACGGCCCGGCCACATCTACCGACTGGATGCGCCCACGCTGGCACTTCAGCCGGCCATCGCGTTCCAGCGCGCCAATTGCGGTGGCCACCGGTGGTGGCATGCGGTGACGCACGCGCTCCCACGCCCAGCGTGCATGGCGCATGAAACGCGCGCGCTGTTCGGCTGGCAGATCCATCCACAGGCTCGGCAGGTGCGGACGCAGGCTGTCGATGACCGCGCGCCATTCCACGCCCTCCTGCGCCACGGCCTCACGCAACAGGTGCATCCAGCGACTGATTTCCGGCGCGTCGTGCATGGCATCAACCAGTTCCGCGCCGTCGTCGGCCGGGGCCGGGGCGGTGCGCATGTGCGCCTCCGGCAGGTGGCCGTGGCGGGAGATCGCGGTGAATCGGGTCTGTGGCCAGCGCGCGGACAACTCCAGCAGCACATCGACCGCAGTCAGCCCGAGTCCGATCAGAACCACCTTGCGCGGAATCGCGGGTACTTCGTCGAGATCGGCGAGTAGGCGCCATGGGTCGACGATGTAGCGGCCGCTGCGCACTGCAGCGTCGCTGATTCCCGCCAGCGGCTGGGGCGGCAATGCCCCCAGCGCCAGCACAGCGGCGTCCGCGCGCAGGCTTTCTTCGCCGTGGAACAGCGTGACGCAGTCATGCTCGGGTACCAGGGCGTCCGCTTCACCCGCGATGATATTGATGTGGTGCCCGTTGGCCCTGCCCTGTTGCAGCGCGCGCGCCACTTCCGCCTCGAGGTAATCGCCGTAGCGATGGCGTGGCAGAAAATCGGTACCGGCAATGGTGGTGTCGTCGCGTTGGACGAAATCCAGGAAGCCGCGTGGCTTGCCGGCGAACATGCTCATCGAGGCCGCGCGGACGTTCAGCAGATGACGCTCTGATTTCGTGCCGTAGGCCACACCGCGGGCGGGCGTGCCGCTACCGGTGAACCAGTCCAGCTGCAGTGGTTGCGGCGTTGCACGTTCAAGCAGCTCACTGAGCAGCGAGGCGGCCGCGGCACCGCCGCCAATGATGGCGACCCGTCGAAACATGGAGGTCCTCAGATGTGGGTGACGTCGGGCAATCAGCCGGGCAGGTGGCCGGTGGTCGCCCTGCGGTGTGCTGGCGGCATCCAGGTCCCGGCGGGCTCGGCTTGTCCGCAGGCCGCACATTCTGCCAGATCGCCGCCGTAGACGTGCAGTGAGAGGGCGGTTTCGTGGCGTGACAGATTCCGGCAACGATGGGTCTGCCCGCCCTCTGCCTCGAACCATATCCCGTCGCCTGGCCCGAGCCAGGTGCGATCAAGTTGGAGCAGGTCGCCGGTCGCGGCGTCACGATCATACGGCTGTACTTCCAGAGCGCCGACCAAGGCCATGGTCAGTCCCCACGGACCGGGGTGCTCGTGCACCGGCGTGGCATGATTGGCCGGCCACGCCATCACCACCACGCTGATTGGCGGCTTGTTCCGTGTCGCCAGTTCCCATCGTACCGGGCTTTGATGATCCTGCCGGAACGGCGTCAGCGCGGCAGCCAGCGCCGCGGCGTCCTGGTGGACCAGGCGTCCCAAATCGCGCGCCATCAAGGCGAGATCGGGGCGCTCGGCGGCATGCTCCCATACGGTCGCGCGCAGCGCTTTCAGAATGTTTCGATGCTTGCCCATGCGTGCAGCCTGGCCGGGTGAATGCGCGCAAGTGGATCATGCATATCGTTAAAGTCGCGTAAGCCGACGTGGTCGGCGTGGGGACTCACCCAAGCCTGCGCCACGGAGACGCCTTGCTGGACCGGGTCCGCCCGACGCCACGGTCGAGCGGGCCTGATCCGGCGCGAGTTATTCGCGCAAGCTGAATGTGACTGGCACTTTGGCCCACGCCTGGACCGCCTGTCCATCCACGATGGCTGGCTGGAATTGCCATCCGGCCAGCACCTGTTCCACTGCGCTGCGGTCAAGCAGGACGTAGCCACTACCATGCTCCACCGTCACCTGCAGCGGCTTGCCGGTTTCGCCCACCAGCACCCGCAACACCACGGTGCCCTGCATCCGCTGCTGCAGTGCGCGGGTGGGGAATCGCAGCGGCGCGGCGCGGTAGGCAAGGCTGGCCTCGACTGGCGCGCTTGGCACCGCCGGTCCGGGTGCACGGCTGGCGGGGAGCAGGCTCGGCGCGGCCATTGGTGGCACTGCGACGTTGCCTTCGGTGCTGGGCGCGGCAACCGGCGGGGTGATCGGCACGGCGGTCTGGTGGACGACCGGCGCCGTTGGCGGCGGCAGCGGGGCCATCTCTATCGGCGGTGGCGGCGGCAGGTCCGGTTTGCGCTCGATCAGATGGATCGATGGCACTGGGCTGACACTCTCGGCAGTGCTGAACAAGGTCTGGGCCAACGGTCTCGAGGCGATCAGGAGGATCGCCAGGTTGACCGCCATCGCCGCACTCAGGGCGGCGATGCGTGCGGTGTCGGGGTGGGAGCTGTGAGCGACGGCCAGGCTTGCGGGCGACATGGGCGACCTCCTGACATCGATGGGGATGTGGCGACAGCCGCGCTGCACGGGGCAGAGGGATCGCGTTGCCGCACTTGCAGCCTATGCCTCTGCGCAGCCCTTGCGCAAGCGGACGGCTGGATGGCCAAATGGCGGTTGGTTCGGAAGTGGCCCTGGCGAGCTTCGCGGGCGGCCTTCCGCCAAAGCCTCGCTGCGGGCATCTGGCCGAAAAAAAACCCCGCCGGGGAGACGGGGTGGAATGTGGGTGAACGCAACGCTTCCACCCGACAGCTGCAGTATGGACAGTGCTGCTGTTGCCTGTTGTGAAGTGCACGTAAAAAAAATACCGGGATCGCAATTGACCGCTGGTGCGTCAATCCTGCAACAATCGACGCACGGCCAACGGTCGAACCCCGACGGGAGTGACGATGAACGTGATCAAGTGGGCGGGTGTAGCGGTCCTGGCGTGCGGCGCGTTGATGATGGGTGCGCCAGCGCACGCTGCCGACGTGTCTTGCAAGATGACCTTCCAGTTGTCCGGCTGGTCGGTGTTCTACAAGACTGCCAAGGGCAGCGGCACGGTTCGTTGCAGCAACGGCCAGACTCTGCATGTGAAGCTGCGGGCCAAGGGCGGCGGCCTCACCTTCGGCAAGACAAAAATCAGCAAGGGCATCGGCAAGTTCACCGGCGTCAGCAACGTGCGCGACGTGCTGGGCAACTACGCCAACGCGGAGGCGCACGCAGGTGCCGTCAAGTCGGCCGACGCGCAGGTGCTGACCAAGGGCAATGTGGCGTTGGCGCTGAGCGGCAAGGGTGAAGGTTGGAACCTTGGCGTGGCGTTCGGCGCGTTCATCATCGAATAGCGCGCGACCTGCCAGGACCGATGGGCGTCGCGGCGTTCCGGTCTGCGCATATGCAGCTACTGCAGGTTGGCGCGTACCGCGACAACGGAGATTCCACATGGCCCCCACCGCCGCTGCCGAACTTCCCACTTACCGCTTCGGCGACGAGCTGGCCAGCAGCATCATCCA
Organism: Rhodanobacter sp.; assembly: GCA_036563155.1. Classification (GTDB taxonomy): domain Bacteria; phylum Pseudomonadota; class Gammaproteobacteria; order Xanthomonadales; family Rhodanobacteraceae; genus Rhodanobacter. Next base: position 73,014 of record DATCMT010000008.1, read on the forward strand.
TGGTATCGGCATTGTGCTGAGCATCGCTGGCCTGGCCACGCTGGTGGCGTTCGCCGCGCTGCATGGCAGTGCGCTGGTCGTGGCTGCCTGCGCGGTCTTCGGGACCTCGCTGGTGCTGTTGTATACCGCGTCAACGCTGTATCACTCGATTCCCGTGATCGCCGCCAAGCCGGCGCTGCGCGCACTCGACCATATCGCGATCTATGTGCTGATCGCCGGTACCTATACGCCGTTCACCCTGATTGCACTGCCCGGCCCATGGGGTTGGGCCCTGTTCGCGGCGGTGTGGTTGTTGGCCCTGCTGGGCAGCGCGCTGGAGCTGGGCCTGCTGCGGCGCAATCGCAAGCTGGCGGTTTTGCTGTACGTGGGGATGGGCTGGATCGGCTTGATCGCCTTCGGGCCGCTCAGCGCGCACCTGAAGTTGGGGGGCACTGTGCTGCTGCTCGGCGGCGGCCTGGCCTACACCCTCGGCGTGCCGTTTTATCTGTGCCGGCGTCTGCCCTATCACCACGCGCTGTGGCATGGTTTTGTGCTGGCCGGCAGCGTGCTGCACTTCCTGGCCGTGCTGCTCTACGTGATACCCGATCCGTCGGTCTAGCCCGTCGGGCCGTGGGTACTCAGCCAAACAGCATCGCTAGTCCGAACAGGCCCACCATCAGGAATGACAGCACCAGTTTCACCAAGGTGCCCAGCAACAGTCCGAGCCAGGTGCCTACCCCCACATGGGCCGAACGCAGGGCGCTGGTGCCCGAGGCGAGTTCCCCGATGAGGGCGCCGACGAAGGGTCCCAACAACAACCCGGGGATACCGAAAAACAGGCCGACTAAGGTACCGATGGCGGCGCCCCACAAGGCGCGGTGACTCGCACCAACCCGTTTGGCGCCCAGCATGCCGGCCAGGAAGTCGACGACCATGCCGATCACCCCCAGCGTGCCGATCAGCAGCAGCCACCACAGGCCCAGATGCCGGTAGCCGTCCACCGCCGCGGCCAGCCAGATGCCGCCGAACAGCATCGGGATGCCGGGCAGGGCCGGCAGCACGGCGCCGGCCAGGCCGCCGATGATCAGCAGTCCGGCCAGCAGATACAGGGCAATGTCCATTATTCAGGTCCGGTCGACGCGGCGATGCAGCGATTGGAACAGATCTGGACCGAGCGGGGTGCGCCACGAGCAACGCGTGGGGGTTTGTTCATTTCTCCACGAAGGCCCGTTCGATCACGTAGTCGCCCGGCTCGCGGGTGCGCGGCGAGGCCTGGAACCCGCGGCCGTCGAGCAGCGCGCACAGGTCATCCAGCATCGCCGGGCTGCCACAAAGCATCACGCGATCGGTAGCCGGATTGAGCGCTGGCAAGCCAATAGTCGCGCTCAGCGTGCCGTCAGCGATCGCCTCGGTGATGCGACCATGATGGCGAAACGGCTCACGCGTCACGGTGGGGTAATAAATCAGCTTTTCGCGTACCAACTCGCCCAGGTATTCGTGCTGGGGCAACTGGTTTTCCAGATAGTCGGCGTAGGCCAGGTCACCGATCCGGCGCACGCCGTGAGCCAGCACGATCTTGTCGAAGCGCTCATACGTCTCGGGATCGCGAATGATGCTCATGAACGGCGCCAAGCCGGTACCCGTACCAAGCAGATAAAGGTGCTTGCCGGGCTTGAGGTCGGTCAGCACCAGGGTGCCGGTGGGCTTGCGCGTCACGATCAGCGGGTCGCCTGGCTTGAGGTGTTGCAGTCGCGAAGTCAGCGGACCATTGGCCACTTTGATCGAGAAGAACTCCAGGTGCTCCTCCCAGCTTGCGCTGGCAATCGAGTAGGCGCGCATCAGCGGGCGTCCTTCGGTTTCCAGCCCGATCATCACGAACTGTCCGCTGTCAAAGCGGAAGCCGGGATCGCGCGTGGTGCGGAAGGAAAACAGATTGTCGTTCCAGTGCTGCACGTCGATTACGTGCTCGGTCGCCATTGCCACCATGGGTTTGTCTCGTTCACTTGCGATATCAGGTGCGGGGAACTGCACGCTGCGCCACCCGTGGCGCTGGCGGTCAGTTTCGCGGGGAAGGCGGCCAGGCCGCGGTGCCTTGCGAGCGCCGGATGGACACGGCGACAACCGCATAGTTTACGCGACCACGCGCGTGGTTGCCTGCGTTTGCCCCGCCGGGGACACGGCGCATGCCGTGCCTGTGGCATCATGACGGGTTCACCGATGCGGGTAACGCCGACGACCGGTGGCGCGGGTGGAAATGGCCCGGTGACGTAGGATGGGCCCCGAAACTGCTCCCGAGACATCTGCAAATGACCGAGATATCCCACGTCACCGCCGGTGGCGCGTCAGGATCACACGCACGGTCCGCCATGCCCTGGCAGCTTTGCGTGGCACCCATGATGGACTGGACCGACCGCCATTGCCGTTATTTCCACCGGCTGCTGTCGCCGCGGGCACGGCTGTACACGGAAATGGTGACCAGCGCGGCGTTGATCCGCGGCAAGCAGGATCGCCTGCTCGAGCACAGCCAGCAGGAGCATCCGTTGGCGCTGCAACTGGGCGGCAGCGACCCGCGCGAGCTGGCCGAGGCGGCGCGCCTGGGTGTCGCGGCGGGTTACGACGAGATCAACCTCAACGTGGGTTGCCCGTCGGATCGGGTGCAGTCCGGTCGCTTTGGGGCCTGTCTGATGCGCGAACCCGCCTTGGTTGGCGAGTGCGTGAAGGCGATGCGAGATGCGGCGAGCGTGCCGGTGACGGTGAAGTGCCGGATCGGTGTGGATGACCAGGATGACTATGCCGGGCTGCAGCACTTCACCGAGCTGATGCTGGAGGCCGGCGTGGGCGTACTGGTGGTGCACGCGCGCAAGGCGTGGCTGCAAGGCCTGTCGCCGAAGCAGAACCGGGAAGTGCCGCCGCTGAACTACGAGCGGGTGTACCGGCTCAAGCGTGAGTTTCCCGAGCTGGTGGTGGTAATCAACGGCGGCATCAGCACGGTGGAACAGGTGCGTTCACATCTGGACCGGCTGGACGGGGTCATGCTGGGCCGTGCCGCGTATCATGATCCCTACCTGCTGGCGCAGCTTGAGCACGCCTTGCACGGCGTAGCGCTGCCTACCCGCGAAAGCGTGCTGCAGCGGATGCGGCCGTACATCGAGGCCGAATTGGCGCGCGGCACGGCGCTGAAGCACATCAGCCGTCACCTGCTGGGTTTGTACCAGGGCGAGCCGGGCGCGCGGGCGTTCCGGCGCGCGATCAGCGAGGGCGCCCACTTGCCGGGTGCCGGCTGGGCCCTGCTGGAGCAGGCCATGGCGCCCCGTGCGGCGGCGTGACAGCGGTCGTCCGTCCGGTCACTATTCAGGGCCGATTGCCTAGGCTGGGTGTTCAACTGGCTGGAAAGCGGAATCATCACGCATGACAACGCACAATAAATTCGTTTTCGCGCTGCTCGTCGCGTTGTTGGTCGCGGTGCCTGGTGTGCCCATGGCGCAGTCGGCGCGGCCCACGGTGACGCTCGACCAGGCCGTGCGCCGGGTGCAGCAGGACACCGGGGGCAAGGTTTTGTCGGCCGAACAGCGCGGGGTCGGGCGTCGGCAGGAGTATCGGATCAAGGTGCTTACCGCGGATGGTCACGTCAAGGTGGTGGTGGTCTCGTCCGAATCGGGCAAGAATCAGTCATCGACCCAGTCAACCAAGAATCAGCCCGCCAAGAATGCGGGCCGCAAGGAGAAACGCTGATGCGCATCCTGTTGGTGGAGGACGAGGCGCCGTTGCGCGAGACGCTGGCGGCACGCCTGAAACGCGATGGCTTTGCCGTCGATGCGGCGCAGGACGGCGAGGAGGGCATCTACCTTGGCCGCGAAGTGCCGTTCGATCTGGCCATCATTGATCTTGGCCTGCCCAAGATGTCCGGCATGGATCTGGTCAAGGCCCTGCGCGAAAACGGCCAGCGCTACCCGATCCTGATCCTGACCGCGCGCGGCAGCTGGCAGGACAAGGTCGAAGGCCTCAAGCACGGCGCCGACGACTACCTGGTCAAGCCGTTCCACGTCGAGGAACTGCTGGCGCGGATCAACGCGCTGGTGCGTCGCGCCAGCGGCTGGTCCAAACCGATCCTGGCTTGCGGCGCGATCAAGCTCGACACGACCGCGCAAACCGTGGCGGTCGAGGGCAAGCTGGTGGATCTCACCAGTTACGAATACAAGGTGCTGGAATACCTGATGCTGCACGCCGGCGAGCTGGTGTCCAAGGCCGACCTCACCGAGCACATCTACCAGCAGGATTTCGACCGCGACTCCAACGTGCTGGAAGTGTTCATCGGCCGGTTGCGGCGCAAGCTGGATCCGGAAGGCACCCTCAAACCCATCGAGACGGTACGTGGACGCGGATACCGCTTTGCCATCCCGCGCACCGACGGCGACGACGAATGAGCGACGATCGCCGCGCCGCCCGCTGTCACTGGCGGCGCGCGCGGCGATCGCCACCAGTTTCGTGCTCGCTGGCTTTCTTGGTCTGGTCGGGCTGACCCTGACCCAGACCAACAAGGCGCGCGCGCTGAGCGCGCTGCACGACCGTCTCGAAAATTTCGCGATCGCCTACATCACCAATACCGACGTCAATCGGTACGGCAAGCTGCTGCCGCCGGAAACCGCGCCAAACCCCAATTTTTCACGACCTGGTTCGGGCTTGTATGCGGTGGCGCTGGGCGATCACGACTATCGGTGGGAGTCGGCGTCGTCGATTGGCCGGGATTTCAGCTTTTTCAAGCCGCTCGAACCGGGCCAAAGCCAGTTCGTCGGCCCGATCGATACCCGCATGGGGCGCTTGTACTACTACAGCTATGGCGTGGCGCTGGATACGGTCGACAAGAAGTCGGTCCGGCTGACCGTGATGGTGGCGCAGACCGAGGACCAGCTGGAAGGCGAGAACGCGGTCTTCCGCCATACCCTGATGATCTGGTTGTCGGTCCTGGGCGTGATGCTGATCGTGCTGCAGCTACTGCTGCTGCGCTGGAGCCTGACGCCGCTGCGCAAGGTCGCCAGCGACATGAGCCGGGTCGAGCGTGGTGAGAGCGAACAGCTGGATAGCCAGTACCCGCTTGAACTGACCGGCCTGACCGAGCGGATCAATGCCTTCATCACCAACGAACGTGAGCAGCGCACACGCTACCGGCATACCCTGGCCGATCTGGCGCACAGCCTGAAGACGCCGCTGGCGGTGATCCGTTCCCAGTTGGAAGCGTCGACCAGCGAGGATGCCGCCGAGCGGCGCGCCAGCGTGCTGGATCAGGTGCGACGAATGAATGAGCTGGTCGCCTACCAGTTGTCGCGGGCAGCGACTTCGGGTCGGCAGACCTTCGCCAGCGCCGTGCCGATTGCCAGTCACGCCGAGGATCTGGTGCAGGGCCTGGAGAAGGTCTATGCGGAAAAAAACGTCTTGTGCGAGTTCGATATCCAGGACGGGGCGGTGTTCTATGGCGAACAGGGCGATCTGCTGGAACTGTTGGGCAACCTGCTGGAGAACGCCTTCAAGTGGGCCGGTCACCGGGTGCTGCTGGTGGTGAAGATGCAACCGGAGGCGGGCCGCCAGCGTCCGGGGCTGCTGTTGTGCGTCGAGGATGACGGCCCCGGCATTGCCGAAGACAAGATCGAAAAAGTGCTGCAACGCGGGGTTCGCGGCGACGAGCGCGTGCAGGGGCACGGCATCGGACTGTCGATCGTGCAGGATATCGTGCACGCCTATCGTGGTGACCTGGTGGTCGACCGCTCGCCGGAATTCGGGGGTGCCCGATTCAGCGTGACCTTGGCGGCGAGCTGACGGCTACGATTCTCAGCGGACGTCGCGCAGGCCTGGCAGCTCGCGGATGTCGGCAGGCGATGGGCCATAAAACGCTTCCAGCAGCTCCGCCACCGCCGGTTCCGCTTCGCGCAGCAGCGCCGGCCGCGAGTAGTGCATTTCGCTGACTACGGCGAAATATTCGGCGGCGCTCTCGCTTGCGTAGTGGTCGATCGGGCTGTCGCTGCTGTCCGGCGGCAGGGCGACCAGGCGCTCGTAGGCCAGTTGGAATTGCTGAATCCAGCGACGCCGCGGAATGTCCACCAGCGGTGGCACGCCATCGGGTGGGCCATCGAGCATGTCGATCTTGTGGGCCATTTCGTGCACCACCACGTTGTAGCCGTCCCACGGCTGCTCCAGATCCAGCTGCACGTCGGCCAGGGACAGTACCAGCGGCCCGCGCTCCCACGCTTCGCCGATACGGCTCTCGTCGCTTTCGGTCACCACACCGGTGCGCTGGTCGTGGTGGCTGCGGCGCACCTTGAACTCGCCCGGGTAGATCAGCACTTCACGCCAGCCGCGCAGACTGCCAGCGCCTTGCTGCAGGGCCGGCAGGCAGGCCTGCATCGCGATCAGCAGACGCCAATAGTCGTCCAGCACCGCCCCGGCCAGGGCGTGAAACCGTTTGCGGGCCAGGAACAGGGCGGATAGCCGGCGCAGCTGTTGCCGTCTGGTCGGGTCGAGTGAGTGGGCCAGCGGGCAGCCGGCGATGGCGCGACGCCACAGCGGATCGGCGATCGGTGGCGGCTCGAAACGCGCTCGAAGTGATTGCCACAAGCGTCCCGGCATGACGCCGAACGCTTACTGGATTGATCCAGGCAGCAGCGATTGCCAGCCCAGATGCGGACGGCGGATTGGCGTCGGTGCGGAGGATGCCCCGCCGGATCGATCGGTGCCACTGCCGGAGGTGCTGCCGGAGTCGCCGTTGCCACTGCTCGGTGGACAGTCCCGGCTCAGACCCAGGGCGTCACCGCCGCTGCTGGTGTTGCCGTCGTGCGAGCCGCCACCATCGAGTGCGGCGTGCGCGGAGCTGCCTAGATCCTGGGTTTCCACACTGGCCGCGGTGGCGCCGCCGATCCCGGCAAGGCACAAGGCGCAACCGAATAGCCAATGGATCGGACGCATGGCGATCGAACTCCGGGACTCGCAAGCGAAGACCCTGATCGTCTCAGAAACCTGCGCAAGGTGCCAGTGCTGTCCACGCGCTGCCCGTTGGCATCGCACCGGCGCCGCTGCCGCTGCCGCCAGCCGGGCCCGGCGGGATAGAATCCACGGATGCCTGATCTGCCTGCCCGTCGATCTGCCGCCCGCCCAGTCCGCATTGCGGCCAGCATGGCGAGGTGTGGCTGATGCAGGCGCCGCAGTTGTTGGGCCTGCTTGCCGATGGCAAGCCTCGGTCGGGCGCCGCTCTGGCCACTGACGCCGGCGTGACCCGTGCGGCAATCTGGAAACAGATCGAGGCGCTGCGCCGTCGCGGGGTTCCAATCGACGCGCGCGGGGCGAGCGGCTATTGCGTGCCGTGGCCACTGCAGATGCTGCAGACTGACCGGATCCGGGCGGCGTTGCCTGCATCGCTGGCGCGATCACTGGGGGCTCTGGAAGTTTTTTGGGAGCTCGACTCGACCTCCAGCGAATTGCAGCGTCGCGGGGCCGGGGCGGGGGATTTCAGCGTCGTGCTTGCCGAGACCCAGCTGGCTGGTCGTGGGCGCCGTGGCCGGCCATGGTTGTCACCGCCGGGCCTGAATCTGTATCTGTCCTGCCTCAAGCGATTTCCCGCGGGGTTCGCCGCGTTGACCGGTCTGTCGCTGGCCGTCGGCGTAATCGTGTTGCGCGCGCTGGAAAGTCTCGGTATCGAGGGCGCCGGCCTGAAGTGGCCAAATGACGTGCTGGCGGTGGCGGACGGACAGCCGGGCGGCAAGCTTGCCGGCGTTCTCGTCGAACTCAGCGGCGAGTATCAAGGGCCTTGCGCGGCCATCATCGGCATCGGCCTCAACGTGCGCCTGACCCCCGCATTGCAGGATCAAATCGGTCAACCGGCCTGTGATCTGGCCCACCTTGCCGCTGGCACGCCGCCCGATCGCAATCTGGTGGCGGCGGCGCTGATCGCGGCGCTGATCGAGGGGCTCGGGCAATTCGAGCGTGACGGCTTCGCCGCGTTCCGCGCTGACTACGCGCAACACGACCTGCTGCGCGACCAGCCATTGCAGCTGAGCGGTGCGCTGGGCGCGTTCCACGGCATCGGTGCGGGTGTCGACGAACGTGGGGCGCTGCAGGTGCGCATGGACGATGGCAGTGTTCGCGCGGTCGACAGCGCCGACGTCTCGGTGCGCCGCCCATGAGGCTGCTGCTTGATCTCGGCAACACGAGGCTGAAATGGGTGTTGCAGGGACAGCCGCAGGGGTGGCTGGAGCACGGCGCGGTGGACTGGCGCGAAGCCGATCCGGCGGATGCGCTGGCGGCGGCTTGGGCTCCTTTGCCGAAGCCTGTGCAGGTGATGGCGGCATCGGTGGTCGATACCCCACGCGAGGCGCAGGTGGCGGCCGTGACGCAGCGTCTGTTTGGCTTGGCCCCTGGCTGGTTGCGCACGCCGGCCCATGCGTGCGGCGTGCGCAATGCCTACGCCGAGCCACAGCGATTGGGCATCGACCGCTTCCTGGCGATGGTTGCCGCACAGGCCGAAGGGCGGTCGCCCTGTGTGCTGGCAGGCGTGGGCACGGCGCTGACGCTGGATGCACTGGCGGCGGATGGCCGACATCTGGGTGGCCTGATCGCACCGGGGCCGAGGCTGATGCAGGACTCGCTGCTCGATGCCACGGTGCGGGTGCGCACGGGGCAGCCGGGCGCGGTCGTGGATCTGGCCGACAACACGGCTGATGCGGTGGCCTCGGGCTGCTGGCACGCGGCTGCCGCATTGATTGAGCGATTCGCGACGCGCAACGCCGACCGGCTTGGCTCGGCGCCGAATCTTGTGTTGGGCGGCGGCGATGCGGCGTCGCTGCTGCCGCTGCTGTCACTGCCGGCCCAGTTGAGTCCGGATGGTGTACTACGCGGTCTGGTCGTGTGGGCAGCGCGCGATGAAGATGCCGCGGTCCGTCTAGAATGAGCCTGACCGCTGCCCGATGGGGGTTGGATGTTTCTGCGTCTGTTGTTTGTCATGTTGGCCGCGCTCAATATCGCGGTAGGCGCCTGGCTGGTGCTGGGGCAGCCATACGCCGGTGGCGGTGCGCCCAGCGATCCAGGCGTGGCGCAGCTGCGCCTGCTGTCTGAACTGCCACAGGGGGCACCGGTGAAGGTCGTCCCTCCCGCCGTGGCGCCATCGCCCAATCGAAGCTACAGCTGTCTGGCGCTGGGACCATTCGCGACCCCGCAGGATTTGCGCAATGCGCGCCAGGCGCTGGCCGCGCAGGTCACGCGGATGCGTTCGCGCCAGGAGCAGACCAGCCAGACCAGCGGCTGGTGGGTCTACCTGCCGGCGTCGTCCAGTCGCGCCCAGGCGCTTGAAGTGGCGCGGCGTCTGGCCGCACGGCAGTTCCACGACTACTTCGTGGTCAGCTCCGGCGACCAGGCCAACACGGTGTCGCTGGGCTTGTTCAAGGATCCGGCCAATGCGCGCAAGCGTCGCGACGAGGTCGTTGCCGCCGGCTTTCCGGCCCGCATGAGCGAGCGCAGTGAAAGTGCCCCCGAGTACTGGCTGGACCTGATGGTGGCCGACGGCAGCACGCTCGACTGGCGCAGCCGCGTGCAGGCGAGCGGCATCGACGCGCACACCACCGGATGCTTTTGAACACGGTTCACGTTGTGGCCTGCTAGAATCCCCCAGCTTCGCCGGCATAGCTCAGTTGGTAGAGCAACTGATTTGTAATCAGTAGGTCCCGGGTTCGACTCCTGGTGCCGGCACCACCCACCACTCGTCACGCGTGCGGGCCAACGGCTTCGGGCGAACCGTCGATCGAACGCGGTCGGCGCTTGCGTCGGTTTCGACTGCTGCCTGGCCCTCAATCACCACGCAACGCGCAAAAGAAAGCCCGCCGAGGCGGGCTTGATCCATCTGTGCCGGGGAGCCGGGACGTTGGCGCCTCACGGCGGCAATTCGTTCTTACAGGGGGGAAACGGCCCCAGTTTCACATGTCGGTCGGATTGCCTGTGTGATCGAGATCACGATTCGTGGCGGAGCCGGGATTTTCTCGGTCCGCCGCGCCCACCCGGTTGCGCTCAGCCCAGTCGGTCGGCCAGTTGATCCGTCGCCTGCACCAGTTGGTCGACGATGGCCGGGTCGGCCGCACTATGCCCGGCCAGTACCACGTGAAGTCTGGCTTCCGGCCACGCGCGACTCAGATCCCAGGCGCTGATCATGGGACAGATGATGTCGTAGCGACCCTGCACGATCGTGGCGGGGATGTGGCGGATGCGATCGATGTCGCGCAGCAACTGGTCCGGTTCCAGGAACACGCCGTGGCGGAAGTAGTGGGCCTCCATCACGGCCAGGCTGACAGCCTTGTGGGGCTCGTCGAAGTCGCCGGTACCGTCGGGGTCATGCACCAGCGTGGTGCTGCCGCCCTCCCAGGCACTCCATGCCTGCGCCGCGGCAAGGCGGGTGGCCTCGTTGTCACCGGTCAGGCGGCGCCAATAGGCGTCCAGCATCGAGTCGCGCTCCTCGGGCGGAATGAACTCGACGAAGCGGGCCCAGCGCTCGGGAAAAATTTGCCGGGCGCCGCCGTCCACTTCATTGAACCAGCGCAATTCCTGCGGCCGTCCCAGGAAGATGCCACGGAGCACGATGGCCAGTGCGCGCTCGGGATGGGTTTGCGTGTACGCCAGCGCCAGCGTTGATCCCCACGACCCGCCGAACACCACCCAGCGTTCGATGCCGAGCTTTTCACGGATCGTTTCGATATCCGCCACGAGGTGGGCCGTGGTGTTGTCGGTCAACTCGGCGAACGGGGTGGACTGGCCCGCTCCGCGCTGGTCGAACAGCACGATGCGATAGCGCGCCGGGTCGAAGAAGCGTCGGTGGTAGGGCGACAGACCGGCGCCCGGGCCACCATGCAGGAACACGACGGGCAGGCCCGCCGGGTTGCCGCATTCCTCCACGTACAGCGTGTGGATGGCGTCGACGGCGACGCGCTGGGTCTGGTACGGCTCGATCTCGGGGTACAGCTCGTGCATGACGTGATTCCTGACGGTCGCGCGGTGGCGCAAGTTGCGGAGACGAGTACAGCAGCCTCGCATCCGCTCCTTGCCAGCCCGCTGGCGGGGTGGTTCAGGCGCTGAAATCCAGCGCCGCGGTGAGATCACCGGGAGGTGGTCCGCCGGCCGCCACCATGGCCTGCTCGCGCAGGGCAAGTCCGGGCAGCTTGGGCAGGCCGAAACGGCGCGTGATGAAGCGCAGGATCGACCCGGTGTCGTAGATCGTGTGATCGACGAAATCCTTCTTCGCATACGGTGACACGATGAGCGCGGGGATGCGTGACCCCGGGCCCCAGCGGTCTCCCTGCGGTGGCGCGACGTGGTCCCACCAGCCGCCGTTCTCGTCCACGGTGATCACCACCAGCATGCCCGGCCATTGCGGGCTGGCCTGCAGCGCAGACACCACGTCCGCCAGGTGCTGGTCACCTGCGGTCACGCTGGCGTAGCCCGCGTGCATGTTCAAGTCGCCCTGGGGCTTGTAGAACGACACCGGCGGCAGACGGCCTGCCTCGGCCGCGGCGATGAAGTGGTTGGTGCTGGCGCTGCTGCCCAGGCCGGCATCGCGCAGGTGTTGCTGGCGCGCCAGCGTGCCCGGCGCGAACTGGCTGAAATAGTTGAATGGCTGATGGTGCGGCTGGAAGTTCGGCACCTCGGGAAACGCCTGGTGGTCGCCGTCACCCCGGCCGTCCAGCGCAAGCTGCCAGCCGCCGGCATACCAGGCCCAGTCGATTCCGCCTGCGGTCAATGCGTCACCGATGGTGCGGTGGCTCTGGGCCGGCAGCGTGTGGGGGTTGTCGAGGTCGGCGAAGCGTGGATCGAGCTTGTCCTGGTTGAACGCGGGCGCGTACGCGGGCCCCATCGTGTTGACCGCCCAAAAGTCGGGCGTGAGCGCGTCACGTGACGCCCACGTCGGGCGACCTTGCATCGCACTGGCCGGTGAGTCGGCCGTCTGCTTCGGCCGGATGCCGGTCGGGTCGCTGCCCTCGAGCTGGGCGATCTGCGATCCGGCCGGGCTACGGTCCGCCTGCGGGTAGTACGCAGGCTGTGCCGCGATCAGATATTGGTGGTTGAGGAACGAGCCGCCGAAAGCGCCCATGAAGAAGTTGTCACACAAGGTGAACTGGCGGGCGAGCTGCCACAGCTTGAGGTTGGCCGCGCTGTCCGCGTAATAACCCATCGTCATGGCGCCGGTGTTGCCCCAGGCCACGTAGCCGTCGTTCTTGCCAGCGTTGATCTGCAGCTGGTTTTCGTAGAAGCGGTGCACCAGGTCGCGGGTGATGAGCTCCTGCGGCAGCGGCGCGCCGTCGGGTGTGCTCAGTGCGAACGGGCGGTTCGGCAGGCCGCTGATCGCTTGCTCGTCGATCATGTAGCGACGCCCGTCCAGCACCTGTTCGCGCGGGGCCATGCCGCCCCACACCGGCGGTAATTGCGGCAACAGCTGACCGTCGCGGTCGCGCTGGCGATAGGCGGGCGAGTCGAGCGCCTGCAGTGGCTGCGCCAGACCGGGGAAATTTGCGAACAGGTTGGTGAAACTGCGGTTCTCGGCATACAGCACGACGACATGCTGGATGTTCTTGCGCAGCCACGCATCGATCGCGGAATCGCTGCCTGCCGCTGCGGTCGCGCGTTCACCGAACGGCTTGCAGCCGCTGACGGTCAGCGCGGCGCCGGCCAGTGCGATGCCGCCCAGCAGGCGGCGACGTTCGGGATTGTCGGGCGCGTCAGCGGGTGGGCCGGAGGGGTTTTCTTTGTCGGTCATGGCGTCGGTCTTGTTGAGAATCGGCACCCGCATGCGCAGGCGCAGGGGGACGGATTGGCAGCATGCTGCCAGTTCAGCCCAGGGATCGGCGATGGTCGATTCGTCCGGCAGGCGCCGGGCCGTGAGGCATGGCATTATTCCCCGCCCGCGCCGGCAAGGCCAGCGCGCGCATCGCCCCGCTGGAACCTTTTCCGATGGATACCGCTGAACGCCTCGATGGCCGCGCCTTGCTGGCCATTGCAATCGCCCTGTTGACCTGGTCGTCTGCCTACGCGGCGATCGCATTCGCCTTGCCTGCATTCAATCCGGGCGAGGTCGCATTCGCGCGGCTGCTGATCGCCTCCCTGTGTTTTGCGCTGTTGTTGAATGTGAAGCGGATTCCGCTGCCGGCGCGGCGTGACTGGCCGCAACTGGCGCTTCTGGGCGTGCTGGGGCTGACCGTCTATCACCTGTGCCTGAATTACGCGCAGACCCGGATTGCCAGCGGCACGGCATCGATCCTGATCTCGCTGGTGCCGGCGGCAACCGCGGCCGTGTCGGCGTTGTGGATGGGCGAACGGCTGCCGCTGCGCACCTGGGTCGGGCTGGCGATTGCGCTGGGGGGAACCGTGCTGGTGGTGCTGGCCAGTGGCCAGCAGGTCAAGCTCGACCCGATCGCCTTGCTGGTGTTGGTAAGTGTCCTGGCCGCTGCGATATTTTTTGTTGGCCAAAAGCCCCTGTTCCAGCGCAACAGCATGCTGGGCGTCACCGCGTTCACGTTTTTCGCGGCGACCCTGGCCAGCGTGCCGTTTGGCTGGCACCTGCCACAGGCGTTGGGCGCCGCGTCGTGGCCGCGCATCGCGGCGCTGCTGTGGCTCGGTGTGGCGCCCACGTTCGTGGGTTATCTGGCCTGGAACCTGGCCGTGAATCGGGCGTCGGCGTCGCGCGTGAGCAGTTTCATCTACTTGTCGCCGCCCATCGCGTTGTTGATCGGCTGGCTGTGGCTGCACGAAGTGCCCAATGCGATGATCCTGGTCGGCGGTGCGATCACCATCGGCGGCGTGATACTGGCCAATGCGCGCCGCGCCGCGACCCCTGCCGCAGCACCACCGGTGTGTGAGCAGCTGTGATCAGTTCAACCGGGTGAGGCGTACCACGTCGGGGTCGTCAGCGTGCGCCAGCAGCAACTGCACGCGGCCTTGCCAGGCTTGCGTGAACGCCTGCTGCTGCGCCAGTGTTGCGCCGGGTTGCATGGCGGCAACCATCAGCGCCCGCAAGTTGGCCGGCGCCGGCACGCTGGACAGATCCAGCGCTGCCGCAACCGCCGCGCCGCTGTCGCGACGGGTGAATTGCACCGCGTCGTGCCGGGACGTCGCCGCGTAGTGCAGCAGGGATTGGCGGCCGAAGTGTCCGCCAATCCCGTGGAAGCCGTTGCCGGCCGCCGCGCCGGTAATCAGGGTCAGTACTTGCGCCATGACGCCGGTGACACCTTCATCCTCGGCAGCCGGCATGCGGACTTCGATATTGCCGCGTTCGGCCATCTCGTTCGGGTACAGCGCGCGCAGCGCCGTGTACGCCATCAGATACGCGCCCGCCACGGTCGGGCAGGAGTGCCCGGCCAGGCGCACCGCGTCGAGGTAGCAGTATTCGAGCACGCCGTCCTCGGCTGCACCGAGGAAGGCCGCCAACGGATCGCGCATGCGGATCCGCGGGGCCTGGTCGTAAAAAGCGGGGTAGCTCATGCGTGCGGACCACTCACTCCAGCGGCACGCCGGTGATGCCGAAATCGATCACCACCGCCTCGGCACCGCGCTCGCGGTAGGTGACGGTCAGGCTATCGCCAAGGCGCTCGCGCAATTGGGCGATCAGCGGGATCGGATCGTGGTCGTTGACGAAGCGCATCGTCTCGCCTGAACGTAGCGCGCCAATCGCGCCGAAGATAGCCGAATGGCGGAAACGCCGGGCAACGCCGCGGGCGTCGAACAGGTGCACGTTCTGCTCGGGAACGATGTCAGTGGTCATGGGCAGGCTCGTTGTGAAGGGAGCCCCAACATACGCCGCGGGTCCACGCCGGCCACTGATCTGGGTCAGGGGCCGTGCGAGGTCTGCCTAGAACTTGTACGCGCGATGGATCGCCACCACGCCGTTGGTCAGGTTGCGTACCTCGACACGACCAAACCCGGCGCGTTCCATCATGGCCTTCAGGGTCTGCTGATCCGGGTGCTTGCGGATCGACTCGGCCAGGTACTGGTAGCTGTCGGCATCGCCGGCGAACAACTGGCCGAGCTTTGGCAGTACCTTGAACGAATGGAAGTCGTAGAGCTTGCCGAACAGCTCGCTCTGCACCTTGGAGAATTCCAGCACCAGCGCCCGGCCGCCAGGCTTGAGCACGCGAAAGATGTCGGCCAGTGCCTGGTCCTTGTCGGTGACGTTGCGCAGACCAAACGCCATGGTCACCGCGTCGAAGCTGTTGTCGGGGAACGGCAGCGCTTCGGCATTGAGCTGCGCCCAACGCAGGCCGGCCACCAGTCCGCGATCAGTCAGGCGATCGCGGCCTACGCCCAGCATGGACGCATTGATGTCGCCAATCACCACTTCGCCTTCCGCGCCGACCACCGGCATCAGCAGGGCGGCAATGTCGCCGGTACCACCGGCCAGATCCAGCACGCGATCGCCGCGGCGTACACCGCTGATTGCCACGAAGTGACGTTTCCACAGGCGATGCACGCCGAACGACATCAGGTCGTTCATCAGGTCGTAGCTGCGTGCGACCGAGGTGAACACCTGCCCGACCAGCTTCTGTTTCTCGCCGACCGGTACGTCGCGAAAACCGAAGTGGGTGGTCGATCCGGGTGCGGAGTCAGGCTGATTGTTCATGTCGGCAATGCTACAGCAAGGCTGCCGGCCACCGGCCCAGGCGGGGTGGCCAACATTCGGTGAATTCGGTCGGGTCAGGCAGATGCGCGTCCGATGCCTGCGGGCGCATCGACGTCGATGGTGCCGGGCGTGATCTTGAGAATCGAGTGGCGCATCTCGCGCGACAGGATGACCCGTGCATCGCGGACCATGCCTTCCAGGGCGCTGTCGTAGTCGAGTTTGCCGTTCTCGTCCGTCCACACGATCCGCTTCTCGCGCAGCTTCTGGATAAAGCCCCGGAACAAGGCCTTGTCGAAGAACTCCGGCGCGGTCAGTTCATTGAGCAGGGACAGGCGTTGGGCGGTGAGCGTGCAGGCGTTTTCCAGTTCTGCGCTGGACATGGTGTGCGGGCCGTTCTTGGCCAGTGCGGCGATGGTGATGTAGTAGCGCTCGAACGCCTGGATCAGGCTGCGCGCGATGATCTTGAGCTGATAGGCGCCGTCGTCCTGGCCGGGACTGCGTTCCAGCGAGCGCCCATCGTTGGTCGATTCGAGCAGGCCGCGACGCACGAAGAAGTCGATGGTGGCTTGCAGCTGGGCGGCGAAGCCGTCGGTGTCCCACGGCAGGAACAGTTCGGCCTGGATGAACGGGTAGATGATCCGTCCCAAGCGCAGTACCGATGCGCGCGACGTGCGCCGGTTGTTGAGGAAGCAACAGGCCACCCACGCGGCGGTCGCATTCAGGTGCAACACGTTGTTGCGGAAGTAGCTGAGCAGCACGGCCTGTTCGCTGGTGACGGTGAGCACGTCCCCAAGCGGATGCCGCACACGCTTGATCCATTCCATGTGCTCGCCGTACGCGATGATCGCGGCCGGGTTCATCGGAGTCAGCGTGACCCGGTCCGAGTACGGCAGTTCCTCCAGCATCGTCTTGGTCAGTTCGAGCTGGGTCAGCAAGTCGCCCTCGGCCATCGCGTGCTTGGGCGTGGCCAGCAGCACCAGCGCCAGCAGGTTGATCGGATTGACGTCGGCGGCGCGGTTGATATTGATCTGGATCTGGTGAGCCAGATGATCGGTGACGGCGTTGAGCCACTCGGGCTTGGCGTCGAGGTCGGCGGTGCTGCTGCGCCAATCGTCACTGGCTGCGTCCAGCAGCGGTGTCAACTCGATCGGCTCGCCGAAGTTCAGCGACACGTGGCCGTAGCGCTGGCGCAACACCTTCAGGCCGCGCAGCAGGCCGAGCAGGGATTCCTTCTCCTTCGGTTGCCCGCTGAGCTCGCCGGCGTAGGACTTGCCCTCCATCAGCTTCTCGTAGCCGATGTAGACGGGCTGGAACAGCACCGGTCGGCGCGGCGCGCGCAGGAAGGCCCGCACGGTCATCACCAGCATGCCCGCCCGTGGCGCCAGCAGCCGGCCGGTGCGCGAGCGGCCACCTTCGATGAAGTATTCCATCGGCACGCCCCGATCGATCAGCTGCGCCACGTACTCATTAAAGATGACGGAATACAGCGCGTTGCCCCTGAAGCTGCGCCGCAGGAAGAATGCGCCGCCCCGACGCAACAGTGGGCCGATCACCGGCAGGTTGAGATTCACGCCGGCCGCAATGTGCGGCACCACCACGCCGGACACGTGCAGTTGGTAGCTCATCAGCAGGTAATCGGCGTGGCTGCGGTGGCATGGCACGTAGATCACTTCGTGACCCGGCGCGGTGGCGCGGACCTTGTCGAAGTGATGCATGGAAATGCCGTCGTAAAGCTTGTTCCAGAAGTTGCGCAGCAGGAACGACGCCGAACGGACGACCGGGTGGGAGTAATCCGCAGCGATCTCCAGCACCAGTTTGTGCGCCTTGCGCCAGGCACTGGCGTAACTGGTCTTGTCCTTGGCGGCGCTGGCGGCGATCGCGGCGCGTACCGGCTCGGCATTCAGCACGGCGTCGACCACGGTGCGCCGGTGCGACAGATCCGGGCCGATCACTGCGGCACGGATGCGATGGAAGTGGGTGCGCAGGACCCGGGCGACCTTGCGCGCAAAGCGCTCCGGCGTAATGCCGCCCGATTCGTCCAGCATCAAGCGCAGCGAGACGGGGGCGGAGAAGTGCACCACGGTGTCGCGTCCATTCAGCAGCAACGCCAGCATCCGGCCAAAGCGGCCGACCATCACCCAGTTTTCCGAGAACAGCACCCGAAACCAGCCACTGTCGCGGCTGGGTGCGCGACCGACGTAGATCGACACCGGCACGATCTGGATGTCGCGTTGGGCGTCGCCATCGAGCGAGCGGACCAGTTGGCGCAGCGGCTCATTCGGATTGCGCTTGCGGCGACGGCCGAAGATCCAGCCATCGCGGCGGGTCAATGCGAACACCGACCGTCGCCGGCGCGTACCAGCCAGCGGCTGCATGGGATTGGGCAGGCCTGCGTCGCGGCAGGCACGCTTGAGAATCAGTGCATCGGAAAACCCATCACGTTCAATCACGTAGCAAACCGGCGAGTCGGCCTGCAGCAGGGTGGCGGGCTCGGCCGGTTCGCGGCGGATGCGCACCCAGGGCTGCAACAGCTGGCCGGCCAGGTTGAACCACCAGGGCGCGCGGTGGCGTGCAGGGGAGTCCGCGGAAGTAGTCGTCGGCATCGGTCTAGTCTAACGGTTGCGACGAGCCGTCTTTTGTCGCGGGGCCGACAGGCGCCGCGGCCAGGACCGCCTCCAGCCGCAGTTGCTGGCGCGAATGCCGGGCGTTGCGCAGCAGATCCGCGCTGTACCAGCGGCCGTTTTCCCGCAGCAGGGTGGATTCGGTCCTCAACGGCTTGTCCAGCAGCGTGTAGTCGATCCGCACGACCGCCCGGTCGTCGTCGGCCGCGAGCGGGGTGAGCTTGACCGAAGCCAGGGTGTTGTCCACCGAGAGGCCGTAGATCAGCAACAATTGCTTGACGCCTTCGTAGGCTGTGCCGTAGCGGGCCACGGTCGTGTCAAAGTCCATGGTGTGCAATTGTTCGGGGGTCGTCAGATCGAGCTTTTGTGCCGTGGTCACAGCGACATGGATCGCCTGCCTGGCTTTGGCCTGGTCAAACCAGGAAGCCTGCTGGGCCCAGGGCAGCAGGACGTCGAGCATGCCGTCGATCTGGGCGGTTTGGGCCGAACTCAGCGTCTGACTCTGACTCAGGCTGCGCTTGAGCAGGGCGTCGCCAACCCCAATCAGGAGCGGCAACTGGTCCTGGTACTGCTGTTCCACGGCGACCAGCTTGGGTTGCAGTTCGGCGTACAGCCGGTTTTCGGCATCCGGTCCGGTGAGTTTGCGGACCACGTCGTTGAAACGGGCACGCTCCGCCGCGCTGACCGGTTGTGGGTTGTGTTGCCGCCGTTGCCAGTCCGCCCGCAGGTTGGCGTAGTCCTCGGGCGGCAGTGCGTGTTGCAGCAGGGCGTTGAAGTCGCCTGCACGGAGCAGGTCGATGGACCGCTGGACCGCCGCTTCTGGCGTGTCGGCGGCCGGCTGCCCCGGCTCGTGCTGAGCCTGGCACGCGCCCAGCGCCAGCGCGGCCAGCAAGGGCCACAGGGCGCGGCGCAGGAACGGGTGAAGCATGCGTGCAGTCTCGCTGGTGAGGTGGCCGGCGCCGAGATGCCGAGGGTGTCGGTGAGCGGGCAGGGTAAGCGTCGGGGCCCGGGCGAAACAAGGGCCGAGCGCAAGCTTTTGCGACCCCATCAAAAAGAAAACCCCGCGGGCACGGGGCCTCACGGGGAAATCCGGCAGAGCCGGAAGGGAAATGGCCTTGCCTGCACAAGAGCGTTGGTCAGCAGGGGTTGGCAGAAGCGATTTTACCCGGTCGAGAAAGTTAAGGCAACACGTGGGATGTGTGCACTAACCTATTGGTATATAAGCAAATAAAGCATCATGGACGCAGGGCTTCGATCTTCATCTGACGTCGCTGCGCGGGCGTCGCCTGCCAATCGTTGTGGAACAGCGCCGGTTCCCACGAGCCGTAGGTCGGGTTGGGCAAGACGAACCAGCGCGTGCCGATCCACGGCAGGTAATCGGCCATGGCGCTGCGCCGACCCTCGATGGTGTTGGCCGAAATATCCACAAAATCGCCGATCTGGTCGCCAAATTGCATCAGGACACGATAATTCCGGGCGACCAACTGACGCCGGCAACCCTTTTCGCTGCCCGTCTGCTGGCAGCCATCGACCACCGTACCCAAGCCCAGCAATGCCTTCGGGCCGCTGACCGGCAAGCCGACCTTGCGCAGGTTGGCCAGGGTGGCGTGGTCCAGTTCGGTGCGGCGATTGGAGATATAGAACACCGCGATGCCGTGTCGCGCGGCAAATTGGGTGAACTCGACCGCGCCAGGCAGGGCGCGCGCGCGTTCCTCGCGGCACCATGCGTCCCACTCGGCCTCGTTGTATTCGCGGTTGCCCTGCACCATGCGGACGGCGAACGGCGAGTTGTCCAGCACTGTTTCGTCGATATCCAGGATGATGGCCGGCTTCAGTCCGCGCAGGGGAGTAGCGCGGTCGTGCTGGCCCAGCGCGTCCCAGTGGGGGTCGTGCAGGGCGGCCAGCAGTTGCGCCTGGGCGTCACGATAGGTCTGCAGATAGATCAGGTCGTGCTCGATCGCGGTCTGACTCCACGCCACCGCATTGAGATTGTCGTTGGCCATCGCCGTGGTGGCGGGTACTGACGGGACGGCCGGTGCGCCGATGGTCGGCTGTCGTGGGGTCGTGGCACAGCCGGCCAACAGGGCGAACGCGAACAGTGTCGTGGTCAGGCGAGTGGTCATGCAGAAACCTTGGGCGGTGGCGGAGAGACTGCACGGAGTCTACGACAGCCTCGTCAAGGGCTGGCGGCAGCCGCGGCCTGCTGACAGACTGGCGCCCTCACTTCATAGACGCCTTTCAGCATGAATTCCCCCGTGCCCGCCTTGCGCGAGCTGCCACCGGCCATCCGCCATGCCAGCTACCTGGTGATGGCGGCCGGTCTGTTGCTGGTTGTCCATATCCATTTGTTGTCGGCCTTGCTGGCCGGCTTGCTGGTCTTCGAGCTGGTTCAGGCGATGGCGCCACTGCTGGGTCGGCGCATTTCCGGTGACCGTGCGCGCATGGTCGTGGTGGCGCTGTTGGGGGCGGTCGTGGTGGGCCTGTTGATGCTGCTGATCCTCGGTGCGGTGAGCTTGTTCCACACCGAAATCGGGAATCCGCAGTTGCTGTGGCAGCAGCAGCTGATGCCGTTGGTGGAGAAGGCGCGCCAGCAACTGCCGCCTATGCTGGTGGACAATCTGCCCGACAGCGTCGAGGACCTGCGCGTGGGTGTGATCGAGTTGATGCGCAAGCATGCTGCGACCCTGCAGCTGGCTGGCAAGGGCGCTGCGCGCACCTTCGTGCACATCATGATCGGCCTGGTGCTGGGCGCAATCATCGCGCTGAGCCGGGCCCGGCCGACCCATCAGATGGGCCCGTTGGCGGCCGCCCTCAGCTCGCGCTGCAAGCATCTGGCCCTGGCGTTCCACAACATCGTGTTCGCCCAGATCAAGATTTCGCTGATCAACACCTTGTTCACGGCGATCTTCCTGCTCGGCGCGCTGCCATTGATGGGCATCCATGTGCCGCTGGCCAAGACGCTGGTGGTGGTGACCTTCGTGGTGGGGCTGCTGCCGGTGGTTGGCAACCTGATATCCAACACGGCCATCGCCATTGCCGGCTTGTCGGTGTCGCTGGGCGTGGGTATTTCCGCGCTGGTGTTCCTGATCCTGATCCACAAGCTCGAATACTTCCTCAACGCACGCATTGTGGGCACCCAGATCCGCGCGCGTGCGTGGGAACTGCTGGTGGCCATGCTGCTGATGGAGGCTGTGTTCGGTCTGCCCGGAGTGATCGCCGCGCCGATCTACTACGCCTACCTGAAGGCCGAGCTGGATGCGGAGAAGTTGATCTAGCGGCCGCGCGCCGTATCGTCGTCGGGCGCCGCGGACGACGATGTTCTGTCGGTTGGTCGCTGGCCGGCTGGGACAAACCCGCTGTGTCTTGATCCGGATCAAGGCGACGGCACCGGCGCGTGGACAGACTCACAGCCATGACCACTCCCTTGACGCCTCCCGAATTCGACGCCGCGTTGATCGCGCGCCATGACGTGGCCGGCCCACGCTACACCAGCTATCCCACGGCGCCCCATTTCCGTGCCGAGTTCGATGAAGTGGCGTTGCGCAACGTGATTCGCGCCTCCAATGAAGAGCCCATCCCGCGGCCGTTGTCGCTGTACGTGCATGTGCCGTTTTGCATGAGCCCGTGCTTCTACTGTGGCTGCAACCGCGTGATCACCCGCGACGTCAGCCAGGCCGACCGTTACCTCGAACGCCTGTACCGCGAGATCGAACTCGTCGCGCCCCTGTTCGACCGCGACCGATCCGTGCGCCAGCTGCATTTTGGTGGTGGCACGCCAAATTTTTTCGACGCGGCCCATATGGCCGAGCTGCTGGAGTCACTGGCGCGGCATTTCAGCTTCAGTCGCCAGCCGGATCGCGAATACGGCATCGAGATCGACCCTCGCTTTGCTGACGGTGCCTACGTACGCAACCTGGGCGAATTGGGCTTCAACCGGATCTCGGTAGGCATTCAGGATTTCGATCCCGTCGTGCAGAAGGCGGTGAACCGGATCCAGAGCTTTGCGCAGACCCGCGAGGTGATCGAGGCGGCCCGGGCGTCGGGGTTCCGTTCGGCCAGCGTCGATCTGATCTATGGCCTGCCGTTCCAGAGCGTGGATGGTTTCAGCCACACGCTGGATCAGGTGGTGGCGTTGAACCCGGACCGCGTGGCGGTCTACGGCTACGCGCACCTGCCCGAGATGTTCAAGGCGCAGCGGCAGATCGATGCCGCCGACCTGCCCGATCCGGCGACCCGGTTGGCGCTGTTCGGACGGGCGCTGGAGCACCTGTCAGCGGCCGGCTACGTCTACATCGGCATGGATCACTTCGCCAAGGCCACCGATGAGCTGGTGCTGGCCCAGCGCTCGGGTACATTGCAGCGCAATTTCCAGGGCTACTCGACCCACGGTGACTGCGACATCGTGGGCCTGGGCGTCAGTGCCATCGGTCGCATTGGCGACAGCTACAGCCAGAATGCGCGTGACCTGACCGGCTATTACGCGGCGCTCGATGCCGGCCGCCTGCCGTTGATGCGCGGCCTGCAACTGGATGAGGATGATCTGATCCGGCGCCAGCTGATCAACGAGCTGATGTGTCATGGCGTGGTGGACAAGCGTGTCTTCGGTACGCACCACCGGCTGGTGTTCGACGAGTATTTCGCCCGCGCGCGGCAGCGCCTGGCGGCACTGCAGGCCGACGGCTTGCTGCTGGAGGATTCCGACGCGATTCGGGTGACCTCGCGGGGAAGGCTGCTGTTGCGTATCATCGCGATGTGCTTCGACGCCTATCTGGACGACGCGGCACAGGCCCCACGCTACTCTCGCGTGATCTGATCCACGCAGCCCCGACAAGGCAGCCCATCAACCTCATGCAAAGCAAGCCACTGGCAGGCCGCCTGCCCGAGCCGCCCAGCCCGATTGCCGATGACGGCGATGAAACGCACTTCTGCGGAACGTGCGCGTTCTCCAGTGCCTGCATCGCAGCCGGCTACCACAAGCCGGAGTTGGCCGAGTTGCAGTGCCTGGTGGAGCATGTCGGGCCGTTCCGCGCCGGCGAACACATCTTCCGCACGGGGGATCCGTTCCGTGCCATTTTCGCGGTGCGCGCCGGTACCGTGAAGACCCGGATGGTCGACAAGGAAGGTCGCGAACAGGTGCTGGGCTTCTATCTGCCCGGTGAAGTAATCGGCCTCAATGCGATTTACCCCGAGCATTTCCCGTGTGACGCGGTAGCACTGGACACGGCGTACTTTTGCCGGTTCTCGTTCCCCGCCATGAGCGCCCTGGCATCCCGCGTGCCCGCCGTGCAGCAGCATCTGTTCCGCATGCTGAGCAAGGAGCTGGGCACCGCCAGCCTGCTGGCGGGCGATCACAGTGCCGACGAACGGGTCGCCGCGTTCCTGCTGGATCTGGCTGGACGCTACGCCGCACGCGGTTTCTCCGGCACACGTTTTCACCTCAGCATGTCGCGTGGCGACATGGCCAACTACCTGCGGCTTGCCGCCGAAACCGTGAGTCGTGTGCTCAGCCGTTTCCGCGCGCAAAAGCTGATCGCGATCGAAGGGCGCGAGCTGGAACTGCTGGACCCGGCCGGATTGCGCGGCATCGGTCAGGCCCTGCTGCGGGACTAACCGGCGTGGTTGCGGCTGGCGACGGTGCTGCGAGCGCGGCCGGCTGATCCACGTCAGGGTCGGCCAGGGCCGGTATCTGCCAACATGGTGAATCGTTTCTGTTCGAGTTGGCATGGCCATGTCTGAATCACGATCCCCGGCGGGAAACCCCGCCCCGATGCTGGAGTTGACGCGGCGCCTGGCCGCGGCGCCGCACCGGCCGCTGTTTCTGGCCGGCAGTATCGCGGTGTTGCTCAGCATGGCGTGGTGGGCGGTGGAACTGACCTGGATGCGCTTCGGCCTCGCCGGCTGGCCGCAGCCGTCGATACCGCCAGGCTGGGCGCACGCGATGCTGATCCAGTACGGCCTGTTCCCACTTTTCATGTTCGGTTTCCTGCTGACCGTGTTTCCACGCTGGCTCGGGCGACCCGACCTGCCGTGGACGCGTTACATCCCGGTGGCCGGCTGCGTGTTCGGCGGTTACGTGGTGGCCCATGTGGGCCTGCTCGATCTGGGCTGGCTGCTCAAGCTCGGCGTGATCCTGATGCTCGCGGGATACCTGATCGGCGTATGGACACTCGCCGGGGTGTTGCGCGCGTCGGTGGCCGAGCGCCGGGGGCATGCGCGTTCCTGTCTGCTGGCCTTGAGTCTGGGTTGCCTGGGTTTGGCCGTGTTCCTGGCCTACCTGTTCGGTGCGCCGGCCGAGTGCGCGCTGCTGGCGATCAAGTTGGGGACTTATGGCCTGCTGCTGCCGATCTATTTCACCGTGATGCATCGGATGCTGCCGTTTTTCACGGGCAATGTGGTCAAGGGTTATCCGGTGATCCGACCGGGTTGGAGCCTGCCGGTGGTTTGGCTCCTGCTGCTTGGCCACCTGCTGCTGGAGTGGCGCGGTGCGCTGGGCTATCTGTGGCTGGTCGACGTGCCGTTGATGCTGGTTTTCGCGTGGCACGCGCTGAGCTGGCGCCCGTGGCAGGCGATGCGCCCCGGCATCCTGGCGGTGCTGCACCTGGCTTTCGCCTGGCTGCCGGTGGCGTTCGCGCTGTATGCCGTGCAGGACGTGGTTTATGCAGCCAGTGGGCAGTTCATCCTGGGCCGTGCACCGCTGCATGCACTGGGCATCGGCTTCTTCGGCTCGATGCTGGTGGCAATGGTGACCCGGGTGACCCAGGGCCATTCCGGACGCCCGCTGCAGATGGGCGCGGTGGCGTGGTTGTGCTTCGGACTGCTCCAGCTGGTCGCGTTGCTGCGCATACGGGCCGAGCTGGGCGGCGATGCGTATCTGTGGCTGGTGGTCGCGGCCTACGGCTGGCTGCTGGCGTTCCTGCCGTGGGTGCTGCGCTCGGCGTGGATCTACCTGACGCCGCGGGCGGATGGCAAGCCCGGCTGAGACCGCGGATCGCGGACCCATGTGGCACGGTGACGCAGTGCGGAGTTATTCCAGCGGGACTTGACGCGGATCAATTGGCATTGGTCTTGATCCGGCATGCTGGGCTCAAGGAAAACCCCACCTGGAGCCCCTCATGTTGCGTCCGTTGACAACCGTTATTGCCGCTCTCGCCGTGTCTGCGTTGGTGGCTTGTTCTGGCAAGCCCGCGCCACCGGCGGGTACCGCCGGCAGTCCCAGCACGTCCCAGTCGGTCGCCTCCGAGCGCGGTGATTTTGGCCCGCCGCAGGGCGAGCCGATCCACGCCGTGCTGACCAGTCCGCCACACGTACCACCACCGATTCATCGCAACTACCCAGCCAAGGTCATTGTCGAGCTGGAAGTGATCGAGAAGGAGATGCCGATCTCCGAGGGCGTCAGCTACACGTTCTGGACGTTTGGCGGCACCGTGCCGGGCAGCTTCATCCGCGTGCGCCAGGGCGACACGGTGGAATTCCACCTGAAGAACGCGCCGGACAGCAAGATGCCGCACAACATCGACCTGCACGGCGTGACCGGCCCGGGCGGTGGCGCGACGTCCAGCTTCACCGCGCCGGGGCATGCGTCGCAGTTCACCTTCAAGGCGCTCAACCAGGGCATTTACGTGTACCACTGCGCCACCGCGCCGGTGGGCATGCACATCGCCAACGGGATGTACGGCCTGATCCTGGTCGAACCGCCGGAGGGCCTGAGCCCGGTCGACCACGAGTACTACGTGATGCAGGGCGACTTCTACACCACCGGCAAGTATCGCCAGAAGGGTCACCAGCCGTTCGACATGGAGAAGGCGATCGACGAGCACCCGACCTATGTGTTGTTCAACGGCCAGGAAGGCGCGCTCACCGGCGACAAGGCGCTGACGGCCAAGACCAATGAGACGGTGCGCCTGTTCATTGGCAACGGCGGCCCGAACCTGGTGTCCAGCTTCCACGTGATCGGCGAGATCTTCGACAAGGTGCAGCCTGAAGGCGGCACGGTGGCGCAACACAACGTGCAGACCACGCTGATTCCCGCGGGCGGTGCGGCGACGGTCGAGTTCCACACCGATGTGCCGGGCAGCTACGTGCTGGTCGACCACTCGATCTTCCGCGCGTTCAACAAAGGTGCGCTGGGCATCCTCAAGGTCGATGGTCCGGAAAACAAGCTGGTCTATTCGGGCAAGGAAGTCGACTCGGTCTACCTGGGCGATCGCTCGGAACCGAACCTGCAGGCGGTGACCACGGCGGCCAAGGCCCATGCCGCCGGCACGCTGACCCAGGCCGACCAGATTGCGGCGGGCAAGCAGCTGTTCACCGGCACCTGCTCGGTATGCCATCAGGACAATGGCCAGGGCTTGCCCAACGTGTTCCCGCCGCTGGCGAAATCCGACTATCTGATCGGTGATCCGAAGCGGGCAGTCAGCGTCGTGTTGCACGGGCTGCACGGCAAGGTCACCGTCAACGGCCATGAATACGACTCGGTGATGCCGCCGATGAACCAGCTGACCGATGACGAAGTCGCCAATATTCTCACCTATGTGTACAACAGCTGGGACAACCCGGGTGGGCAGATCACCAAGGAAGAGGTGGCCAAGGTCCGTGCCGAGCCTGCACTGGCCCCGGCCCCGGAGCACTGACGTGCGCGCTCGACTGGCACTGGCTGCGATTGGCCTGATGCTGGCGCTTCCGGTCATGGCGGCTGACTACGTCGCCCTGCCCGGAGGCAGCTTCACCAGCGTCTTGCCAGCCGATGGCAAGGCGGCGACGGCCGAGCTGGCGCCGTTCCTGCTGCGCACCACGCTGGTCACCAATGCGGACTTTCTCGCCTTCGTGCAAACCCATCCGCGTTGGCGCCGCGATCGCGTCGCGAGCATTCTTGCCGATCAGCGCTACCTCACCCAGTGGGGCAGCGCTGACGCGCTGGGGGATGGCGTATTGCCCAGGCAGCCGGTGACGCGGGTCAGCTGGTTTGCAGCGCAGGCTTACTGCGAAAGCGAGGGTGCCCGGTTGCCGACCTGGTACGAGTGGGAATACGCGGCAGCGGCTGATGGCACGCGCCGCGATGCGCGGGCCGACCCCGCCTGGCGGGAAAGCATCCTGGGCTGGTACGCCCGCCCGTCCAACGTGGCCCTGCCCGTCGTCGGTGGCGTCGCCAATGCCTACGGCGTGCGCGACATGAACGGTTTGGTGTGGGAATGGGTGGACGATTTCAATGCGCTGATGGTGGCCAGCGACAGCCGTCAGCAGGGTGACCCGGACCTGCTCAAATTTTGCGGTGCGGGCGCGATCAGCATGCAGGAAAAGGAAAACTACGCGGTGCTGATGCGCATCGCGATGCTGTCGGCGCTGAAGGCGGCCAACACCACCAACAATATGGGCTTCCGTTGCGCGAAGTCCGAATGAGGAACTTGCCATGAAGCGCTTGTTGTTGCTTGTCGCTGGCTTGCTGCTGACCGGTGGCGTCTGGTCGGCCACGCCGCTGCCGGGCGACTCGGTCTACAACCTGCCGATGCAACTGACCACGCAGGACGGCCAACAGCAGCTGCTGTTGGCGCGGCGCGGCCGGCCGCAACTGGTGACGATGTTCTACACCACGTGCCAGATGGTCTGCCCGATGATCATCGACAGCCTGCGATTGACCCGCAATGCGCTGGATCCCGCGGTGCGTTCGCAAGTGGATCTTCTGGCGGTGAGCTTCGACCCCGCCAAGGACGATGTGGCGACCCTGCACACCTATGCCGAAAAGCGCAGGCTCGATCCGCGCATCTGGACGCTGGCGCGCGCAGAGCCGGCCCAGGTGCGGCAGTTGTCCGGCCTGCTCGGCCTGCAGTATCGACAGCTGCCCGATGGCGAGTTCAATCACAGCAGCGAGCTGATCCTGCTCGATGCGGACGGCCGCATCGCGGCGCGCACCACCGTGATCGGCAAACTCGACCCGGACTTTGTGACTGCCGTCAACCAGGTCGTTTCCAGGCCGTGACTTGATCGCGCCGGCCCGCATGACGTGCGGCGGTTGACGTGGGTCAGCCGTGCCAGCGGGGTGCTGGGTTAGCATCATTGCATCCGCGGCATCCGCGCCGCCTGCCGGAGTATTCGTATGAAGCTGGTGACCACCCTTGTTGCGCTGGCCTGTAGCTTCGGCCTCACCGTCGCGGCACAGGCTGCCCCACAGCACGCGCACGAGCACCATGCAGCGCCGGCCGCGACGTCCGCCGAAACCGCGGTGCCAGTACCTGCTCAGCGCTGGGCGCCGGATGCCTCGCTCAAGAGCGGCATCCGCCGTGCCTACACTGCCGTGGACCAGTTGAAGCACCATGAGATGGGCCACATGAGTGCGGCGATGGCGGTGGATCGGGCCACCGAGGTGGAGGCGGCGGTGACCTACATGTTCGCCAACTGCAAGCTTGCGGCCGAGCCGGATGCCGCGCTGCACGGCATCCTGGTGCCACTGCTCAGCGCTGCGCAAGCGCTGAAGGCTGATCCGCAGAACGTCAAGGCGGTGGGCGACATGCGCGCTGCGCTCGCGCACTACCCGCAGTACTTCAATGACCCGGGCTGGGATCAGCCCGCACCGATCGAACACGTGATGCACGATGAGCCGTAGCAGCCCGGCTGCGTTCATGCCAACGCGGGCGAGCTGCCAGTAGCCAGGCTGGCGCGCAGAGCAGCGTCCCATGGGGCCAGGTCGATCCGCTGTCGAGCCAGCCAGTCGCGATCGAACAGCGTTTGCGCGTAACGCTCGCCGCGGTCGCACAGCAGGCTCACGATGCTGCCCCGTTCGCCGCGCGCACGCATCGATGCAGCCAGTTGCAGACAGGCGACCAGGTTGGTGCCGGACGAGCCGCCGTAGCGATGACCAAACAAGTCCTCCAGCAGCCATGCGGCGGCGATCGAGGCGGCGTCCGGCACCTCGCTCACATGGTCGACCACGTCGAAGAGGAAGCCCGGCTCGACGCGTGGCCGGCCGATGCCTTCGATCAAGGTGGGTTGGCTGGCCACGGCCCGGGGGTCGCGCGTGCGCCAGCCGTGAACATAGGCGCTGCCGGTGGGCTCGGCCACGCACAATTGCGTCTGCAGACGGCGGTAGCGCAAGTAGCGACCGATGGTGGCAGAGGTGCCACCC
The DNA here is from genome assembly GCA_036563155.1 of Rhodanobacter sp. Lineage (GTDB taxonomy): Bacteria > Pseudomonadota > Gammaproteobacteria > Xanthomonadales > Rhodanobacteraceae > Rhodanobacter. The sequence goes on from DATCMT010000008.1 coordinate 102,361, forward strand.
GTGCCGGCGCCGCAGACGATCCAGGCCGGTTCCGGCGCGATCTCCATGGCAAGCTGGCTGATGATTGACTCAGCGATGTTGTTGTTGCCGCGCCAGTCGGTGGCGCGCTCGGCCAGGCCGAATTGATCCAGATGACATGCCCCGCGTGCGGCGTGCTCGGCCGCACGCCCATGCACCTGCGCCGGGTCCTCGACCAGGTCACAGGTGCCGCCCAGCGCCTGCACGTCGCGGATCTTGCCCGGTGCGGTGGCCGCCGGCATGACCGCAGTGAACGATAGTCCCAGCAGTCGGGCGAACCACGCTTCCGATATCGCCGTGCTGCCCGATGACGCATCCACCACCGCTTGCCCGCCGTGCAAACGACCGTTGCACAGTGCGTACAGGTACAGCGACCGCGCCAGCCGATGTTTCAGGCTGCCACTCGGGTGTGACGCCTCGTCCTTGAAGTAGAAGTCGATGCCGTCGAAACCCGGGAAATTCAGCTTTAGCAGGTGCGTGTCAGCCGAACGGGCGGCCTCCTGCGCCAGGCAGGCGAGGGCCTGATTGACCCATCGTCGCTCGCTGTTGCGTTCCAACTGGATGCTCTCGAAAGTGGTGTTCACGCAATAGCCTCGGCATGGGTGTGTGGTTCACGAAGTGCGGGCGGCGTCGCAATACCGGTCGGTCAGACAATGCGATCAGGTGACCAGCATGCTGGCGGGGCATCGTGCGGGCGACCCTGATGCAGGTCAAGCAGCCTTGAGGCAGCCGCGTACGCATCGTCGCAGGCCGTCGGCCACGCCTGGTCAGGATGCGCTCGGGCCTCGGGACTGATGCAGGTCATGGCTCGTCATGGCAATGCGGCAGATAGTGGCACTTCTGCCCAGTTTTCATGGTCTTTCGTATGGCTGCCTGGTATCCGTGGATTGTCCTGCTGCACCTGGCCTGCGCCATCGTTTTTGTCGGTGCGGTCGCGTTTGAGGTGATCGTGCTGGAATCCCTGCACAAACATTTCGATGGCGCGACCGTGCAACGCATCGAGCAGGCCGTCATGGCCCGCGTGCGTCGCTACATGCCGGTGGTCGTGATCCTGCTGTTCCTCAGCGGTTTCATGCTGTTTGATATTCGCTGCGACGGCCTCAGCTGCGTCGGTTCACGCTTTGGTAACTGGCTGTTGCTGAAGGTGGTGCTGGCCTTTGGCGTGCTCGGCGTATTCGTCAATGCGATGTGGGCGATGCGCAAGGGAAAAATGGACGTTTGCCGGTTCAAGCATACCCATCGCGTAGTCCTTGGGTTGATGGTGGGCATCGTCTTTCTGGCCAAGACCATGTTCTACTTGTAGCCATTCAATCCATCCAGACTCGAGGTGCACGATGTCCAATGTCACGTTCAAGGGCCAGCCGATCAGCGTCAATGGCCAGTTTCCCGGTGTCGGTTCAACCGCGCCGGCATTCAACCTGGTCAGCGGTGACCTGTCCGACGTGTCCCTCGCCAGCTTCGCGGGCAAGCGCAAGGTGCTGAATATTTTCCCCAGTGTTGACACCGGGGTGTGCGCTGCTTCGGTGCGGCGTTTCAATGAGCTGGCCGGCAAGCTCGACAACACCACGGTGCTGTGCATATCCGCTGACCTGCCGTTCGCACAGGCGCGCTTTTGTGGCGCCGAGGGACTGGATCGGGTGACCAATCTGTCGCTGATGCGTGGGCGCCAGTTTCTCAACGACTATGGCGTGGCGGTCGCGAGCGGTCCGCTCGCCGGACTGGCCGCACGTGCGGTCGTGGTGCTCGATGAGCACGACAAGGTGCTGCATGCCGAACTCGTCAGCGAGATCGGGCATGAGCCGAACTACGATGCGGCCTTGAAAGCACTCGCCTGAGAACCCTCATCCGTATGCCGTAGGGCGGGCATTGCCCGCCAGCTTTTCGCGTGTGTTTCAGATTGCACAAGCGGCGGGCAGTGCCCGCGCTACGTTCTTACCTGCCCACGATCGGTACGCCGAAGGGCCGCGCGTCCGGATTCAGGCCGAGCCCGTATTTCAGGCTGCGGCCGATGCGCTGGGCGAATTCCAGCATCCGCGCCGCGTCGGCTTCGTCCAGCTCTTCCGCGCAGGTTTCGCGCCACAGCGCGAGCCAGCGATCAAAGTGCTCGGCGCGGATCGGGTGCGGCCGGTGTGCGCTCATCGGGTTGCCGCGATAGCTGCCCGCCCGCAGTGCCACCGACGCCCAGAACGAGGTCAGCAGGCGCTTGTGTTCGTCCCAGTCGTGCACGGCCGCATTGAAGATCGGGCCGATCTGGTCGTCGCGCCGCACTTTCTCGTAGAAGCGGTCAACCAGTCTGGCGATGGCCGTTTCGTCCATGGGGGATTGGGGGTTCATGCGGGACCTGATGTCGTCGTGCGTGAAACGGTGGAACGGGGAAATATCAAACGAAAACGCACCCGACCATGATAGCCGGGTGCGTCGCTGGTCCGGAAAGGCTACTTGCTGAGGCTCAGCGTTCCCTTCATCAGCGCGGCGTGGCCGGGGAAGGTGCAGAAGTAGGCGTACTGCTCGCCGGCCTTGAGTTTGGCCACGTCGATGGTGGCTGTATCCGATTCGCCGCCACCGAGCAGGCGGGTACGAGCGATGATGCGCGTGTCGCCGGGCTTCTCGTAGCTGTTGGCGGCGCCGGCCTTCATGCCATCGGCGACCACGCCGGCTTCGTCCGAGGAGTGCGACAGGACCCAGTTGTGGCCCATCGCGGTGACCGGCAGTTTGCCGGTGTGCTTGAGCGTCACCTTGAACGTCTTGCAGGTCTTGGGCACGGTGATGGTCTTGGTGCTGAACTGCATTGCATCGGTGCCTTCGATGGTGGTCGCACATTCGGCGGCCATCAACGGCGTGGACAGCAGGCCGAGTAGGGCTATGGCAATCAATTTGCGCATGAAGTATTGCTCCGTGGGGAAGTGGTGAAGTGATGACGCGCGGTTGGATTCTGCGGGGCCAGTGCGTGTCGGGCACTGATCTGGGTCATGGTCGCCGCAGCAGCCGTGACTGACACTGTAGGCGCGTCCGGCGCGTGTCGGAAGGAGGCAAGATGACGCACGTCGTTACCGAAAACTGCATCAACTGCAAGCACACCGACTGTGTCGAGGTGTGTCCAGTGGACTGCTTCCACGAAGGCCCCAACTTCCTGGTGATCGATCCGGACGAGTGCATCGACTGCACGCTGTGCGTGGAGGAGTGTCCGGTCGGCGCAATCTTTCCCGAGCTGGACGTGCCGGCCGGGCAGGAGATCTTCATGTCGATCAATGCCGAGCTGGCGAAGGAGTGGCCAGTGCTGACCAGCAAGATTTCCGCGATGGATGATGCGGCCAAATGGGACGGGGTACCCAACAAGTTGCCCTTGCTCAAGCGCTGAGTCGAGGAATACGCTCGGCCGCGTGCTTCGGCCTGTCGCGGGCCCGCATGCTTTCATCACCCTAGGGAGAAGACTGATGAACGAAGCCGCACAACCCTTGACCGACGACGACACCGAGTTATCGCCATGGTGGTTGCGCACCGTGGCCATCGTGCTGGTGGTCGGCTTCGCCGGCTTGCTGGCCATCACCATGCTGGCCTATCGCAATGCCCCGCCGATTCCGGGGCAGGTGGTGGACGCGCAGGGCAACACCGTCTTCACCGGCGATGACATCAGCAAGGGGCAGGCGGTCTTTCTTCGCTACGGCTTGATGGACAACGGCAGCATCTGGGGCCACGGCGCTTATCTGGGGCCGGACTATTCGGCCGAAGCCCTGCACTTCATCGGCCAGGACACCGCCGCGGCGATTGCCGAAGAGCAATTCGGCAAGCCGGTCGCCGAGCTGGATGCATCCAAGCAGGCGGCGGTGCGCGCCGAAACGGCGGTGGCGCTGAAGACCAATCGCTATGACGCACAGGCCGACGTGCTGCGATTGACCGCGCCGGAAGCCGCCGCCTACCGACAGCAGATCGACTACTGGACCGAGTACTTCAAGGACCCGACGAAAAACGGCGGGCTCAAGCCCGACCTCATCACGGATCCGACCGAGTTGCATCAGTTCACGGCCTTCGTGACCTGGGCCGCGTGGGCCTCGGTGGCCAACCGGCCCGGTACGAATGCCTCGTACACCAACAATTTTCCGTATGATCCCAGCGTCGGCAACCTGCCCACGTCGCACGCGTTGCTGTGGAGTGCGCTGAGCCTGCTGTTGCTGCTGGCCGGCATTGCGGCGGTACTGCTGGCGTTCGGAAAATTCGACTACCTGGGCTGGATCAGCCGGGGCCAAAACGTGCAGGCGCAGCTGCTGCCGGGCAAGTCCAGCCCCGGCCAGCGCGCGCTGGTGAAGTTCTTCGTGGTGGTGGCCTTGCTGTTCCTGATGCAAACCCTGGTCGGTGGTGGCGTCGCCCACTTCCGCGCCGATCCGGGCAGCTTCTACGGCTTCCAGCTGGAGAACATCTTCCCCAGCAACCTGCTGCGGACCTGGCATCTGCAAACCGCGATCTTCTGGATCGCCACCGCCTACGTCGCCGCGGCGTTGTTCCTGGGCCGTTCGTTGCGCGCCGATGAGCCACGCTGGTTCGCTGGCTGGGTGCATCTGTTGTTCGCCGCGTTCGCGGTGGTGATCGGCGGCAGCCTGCTCGGTGTATGGGCTGGCATCGCGCAGAAGCTCGGCACGTGGTGGTTCTGGATCGGCAACCAGGGCTGGGAGTACCTGGAACTGGGCCGGATCTGGCAGTACCTGCTGGTGGTCGGGTTGCTGGTGTGGTTCGGCATTCTTTTTGCGCTGGCACGGCCGCGCGTCGTGGCCAACGAGAAGGCGCGGCCGCTGGCGAAGATGTTCCTGTTCGCCTCGATCGCGATCCCGGTGTTCTACGTGCCGGCGCTGTTCTTCGGCGCGGAGACCAACTACACCGTGGTCGACACCTGGCGCTTCTGGATCATCCATCTGTGGGTCGAAGGCTTCTTCGAATTCTTCGCCACCACGGTGGTCGCCCTGACCCTCTACCAGGTCGGCTTGGCGCATCGCAACGTGGCACTGCGGGTGATCTACCTGGACGCGATCCTGTACTTCCTGGGCGGCCTGATCGGCACCGGGCACCATTGGTACTTCACCGGGCAAAGCAACTTCAACATGGCGATGTCGGCGATGTTCTCGGTGCTCGAAGTGGTGCCGCTGACGCTGCTCACCCTGGACGCCTGGGACTTCGTCAGGGCGACCAAGGGGACGGTCGACGTCGACGGCAAGCCGACCCGCGTGCCGCACAAGTGGACGTTCTACTTCCTGATGGCGGTGGGCTTCTGGAACTTCGTCGGCGCCGGCATGTTCGGCTTCTTCATCAACCTGCCGATCGTCAGCTACTACGAGGTGGGCACCCAGATCACGCCAACCCACGGCCATGCCGCGCTGATGGGCGTGTTCGGCATGCTGGCGCTGGCGCTGATGGTGTTCACCTTGCGCCAGACCAGCAGCGATGAGCGCTGGCCCGGCATCGAGAAGTACGTCAAGGTCGCGTTCTGGGGTACCAACGTCGGCCTGGCGATGATGCTGCTGATGAGCCTGTTCCCAAGCGGCGTGCTGCAATTGTGGGACGTGGTGCAGAACGGTTACTGGCACGCACGCAGCATCGAGTACATGAGCCTGCCGCGCTCGCACATCCTCGAGTGGCTGCGCTTGCCCGGCGACCTGGTGTTCATCATCTTCGGTGCGATCCCGCTGGTGATCGCCACCATCAAGGGCTGGCTGGGCGTACGCGCCGACGCGGCGGCCGAGCGCCGCTGAGCCGTCATCGCGCATGAAAAACCCGCGCCGGTGAGGACCGGCGCGGGTTTTTTTGGACGTTGCGACAGCAGTGCTTACTTGCCGATGACGCGCACCATCTCCAGGCACTTGTTCGAGTAGCCCCACTCGTTGTCGTACCAGCTGACCAGCTTGACGAAGCTGTCGTCCAGCGCGATACCGGCGGTGGCGTCGAAGATCGAGGTGCGCGAATCGCCACGGAAATCGGTGGCCACGACCTTGTCCTCGGTGTAGCCGAGAATGCCCTTGAGCGGACCTTCACTCTGCGCCTTCATCTCCGCGCAGATCTCGGCGTAGCTGGCGTCCTTGTCCAACTCAACCGTGAGGTCGACCACCGACACGTTCGAGGTCGGCACGCGGAAGGCCATGCCGGTGAGCTTCTTGTTGAGCTCGGGGATCACCACGCCGACCGCCTTGGCCGCGCCGGTGGAAGAAGGAATGATGTTCTCCAGAATGCCACGGCCGCCGCGCCAGTCCTTGTTGCTGGGACCGTCGACGGTTTTCTGGGTCGCGGTGGCGGCGTGCACGGTGGTCATCAGGCCGCGTTTGATGCCCCACTTGTCGTTGAGCACCTTGGCCAGCGGCGCCAGGCAGTTGGTGGTGCAGCTGGCGTTGGAGATGATCGCCTCGCCCTTGTAGCTCTTGTCGTTGACGCCGTAGACGAACATCGGTGTGCTGTCCTTGGAGGGCGCCGACAGGATCACTTTCTTGGCGCCGGCGTCCAGATGCTTCTGCGCCGCCTCGGCGGTCAGGAACAGGCCGGTGGACTCGATCACCACGTCGACATTGACCTCGCCCCACTTCAGGTTGGCCGGGTCGCGCTCTTGCGTCAGGCGGATGCGCTTGCCGTTCACCACCAGGTGGTTGCCGTCCACCTTCACGTCGCCGTCGAAGCGGCCATGCACGGAATCGTGGTTCAGCATGTAGGCCAGGTAGTCCGGCTCCAGCAGGTCGTTGATTGCGACGACCTCGATGTCCTTGCTGAAGTTCTGCACGGCGGCGCGCAGCACGTTGCGACCGATGCGGCCGAAGCCGTTGATACCGACCTTGATGGTCATGAGCGAAAATCCTCCGACGAGAGTTGGGAAACCACAGCCGCCACGCGGCCCGCAAAACCGCTATTTTACAGGGAATCGGTGCCGGGCGCTTGGGAACGGGCCGCCATCAAGCCGCGGATCAGGGGTTTTCGCGGCTCCGCGCACGGGTATTCGCGATGGCCGCCTGTGGCAGACTGCAGCCCTCGCTTCGACGGACCATCAGCATGAGCTTCGCCCGCGGTTTTGTCACAGTCCTGTTTGCGTGTTTCATCGTGGCGCCCGCCCAGGCGTGGGGGCCGCTGGGTCACAGCGTGGTGGGCGAACTGGCGCAAAGGCATCTGAGTCCGGCCGCCGAGGCGGAGGTGGTGCGGTTGCTGGCACCCGAGCACACCCGCGCCTTGGCCGATGTCGCGAACTGGGCGGACCAGATCCAGAACGATCCGGCGATGGCGGCGCTATGGAAGCAGACCCGCAGTCAGCACTACGTCAATTTCCGCGGGGGCAGCACCTGCGAATACGTGCCGCCGCGTGATTGTGCCGACGGCCGCTGCATCGTGGCGGCGTTGCAGTATTACGTGGGCGTGCTGAGTGACCGCAATCAGCCGGACCGCGCCCGTCGCGACGCCCTGAAGTTTGTGGTGCACTTCGCCGGCGACATCCACCAGCCATTGCATGCGGGTTTTCGCGACGACAAGGGCGGCAACACGTACCAGGTGCAGTTCGACGGCAAGGGAACCAACCTGCATCGGGTGTGGGACTCGCAGATGCTCTACAGCCGCGGGCTCGATTGGCAGCGATATGCGCAAGCCCTGGATTCGGCAGCGCCGGTGACCCTGCCCGCGCCAGTCGCACCGTTTGACAAGCCCTACGTCCAGTGGGCTGAGGAATCCTGCAGGATCACCGCCAGGGCCGGCTTCTATCCGGCCGGGCACGTGATCGACCAGACTTACGTCAAGGCGGAACTGCCGGTGGCGGAGCAGCGCCTGCGGCAGGCGGGGCGGCGCCTCGCCAACGTGCTCAATCTTGCGTTGGCGCCCCAGGCTGGCACCACCAAGGTTGGCCACGGGATGCGCGCCGGCGCGGGGTGATGGCGGTTTGCCCGTCATCTGCTAGCCTCGCTGCATGAACGAAACGCCACTCCGCCGCACCAAGATTGTTGCCACGTTGGGCCCCGCCACCGATGCGCCGGGCATGCTCGCGCAGATCATCGCCGAAGGCGTCAATGTGGTGCGCATGAATCTGTCCCACGGCCAGCCTGACGACCACCGTGCACGTGCCGACGCGGTGCGTGCGGCTGCCGCGGCCGCCGGCTGTGAAGTCGGCATCCTGGCCGATCTGCAGGGGCCGAAGATCCGCATTGAAACCTTTGCGGACGGACCGGTCGAACTGGTCAAGGGCGCGTCCTTCGTGCTCGATTGCCGCCCGGATGCGCCGCCTGGTGATGTCTCACGCGTGGGGGTCAGCTACCACGACCTGCCGAACGACGTGCACGCCGGTGACGTCTTGCTGCTGAACGATGGCATGGTGGCCCTGGTCGTGCGCGAGGTGGCCGGTGCCGAAGTGCGCTGCGAAGTGTCGGTCGGCGGCAAATTGTCCAATCGAAAGGGACTCAACCGCCAGGGCGGTGGGCTGTCGGTGACCGCGTTGTCGGACAAGGACAAATCCGACATCAAGCTGGCCGCCGAGATCGGTGCCGATTTCCTGGCCGTCTCGTTCGTGCGCTCGGCCGACGACATGCAGCAGGCACGCCGGCTGTTGCACGAGGCCGGCGGCAACGCGGCGCTGGTGGCAAAGATCGAACGGGCCGATGCCATTCCGGTGCTGGGCGAAATCATCGACGCGTCCGACGTGGTGATGGTGGCGCGCGGCGATCTCGGCGTGGAGATTGGCGACGCCGAACTGCCCGGTCTGCAGAAGAAGATCATCCGCGAGTCGGTACAGCGCAATCGCGCGGTGATCACCGCGACCCAGATGCTGCAGTCGATGGTGAACTCGCCGATTCCCACCCGGGCCGAGGTGCTGGACGTGGCCAACGCCGTGATCGACGGCACCGATGCCGTGATGTTGTCGGAGGAGACCGCGGCCGGCGCGCACCCCGACAAGGCCGTGGCGGCGATGTGCCGGATCTGCCTGGGCGCCGAACGCCAGTTCGAGCCGAAGGAGGATCTGACCAAGGGCGGTCACCGGCTCGATCGCACCGATCAGGCGATTGCCCTGGCTGCGATGTTGCTGGCCGACAAGTTGGGCGTGCGGGCCATTGTCGCGCTCACCGAATCCGGCGCCACCGCCCAGTGGTTGTCGCGGTATGGCAGTGCGGTGCCGATCTACGCGCTGTCCCCGATGGCCGATGCGCGGCGGCGCATGTTGCTGTTGCGAGACGTCGAGCCGGTCGCGTTTTCGCACGAGGGATTGACGTCAGTTGCCACTGCGCGCTCCGCGGTGCAACAACTGTTCGCGCAGGGGCGGTTGCGCGAGGGCGACCGGGTGGTGCTGACCCAAGGCGACCATGTGGGCCAGGGCGGTGGCACCAATACCCTGAAGCTGCTTTCGGTTGGCGAGGAGGGCATGGTGGAGAGTCTGCGCAACCTCTGATGCTGACGCCAGGCTGTCCGGCCGGCCGCGCATTGGCTGCCTCCGAACGTCGGCGGCGATACACTTCAACTCCGTCCCATGCGGCACAGGAGAACGTCATGAATTCCGTATTCCGCCCGTTGCGTCAAGCGTTGCTGCTGGTGGCGGCGTTGGGTTTCGTCAGTCCGGTGCTGGCGCAGCCGCGCCGGGTTGACCAGCAGGATCTGTACCGTTACTGGATCCTGCTCAATACCCAGGTGAAGATGGATGTGCCCAACACCGGTCTGGGACTGGACAAGCCCGGCTGCGTCGCCGTCACCTACACGATCGGTTCCGATGGTGTGCCCCGCGATGTGAAGGCGGTCAAAGTGGTGCCCCAGGGCGATCTGGGCCTGGTGGCGGTCAGTGCGGTCAGCAATTTCCGTTACGGTCCCTCGCTGAGCAATCGGATCGGCGAGCCGTTTGCCACGTACTACATCGTGCCCTTCAATGCGCCCAAGGACCCAGTCCAGCGCAAGCAATTGACGGACCAGTGCCAAATTCCGGGTTACGCGCCCTGACACGGTTGCCTGGCGCTCCGCTGTTCAGCCCGTCGGCGCGTCAATCTGGCTTATAATCGCCGATTCGAAATGTGCCGCTTCCCCGGAGGTGGCACCCCCTTTGCGCGGGTAGCCTACGCACCTGCACCACGGAGTCGTCATGAGTATTGAAGATCTCGAAAGCATCGCGCTGGCGATGGTCGCGCCTGGCAAGGGCATCATCGCCATCGATGAGTCAACCAACACGATCACCAAGCGCTTCGCTGCCGTGGGCATCGAGAGCACCGAGTCAACCCGGCGCGCCTATCGCGAGCTGCTGCTGACCACGCCGGGCCTGAATGAACACATTTCCGGCGCGATCCTGTTTGATGAAACGATCCGCCAGTCGACCCGCGACGGCGTGCCGTTCACCGAAGTCATGAAGAAGGCCGGCATCATTCCCGGCATCAAGGTCGACAAGGGCCCGGTACCGTTGGCCGGCTTCCCAGGCGACGTGGTCACCGAAGGCCTGGATGGTCTGCGTGAGCGCCTGCAGGAATACGCCAGGCTCGGCGCCCAATTCGCCAAGTGGCGGGCCGTGATCAACATTTCCGACGAAAACCCCAGCTCCACCGCGATCGAAGCCAATTGCCACGTGCTGGCCCGCTATGCCGCGTTGTGCCAGGAAGCCGGTCTGGTGCCGATGGTCGAGCCGGAAGTCCTGATGGACGGCGATCACAGCATCGAAGTCAGCTACGAAGTGCACGAAGCGGTGCTGCGCAGCCTGTTCAATGCCTTGTACGAACAGAACGTGATGCTGGAAGGCACCATCCTCAAGATCAGCATGGTCATTCCGGGCAAGGATTCCGACGAGCAGGTCGATGCCGAGGAAATCGCCGAAGCCACCGTGCGCGTGCTGAAGTCGACCGTGCCGGCGTCGCTGCCGGGTATCGTGTTCCTCTCCGGCGGCCAGTCCGATGAGCAGTCGACTGCGCACCTCAACGCGATGAACCGGATGGGTCCTCATCCGTGGCCGCTGTCGTTCTCCTACGGCCGCGCCATGCAGCAGGCGGCGCTCAAACTGTGGTCGAAGGACATGACGGCCAACTACGCCGAGGCCCAGAAGACGGTGCACGCCCGTGCGCGGGACAACGGCCAGGCCGCGCTGGGTCAGTGGAACGGCTGATCGACGCAGGCGTTTCGCCATGATCGAAGCAGAGAAGGCGCCCTGGGGCGCCTTCTCTTTTTGCGTTTGCCTGATTTGAGGTCGGCTCAGAAGCGGTACTCGGCGCCAACGGTGAACACGCGGGTACCGATTTCCAGATCGTCCTTGGAGATCTTGTAGTAGTCGAAGTTGACGCCGACGCTCCAGCTCCGGTTGATGTCGTAGCCGGTGCCTACGCCCGCGTACCAACCCACCGATTGGCGGCTGGCCTTTTCGGTGAACGGCATCGCCGGGTCGGTCGAGGTCAATGTGGCGTGCAGCTTCCAGACGAAAGCACCGCCCCGTGCCGAGATGTACCATGGCTCGGTGGGATTGAAGTGGCCGTTGATGCCGGCAGTCCAGCCATCGCCGGAGAGCTTTCCCTTGAGATCCGCGTCATGTCCCTTGACGCTGCCCAGATCTGTGTAGCCGCCTTCAAAGCCGATGAACTGCGTGCGGTAACCGGCATTGAGAATCACGGCGGTGCCGTTGTCGCTGCCCAGGTCGTAACTGCCGAAGGTGGCGTGATACCTGGCGCTGCCAGCGCCGAGATTCACGAACCCGCCAGTGAGATCCTTCGCCTGCACACCCGTGGCGCCAAGCGTGGCGCCGACCGCGATGGCCAGAGTCAGAAACACCTTTTTCATGACATTTCCCCTGTTGAATTCCTGCCAATCTTTCGGGGACATCCCCAAAACCCGTGCGCTCCTCGCGCGGGCCCACCATTGTAGAAACCACCCCCTGGTGACGGAAAGCAAAGAGGCGCCCTGCGGCGCCTCTTTGTGTGTAAGCGGGTAGCCCGCCGTTGTGTCCGTTTATTCCGACGAAATCAGAAACGATATTCCGCGCTGACGGACACCATGTCAGTGCTCAGATTGACGCGGTCCTTCTTGGCGTCGTAGTAGTCGTAGTTCAGACCGACGCTGACGTTGTTGCTGAAGTCGTAGCCCACGCCTGCACCGGCAAACCAGCTGGTGTCATCCAGACCCTTGCGGATCGGATTGGCGTCGTTGCTCAAGCCGTGACCCTTCCAGCCATAGAGCCCAGTGCGTGCGCTGACGTACCAGTTCGGGCTGACGTTGAAGTGGCCGTTCACGCCGGCGGTCCAGCCGTGCAGTTGCGACTTGCCCTGGGCGACGACGGGCTGGTTGTTGAAGACGTTTTTCGGGTGGATGTTGCCCAGGTCGTTGTAACCCGCCTCGACACCCCAGGCGACCGATGGATTGACCGCCCAGCGGTAACCGGCGTTGATGCCGTAGCCGGTGTCGTGGTCGTTGTAGGGGCCGTGGTTGAGCGAGGTCCGCCCGACGTTGCCGTTGATGAACCAGCCATCGTTGTGGGTCGGCGCGCTCTGAGCCAGCAGAGCAGGAACGGTCAGCAGACCAGCGGAAGTGAGGGCAAGGGCAAGCAGGGTCTTTTTCATGTTCATGGAGCTTCTCCAATTGTTGTCATGGCAGTCGGCCCGAAGGGGGATTGGCCGCTGCTGGTGGTGCGCCGTCCAAGTTGGTTGGCGACACTCGGGGGCTTAGATGGGTGGTGATCCGAAAGATTCAATACCGGACAGTTCACTATTAAGCCGCCGTTAATCCGGAACTCGACGGCAGGAAATTCCGCGAGACCTGCATCGTGACTGGCAGCTTGAGTGACAGCCCACCCTGTTCATCAGACAACTCCTGTGGATGGGGAGCCGGACTGCAAATTCGGAGTCGACATTTGCGTGACCGGGCGCCAGCGGAGGTGCTGCCGCGGGGCACAGTGATAACCAAGCGAGGCTGAAGCGCACCAAACCGTACGGTGCGCAAATTAAGCGCTGATTAATGCCCCCGGCGAGGGCGACAGGGTGGGGTCGAATCGGCGACAATGGGCGCTTTTGCACCCTTCGGAGATTGCCTGATGACCACCCGCCGCGAACTCGCCAATGCCGTGCGAGCCCTTGCCATGGACGCCGTCGAGGCGGCCCGGTCCGGTCATCCCGGCATGCCGATGGGCATGGCCGACCTCGCCGAGGTGCTGTGGAACGATTTTCTGCGGTTCAATCCGGCCAACCCCAGGTGGGTCAATCGCGACCGCTTCGTGTTGTCCAACGGCCACGGCTCGATGCTGCAGTACGCGCTGCTGCACCTGACCGGCTTCGATCTGCCAATGGAGCAGTTGAAGCAGTTCCGCCAGTTGCATTCAAAGACCGCCGGGCACCCGGAAGCCAGCGAAACCCCCGGAGTGGAAACCACCACCGGTCCGCTCGGTCAGGGTCTGGCCAATGCCGTGGGATTCGCGCTGGCAGAAAAAGTGCTGGCGGCGCACTTCAACCGGCCCGGCCACGACGTGGTCGATCACCACACCTATGTCTTCCTCGGCGACGGCTGCCTGATGGAAGGCATTTCGCACGAAGTGGCCTCGCTGGCCGGCACCTGGCAGTTGGGCAAGCTGGTCGCGATCTATGACGACAACGGCATCTCGATCGACGGCGAAGTGCACGGCTGGTTCACCGATGACACGCCGGCGCGCTTCGAGGCCTATGGCTGGAACGTCATCCGCGGCGTCGACGGGCATGACGCCGAGGCGATCAAGCAGGCGATCACCAAGGCCACCGCGCAAAGCGACAAGCCCACCCTGATTTGTGCCAAGACCATCATCGGTTTCGGCGCGCCGCACAAGCAGGGCAAGGAAGAATGCCATGGCGCACCGCTGGGCAAGGACGAAATCGCCGCCGCCCGCGAGCAACTGGGTTGGCAATACGCGCCGTTCGAGATTCCGGCCGAGATTTACGCCGGCTGGGACCACAGAAAGTCAGGTCATGAAGCCGAGCAGGCCTGGAACGACGCATTCGCGGCCTACGCGGCTGCGCATCCGGAGCTGGCCGCGGAGTTCAAGCGCCGGTTGGCCGGTGAGTTGCCGGCAGATTGGGCGGAGAAGTCGCAGGCCTACCTCGCCAAGCTGCAAGCGGAGGGTCCGGACGTGGCTTCGCGCAAGGCCTCACAGATGAGCCTCGACGCGTTTGGCCCGTTGCTGCCGGAACTGATCGGCGGATCAGCCGACCTGGCCGGTTCGAACCTGACCAAATGGAAGGGCAGCCTCGACGCCGCCACCGGCAACAGCGCCGACGGCAAGGGCAATTACGTGTACTACGGCGTGCGCGAGTTCGGCATGACCGCGATTGCCAACGGCCTGGCCCTGCATGGCGGTTTCATTCCCTACGACGCCACCTTCCTGGTGTTCTCCGATTACGCGCGCAACGCGGTGCGCATGAGCGCGCTGATCCCCGCACACGCGATCCACGTCTATACCCATGATTCGATCGGCCTGGGCGAGGATGGCCCGACCCATCAGCCGGTCGAGCACATGGCCAGCTTGCGCTACATCCCCAACAATCACCTGTGGCGACCGTGCGACGCGGTGGAATCGGCGGCGTCGTGGAAGGCGGCGATCGAACGCCGGGGCGGGCCGTCATGCCTGGTGTTCTCGCGTCAGACGCTGAAGCATCAGCAGCGCAATGAGCAACAGGTGGCCGACATCCTGCGCGGTGGTTACGTGTTGTCCGATCCGCTCGACACGAAGTTCCAGGCGATCCTGATTGCCACCGGTTCGGAAGTGGAGCTGGCCATGGAAGCCTCGCGCGCGCTGGCCCAGCAGGGCGTGGCGGTGCGTGTGGTGTCGATGCCTTGCACCGAGGTGTTCGACGCGCAACCGTTGGAGTATCGCGAAGGCGTGCTGCCGGGTTGGTGTCGCGCCCGCGTGGCGGTGGAAGCGGCCACGGCCGACTTCTGGCGCAAGTACGTGGGATTGGATGGCGAGGTCATCGGGATGACCACGTTCGGTGGCTCCGCACCCGCGCCGCAGTTGTTCGAGCACTTCGGCTTCACCGTCGCCCACGTTGTGGACGCGGTGAAGCGCACTGTTCGCTGACGGGAGATCCGCAGGAGTGCACAGCGCGCTCCTGCAATAACCAGTGAGTAGGGCGGGCACTGCCCGCCGCCCTGCCTTGCCCAACGACGCAAACAAGATCCGGCGGGCACTGCCCGCCCTACGCGGCGGCCTGGATCACGGGATCAGCAGTCGGGCCAATGCATCCGGTGTTGCCGCAAGGGCGTACGCCCCGGCCCGCTCCAACTCCTCGCGGCCACCGAAACCCCATAGCACGCCGATGCCGCGCACCTGGTTGGCCACGGCGCCGTCAATATCGAAATGACGGTCGCCAATCATCACGGCGTCGGCCGGACTGGCGCCAAAATCGGCCAGCGCATCGGCAATCATCGTTGCCTTTTCGCTGTGCGCGCTGCTTGGATGGGGCCCATACAGACGGTGGAAGGCTTTGCCAAACGGCAGCTCCGCCACGATCGGCGTGGCATGTTGTGACGGTTTGCTGGTCACCACGGCCAGCTGGTGACCGGCGTCGCGCAGGCGCTCGATCAGCGCCGCGATCCCCGGATAGACCACATGCTCGCGCCAGCCAAGCGTATCGAAGCGTTCGTGGTAGTAGTCGATGGCCGACTCGATCCGCGCGGCGTCGTGTTGCAGCAGCGGGGCAAAGCTTTGCCGCAGCGGCGGACCGATCCAGCGGCGTAGTTCGTCGGCCGGCGGGGCGGCAACATTCAGCCGTGTGAATGCGTGCCGGATGCAGGCGGTTATCCCGCGCTCGGAATTGACCAGCGTACCGTCGAGATCGAACAGGCAGAGCATTACTTCGCTGCTCGGGCCTTCAGCGCGGTAACCGCGGGCAGTTCCTTGCCTTCGAGAAATTCCAGGAAAGCGCCGCCACCGGTGGAGATGTAGGAGACCTGCTCCGCGATCCCGTACTTGTCCACCGCAGCCAGGGTGTCGCCACCGCCCGCGATCGAGAACGCTTTCGACGCGGCGATCGCCCGAGCCAGGGTCTCGGTGCCCTTGCCGAAGGCGTCGAACTCGAACACGCCGACCGGGCCGTTCCACACCACCGTGCCGGCCTGGGCAATCAATTCTGCGTACGCCTGCGCGGTAGCCGGCCCGATGTCGAGGATCATTTCGTCATCGCCGACCTTGTCCACCGCCCGCACCGTGGCAGGCGCCTGCGCGGAGAATGACGGCGCCACGACCACGTCAACCGGCATGGGCAGCGTCACGCCCCGGCGCCGGGCATCGGCGATCACGCGCTTGGCCGTGTCCAGCAGGTCGGCTTCGTATAGCGAGCTGCCCACCGAATGGCCCATCGCCGCGATGAAGGTGTTGGCGATACCGCCGCCCACGATCAGCTGGTCGACGCGGCCCAGCAGGTTGTCCAGCAAGGACAGCTTGGTCGATACCTTGGAGCCGGCCACGATCGCCAGCAGCGGGTGGGCCGGCTGTTCCAGCGCCTTGCCCAGTGCGTCCAGCTCCGCCGACAACAAGGGGCCGGCGGCGGCGATCGGGGCGAAGCGGATGACCCCGTGGGTGGAGGCCTGGGCGCGGTGCGCGGTGCCGAAGGCATCCATCACGAAGATGTCGCACAGCGCGGCATATTGGCGGGCCAGCGTCTCGTCGTCCTTGCCTTCGCCCACGTTCATGCGGCAGTTTTCCAGCAACACCACTTCGCCCGCGGCGACCTCGGCGCCATCGAGATAGTCGGCGACCAGGCGCACGGGTGAACCCAGCTTGTCGGATAGCCAGGCGGCTACCGGCGCCAGCGACGCCTCGGGGTCGAACTGACCCTCCTTCGGCCGTCCCAGGTGAGACATTACCAGTACGCGGGCGCCGGCATCGCGGGCCGCCGCAATGGTTGGCAGGGCTGCATCGAGGCGCTGGGTGGAGGTAATTCGGCCTTGCTCGTCGATCGGCACGTTCAGGTCTTCGCGAATCAGCACACGCTGGTTGCGCAGGTCGAGGTCACTCATGCGGATCACGGACACGGCGGAACTCCAGTCAAATGGTGGAATGCAGGCGCTGACGGGCGCGAACCGGCTATTGTCCGGGGCACAACGTATCGATGCAAACCCTGGTGGGTCGGGTGGCGGTCGCCCCGAACCGGACTTGGGCGGTTCGCGCCGCCCCCAACTGTGGCTAAACTGCAAGACATCCGTGCAGAGGGGTTCGTTTATGGCTACCGGATTGGTGCTCTACGGCTATTGGCGCTCCAGTGCCGCGTATCGCGTGCGCATCGCGCTCAACCTGAAAGGTTTGAGTTACGAGTCGCGGGCGGTCCATCTGGTGCGCGATGGGGGCGAGCAGCATGCTCCGAAATATCGGGCCCTCAATCCTCAGGAAACGGTTCCCGTGTTGCTGGATGGTGACCGGGTGATCACCCAGTCGCTGGCGATCATGGAGTACCTGGAGGAGATGTATCAGGAGCCTGAGACCGCGCTGTTGCCGGTGGACGCCCGCGGACGGGCCCAGGTGCGGACGCTGGCCATGGCGGTGGCTTGCGATATCCATCCGCTGGGCAATCTGCGCGTGTTGCAGCACCTGGAGGCACAGTTCGGTGCCAGCGAAGAACAGCGTGCGGAATGGTCACGCTACTGGATCGCCATGGGCTTCAAGGCGATCGAGGAAATGCTGGGAGACAGTGCGGCAACCGGTCGCTACTGCCACGGCGAGACGCCGGGCATGGCCGATGCCTGTCTGATCCCGCAGGTCTACAACGCCCAGCGTTGGAAGCTTCCGATGGATGCCTACCCGACGATTTCCCGCATCTATCAGGCCTGCAATGAGCTGGAAGCGTTCCGGCTGGCGGCACCAGAGGCCCAGCCCGACGCGCCGTGAGGGCGGGGATGGGCTGATCCGGGGCGGCAACTGTCCCAGCTCGCGTCACGGTTGTCCGCTCGCATTGCGCCAGCGGCTTACAACCCCATCCCGTACGGGTCATTGCCGGCGAGTGCTTCATTGTTGCTGCCACCTTCGGCGAGGCGGATCTTCAACGCCAGGCCATCGCGCGAATCGGACTTGCTGAGCGCCTCTTCCAGCTCCACGCGACCGTCCTTGTACAGTTTGTAGAGCGACTGGTCGAAGGTCTGCATGCCTTCCTGCAGGCTGCGGTCCATGGCTTCCTTGATCTCGTGGATCTGGCCGCGCCGGATCATGTCGCGAATCAAGGGCGTATTGAGCAGCACTTCCGCAGCGGGAATGCGACGGCCGTCCTTGCCCATGACCAGGCGCTGACTGATCACCGCGCGCAGGTTGAGCGCCAGGTTCATCAGCACGTTCTTGTGCGCCGATTCGGGGAAGAAGTTGAGAATTCGCTCCAGCGTCTGGTCGGCGTTGTTGGAATGCAGCGTGGCCAGGCACAGGTGGCCGGTCTCGGAAAACGCGATGGCGGCCTCCATCGTGTCCGTGTCACGGATCTCGCCGATCATGATGACGTCCGGCGCCTCGCGCATCGCGTTCTTCAGCGCCTCGTGGTAGCTGTGCGTGTCCAGCCCCACCTCGCGCTGGTTGACGATCGACCGCTTGTGCCGGTGCAGGTATTCGATCGGGTCCTCGATGGTGAGGATGTGACCCGGTGAGTGACTGTTGCGCTGGTCGATCATTGCCGCCAAGGTGGTCGACTTGCCCGAACCCGTGGCACCGACTACCAGAATCAGCCCGCGTGGCTCCATGATGAGATCGCGGAAAATGCTGGGCAGCTGCAGCTGTTCGACGCTGGGGATTTCGTTCTTGATCGCGCGGATCACCATGCCCACTTCGCCGCGCTGCTTGAACACGTTGATGCGGAATCGGCCGGCGTCCTTGACTGCAAGTGCCATGTTCAGCTCGAGATTGCGCTCGAATTGGGGTACCTGGCCTTCATCCATCAGCGAATAGGCGATTTTCTTGACCATCCCGCTGGGCAGCCCCGTGTTGCCCAACGGATAGAGCTTGCCTTCGACCTTGATGTTCACCGGCGCGCCCGTGGACAGGAACATGTCCGACGCGCCCTTGTCTACCATAAGCTTGAGGAAGTAACCGATGTCCACGAATGACCCCTGTTTGCGAAACACGCATTGCAATGGTGGATTATGCCCGCCCACAATACGCTGCGACATACCACGAGGATTGTGATGTACATCTTTTCCCAGTTGGCCCGATCCCCCGAACGTGTCCGAACCGCGCTGGTCGTCCTGTTGCTGGGGCTGGCGTTGGCCGGTTGTGCCTCGGTGCCACCGCCCGATGACTCGATGAACCTGGCCCAGTCGCAGTTGCAGATGGCACTGGATGCGGGTGCTGCCGATTATGCGCCGGTCGACCTGGGTTTTGCCCAGGACAAGTTCCAACAGGCACAGACGGCCATGGCAGGGCGGAAGTACGCCGATGCGGCCAATCTGGCCGAAGAATCCCGTGCAGACGCCGAACTGGCCCAGGCCAAGGCGCGGCTGGGCGCGGCTCGGGCCCAGATTCGGAGCAAGCTGGACGAGAACACCCGGCTGCGGCAGCAAAGTGAGCAGGCGGCGGCCCCCGCGCCTTCCGTACCTGCGCCATCCACCCTCCCACCGCCGCCGACCGAAGATATGCCGGCGCCGGCGTCGTCGGCGCTGTCGATGCCGCCGGCCGACGGATTCCAGACGGTTCCCGATGCCGCCCAGCAGCCGGCGGCTCGTTCGCAGGGAGACCAGCCATGACACGTTCCACCAAACTGCTTGCCGGCATGGCGTTGATGCTGGCCGCGCTGGGGTCGGCGCACGCGCGGCAGGACGATATCGACATCAATCGGCTGACTGGCAGTCTCAACCAGCTCGCCGACGATCCTGCCATGGGCAGGTACGCTCAGGCGGAGCAAGCGCGTGCGCGCGATGCGATCAATCGGCTGGCGCAGGCCAGCTCGCGCGAGCGGGCGCATGCCTTGTATCTGGCTGAGCGACGGGTCGATCTGGCCAAGACGGCCGCACAACTGCAGGATGCTCAAGCCAAGCTGACCCAGCTCGATCGCGAGCACGACCAGATCCTGCTCGACAACAGCCGCCGCGATGCGGAGATGGCTCGACGCGAGCTGGAACGCCAGCGCCTGCAATACCAACTGGCGCAGGAAGAGGCGGCCCGGCTGCAGGCGCAGGGGCTGGAGTACTCCCAGGCAGCTGACCAGGCCCGCGCCGAGGCTGAACGCGCGAAGAAGCTGGCGGCGGCGCAGAGCCGGGTAGCCAGGGCGGCCAAGCGTCAGGCCGAGTTGGCAGCACAGGCCGCCAAGGCGATGCGTTCGCAAATGGAGAGTGCCGAACAGCCCGCCGAGAAGCCGGCGGAAGTCGCTCCGGATTCGTCCGTGAAGCATCCCTGACCGGGGTCCGAATGGGCCCGTGTCAGGGCCCTGACCGTCGTTCTGTGCGGGTTGCGCCGGCTAGTGTTGAATAAATGTAAAATACTGTTTTGACAGGTATTTTACGAAAACAGCAACGCCACGCGAGGCGTCCGCCGAAAGGCTTGCACACCCCCAATCGACGGTGTAGGGTCAAAGTCCCACAGGGCATTCAGGCCGTGTGGGCTACTGACCCGAACCATGCTCGTATCCCCCGTTTCCAAGTGTCACCCGCTTCCCGGAATGCCGGCGCGGGCGGTGGTTGCGCGCCTGTGTTCAACGTCTGCGGATGCGTCCTGTTGCATCCGCACGTCAACTCGCGAGGAGGTCGGATCATGTTTGAAAACCAGCAGCGTGATGATGTCGAGGCCTTGATGAAGGCGGATGCCGAATTCCGGCGTCTCTACCAGCACCATAGGGAGCTCGACAGCAAGGTGCACGACGCGGACATAGGCGTATTGCCCATCGACGATGTCACTCTGGCCAGCATGAAGAAGGAAAAATTGATGGCCAAGGCACGACTCGAACGCATGTGGGCAGATCGATCGCATCTCATCAACTGACGCTGCCGTTTGACGCGAACGTGGCCCCGGGCCTTCCCCCATTGAGCGGGAAGCTGCCGGGGCCGCCGCGTTTGCGGCGCCACGCGGGGCCGCTCGGTTATCATGGGATTTCTGCGGTTGCCTGAAGGCTGGCCCGCGTCCCAACAACGGAGACCCCATGACGGTTCACCAGAGTGTCCTCGAACTGATCGGACACACCCCGATGGTGCGCACCCAGCGCCTGGATACCGGGTTGTGCGAGTTGTTCCTCAAACTCGAAAGCGCCAACCCGGGTGGATCGATCAAGGATCGCATCGGTCTGTCGATGATCGAGGGCGCCGAAAAGGACGGTCGCATTCGTCCGGGTGACATCCTGGTCGAGGGCACCGCCGGCAACACCGGCCTGGGCCTCGCCCTGGTGGCGCAGCAGAAGGGCTATCGGCTGATTCTGGTGGTGCCGGACAAGATGAGCCGCGAGAAGATCTTCAATCTCAAGGCGATGGGTGCCGAGGTCGTGCTGACCCGCTCCGACGTGGCCAAGGGTCATCCCGAGTACTACCAGGACATGGCCGAACGGATCGCCCGCGAAACGCCCGGGGCCTACTTCATCAACCAGTTCGGCAACCCCGACAACCCGGCCGCGCACATCGCCAGCACGGGGCCGGAAATCCTCGAGCAGATGGACGGCAAGGTCGACGCGATCGTGGTCGGTTGCGGCTCCTCCGGCACGCTCAGCGGCCTGTCGAAATTTTTCGCCGAACATTCGCCGCAGACCGAGCTGATCCTGGCCGATCCGATCGGCTCGATCCTGGCCCAGTACATCAACGAAGGCACGATGTCGACGAAGTCGGCCAGCTGGATGGTCGAGGGCATTGGCGAGGACTTCCTGCCCGGGATCAGCGACTTCACCCGGGTCAAGAAGGCCTATGCGATCTCCGACAAGGAAAGTTTCCTGACCGCGCGCGAGCTGCTGGCCAAGGAGGGCGTGCTGGGTGGCTCGTCCACCGGCACCCTGGTCGCCGCAGCGCTGAAATACTGTCACGAGCAGGCGGCGCCCAAGCGCGTGGTCACGCTGGTCTGCGACACCGGCAACAAGTACCTGTCCAAGCTGTACAACGATTACTGGATGCTCGACAACGGCTTCATCGAGCGCGAACAGCATGGTGACCTGCGCGACCTGTTGCTGCGTCCGTTCGCCCAGCGCGATACCGTGGTGGTGGGTCCGAATGAGTTGCTGATCACCGCCTACAACCGCATGAAGCTGTACGACGTGTCGCAGCTGCCGGTGATGGACGGTCGCAAGCTGGTCGGCATCGTCGACGAGTCCGACGTGCTGCTGCACGTGCATGCCGACGGCACGCGCTTCCGCGACCCCGTTTCCACGGCGATGATTACCGACCTGCACATGCTCGACGTGCGTTCACCGGTGGAATCGCTGCTGCCGGTGTTCGAGCGCGGACATGTCGCAATCGTGGTTGACGGTGAGGAATTCCTGGGCCTGATCACCCGCATCGACCTGCTGAACTGGCTGCGGCGCAAGGTGAACTGAACCGCGGCAGGCTCCGCCGGCAGGTCTGCCCGCTGAAATGCCCGGATTCTGCAGCTGCCGGTCAGTTTGAGCGGGCATAATGGCTCGTCCATGCAGGGCTCGGCGCCCTGCATCCCTTCCAAGGAAACCAGCCGATGTGTGGAATTGTTGCCGCGGTGGCCCAGCGTGACGTTGCGCCGCTGCTGATTGCGGGGCTCAAGGCGCTCGAATACCGGGGCTACGACTCGTCCGGTGTGGCCGTGATCAACCACGGTGCGATCGGTCGCGTGCGCGCCAAGGGCAAGGTGCGCGAGATGGAAGCGCTGTATCTGGCCCATCCTCTCCCCGGTGGCACCGGCATCGCGCATACCCGCTGGGCGACCCACGGTGCGCCCAACGAGGCGAACGCGCACCCGCATGTGGTGGGTCGCGTGGCCATCGTGCACAACGGCATCATCGAGAATTACGCGAGCCTGCGCGCCGAGCTGCAGGCCGGCGGCCAGCTGTTCACGTCCGAAACCGATACCGAGGTGATGGCTGCGCTGATCGACCGGCGGCTCGACCAGGGCATGAATCTGCGTCAGGCCGTGCTGGCCACGGTGCGCGAACTGGAGGGTGCCTACGCGATTGCCGTGGTCAGTCGCGACGAACCGGACCGGGTGGTTGGCGCCCGCCGTGGTGCACCGTTGCTGGTTGGCATCGGCATCGGCGAGAACTTCCTGGGATCCGATGCGCAGGCGCTGATCCAGGTCACCAACAAGATGCTTTATCTCGACGAGGGCGACGTGGTCGAGATCACCCGCGAGAGCGTGCAGGTGTTCGCGCTGGACGGCACGCCGGCCGAACGCGCCATTCACGAGAGCGAGTTGTCCATCGACGCGGTCGAGCGCGGTCAGTATCGCCACTACATGCAGAAGGAAATCTTCGAGCAGCCGCGGGCGGTGGCCGACACGCTGGAAGCGCGCCTGGGGCCGCACGGCGTCTTGCCGAACATCTTCGGCATCGACAGCGACACCTTGCTGCAGGCCACTCGTGGCGTGCACATCATCGCCTGTGGCACCAGCTACCACGCGGGTCTGGTCGCCAAGTACTGGATCGAGGAATACGCGCGCCTGCCGGTTAGCGTGGAGGTAGCCAGCGAATCACGTTATCGCGACGCGGTGGTGCCGCCGAATACCCTGTTCGTGGCGATCTCGCAGTCTGGCGAAACGGCGGACACGCTGGCCGCGATGCGCGAGTCGGCCCGCCGCGGCTATCTGGGTACGTTGGTCATCTGCAACTCGCCTGAGTCATCTCTGGTGCGCGAGGCCGACCTGAAGCTGATAACGCGCGCCGGTCCGGAAATCGGCGTGGCGTCGACCAAGGCGTTTACCACCCAGCTCGCCGCTTTGGCCCTGCTGGCGCTGGAACTGGGTCGGCGCAACGGGCTGGACGGCGACCGCTGCGCCGCCTTGTGTGCCGAATTGCTGGGTCTGCCCGGCGCCATCGAGGCTGCGCTCAAGCTGGAGCCCGCGATCATCGAGTTGGCGGGAGAATTCATCCAGCGCCAGCACGCCTTGTTCCTCGGTCGCGGCGCGCAGTATCCGGTCGCTCTGGAAGGCGCGCTCAAGCTCAAGGAAATCTCCTACATCCACGCCGAAGCCTATCCGGCCGGTGAGCTGAAGCATGGCCCGCTGGCCCTGGTTGACGAGGAAATGCCGGTGGTGGCGGTGGCGCCGAACGGTCCCTTGCTGGACAAGCTGAAATCCAATCTGCAGGAAGTGCGCGCCCGCGGCGGCCGCCTGATCGTATTTGCCGACGGCGCCGCCGGCATGGACGACACCGCCGCCAACGGCGTGATGCTGCGGGTGCAGTCCGGCGGCAATTTCATCGCGCCCGCGGTCTTTACCGTGCCGCTGCAATTGCTGGCCTATCACGTCGCGGTGCTGCGTGGCACCGACGTCGACCAGCCTCGCAATCTGGCCAAATCGGTGACGGTGGAATAGCGCGCCGCGCCGTCGGGCTGGTTGGTAAGACCTAATAGAAGTGCCAACTCGATAATAGAGTTGGCAACTGGAAGGCCAGTTTCAGGTCGCTTGCAACAATAGAGTTTCCAACAGATCTGGCCTATGCGAGCGACTTGCCGCGGAGGCATGCCAACCGAACCCGAGGGCGCTTCACTGCAACCTGAGATGTGCGGTCAGGAATGGTCATGGTCCCAACGATGCCTCGCGATACCCTCTGAAAGCGAACGGGCCGGAGGCTATTGGTTGCTACACAGCGATCACGTGACCGTAGAACGGTCGCTCCCGGTCATTGAGGATTGCGTGGAAGACTTCCAGGTGATTCGGATCCGGTCGCAGCCAGCGATCCACGTGCCTCGGCTTGACCGGATGATGCAGCGGTCGTGGCCCGCGGTGCGGATCTCCGGCGGGGCGTCGGTGATCGCTGCGAAGGAGTTGAGATCCTCCTGTCGCCCGCACCCTTGCTGACGTTCCACAAACAGGCGACCAGCAACATCTTCGCGCGTCGATCCGCACTTTTGCTTTCTTTGAGGCCGCCCGTTAGCATGGGAAAACCCCATCAAATCCGACTTGATTGGGCCAAACCTTGTCCAAATTCAAATGCAGACCCCAGTACACCTGCCGCCAGAATCACGGAGGAGTTGGGTTGGTTCACCCATGGATGTCGACATCATGACTGATCGCTGGCTGTCGGTCGAAGAGACGCGATGAAGATCGCATGTGTCGATTTATTCTGCGGCGCCGGCGGGCTGACGCACGGCTTCATCTTGGAAGGTCTTCCTGTTGTTGCGGGAATCGACCTTGATCCTGCCTGTCGCTTTCCATACGAAGAGAACAATGGTCAGGCTCGCTTCGTAGAGCGAGACATCAGCAAAGTCACGATCGGTGAGCTCAGAGAGCTGTTCGGCGATGCTGAACTGACGATCTTGGCTGGTTGTGCACCTTGCCAACCCTTCTCGACCTATGCCCAGCGTTACGAACTGGATGGCGAGGATGGCAAGTGGGGTTTGCTGTATCAGTTCGCGCGTCTTGCAGAAGGCTCGATGCCAGACGTCATCACGATGGAGAACGTGCCGACCGTCGCCAAGCATGAGGTGTTCCACGATTTCGTGGGCACGCTGAAACGGCGCGGCTATGAGGTCTGGTCCGAGGTCGTCGACAGCTCACTTTACGGTGTTCC
Source organism: Rhodanobacter sp. (assembly GCA_036563155.1). Classification (GTDB taxonomy): domain Bacteria; phylum Pseudomonadota; class Gammaproteobacteria; order Xanthomonadales; family Rhodanobacteraceae; genus Rhodanobacter. The sequence continues at coordinate 127,926 of DATCMT010000008.1, forward strand.
ACAGATGCGGCGACGGATGGTGCTGCTGGCATCCAGGCACGGAAGTATCGAAATGATCCCGCCGACTCACGTGAAGGCTAAGACGGTTCGGCAAGCTATTGGCCGCCTTCGCCCTCTCAGTGCCGGGGAGTCCGCACCCCGGGACAAATTGCACGCTACCGCGACGCTGTCCGATACGAACCTCAAGCGGATCAAGGTCTCCAAGCCTGGCGGTACGTGGCGCGACTGGCCCAAGTACTTGGTCGCCGATTGTCACCGCGCCGAAAGCGGGCGCACTTATCCAGGCGTCTACGGGCGCATGGAATGGGACAAGCCTGCGCCGACGATGACCACCCAATGCTACGGATTCGGCAACGGTCGTTTCGGCCACCCTGAGCAGGATCGAGCCATTTCCCTGCGGGAAGCCGCAATTTTGCAGAGCTTTCCACGGGGCTACGCATTCATCCCCAAAAATGGTGAAGTGAGCTTCAGCACTCTCGGGCGACTGATCGGCAACGCGGTTCCCGTCAATCTCGGTCGCGCCATCGCCAGCAGCATCAAGCAGCACCTCGCATCCATCGCAGCTTAGTGATGGGCTGACGAGGACTACACGATGCTTCGAGCCGTGCCCTCGTCATCTGCCGTCAGTCGTCGGATGGCGAAAGTGCGACATAAAGGAACGGGGGCGGAAATGGCTCTGCGGCAGGAGATGCATCGCATCGGTCTGCGCTATAGGATCGACTACGAAGTACTGAAGAAGCCCCGCCGCGTGGCGGACGTGGCATTCCCTCGTCGAAAGATCGCCGTCTTCGTCGATGGTTGCTTTTGGCATGGTTGTCCCAAACACGCTACGTGGCCCAAGCGGAACGTGGAATTCTGGCGGCAGAAGATCGAAACGAATCGACTACGGGATGCGGACACAAACGATCGTTTGCGATCCCTCGGCTGGACGGTGTTACGGTTTTGGTCGCATGAGTCCCCGGTCGAGGCTTCCAAGACTGTCGCAAGTGCAGTAGTCAATGTCGACTCGAAACGACGCGCCTCATCTTCGCCTGGCGCGGACGAGAAAGACTGAAAAGGAAAGCACGCATCACATGGGCGACAAGGACAGGGGGGAAATTCAGGCATATCGTGCCCGCCCAGAGCCGGGGCAGCTCGTCGAGGTGCGTCGGCGTCAGTGGGTGGTGGCCGACGTCAATGCCGCCGGACTGGAAACCGGCATCCCCCAGCATTGCGTGACGCTCTCCTCGATCGACGAGGACGGTCTCGGCGAGGAATTGGAAGTCGTCTGGGAAATCGAGCCGGGTGCTCAGGTCATCGAGCGTGCGGGCCTGCCTTCGGTCACGGGGCAGGACGATTCGGGCATGCTCGACGCCTTCCTCGATGCCGTACGCTGGGGCGCGGCCACCAACGCCGACCGTGGATTCCTCCAGGCTCCGTTCCGCAGCGGCGTCAGCATCGAGGATTTCCAACTCGATCCGCTGGTGCGCGCCATCGACATGGCCCGCGTCAACCTGCTCATCGCCGACGACGTCGGTCTTGGCAAGACCATCGAGGCCGGACTGGTCATTCAAGAGTTGTTGCTGCGGCATCGCGCGCGCACCGTGCTGATCGTCTGTCCCGCGTCGCTTCAGGAGAAGTGGCGCATCGAGATGCTGGAGAAGTTCGGCCTCGACTTCCGCGTGGTGGGCACCGACTACATCAAGCAGTTGCGGCGTGAACGCGGCATCCACGCCAATCCGTGGACATCGCATCCGCGACTCATCACGTCGATGGATTGGGCCAAGGGTGGCGAGGGCTTGCGCGCCATGCGCGACGTGATCCCTCCGCACGTCGGTCATCCACGCAAGTTCGATTTGCTGGTCGTGGACGAGGCGCACAACGTCGCACCCGCCGCAGGTGCGCACTACGCGCTGGAGAGTCTGCGCACGCGCTTCATCCGCGCCATTGGCCCGCACTTCCAACATCGCTTGTTTCTGACCGCGACGCCGCACAACGGCTATACCGAGTCGTTCACCTCACTGCTGGAGTTGCTCGACGACCAGCGCTTCGCGCGCAACATCCTCCCCGACGAGAAGTGCCTCAGTCAGGTAATGATCCGTCGCCTGAAAAGCGACCTGGTCGATGCGGACGGCAATCCCCTGTACGCCAGGCGCACTTTGCAGGCACTCGAAGTCCCATACACGGCGGATGAACGTGAGATTCATAGCAAACTGGACGACTACTGCACCAGCCGCGAGAAAGACGCCGACAAAGCAGGCAACGGTTTCGGCACGGCCTTCGTGAACCGTCTCCTCAAGAAACGCCTTCTCTCATCGCCAGCGGCGTTCGCGTCCACGCTCGAAAAGCACGTCGCATCGCTGTCCGAAGCGCGGCCCGTGAAGCCGGACGCGATGGCCGATCGCATCCTGCACAAGGCCATCCTGAAAGCAGACGAGGACTATGCCGATGACCAGGAAGTCGAGAACGCCCAAGCCGAAGCCATCGAGGAAGCCACGCGTCGCTCGATGCCGCTAACTCCAGAGCAGCGAGTGATGCTGGACGACTTGCGAGCATGGGCGCAACGAGCCAGGAATCAGATCGACTCCAAGGCCAAAGCCATCCTCGACTGGCTCACGGCGAACCTCAAGACGAACGGCGGCTGGAACGACCGCCGGGTGATCCTGTTCACCGAATACCGCACCACGCACCAGTGGATGCAGCAAATCCTCGCCAGCCATGGCTTCGGCGGTGAGCGCCTTGGCCTACTCCACGGTGGCCTATCCCAAGAGGAGCGCGAACCCATCAAAGCTGCGTTCCAAGCCTCTCCGCAGGATTCGCCCGTGCGCATCCTGCTCGCTACCGACGCGGCGTCCGAAGGTATCGACTTGCAGAACCATTGCAACATGCTCATCCACTTGGAGATTCCCTACAACCCCAACGTGATGGAGCAACGCAACGGACGTATCGACCGCCACGGGCAGCGCGAGAAAGAAGTGCTGATCTGGCATCCGGTCGATGGCAGCGGCGCGAACGGTGCTTCAGTCGGCGGCCACGGCGAAGACATCCTGCGTGCTTTGCGGAAACTGGACTCGATGCGCGCCGATATGGGCAGCGTCAATCCAGTCATCGCGCCCCAGATGTCCGGCCTCATCGAAGGCTCCCTGAAGGACTTGGACACCCGCTTGGCTGAGGCACGAATCTCCCGCGCCAAGAACTTCGTTCGCGCCGAACGCGAGTTGAAAGAATGCGTCACCAAGCTGCACGAGCGCCTACTCACCACCAAGCAGGATTTCCACCTCACGCCCGACCACGTCGTGATGGCCGTGAAGACCGGCCTCGCGCTAGCGGGCCGTCCGCCGCTGGAACCCGTCGAACTGGCGGGCGCTCCGCCGGGCAGCGTCTTCCGGATGCCCGCGCTGTCCGGCTCGTGGGCGCGCTGTCTGGAAGGGTTGCGTCATCCACACACGCAGAAGATTCGCCCCATCACCTTCGACCACACCGTCGCCACCGGTCGTGACGACGTCGTCCTCGTCCACCTGAACCACCGCTTGGTGCAGATGTGCCTGCGTCTGCTGCGCGCCGAAATCTGGGCGCAGGACGACGTGAAGAAGCTGCACCGCGTCACCGTCCGCACCGTGCCGGATGCGCACATCGACGGCCCCGCCGTGATCGTCGTTTCGCGGCTGGTCGTCACCGGCGGAAATCATCATCGGCTGCACGAAGAACTCACGGTATCGGGCGGCTACTTGCGCGACCAATCCTTCCGCCGTGAAGAAGGTGTCACCCGCGTCCAGCAGTGGCTGGACGAAGCAAAACCCATCACGGCAACCCCATCCCTGTTCGATGCGCTGCGCGTTCGCTTCGACCGTCAGCAGGACGCCATCCTGAAAGCCGTGGATGCCCGTTCCAAAGAACGTCTCCGTTACCTGACCAACACGCTCCAGACTCGTAAGCAGCAGGAAATCGACGACATCGGCACTGTGCTCGACGAACTGGAGAAGGCGATCCAGTCCGAGTTGAAGAAAGAACAACAGCCTGAACAGTTCTCGCTCTTCACCGAGGACGAGCGCACACAGCTCCGGCGCGACATCGCCGCACTGGAAGCACGCCTCGCGCGCATCCCCGACGAGCGGCGGTTGGAGACGCAGGCTATCGAAGCCCGCTACGACAAGCTTGACGACCGCACATTCCCGGTCGCGGTGATCTTCATCGTTCCTGAAGGAAGCACGAGATGAGCCGCGGCGTTCGATACTCACTTGATAGCTTCCTGAGTGCCGATGATGCCCAGCTGTTGGGCGAGCTCACTGACTCGGTTTCATCGACGGGTATCCAGAGCACACGCACGACTCAAATCGAAACCTGGAAATACCAGATCAAGCTTTTAAAGCGCTGCGCGCGAGACCTAGTCGAATGGGACGAAGCCGCGAAAGGCTGGCATCTGATCCTAGAGTACGAACTCCCGAGACGTCAGAAACGCCCAGATGCGATCTTGCTCGCCCACGATGTGATTCTGGTGATCGAGTTCAAGTTCGGTGCCACATCTCATGACGCTGCATCCCGCTGGCAGGTCGAAGATTATTGCTTGAACTTACGCGACTTTCATGGTGGCAGCGCCGATCGTACGATCGTTCCAGTGCTTTGCTCTACCGCAGCTCCAAGGTGCGCAGTCTCAGTTACCGATGCGAATTCGCGGGTCGCGGCGATAAGGCTCACCAACGCCGATCAATTGGTTTCGGTATTGTTCTCTGTTTATCGCGCGCTTCACGACCCTACTGAGCAACCGATACAGGTCGAGGACTGGGTATCCGCACCATATCGGCCCACGCTGTCTGTCATCGAAGCGGCAGAGCGACTTTACGAGAATCATGATGTTCGAGAGATAAGCCATAGATACGCCAGCAACTTGGGCGCCACGACAGATCTTCTGGCGAAGGTGATCAGGGAAACACGTACGCAGGGGCGACGTAGTGTTTGTTTTATCACCGGCGTACCCGGCGCAGGCAAGACGCTGACTGGACTCAACGTGGTTCATGATCCGTCACTTCGTGCCGAAGGTGGGCCCTCCGGTATTTTTCTATCTGGAAATGGGCCTCTGGTGAAAGTCGTACGTGAAGCGCTCGTGCTGAGCCAGCAGCGGGCGGGGCGGCGGCGCCAGGACTGTGCCCATGAGGTCTCCACATTCATTCAGAACGTTCACCAGTTCCTGCGCTACCACCGCGAGAATCCTGACGCTCTGCCGCATGAGCATGTCGTCGTCTTCGACGAAGCCCAGCGTGCCTGGGATCACGAGCAGATGCAGCGCAAGCAAGGTGTGGACATCTCGGAAGCCGCTGAACTCTTCGACGTGATGGATCGCCTGGATGAATGGGCCGTGATCATTGCGCTCGTCGGTGGGGGTCAAGAGATTTTTTCAGGTGAAGCAGGCCTCGAAGAATGGGGACGAGCAGTCGCCGTTCGCCCTCATTGGCAGGTCGTCGCTTCACCTGAGGTCGTGTCCGGCGGTACCAGCGTATCCGGTCATCGCTTGTTCGCTGAAAGTGTTCCTCCTGGCATCAAGTTTCGACCGGAGCCTTTGGCGCATCTGAGTGTCGGGGTACGGAGCTTCCGCGCGCAACGACTGGCGGAATGGGTAGATGCCGTGCTCGACTTGGATGTCGAACGCGCCCGGCCCCTGATGCCTAGCCAGCGGGAGTTTCCTCTTCACTTCACTCGTGATCTCAATCGGGCCAGAGGTTGGCTTGCAGCTAGAACCCAGCGAGAAAATGGGCAGCGGTGTGGCCTTGTTTCCTCGTCGGAAGACCAACGTCTTCGTGCTTACGGTATCGAATGCTCTAGCGCTTTTCGGATCAATTATCCGTTCGACAAGTGGTACTTGAAGCCAGCGACCGATGTTCGATCCAGCCATGTGCTGGAAGTGGCCGCATCGGAGTTCGAATGCCAAGGGCTCGAACTCGACTGGGTCGGTTTGTGCTGGGGAGGCGACTTGACGCCCTCAGAACGAGGCGACTGGAGCTACCGAAAGTTCCGTGGTACTGCCTGGAATCAAGTGCATAGCGATGCAGAGCGCACCTACGTGCGTAATCGCTATCGCGTCCTACTCACCCGTGCACGTCTAGGCATGGTGATCTGGATACCTCCAGGCAATGCAGAAGATCCCACGCTCGACCCAGCTAAATTCGATCGGGTAAGGCAACTACTGGAAGCTGCTGGGGTGCCCGAGCTTCGACCAGAGTTCGAGGGAGCCCTGGCATGAGCCGCGACAGCCTTCATCACGACTGGCTCTCGCTCATTGAGATTTCCGGACCCTTCCTCGCCGTCCCGATACTTAAGGAAGCTTTCCCGCAAGGGCTGGAAGAACTCGATGCAGCCAAACGCAAGCGGTTGCGCCAAGCCTACGACGAATGGCGCGAGGCGCTGGAAACCGACGATCCCCGCTTCGTCGATCTGCACGCGGCATGGATTGACGAAGTCCTGTCGCACGGACTGGAACTCGACGAGGACGGCCGTGGCGACACGCTCAAACGTAAGGACTGGTGCGCTGCACATTTCACCGTTGCTCCGCCCGAACACGGCGTAAGCCTGTCGCCGGACTTCGCCGTCGTCGGCAACGGCGACCAGCCGCTGATGCTCATCCACGCCTACGGGCAGGACGTCGATCTCGATGCCACCCAGAAATTGGACGGCTGGGCCAGCACGCCGGCGGAAGGCATGGTCAGGCTCTGCCGCGCCACGGGCTGCCGTCTCGGGCTGGTGACCAACGGCGAACGCTGGATGCTGGTCGATGCGCCGGTGGGCGCGGTCACCACCTTCGCCAGTTGGTATGCGCGTATCTGGGCGCAAGAACCCGTCACCCTCCAAGCCTTTGTCCACCTGTTGGGCATCCGGCGCTTCTTCGTGGATGAATCGGAGCGACTGCCCGCGCTGTTCGATCGCTCGCTGAAGTTCCAGGACGAAGTAACCGACGCCTTGGGTGAGCAGGTGCGGCGCGCTGTCGAAGTGCTCATCCAGTCGCTCGACAAGGCCGACCAAGACCGCGAGCGCGAGCTGTTGCGAGGCGTGAAGGAAACCGAACTCTACGAAGCCGCGCTGACGATAATGATGCGGCTGGTCTTCCTGCTCTCCGCCGAGGAGCGCGGCCTGCTGCTCTTGGGCGACGAACGCTACGAAGCCAACTATGCGATTTCGACCCTGCGCATGCAGTTGCGTGCCGAATCGGACGAGATTCTGGAACGTCGCTGGGATGCGTGGTCTCGCTTACTGGCCGTCTTCCGCGCCGTATACGGCGGCATCGAGCACGAAAACCTGCGCCTGCCTGCGCTGGGTGGTTCCCTGTTCGATCCGGATCGTTTTCCCTTCCTTGAAGGCCGCAGCAAAGGCTCCGACTGGCGCACCGATATCGCCAAGCCGCTACCGATCGACAACCGCACCGTGTTGTTGCTGCTTGATGCCATTCAGCAATTCCAAGGTCGCACGCTGTCCTACCGGGCGCTGGATGTGGAGCAGATCGGCTACGTCTACGAAGGCCTACTGGAACGCACCGTCAAACGTACTGACGCGATTACTTTAGACGTGGGAGCAACAAAAAAGGCCACCAAGCCATTGGTGACGTTGTCCGAACTGGAGTCCGCACGCTTAGACGGCCAGGAAAGGCTGATTGGCTTTTTGATCGAACGTTCTGGCAGTTCCGCCAGTAAGGTGAATCGTGCGCTAGCAGCTCCTGTTGAAAACGAGCTGGCCGAGAAGCTGCGAACGACATGTGCTGGCTCGACGATCCCGTACGACCGCGTTTTGCCGTTTGCCAACTTGTTGGTGAAAGATGCCTGGGGTTATCCACTGGTCTATCCCGCCGAAGCCTTCATCGTCACCACTGGCTCCGACAGGCGCGAGACCGGTACCCATTACACGCCGAAGTCGCTCACTGAGGCCATCGTCGCCGAGACGCTCACGCCCATCGCCTACGTCGGCCCGGCACAAGGCACGCCGTGCGCGGACTGGGCGCTGAAATCATCCGCTGAACTGCTTGATCTGAAGATCTGCGACCCCGCGATGGGTTCGGGCGCGTTCCTCGTGCAAGCCTGCCGTTGGCTGGCCGACCGGCTGGTGGAGGCGTGGGCGCAGGCGGAGGACCAAGAGCGCACAGTCGGCGTCGATGGACGAGTGATGGATGCCGACGCCGACGTTGAGGCGCTGCCGCGCGACACCGAGGCGCGCACCATCGTCGCCCGCCGCCTGATCGCCGAACGCTGCCTCTACGGCGTCGATCTGAATCCGCTGGCGGTGGAACTGGCCAAGCTATCCATCTGGTTGGTGACGCTGGCTAAGGGCCGCCCCTTCGGCTTCCTTGAGCACAACCTGCGTTGTGGCGACAGCCTGCTCGGCATCCACCGGCTGGATCAACTGACCCAGCTTTCGATGAATCCTACGGGTCAAGGCCAGCTACGTCTGTTCGGTCAGAACGTCGAGCAGGCCGTGCGCGAGGCCATCGAACTGCGCTCGCATTTGCGCGAAATACCCATCCGCGACATCCGCGACGTGGAGGCCATGGCGCATCTGGACGCTGACGCGCGCCGCAGGCTCGAGACGCCGGAAAGCATCGCCGATGCGTTCATCGGCGAGATGCTTGCTGCGGGCGGCAATGCAACGGCGATCGAAGGTGCCGTCACGATGTTGGCCATCCAAGCTGGTCAGGCGGTCGCGGGCGAACGGAACGCTCTCGATGCCATCGGAAAGCGGTCGCGGGAGACCTTGAGCGTCGATCTTCCGCAGGGCAAGCCCGTTCGCAATCCATTCCATTGGCCGCTGGAGTTTCCCGAAATCTTCGCCAGAGCGCCATCCGGGTTCGACGCCCTGATCGGCAATCCGCCTTTCCTCGGCAACCGTCTGTGGAAAGGCGCGTTGGGCGAGAAGTTGCAGTGGCAGTGCCAGATGGTGCTCGGAGCGTCACCGGGCAAGATCGACCTGTGCGTCGTGTTCCATCGGCGCGCGGTCGATCTGCTTCGTTCCGAGGGTTGCTATGGGCTGCTTGCGACCAGCAACATTGCCGAGGGAAGCGCGATCGAAGTCGGCCTCGGTGTCGTCGTCCAAAACGGTAGCATCTACTTCGCCCGGAAAGGAATGCCGTGGCCGGGATCGGCAGCGGTAGTCGTAGCCATCGTCGGCTTCTTCAAGGGCGAGTGGCAGGCCGATTGCGATGCCGATGGCCGAAACTGCCCGCGCATCGGGCCGAGGCTGGAGCCAGAGGCGGCAGACGTCTGGGTGCCGCAGGCGCTGCCCGATGCTCCCTTCACGTTCGCTGGCGTGGACAACAGCAAAGGCTTGGCCTTCGTCATCACGCCGGGCAGCCCGTGGTTCGATCACCTCAAGGATGAGCCGGACAGCTTGTTGAAGCCCTACATCACGGGTGACGACATCACCAGTTCAGCCCTCAATCGCATCGAACGCTGGGCGCTCGACATCGGCGATCTGGGTTTGGACGAAGTCCGCCGCCATTGGCCGGTGGCGCATCGCTTCATTGTCGAGGAAGTGCAGCCGACCCGCACAGTCGTCGCGCTCAAGAGTTACAAGGGGCTGATCGATCGTTGGTGGCAGTTCTGGAATCACAGAGCCGAATTGATGCGCCGGATTCGACAGCAGCCACAGTTCATCGCGTATTCCAAGGTGACAAAGCATCCGATCTGCATGCTCGCAGATTCCACTTGGATCTACACGAACCAAGTGCTACTCGTCGCACATGAGCGCGAGGACATGCTCGCCATCTGCTTGAGTTCGTTCTTCCGCGCATGGTTGGAGAAGTTCTGCGGTGGTGGCATGGGCGTGACGCTTCGGATTTCCATCAGCGAATCGACTGCCAAGTATCCGATGCCCGAGCAGAACGTGACATCTGTGGGCGTAGACGCGGCAACGGAGTTCAACCGCCTCGCGGTCGAGTGCAGTGCGGCACGCGGCGGTGGCCTGACCGACGTGATGAACGCCATCCATTCGCCAGACAACGCAGATGCGACCATCGTCGAACTGCGACGCCTCCTGTCCGTGATCGATGCCGAAGTCGCCGTCGCCTATGGCAGGGACGACGTGGATGTGAACTACGACTTCCGCGAGTTCGACGGTGGTTCTGCGAACGACAAGTGGCGGTGGGCGCTGTCTGCCGACGCCACTTCGGCGCTACTGGACAGTCTCGTCGCGCTCAACCGCGAACGCTTCGAGGCAGCGGCCAACACCAGCGGACGGGCGCCAACCCGCAAGCGTCGTCGCGCCAGAACCGAATTTTCGCAGTCCTTGCTCGACAACAACGAGGAAACGTAATGACTCGAACCAAAGCCGCTCCAATGAAAAAGTACCGGCTTGAGGTCGATCCACGCATCCTCGAACTGCTTGGGCCGAACCTCTACACGAACATCTACTATGTCCTGGCGGAGTTGATCGCCAATGCGTATGACGCCGACGCGAAGAACGTTTACATCATTGCTGGCAAGGACGACATCCGCGTCGAAGATGACGGCCACGGCATGTCCTACGAGGCAGGTGACATCACCAAGTACCTGAATGTGGCAGGCGTATCGAGAACGACGGAGAAGGACTCACTCACGAAGTCCAAGAAGCGCCGAAAGATGGGGCGCAAGGGCGTCGGCAAGCTGGCGGCGCTTTCCGTATCCGAGAACGTCGATGTCCTGACCATTGCCAAAGGGGAAAAGTCGGGATTCGTGCTGACTCGTCACCCGGAGAATGGGCATGAACTGAAGGCGATACCGGATGCGAAAGTCGTCTTCGAGCGCATCAAGAATCACGGCTCCGCCATCATCATGCGCCACCCGCAGTATCGGCTGCACAAGACCTTGGCCGCCGTGAAGCGGAATCTCCTCAAGATATTCCCGCTGGTCGGTGCGAACTTTCGGATACACATCATTCGCGGCAAAGAGAGCATGACGATCGACGATTTCGACCGTGGCGTCATGGGCGAGCTATGCACGCTGATCACGCTGGGCGACAGATTCGCGTCGCTCGGCAGCCTCGTTCCTGACAGCTATCCGAAAAAGCGGAACGATCTCGTCTCGACACAGGATGCGAAGGTTCTTCCCGTCACCATGAAGGCCAACGACGGGAAGGAATACGAATATTCGCTCGAAGTCCTGGGGTGGATCGGAACCTACAAGACCACGCGCGGACGGAAGGCGGAGATGACCGACTTTCCGGACAACTTTATTTCACTGTTCGCCAACGAAAAGATGGGGGAATTCAACATCCTCCCTGTCGTCGGCCAGAACAAATTGAACGAAGTCTATGTCGTCGGACAGTTACACGTCGATCTGTTTGAGTTGACCGAACTGCCGGACATGGCATTGAGCAACCGTCAGGGCTACAAGTCCGACGACCCACGTTACGAAGCGGTGCGCGAATACGTAAGAAAGGAATTGCTTGCCGACATTCTCAAACGGAGAGAGACGTACACCGATCTAGTCAACGCCGAGAAAAAGAAACAGAAGGAGAAGGAACAAAGGGAAGCCGAGGCCAGATTGAGGGCGTCGGTGGATACCTTCCGCAAGAAGGCCAGTGAAGAGGCGGCGAGCGCACTGGCAAAAATGGGAGTGAACGTTTCGCGCGAGGCGATGGAGAAGGCGATTTCCGAATCCATCAATGCCAATAGCCCAGACCTCGGGCTGAAAGCAGCAGTGGATTCCCAGAAGAAGAAAATCCTCATCAGCCAGACTTATCCGGACAAACCGTTTGCCGACATCATTCATCAGATGCTGGTGTTCAACGACGTCTCTCCCGATGACATCCTTTACACGAACTGCGACGACGAGGTATGCCGCGTTCCGGAAGGCCGGGAGGTCTACGACTACCTCCGCGAGTTCTTCGTCGAGAGCTATTCGACCCAGAAGATTTTCGTGCTATTCGTGACGAGCGAAAACACGAAAGTCTCGTGGGGAGCCATCACGGAGGTCGGTGCGTCTTGGATCACCAAGGTCGACCACAAGATTTTCAACATCCACCCCTTCCGGCCAGAACACCCGCTCAACGACGAGGTGCAATGGCAGAGCACCAATCGGGACAAACCCAGCGGCGATCTCTGGATGATTCCGCTGAATGCGGACATCTTTTGCCAAAAGATCGAGGCCGTTTGTGACGCGCTAGGCTACAAGAAGAAAAGCCGAGCACAAAACAAAGCGCACTTGGGAACCCTCGTTTCGATCAGGAAGGCGTGAGGAGTTCAGGTATGCCGTGGAGTCCAGGACAACTCGTCCGCCATATCGATGATCCGGCCAAGATCGGCACGGTGACCGATCAGACGCGCGCGCGTGCGTCCGGCTCTCAGTACCGCGTGAACTGGAATGGGCGCCTGGACTGGCAGTACGAGGAGGAGCTGGTCGCGGCTGATGCGGGTGGTGACGATCCACTGGAGCTGATCCGCGAAGGACGTTACGGACGCGTGGACGACCTGCGCCAATTGCTCACGCACATTCATCTGGCCGGGCGTCTGTCGAACGTCGTCTATGCCATGGGTCTGACCCAGACCGACTTCTACCCACATCAGTACAAGCCCTTGCTCACCTTGCTGGATTCCCCTGTCAACGGCCTGTTGATCGCGGACGAAGTGGGTCTTGGCAAGACGATCGAGGCGGGTTTGATCTGGACGGAGCTGCGCGCCCGCTACGACATGCGTCGCCTGCTGGTGGTGTGCCCTGCCATGCTGCGGGAGAAGTGGCGATTCGAACTTTCGTCGCGCTTCGGGCTGGATGCGCGTATCGTCGATGCGGATACGTTGCGGCAAGAACTGGATTCGATCGAGCATCGGGAGCGCGCATGGATCATCAGCTACCAAGGCATCCGCGTTCCGAGTGATTGGGATGCCACCGACGGCGACAAGCCCAAGCGCTCGGTTCGCGCCCGGCTCACCGACTTGCTCTACCAGCATGCCGATCAAGAGCCGCTGTTGGACTTGGTAATCTTCGATGAAGCGCACTACATGCGCAACGAAGAAACGGGCGCATGGCGGACGGGTAGCTTGCTCAGGGATGTCAGCACGCACCAGTTGATGCTGTCGGCGACGCCGATCAATCTCGGTTCGGATGATTTGTTCAATGTGTTGCGGCTGCTCGACCCAGATCATTTCGAGTATCCGGAGGATTTCCGAAACGTCGTCCTCGCCAACCGTCCCGTGATCGCTGCGAGCGACGTCGTGCGTGACCCGACGAGCAATGCCGACCAGATCATGGCGGCGATCCGCGAAATCGAGTCGTCACGATGGTTCGAGCGATCCGAGCGCGTCGATCGCTTGATCGAGGAAGCCGAGTCGATCGAGAACTGGACGAACGACAGGCGCATCGACATCGCTGCCAAACTCGAACGGCTCAACTTGCTGGCGCACATCGTCAGCCGCACGCGTAAACGGGACGTGCAGTCCGATCCTGTGTTTCGTGACGCTACGGTGTTCGAGGCGGAAATGTCGCCCGTAGAGCGGGAGCTGTATCAGGCGATCACCGAAGGAACGCGGGCGTATGCGCTGGCCAATGGCATCGAGCACGGGTTCTTGCTCTCCACGCCCCAGCGCATGGTTGCATCCAGCCCGGCAGCGTTGTTGCGCACTTGGCGCGATGACGGGCTCGATGTCGATGCCCTCGCGGCGACGATGGACGAGATCGACGAAGACGAGGAAAAGTTGGCCGAAAGAACGTCGGGTCTCAAACGCTGGCTGGCGAGCCGAACGCTGCCCCAGTTCGGATTTGCTGACCTGAGCAGGAATGACTCGAAATTCGCCGAGCTTTCCAAGGCATTCAAGCGATTCATGGTCGAGGATCGCGATGCTAAGGCGATCGTGTTCACCACCTATCGCGGCACGGCACGCTATCTCGTCGAGCGGCTTTCCGCCGAGAACGTGGAGGCTGGGTTGTTGATGGGTGGGGCGGAATTCGACAAGGAAGCCGTGGTAACCGCTTTCCGCGAGGATAGAAATTGCCGCGTATTGGTCTGCACGGACGTCGCTGCCGAAGGTGTGGATTTGCAGTTCTGCCGTCTCGTCGTCAACTACGACCTGCCGTGGAACCCGATGCGCATCGAACAGCGGATCGGGCGTATCGATCGCATCGGTCAAATGTCCAAACGCATCTTGGTGTGGAACTTCGTTCACAAGGACACGATCGACGCTCTCATTCTCGGGCGACTGGCGCAGCGCATCGGCGTCTTCGAGAGCACTCTTGGAGGGACGGAGGAGATTCTCGGGCAAGTCCGAAAACTGAGTGACGTATTACTGTCGAAGAATCTGACAGTCGAGGAAGAGGCTCGTTTGATCGAGCAGGCTGCGCTGGCGATCGAGAATGCCAAACGAAAGCAGGAGGAGCTGGAGCGTGAGGCGATTCAATTGGTGGCGCATGGCCAGCAATTGTTGGCGCAGATCGAAGCGGCACGCGGCGATGGAAAGATCATCACCCGTCACGACCTGATCCGCTACGTAGATGGATGCCTCAGAAACGTCGCCGGTTGCCGGGTCAATGCGGCTCATAGTGATGCCGACACGTTCGACATCAGCCTGAGCCCCGCCTTTGCCGCCGAGCTGGATGAGTTCGTGAGGCGTGAGAACTTGGTCGGGAAGACCGGGCTCGCTACGGGCCAGACAAAGCGTTGTCGCTTTACCGACAGGATCACCGACAAGCCCAAACCCGGCGAAGAGATCGTCCATCGCTTCCATCCTATCGTTCGCTTCCTGTCACGCAAGATCGACGGGCAGGATGAGCCCTTTCCGCTCTATGCGGCCAGAGTCACGACCGAAGGCATCAAGGCCGGCCGATATGCGCTGACGGCCCGCTTGGCAAGCTTTTCCGGTGTGAAGGAAGAAGAGCACCTCTTGGTCGCTGCCGTACCCCTCGACCGCGAGATCGCACTCGACGACCGAATGGCGGAAGCCTTGCTCGACTCGGCCAGGAAGTCGGGGGACGACTGGCCGACGGTGGCGGTCGATGTCCCTCCTGAGGCTGGGGTGGCCGCTGCAGAGCGAAGCGAGGAAATACTCAGGGATCGCTACAAGGCGATCAAGGATGAAAAATGGCGCGAGAACCGAGATCGCGCCGACGTGCTTTCACAACTATTAGACGATCACATTCACAAGAAACGTGAAGGATTCGAGAAGCGGATCGGCGGTCACGAAACCTATGCATCGCTGTATGGGAGCAGCTCGGATGGCAAGCGGCGCAAGGGGTTGGCGAACGCGGAACGAAGGAAGATGGAGGATTTCCTGGCTCGGATGGAAACTCGCCGAGCGACCCTGACGCGCAAGAGTCAGGCCTTTTCGGCCGAGACGCGCGATATCTGCGTCTTGTTCGTGGATGTGGTGGAGGAAGGGAGACCCTCATGAAGGATTGGAAGGATCAACTGCGGGATCTCAAAGAGTCGATGCGTAGCTCATGGCGTGGCCAGGAGCCGAACGATAAGCCAACTACGATTGACTTCGAGCCGCCGCCTTCGTGGTTGGTCAACGACCGCCCTGCTCCGAAGAAACCGCCCGTTCGAAATTCCGTTCGCAAATCTGCCGCTTCCGATCCAATCGGAGTGCCTTCCGAGAAGTTGCCGGCACAGGCCAGCGCACTTCCGCCGCCACCATTCAAACCTCGCGTGGATGACGGATGCCCTCTGAACATGCCGGTGTGGAGCAGCGTCGGCAGATCGTTGCAACATCCAGAACATCAAGGCGAACCATCGACACCGATGGTCGTCAGAGTCGGGGTCGATTTTGGAACCGCTTTCACGAAGGTGGCGATACGAGCAGGCGTCGATGTAGTACCCGTCGATTGGTCCGCCGCCACAGGAGACGATTCGGCGACGGGGCGCTATGTGGTTCCCGGTTTCGTCGTTCGTGCACCTGATGGCGAGCTCTGTTGGCGGCGTCACACTGCAGGCGATATTCAAGGGAACCTCAAGCTCCCGGTTATCGAGTTGGTCGGGGCGGATGAGTGCCCGATAGCCACCGTGGCGTATCTGGCGTTGGTCATCCGCTACGCGAGAGCATTCTTGTACCGGAACGCGGAAATTGGACGCAAGCTCGTGGGGCGTTCACTGCGCTGGGAGCTGAATATCGGTTGTCCCACGGAACCGCACGAAAACCCCAAGGTCGTCGACATATTTCGGCGCATCGCTCAAACCGCTTGGTTGTTGGCGGCGGAAGATCGACTCACAGAGCAGGATGTCTTGGCTGCATGGGCCTTGGCCGATTGTGAAACAGACCTCGAAGTAGAACCGGGTGTAGTGCCGGAGTTCGTCGCTCAAATCGCCAGGTATCTGGGGTCTCCGCAGGTGAGGGAAGGTCTGCACGCGCTGATCGACATCGGCGCGGCCACCCTCGACGTGGCAACGTTCAATGTCGTACTGCGAAACGATCGCGCATCTCCGCCACGCATCCCCATCTTCTTTTCGGCGGTTCGTCCCCTCGGGACTCACTATCTGCGCCACAACCGCCATTCCAGGCTCGGACTCGATCTTTCGTGGAACGACGCAACGCCCGTTGAACCCAGCGATGAGTTCGGGCAACGAAATGGCAAACCCGTGGACGAAGTTGTCGCGGTCGATGAGGAATTCACGGGACAAATCGTCCGCTGCATCACCGGAGTCATCGATGGAACTCGAACCAACGCATGGGGAGACCCAGGTAGTACGGCGTGGCGGGATGGCTTGCCGATATTCGTCACTGGCGGTGGATCGAATTGTGCGCTGTATCGCCAAGCCGTCGAGGCGGTGCAAAGAGAAGTGGGATTGCGGGTGGGGTGGCGACCGGGTTCTTCGATACCTTTCCGACTCATCGAATTGAGCCCAACCACCGAAAACGCACGAAAACTCGTGGCTGGCGACAGACTGACCGTGGCGCTCGGGCTGACGGAGGATGCCGAGAACATCGCCCGTGTCGTCCCTCATCGTGACATCGAACCAATCACTTACGGCACGAGGGAACGTGCCGATCACACGGATCTGTACGGAGACCGATGATGAAGAATGATTCCAATACCGGCGCGGCCAGCGTTCCCAACGCATGGATCGCCGTCGATCACGGTCCCGGCACCGATCGCAGGCTCGCACCTTATACCCTCGTTTTGAAGGGCGATCGCTCCCTGTATCAGGCCATCGCCGACGACGATTGGGTGCTTGTGCTGAACGCTGCCGGGGCGATCGTCCGCGCCGGACGCGTGCTGCGGCTTCGTTCCGACCTTAAAACCACCACGATTTTCTTCGACCGTCTGTCCGCTGGCGACGCTCCGGTGCCGGTCGCCAGCGCCTCGTTGGCCCCGCCGCCGTCGGGGAACGTCGGGCGCATCCAGTGGGACGAGTTCGTCGCGGCCTTGTCCACGGCGCTGCATCAGACCGTGGGTGGCGTGCCGCCGATCGAAGATCGGGCCTACATCCGCGAACTGCTGCAAATGGCCGTGGTGGACGATCTGCTCGGCCCGGCGGGTGGGCCGCACGAACACATCGTGGACATGAGCGTGCGCGACCGCTATCTAGTCGGCAAGCTGGCACCACGTGAGAATGCCCAAGGCGGCATCGAAGGGCTGGAAGGCCCGCTGGCCGAGGAAGAAGTCGAGGAACCCATCGACCCCATCGTGCCCGGCCAGCACGAACCTGGTGCCGAGTTTGGTACAGCTACCGGGCGGGTGGAGCCCGAGTCGGATGGCTCGGACGAGATCGACGCCGCCAGCAATCAATCGCTGGTGCCCAGCAGCTTCGGTATGACCTTCTGCGTGGACGGCAACGCCGAACGCATCGAAGTCGAAGCACGCTGGGGCAGCTACGAGCGCGTGCCCAAAGAAGAGCACGAACGGACGCGACCCAATGGCCAGAAGGCCAAGGTCTGGCAACGCATCCCCTGTGGCGGGAAGTTGGTGCTTCCGCTCACCAAAGGCGTGATTTCCCATCAGGCTCCAGACGCCAATCGCCCGGCGGTTCGGATACAAGGCTCCATTCGCGCCAAGAACGCCAACGGCGACCGCTTGGTGACACTGTTCCTGATCAACGCTCAGGAAGAACCCGATACCAACCGTGACACGGCGTGGCTGTTCCAACCGGAACTGATCGTACGTGCAGAAACGGAAGCAGCCGAGCACGCCATCTTTCGCCGCCGCCCCGTGCTGGATACCGACGGGAATGACCCGGAGCGCGAATCGCTGGAGATGATCTACCGCAACCGTGTAGAGTTTGCTGTCGGACATGGCGTCGCCGTCCACGCCGAGACGGCGGACGACGTAACGTTGGCTACCGAGGTGCGCACCACGGTGTTGCCGCAATACGAGGTGCAGGTCACAGAGACGCCGGGGCTCGACCCCGCCGACCGTCCGGCGATGCAGGAGATGGTGAAGAGTGGTCTGCTCGACATGCAGCGACTTGCCACGTTGGGCGTCGATGAGTTGGTTGCCGCCCTGTGCGTACTGACGAAGGACTACGCGGCGTGGGTCGAGGAGCAGCGCGAGCGCATCGGCGAGGACGTGATCGGCCATGACGCACAGGCCGCGCAGGCACTGGATCGGTGTAAGGAAATCCAATCGCGCTTGCAGCAGGGCATCGACACGCTGAAGAACGACGAAAAAGCGTTGGCCGCTTTTCGCTTCGCCAACCGAGCGATGGCCATGCAGCGCGTGCGCAGCCTGTACGCGCTCGAAGTGCGACGCGGACATGACGTGACGGTCGATCAGTTCGATCAGCCAAAGAACCGAAGCTGGCGCCCGTTCCAGTTGGCGTTCCTGCTGCTGTCGCTCCCGTCGCTGGCCGATCCCATGCATCCAGACCGTGTGCAGCCGATGGAAGCCCATGCCGATCTGCTGTGGTTCCCCACCGGCGGCGGCAAGACCGAAGCCTATCTGGGCGTGGCAGCGTTCACTATGGCGATCCGCCGCTTACAAGGCAAGCTCGGCGGCTATGACGGCTCGCGCGGTTTGGCCGTGATCATGCGCTACACGCTGCGTCTGCTGACCTTGCAGCAGTTTCAGCGCGCCACCGCGCTGATCTGCGCGATGGAGAAGCTTCGGCGCGATGCGATCGTCCAAGGCGACGAGTCGCTCGGCAAGGAGCCTTTCACCATCGGCCTGTGGGTTGGCAACAAGGTGACGCCGGGCACGACTGAGGAAAGCCATTACGCTATTCAAGCCCTGCGTGATTCGGGAAAGAACAAAGCAGGACGTACGTCTCCGCTTCAGCTCACCAGTTGCCCTTGGTGTGGCTCCAGCATCGACCCCGGGAAAGACGTCGTGGTCGATAAGGAGCGCGGTAGAACGATCGCTTACTGCGGTGACAAGAAGAGCAGTTGTACGTTCTCTCGCGGCAGGTCGAGCAGTTCGCCGTATCCTGGCATCCCGGTGCTTACTGTGGACGAGGAGATCTACCACCGCCCGCCGACGATGATGATCGCCACCGTGGACAAGTTCGCCATGATGGCGTGGCGTGGTCAGGTGCGCACGCTGTTCGGTCGGGTGAATCAGGAATGCGAGCGCCACGGCCTGCTGTGGCCTGACTGCGATTGCACAGGCAATCACACCGCTGGGAAAGGCCTGCCTGCAGTCAAGGTCAAGAACGTCGCGCCGATTCGCCCGCCCGACTTGATCATCCAAGACGAGTTCCACCTCATCAGCGGCCCACTGGGCACGATGGTCGGACTGTACGAATCCGCCGTCGATGAACTGTGTGGCTGGGCGCTCGATGGCAAGACGGTCAAACCCAAGATCGTCGCATCCACGGCGACGGTTCGCAAAGCCAAGGAACAGGTGAACAACGTGTTCATGCGGCGTGTGTCGGTGTTCCCGCCGCACGGCTTGGACGTGGAGGACAACTACTTCTCGGTGCAGCGGCCGATCGAAGAACGACCCGGACGGTGCTATCTCGGCGTGTGTTCGCCCGGCAGCTCGCGGCCTGCGATGCTGATCCGCGTCTATACCGCCTTCCTCACCGCCGCCCAAGCCCTGTTCGACCGCTTCGGCGAGCCCGCCGACCCGTACATGACGACCGTCGGCTATTTCAACTCGCTGCGCGAGCTGGGCGGGATGCGACGCTTGGCCGAGGACGACGTGCAGACACGCTCCTACCGCGTGCAGATGAGCATGGTCGATCGACCCGCGCTCGCGCAGCGAAGCGTCAACAACATCCGCGAGCTGACCTCTCGCGTCTCCAGTCAGGACATCCCGAAATACCTCGATGATCTGGAGGTCAAGTTCAAGGCCGCGTTCGATCCGGCTGCAGGCAAGTTCGTAACGAAATGGAACGAGGGCGATACCCGCGCGATCGATGTGGTTCTGGCGACCAACATGCTGTCGGTGGGCGTGGACGTGAACAGGCTGGGCCTGATGGCGGTGAACGGCCAGCCCAAAGGCACGGCGGAGTACATCCAGGCCACCAGTCGCGTGGGCCGTTCCTTCCCCGGCTTGGTCTGCACGGTGCTCACATGGGCGCGTCCGCGTGACCTCTCGCACTACGAGACCTTCGAGCACTACCACGCAACTTTCTACAAACATGTGGAAGCGCAGTCGGTGACGCCGTTCTCGCCGCGCGCGATGGATCGCGGCCTGACTGGCGCGCTGCTCTCCCTGATGCGTCTGGAGAACGACGCCTTTAGCCCGAACGTGGGCGCGGGCGAGCTGGACAAGTCCGATAAGCCCGAGATCACCGAAGCCATCGATGTGCTGGTGAGGCGGGCTTGGAACGTCAGCGAGACGACCACCATCAAGAGTCTGGCCGAGCGCGAACTGAAAGAGCGCGCGGACGAATGGGCAAAAGAAGTCAGCGTTCCTGGTCGCACGCTGGCCTACGAGAAGCGTGGCCAGCAAGCAGCGACGATGAAAAATTTGATCGAGTCTCCGGGATTGAAAGCTTGGAGTAACTGGACGGTGCCGATGTCGATGCGCGAAGTGGAACCGGGCGTGCGCCTGATCATGAACACGGGACACATCTCGGATGACCACGGGTGGAAGCCGCGTCCAGTGCCGGAGGACGAGGACTGACCATGACCACAAATAGAACACCCGTCGGGGAAGTCCGCCCCAGCCAACTGCTCTGGACATACGGGCCGGGCGCGCTGATCGACCTGCCGAGCCTTTCGGTGGTGACACTGGGCATCGACCAGTGGGAGAAGGACCGTTGCCAGCCCATCGGCGAGCCACGCTTGCTCGCCGCCGTCCGCAAGGTTCTCGGAGCGCAGGTGGAGAACCTGCGCATGCCGCCGTTCCAGAAGAGCGAACTCGTCGATCCGTGGTCGGCAGAGGCGAACATCGGCGTTCCCGTGCGTCCGTTTCCGCGCTGGATGCGCTGCGTGAAGTGTGGCCTGCTGTCTCCCTTCGACGCGGGGCTGTTCGAGATCAAGGAAAACCGCTTCCGCCCGGAACGAACCCGTTTCGTTCACAAGGGATGCCGAGGCTCCAAGGGTGACCAGCCTGCGAAGGACGCCGACGCCGTCCCGGCACGTTTCCTCTTGGCCTGCCGCGACGGCCATCTCGATGATTTCCCATGGCACTACTTCGTCCATGGCGGCAATAGCTCGTGCAAGGGGACGTTGCGCTTCTTCGAGAGCGGCGCTTCGTTGCAGACCGAAAACTTGTGGGTGAAATGCGATGCCTGCAATGCGTCGCGCAGCATGGCGCACGCCTTCGGCAAGGCCGGGAAGGAAAACCTGCCGAGCTGTCGAGGAAGGCATCCCCATCTCGACCATTTCGATGAGGAGTGCGACGAGGAAGCGCGGGCCGTCCTGCTGGGTTCGACGAACAGTTGGTTCCCGATCACCCTATCGGCACTCGCCATCCCGCAGGCGAAAGACCCGCTCGGCCAACTGATTCAAGACGGTTGGGAGTTCTTCGACGATCTGGATTCCGAGGCCGCCGTCGCGGTGACGGTGAAGGCGTTGAAGAAGACCGGAGCCTTGCCGGGCGTCGACAAGTATCCGGCGTCGGACATCTGGGCGGCCATCGAAGCCCATCGCAACGGCGGTGGCCAGGAGACGGTTGGTGAAGCGGACATCAAAGGGCCAGAGTGGGAAGTGTTGACGGCGGACAACCCGCCTGCCGACTACCCGCACTTCATGAGCAAGAAGGTCGCCACGCCGTCAGGCTTCGAGAACCGGATCGCCAGAGTGCTGCTGCTGGAGAGGCTACGTGAGGTCAATGCCCTGTTGGGCTTCACCCGCGTGGAAGCGCCCGAAGAGTCGAGCGATCCGAACGAGCGACCGCAGATGGCAGGCCTCGCGCGCCGCAAGCCGGACTGGGTGCCCGCGAATCAGGTTCACGGCGAGGGCATCTTCATCCAGTTCGATGAAGCGGCGCTGCGGGTGTGGGAGGCGCAGGCTGGTGTCCAGCGCGTGGACGGGATGCTCAAGGCTGGTCATGGTGGATGGCGCAATTCGCGCCACCTCGACCCGAACGAAGGCTACCCCGGCATTCGCTATGCCATGCTGCACACGCTCTCGCACCTGCTCATCCGCGAACTGGCGCTGGAGTGCGGCTACAACGCGGCGAGCATCCGCGAACGCATCTACGCCGACGTGTCGGGTGCGAATCCCCAAGCGGGCATCCTCATCTACACGGCGGCCGCCGATTCCGATGGGACGCTGGGCGGCCTCGTCGATCTCGGCAAGCCAGAAAATCTCGGTCGGTTGCTCCGGCAGGCGCTGAACCGATCGAAGATCTGTTCGTCCGATCCACTCTGCTCCGAGCACGATCCGGGTAAAGACCGCTCGTTGCACGCGGCGGCCTGCCATGCGTGCAGCCTGGTCGCCGAGACTTCCTGCGAACGGGGTAATCGTTATCTCGACAGATCGTTGCTGGTGCAGACCCTCGACCGAGGGGATGCCGCGTTCTTTGCAGGGCTGTGACATGGAAAGACTGCTAGAAGCCGTCACAGCCGTGGTCTGTCTCGTTTCGACGGAAAAGGTTCGGGCACTCGCGGGTGCGATTCGGAAGATCGAGGACCGGAAGGCGAGCGTGATCCTGTCGGACGTCGTCGGCACGGCCACGGCCAAAGTCGTCGTCGAACGGCTCGTCGATGCATGGCGCGCCACGTCGGTCGGCTCTGGCGAGCTGGCTTCGATGCTGCTAGCCGCCGGCCATGCATTCGGGAACTTGTCCAAGCATCAGTCCATCGAGCTTGTCTGGACGGGGCCGACGACGCCTTTCGTCTCTGCTCGTCGAACCGAACAGGCGCTGCTGCAAGTGATCGGCGCGGCGAAGCAGACCTTGTTCGTCACCAGCTTCGTGGCCTACGACGTCTCAACCATCGTGAATGCGCTGAACAACGCGAGCGCGCGTGGCGTGAGTACCTCCATGCTGCTCGAATCGTCGCAGGATCATGGAGGCAGCATGTCGTTCGACGTCATCGGCAGGATGCAGACACTGGTACCCACCGCGAAGCTCTACGCTTGGCGTGAACGGGCGGCCCAATTCGCTGATGGACGCGTTCACGCCAAGGTCGCAGTCGCTGACGGCGACGTGTGTTTCATCACCAGTGCCAACCTGACCGGCCACGCGATGGAGCAGAACATGGAGGCTGGCGTGCTCCTCACTGGTGGGCAAGTTCCCAAGCTGCTGCTCGAATACTTGCAGGCGCTGGTGGATACGAAAGTCGTGTCGTTGGTTTGACAAGCCCTCGAACACAAGCCAGTCAAGGCATACAGCTACAAGCTTGGGCAGCGCATTCAGACGCTAGCGTTGCGTTTAGTAATAAGGTTAAAAATCAATGACTTGAAACTCCGTTACGATCGGGATAGGGTTGGTTCAAACTTAGGACAGAGGGGAAGAGACCCCGATGCACCCGAACGTGGAAGAGGAATCGCCCACCGTCCGACGGCTCATGCAGGAATACGGTCCTTTCTTGCCTGCATCAGCAACGGCCAAGCTTCTCGGGTTCAACAGCACTGACGCACTGCGCCAAGCACGCGTACGCCAGCGACTACCCGTTCCTATGTTCGCGATTGAGGGCCGCCGCGGCTGGTTTGCCTCGACGACGGCTGTCGCAGCCTGGATTGAGGAAACCTTGGATATGAACGCTCATACGGCGCCGCGCCACCATGGTTAGGCCGCGATCTTTGAGCAAACCGTCTCCTGGCCGTCTAGGGGAGGGGCGTCGGTACACCAAGTGCACCCTTTCGATCGCAAGGGTCGCCTATGTCCGGGCGGCTACCGCGGCAGTTCCCACGGCGGCTCCGAAAGCCGCAGGAGGTGGCGGCTAGCCAACTCAAAGAAATAACCCAGTCCCGGAAAAAGAAAAGCCACCCTGTGGCGGGGTGGCTTTCTGGCGCGACTTGATTGCTCAAGCTCGGTTCGCCTGAGCGGCAGTGTCGACCCTGTCCATCCTCTAAGTCAAGCCTCCGGCTCATCAGGTATCCAACGTCGCATGTGCGGCGAGGAGGCAGGAGTGCGCGCGAAACAAGTAGGTCTAACCAAAGCCGCCATCAGGCTGGGGCTGTACATCGGGGGTGAACCCGTTTTGGAATTTCTATTTCTCTTGCGGTGGCACTTTTAAGCCCGCGGCTACGCTTTTTGGATTTTATTGGTAGCCCATTTGCGTCGAAAACGACTTGGGGCCGCGCATTTGCGCGGCCCCAATTGTATTTTCTATTAGGCCATACCAGTCCGGCGGCAACCGCAGCGCCGCGCCCGGGTCGTTCGCTGACGCCTACGGCAGCAGTCCGAACAGCAGCGCGCCGAACAGGGCGCCGATTGGCAGCGTGACGATCCAGGACAAGGCGATGGTCGACATCACCCGGCGATCGATGCCGCCCGGCCGGCCAATACCCGTGCCCGCAATCGCACCGACTGACACATGGGTGGTCGAGACCGGCAGCCCGTTGACTGACGCCGTGCCCACCAATAGCGCGGTGGTGAACCCGGCTGCCAGCGCTGCGCCAGGGTCGAGGTGCGTGATCTTGTCGCTCATGGTGCGTGCCACGCGACGCGCACCAAGCATCCCGCCGACCAGCATGGCGACGCCGACAGCCAGCACGGACAGGTGGTCATCGAGCATGGCGACGGGCAGCAGCAGCGCGGCGATTTTTGGCGTGTCGTTGAGGCCGCGCGCAAAGCTCACTGCGCCGCCGAGCAGGAACAGCAACATGTCCACCACGCCGCGGGCATCGAAGCGCCAGGTGCGCCGTCCGTTGTGGACGTCGCAATCGGCATTGGTGCCGGTGACCAGGGCGGGCACACCGCTTCGTAGCATCGCGCCATCCGGTGTGATGATTGCCGCTTCCGTCCTGCAAACGCATTCCGGCTCGCGGGCGGCGCGCGCGGCCAGACGGCGCAGCACCGGCGCCAGCGCAAGTGCGGGGATGATCGCCAGCAAGGGGCTGGCCAGTAGCGGCAACAGGAAGATGGCCCCCAGCGACATGAACTGCACGCCCAGGCCCACGGCCACCAGCCCGGCGCCGCTCATCGCGCCGACCAGTGCGTGGGTGGTCGAGATCGGCATGCCGCGCCACGCTGCCAGGGCCACGGTGATGCCCGCGCCACCCGCGACCGCCAGCGCAAACGGGATCTGGGTTGCGATATCTGCCGGGACCAGACCCGCGCCGGTAAACGCCTTGAGCAGTTCCCGGGCCACGAATACCGAGCACAACGACCCCGCCAGTGTGGTGACGCTGGCCCAGCTCAGCGACGTCCAGTAGCCCGCGCGGCGGCTGCCATACAGCATGGCCACGCCTTTGAAGTTGTCGTTGGCGCCGTTGGTCGCGGCCAGGAACACCACGGCGAGCAGTAAAGCGACGGTCATGCGTCAACAACCTGTTGTGGTGCTTTGGAAAGAATCACTCGCAGCCAGTCACGCAAGCTGCGCTGCGCTGGCAACGGATCGGACAAGGCATCAAGTGCCGCGGCGAGCAAGTCGAGGTCGCTGGCGTGATCGACATCGGCCAGCGTGGGCAGCTGGCTCGTGCCTCCCGATGCAGCCAGTGCATGGCGCAACTGCGCGCCCGTGTCCGCCTGGGAGTAGCGCACGTTCTGCCACACCTCACGCGCGATCGGCATGCGACCGCCAAACAGCCAGAAGCCGCCGTCCGCCGCATTGCCCATGGCGAAGGGGTTTCCCGGCGCGGCCAACGCGTGCAGCGCATCGGTGAGCAGGCTCGGCGTCAACTGCGGTGCGTCGGCACCGATCAGCAGCACGCTGCCATGACGTGCCTGCAGCTCGCTGTAGACGTGGTGCAAGCGCTCGCCCAGACCACCAGTGCCCTGCCACAGGTTCTCAAATTCCGGCCACGCCTCGCTTGCTTCCGGCGCGGACTCGGCGACGGCCCAGTAGGGCGTCAGTGCCGGCCGGCACTGGCGCGCCACGGCGGCCGTCGCCGCCGCGGCCAGTTCGTGGAAGTGCGTGGCGTGCGCCGTGCCCAGGGTCGCCGCCAACCGTGTCTTGACCGGCGACAGCCCGGCAGTCTTGACGAAGATCGCCAGCGCCGGCTTCATGGCTCTCTCCGGTATGTGCCGCGCCACGCCGGCCAGGCTTGCGCCACGGTCAGGCGCCAGTGCTTGAGGGTGGTCGACAGCCAGCCGTGTTGCGCGTACTTGCGGGCACTGGTTTCCAGCTCCGCCGGAATTGCCTGCAGTGCCAGCGCGGCATGACGCGCCGACCACACCAGCAGATGGTCCTCGCCGTAGCGCAGCGTTTCATCGAAGCCGTGCAGCGCGTTGAACCGGTGTCGCGGCAGCACCAGGCCCTGGTCGCCGAATGGAAGTCCCAGCCAGCGGGCACGGAAATTGGCGCCGAACGCGTTGAGGACCATCCAGCGCGGGCCATCGTGCCGGAACGCCAGCCTGAACCAGCCCAGGGCATCGGTGTCCCGCGCCAGAAACCGCTGCAGTTCGCGCAAGGTGTCGGGACGCAGGCGCGAATCGGCATGGAGGAACCACAACCAGTGACCGCTGGCCACCCGCGCCCCCAGGTTCTGCTGGCGCGCGCGTCCGGGCAGGCTGTGGCATTCGCGATAGCGCAAACGGGCAGGCCAGTTCTCGGGCGCGGGCCAATATTCGTCATCGGCACGGACCACAATCACCTCGCTGCCGGCCGGCAGCGCCACCAGTTGCTGCAGTAGGCCCTGCCATTCGGTTTCGCCCGGGGCCAGTGGCACGACGACGGACAACGAGCGCCGGCTGGATGGTGGTTGTGCGCTCATTGCCGTGGCTTCAGCAGCACGACGGTGCGCTCGACGACGCGCTGGCCGGCGCGGTCGGCGCGCAATCGAACAAGCCGTAGTGGCGGCGCTTGTCGCCGTCAATGCGGAAATGCGCCGCATAACGCGTGCCGGACAACATGTCTGCGGTGCTGCCGCAGACCGCGGCCGGCTTGCCCCGCTCGAACAGGTGATGATCGTCCAGCGCGAAGCGGTGTGGGTGCTGCGCGATGCTGCCCAGGTACGTGGCGATCTGACCGTAGTCCTCGCAGCGATCTTCCACGGTCAGCTTGAACGCGCGCCAGGTGATCGACTCGAACTGCGCGAAGCCGATCCGTTGCTCGATCGCCGGATCGGTCAGCGCGATCGGGCTGCGCGCACAGATCCGCGCGTCGGCTACATCAAGCTTCGCCAGCAGGCGGCGGAAATCCTCCACGTACAGCGCGCCGGCCAGGCACTCGCCCAGCAGCACCGGATCGGCCAACAGCTCGTGCGGGAGTCGGCGGTCGCTGAAGACATCGGAGAAGTACAGCTCGCCGCCAGGCTTGAGCACGCGGAAGATTTCGGCGAAGGCTTGCGCCTTGTCGGGTACCAGGTTCAGCACGCAGTTTGAAACCACCACGTCGATCGAGGCGTCCGCGATGCCCAGTGCAGCCAGGTCCGCCAGATCGCCGAGCTTGAACTCGACGTTTGACTGGGCGTAACCGAACGCCTTGGCGTGGAATGCGCGATGCCGCTCGGCAACCTCAAGCTGCTGCGCCGTCATGTCCACACCAATCACCCGGCCACTCGCGCCGACCAGGCGTGACAGCACATAGGCGTCGCGGCCACTGCCGCAGCCAAGATCGAGCACCGTCATGCCGTCGAGTGCCGGCGGCAGCGGTGAGCCGCAGCCGTAGAAGCGGTCGCGCACTTCCGGGTGTACCTGGGCCAGAATTTCGCGCAAGTATTCGGGCATGGCATCGATGCTGCAGCAGGCCGTGGTGCGCAGGTCGCGGCTCGACTGCAGGGTTTCGCCGTAGTAGCTGCGCACCGCCGATTGCTGGTCGGCGGCGGCAAGGTCGGCGTCGTGTTCAAGTGTCATGTTCATACCAGGCTTCCTCCACAAGAGCTGCCCGAACCGGCGGTGCAGCCATAGCAATGATCGGCAAAGGCAATCGGCCCGTGCTCGATGTCAGTCAGTTTTTCGATATCCCAGATGCTGCGTCGCTTGCCCCCGAGGGGCAGCTCGAGCGCCTGGTTGAAGTCGCAGTCAAACAGTTGGCCAAGCCAGTCCACCGACAGCAGGTTGCGGCACATCACGCCCTTCGCGGCATGCGCATTGAAGGCATCGAGCAGGGTGTGCATGTAGCTGTCATAGCGGCCTTCGCGCTGGAGCAGATGCAGGAACCGCTTGATCGGCATGTTGGTGATGGTGAACAGCCGGTTGAACACGATGCCGAAGTGCTCGGCCAGTTCGCGTCGGTAAGTGGTCTCCAGCCCCGCCTGCGACGGCGGCAGCGTGGCGCCCAGCGGGTTGTAGACCAGGTCCAGCTCCAGGCCACTGCCGGGCTGGCCGTAGCCGAGTGCGTTGAGCTGGTGCAGCGCGCGCAAGCTGGGGTCGAACACGTGCTGGCCGCGCTGCTTCTCGACGTTGGCCTTGCTGTAGCAAGGCAGCGAAGCGACCACCTTGACGCCCTCGGCGGCGAGGAAGTTCGCGGTGTCCTCCTGGCCTGGCCGGAACAACACGGTCAGGTTGCATCGATCGATCACGGTCTTGCCGAGTGCGCGCGATTCGTGCACGAGGGTGCGGAAATGCGGGTTGAGCTCCGGTGCGCCGCCGGTGAGATCCACGGTGTGGACGTTGGGCGCCGACGCCAGCAGCTCCAGCAATCGATGCACCGTCGCCTCCTGCATGATCTCGGTGCGCTTGGGCCCGGCCTCCACGTGGCAGTGCTGACACGCCAGGTCGCACAACTTGCCCACGTTGATCTGCAGGATCTCCAGCGGTGTGCGCGGCAGGCTCAGGCCGTGCTGGCGCAAGGTGTGCGCGAAGGAGGGCGGGGCATTGGCAAGGACGGCGTTCAAAGGAATTTACTCCTGCTCGGGGAAACGGCAGCGGCGCTCATCGCGTCGGCAGCCCATTCAGATGCCAGTCGTACGGCAGATAGTCGATGCGCACGCGTTGCGCGCGGATCCGCGCAACCACCTGCGGATCGTCGCTCAGCTGCGCCGCATGCGCCGCCAGCAGCGCGGCAGCGGAACCGTAGGGTGGGTGGCGGAAGTCATCCGCGTACCAGTCGAAGATCTTCGACGCCCGCAAGACATCGCCTTGCGGGTCGTAGCAATTGCGCGTGCGATCACCCAGGAAGCGCGTGGTCGCGTCATCGAGCTGGTGATCCAGCTGCGCGCCAACGTAAGCCTGCGGGCGCAACATCGGACAGCCGATCGACGCGCAGTTCAGCGCGAAATGGATGCGCGGGTCGGCGTATTCGCGGCCGCGCAGGCGCGTCTCGACCTGGTCCAGGTTGGTACGTTGGCCGAGCAGTGTGAAGAAATCCTTCTTCCAGGGACTGGATAACAGTCCGCCGATGTCCTTGATCGATCGCAGCGCCGGCCAGCGCGTCAGCACCAGCTGCACGGTAAACGCGTTGTACGCATTGATCAGGAACGCCTTCTGCTCGTCGCGATCCCAGCCCTGGAACTGCGCGGCGGTGACCGTGCTCAACCGCCGCGTATAGCCATCCAGTTGGGCTTGATCGCGACGCATGCCGGCATAGTCCACCTGCGCCGCATGGCCGCCGTTGATGACATGCACGTGGCGTTGCAGCAACTGGTCCCACGCGGCCGTCGAGGGCGGCTGGGCCAGGCCGGCGGCACTGAACACCAGCGCCGCCGTGACGAGCAGCGCTTGCATGCATGATCTGGCACGCAACAAACTCATCCGCGTCTCCACGTGTGGTAACGCGCCAACCAGCCCAGTACCCGCTCGGGCGCATGCGCCTTCTTCCAGTTGCCGGCCGCGTACTTGTTCGCCTCGGCCCAGGTCGGGTAGGCATGGATGGTGGCGAGGATCTTGTTCAGACCCAGCCCGTGGCGCATCGCCAGCACGAACTCGGCAAGCGTCTCGCCCGCGTGCTGGCCCACGATGGTGGCGCCAAGAATGCGATCCTTGCCGGGCACGGTGAGCACCTTCACGAAGCCGTGTGCATGATTCTCGGTGATGGCGCGGTCCAGGTCGTCCAGCTCGTAGCGGGTGACCTCGAAGGCAATGTCCCGGCTTTTCGCCTCACGCTCGTTGAGGCCGACGCGAGCCACCTCAGGGTCGACGAAGGTGACGGCCGGTATCACCGAGTAGTCGGCGCGGAAATGCCGGAACTGGCCGAACAACGCGTTGACCGCCGCATACCACGCCTGGTGCGCGGCGGTGTGGGTGAATTGGTAAGGTCCGGCCACGTCGCCGCAGGCGTAGATGTTGGGGTATACGGTCGCCAGATAAGCGTCGGTCTCGACCGTGCGCGCCGCGGGAATGCCCAGCTCTTCCAGACCGAAGCCTGTCGTGCGCGGCTTGCGCCCCACCGCGACCAGCAGTTGGTCGTACGGCAGGCGCACCGGCTTGCCGTCGGCCTCACAGACCAGCACGCGCTCGTCACCGTCGCGCTCGACCGCAACCGCCTTGTGGCCGGTGCGTACATCCACGCCGTCCGCGGCGAGGCGCTGGTGCACAAAGGCCGACACTTCGTCGTCTTCGCGCAGCAACAGCCGATCCAACGCCTCGACCTGGACCACCTGCGAGCCCAGCCGGGCAAATGCCTGCGCCAGCTCGCAACCGATTGGACCGCCGCCCATCACCACCAGCCGCGGCGGCAATTCGCGCAGTTGCCACAGCGTGTCCGAGGTGAGGTAGCCGCTGTCCTGGATGCCCGCGATCGGCGGCACGAACGGCTCGGCTCCCGAAGCGATCACGATGGCGCGGGTGCTGATCGGCTTGCCGTCGACCTCCACCACCCAGGGCGAAACGATGCGCGCCTGGCCACGCTGCACATCCACGCCAAGCTCGCGATAGCGCTCCACCGAGTCATGCGGTGCCACCGTCGCGATTGCCTGCTGCACGCGTTCCATCACCGCGCGAAAATCCACCTGTACCTGGCCGGTTTGCACGCCGACGCGGCTGGCACCACGCGCCTGCGTGACCAGTTTGGCGGCATGGATCAGTGCCTTGGACGGCACGCAGCCGGTGTTGAGGCAATCGCCGCCCATTTCGTGCTTTTCGATCAGGGTGACCTTGGCGCGCACGGTGGCTGCGATGTAGGCGCTGACCAGACCGGCCGAGCCGGCGCCGATCACTACCAGGTTGCGGTCGAAGCGCCTTGGTTTTGGCCAGCGCGCGTAGACCCGGCCCGCCTTGACCCGGTCCACGAGCTTGCGCGCCAGCAGCGGAAATACGCCGAGCAACACCAGCGAGCCGATGATTCCAGGCGAAAGAATGCCCGATAGCGACTCCAGGTTGGCCAGTTGGGTACCCGCGTTCACGAACACCACGGTGGCGGCCAGCATGCCGAGCTGGCTGACCCAGTAAAACGTGCGTGCCGGCAACCGGGTCAGGCCCATCGCCAGATTGACCACGAAAAACGGAATCACCGGCACCAGTCGCAAGGTGAACAGATAGAGCGCGCCATCGCGTTCGACGCCCGCATTGATCGAGGCCAGGCTTTTGCCGAAGCGCTGTTGCACGGTATCGCGCAGTACGAAACGGCTGGCGAGGAAGGCCAGTGTCGCGCCGATGCTGGAAGCGAACGACACCAGCACGGTGCCTTCGAGCAAACCAAACACGGCGCCGGCGGCCAGGGTCAGCAAGGTCGCCGCCGGCAGCGACAGCGCGGTGACCGCCACGTAGACGAGCAGGAACCCGCCCGCCAGCAGCAGCGGATGGGCCATGCGATAGGCATCCAGCTCATGCTGGCGTGTCTTGAGCATCTGCAGGTCGAGTTGGTGCTGCATACCCAGCGCAAAGAACGCCACCACCGCGCCGAGCAAGGCAACGACGACCAGCCAGCGAATCAGCGTGCGCCTGTCTTTCATGTCCGGGGGAATCCTGGGTCATCGTTGGTGAGGGCTGCGCTTGCGCAGGGCGCCAGCGGTGGTGCTGCATTCATCCGAAGCGTGTGCGCCGACAGAAACCGCATCAGGACATGCCGCATGATGCGCCTGCTGAGGAGTCCATACTCCTGCATTCGCCGGATCGCCGGCCGCAGTTACATGGGCGCTCGAGACTGGCCATCCCGTGATGCGTGGCCGAGGCGGTCGCTACCTGGCGCAGCCTGCTTGCCGCCATGGGGGTGAAGGCCGCGCGTCCGATCGGGCGTAATCGTTGCACTATGAGGCTGCCTGTCGTTGCGGGTCGGGCTGGCATCAGTCTTTCAAGTATTCCTGCACCATCTGGCGACCACGATAAATGCGGCTCTTGACCGCCTCGCGGGTAAGCAGCAGGCGGTCGGCGATTTCGCTAATCGAGAACTCCTCGAAATCGCGCAGGATGATGGCTTCGCGATACTTGTCGGGCAGCGACTGGATGGCAGCGGCCAGGTCCTGGCGCAATTCAAAGTGATCGGTGTAGACGAAAACGGGGTGGTTTTCCTCGGGCAACTGGACCTGCCCGCGCATCGAGCGCAGCAGCCGGTGGCACTCCCGTCGCACGATCGAGAATGTCCACGCCGGAAACGATGCCAGCGTGCGCAAGGCTCCAATCCGTCGGTAGATCAGCAACAGCGATTCCTGTACGGCGTCGTCCGGGTCCACGCTGCGGGCACACTGCGATTGGGCAATGCGGCGAAGGTCCGGACGGCACAGGGCAAGCAGCCGCTCCAGGGCCTGGAGATCGCCTCCGCGCGCGGATTCAAGCAGGATCGGGTCATGTGGCATAAGGTGCCTCGCTCGTTGCAGTTCGGTGGCGTGGCGGGAGTGATTTCGCCGCGGCTGTCTCATAAGAGGGCGCCCAAGCCCAAAAGGATTCAGACTCTTTGAGCGCAGCGCCTCTCATGCCGTGTGATTGCGCGATCCGATCCGCTCACCGGTGTCGGCATCGCGCGAAAACCGCGCAAGCAGCCGGCCCCAGGCGATCACGCTGGGCAGCATCATGGCCCAGATTTTGTGGTCATTAAAGCCACTTCCGATCAGTCCGGTCCAGGTACCGAGAAACGCAGCGGTGTCGCCCGACGGCAGGTGCACGTGATATTCATTGTTGAACAGGTACGAGGTGCTCATCGGTCCTCGAGCTTGACCACACCGGCGCGTCAAGAATGCCCGTGTCACCCAAACCCGGAACAGCAGCAATGCCAGCGGGCCCAGATTCGACAGGCTGCGGGCCAGGCGCGCGCGCCTGGTTTCAATCCTCATTCCGACGCGTCAAGCTGCACGCATGAGAGCCCGACCCGCACGCATCTGGGATTCCTTCCGCAGTCTGCCCCGCTGGGTGCAGGCCTGGGTTGGCCTCATTCTGATTCCGGCCAACGTGCTGCCGTTCTTCCTGCTGGACAGCTGGAGCGGCCGCGCGGCGGCGTTGGCGGCGCTGTTTGTCGTGGCCACCAATGTACCGATCATGTGGGCCGCCTCGGGCGTGAGCCGGGCGATGTCGTTGCCCCACTTGCTGGCCTGGATTCCGCTGGAAATCGCGCTGGTGCTGCGTTTGTCGAACCTGGTCGGTACGGTGCCACCCACCGAGGCTGAAGTTGCGCTTGCCGTCTTGCTGCTGATCGTCAACGGTGTGTCGCTGGTGTTCGACGTGCTCGATTCGTGGCGCTGGATGCGAGGCGAGCGCGACATACCAGGAAACGCCGGCTGAAGGGCACAAGGAACCCTGGATCGATGAAAGTCAGGCCTGCACGGTCACGCCGCGCCAGAACGCGACGCGGCCACGAATTTCCTCGGCCGCCGCTTTGGGCTCGGGGTAATACCACGCTGCCCCGGGGTTGACCTCGTCGTTCACGACCACATCGAAATAGCTGGCCGTACCCTTCCAGGGGCATACCGTGTTGCGGGTGCTGTCGCGGAAATGTTCGCGCTTGAGCGACTCCGGCGGGAAATAGTGGTTGCCCTCGACAATCACGGTGTCGTCGCTTTCGGCGATGACGCAGTCTTTCCAGATGGCACGCATGGGGTTCTCCTGATGGCTGAAGTTTCGATGGCGTGCGGCAGGCCTATGCTGGCGTGTTCGGCGCACCGTCTTCGATGGCGTCGGTACGCACCTTGATCTCGCCGGTCAGCGCCCGGTGTACGGGGCAGCGGTCGGCGATATCCAGCAGCTGCGTTCGCACGGTCGGATCGATTGCAGCGGGGAAACGGATGGTGCGCTCGATCTCCAGCACCTTGCCGTCGGTCGACGTGCAATCCGCACAGTCGTTTGCATGGATGTGCCGATGCGCGAGCGTCACCGCGATTGGCGCCAGTGACCAGCCTTTGCGCTCGGCGACCATGCGCAAAGTCATCGTGGTACAGGCGCCCAGGGCCGCCAGTAGGTAGTCGAACGGACCGGGGCCGGCATCGTTGCCGCCGACGCTGGTCGGCTCGTCGGCCAGCAGGTGGTGGCGGCCAGCCTGCACCAGTTGGGTGTAGCGTCCGGCTCCGCTCTCGGCCACGCGTACCTGGCCTTCGGCCAGCGCCGGCTGCGGGGTCGACTCGGGCAGGTACGGTGCCACCCACGCGGCGATCACGCTGGCCGCATACGCAGCGTGCGCACGGCCCGTCAGCAGGTGGTTGGCGCCGTCCAGCGCCACAAAACTTTTGGGGTGTTTGGCCGCTTCGAAGATTCGCCGCGCTTGATCGATTCCGACTACTTCGTCCAGCGGCGCATGCATCACCAGCAGGGCGCAGCCCAGCGACGCGATGTGCTCGTGCAGGTGCTGCGCCTTGAGGTCGTCCAGAAACTGGCGCTGAATACGAAACGGCCGGCCGGCCAGCGACACACCCACTTCGTGTTCGGTATCGAGTTTGGCCAATGTGTCGCCGCCCAGCTGCCTGGCCACATGGATTGGTTCGGACGGCGCGCCCAGGGTGACCACGGCACGCACTTCGGTGATGTCGTGCGCGGCCGACAGAACCGCCGCACCGCCCAGGCTGTGCCCGATCAGCAGTGTGGGCGCCTGATGGTTTTCGCGCAGGTAATCCGCCGCCTTCAGCAGGTCGGCTACGTTGGAGCTGAAATTGGTGTTGGCGAATTCGCCCTCACTCATGCCCAGGCCGGTGAAGTCGAAGCGCAGCACGGCGATGCCCTGTGCGTTGAGTGCGGCACTGATGCGTGAGGCAGCCAGCACGTCCTTGCCGCAGGTGAAGCAATGCGCGAACAGCGCATACGCACGCGGCGGTGTCGGCGGCAGGTCGAGTCGGGCGGCCAGCAGGCTACCGTCGTAACCGGGAAACTCCACGCGGTGTGCATTCATCATGTTGACTCCATCGGGCGACTCACCCGTATAGAGCAGACTAACCGCCCATCGGATTCATGCGTGCATCACGGCGTACGCAGCCCGCCGGGCGAACGACCGTGGATGCGCTTGAAGGCACGACTGAATGCCGCCTCCGTGGCATAGCCGGCAATCACCGCCGCCTCGGCCACGCTGAGGCCGCGCTCGGCCAGCGCCACGTGTGCCTGTTGCATGCGCAAGGCGGTGACGTATTCCATCGGGGATGTTCCCACCGATTGCGCAAAGCGGCGCGCAAATGCGGCACGTGACAGGTGCACCTTGTCGGCGAGGCTGGCAACCGTCCACGGATGCTGTGGGTCCTGGTGCACGGCCAACAGCGCGGGGCCAAGATAAGGGTCGGAAATGGCGCTCAGCAGACCCTGTTCGACGGTGCCCGCGGTCAGGCACTGCCGCAGCGCATACATGAACAGCGCATCGGACAGCTTGTCCATCAGTACGGCCGCACCCGGCCCATTGGTCTGTGCCTCGGCGATGATCAGCTGCAGCAAGGCGGTCGGCGTGGCCGCAACCGCGGGATCTGCAAGCGATGGTTGTTGCAACAGGATCTGTGCAGGTAACGAAGCGAGCAACACCGCCGCCAGCGGCGACTCGAACTCGAAGTAGCCGCAAAGCAACAGCGTGGTACTGCTGTCATCGGCATCAAGCGCCGCAATCAGGCGATGCTCGCGGGGACGGCTGAACAGCACCCCGTCACCGGCCTGCAGTACCACGTCGGCGTGGTCATCGTCGGTGTGCAATACGCAATGTCCGGCAGCCACCAAGTGGAACATCGCTTTGCGCTCGTACTCGGCGTCCAGCACCCACTGGCCACAGTGCGTGCTGCGATGGAATACACGCGCCTGCAGATGCAGGTGACGCAGCAATTCGCTCAGTTCATCCACGGTTGCTCCAGATCAAGACGCCCGGACAAGCATGCGCGCGCTGCGGGCATGGTCGCATCCCCGGCCGGCAGGCACAGTATGTCCATGGCCATAGCGATATTCGATCGGCCGTCCATTCATTCATTGTAGGAGTATGAACCGTGAGCACATTTACCTTGCACACCACTGAGTCGGCTCCCGAGGCAGCGCGCGCGTTGCTGCAGGGCGCCCAGAAGCAAATGGGCTTCGTGCCCAATCTGTACGCCAACCTGGCCAATGCGCCGGCGGCGCTGGAAGCCTATCTAGGGCTGGGCGCGCTGTTCGACAAGACCTCGTTCAACCCGGTGGAACGACAGGTCGTGCTGCTGGCCGTCAGCGTGGAGAACGGCTGTGAATTCTGTGTCGCCGCGCACTCGATGATTGCCCGCAAGATGGTCAAGGCACCCGATGCCATCGTCGACGCGCTGCGCAACGGAACCGCGTTGCCGGATCCGCGGCTGCAGGCACTGGCTGTGTTCGCGCGCACGATGGTGAAGGAGCGTGGCTGGGTGGTTGGCGCGCCGTTGGACGCCTTTATCAAGGCCGGCTTCACCCATCAGCAGGCACTGGAAGTCGTGCTGGGTGTGACGATGAAGACGCTCAGCAATTACGGCAATCACTTGATGGGGACCACCACCAACGTCGAGTTCTCCGGTGAGGCCTGGAAGCGTCAGGCGTAGGCGTCTGGCACGGTGTAAAACAGCTTTCACCCAACGCGCAAGTGTGCGCCGATGCGGGAGCGACCAAATCCCTGGTCGCTCCACCTGCTGCAAGGAATTGCCGATGATCAAGGTAAGTGTGATGTACCCGCATGCTCCGGGCGCGCGATTTGACCATGCGGATTACTGCAACACGCATATGCCACTCGTGAAGAATCGGATGGGGGCCAGCTGCCGGTATTACACGGTGGACCAGGGATTGGCCGGTGGATCGCCCCGCACGGCACCGACCTACATCGGCATGAGCCACATCTTCTGTGACTCGATCGAAGCCTTCCAGAAGGGTTTCGGACCGCATGCGGCCG
Source organism: Rhodanobacter sp. (assembly GCA_036563155.1). Taxonomy (GTDB): domain Bacteria; phylum Pseudomonadota; class Gammaproteobacteria; order Xanthomonadales; family Rhodanobacteraceae; genus Rhodanobacter. The sequence continues at coordinate 165,369 of DATCMT010000008.1, forward strand.
AAGTCATGCAGGATCTGGAAAGATTCACCGACATCACTCCGGTAATCCAGATCAGCGAGGTGCTGGTGGGTCGCGAGTGAGCTGCGGGCAGCGGGCAGCGCTTCGAAGCAGACGCAGCCAATTTCTCATGCACTATGCCGCCATGGCCGGATCATGGCGTCCGCGTTACAGTCTCTCGAATTCCGCCACCAAGGAGTTGGCTCATGAACGCTGCAAAACGCCTTAGTCTGTCGTTGCTGGGGATGCGATTGGCTGTGTTCCTGGTGATGCTGATGTGGACCGTGGACAAGTTCATCCGCCCCGAGCACGCCGCCAGCGTTTTCGCCAACTTCTACGCCATGGACGGATTCGGCACGTCCGTATTCGTGACTCTGGGCGTACTTGAACTGGTGCTGCTGTTGGCTTTTGTCGCAGGGTTCGCGCGCCGCTTCTCCTACGGCGCCGTGTTGCTGTTGCATGCGGGCTCCACGCTGTCGTCCTGGTAGCAGTATCTGCATCCGCACGAGGGCGCCAACCTGCTGTTCTTCACCGCCTGGCCGATGCTGGCGGCGTGCGTCGCGCTGTACGCATTGCGCGAGTTCGACAGCTTCACGGTGGATGGGCGAAAAAGCGCCGGCAGCAAGCTCCCGGAGCAGATCTAGTGGGCTGGATCAGCGAGATCCCGGACGACGAGGCACAAGGGCCGCTGCGCGAGACCTACGCCGCCATCAAGGCGCAACGCGGCAAGGTGGCGCGTATTCTCAGTGTGCACAGTCTCGATCCGGGCGCTCTGACACACCACCTGGACCTGTACATGCACTTGATGTTCTCGCCCGGTCCGTTGAGCCGCCGCGAGCGTGAGGCCATCGCGGTCACGGTATCGGCCGCCAACGGTTGCGCCTACTGCGTGGCGCATCACATGGAGGCGCTGGCGCGTTACGAGAAGGATGAGGCTGTGCTGAGCCAGGTGCGCGAAGCACCCGAACGGGTTGACAATCCAAGACTGCGCGCGATGTTGTTGTACGCGCGCAAGCTCACCATCGCGCCCTCGACGATGAACGAGGCGGAGGTGGTCGCGCTGCGCGACGCGGGACTGGTCGATGCGGACGTCTTGCGCATCAACCTCGTCACGGCGTACTTCAATTTCGTCAACCGGATCGCGCTGGGGCTGGGCGTGCAGGTCGATGCGCAAGAGGTGGCCGGGTACAAGGTGTGAATCCGACCGGGTGGAACCTGGCGCCTGGCGGGTACATGCGCGGAGCGGCAATCAGAGCAGAGATCACCGCGTGTGTGCTCAGGGTGTGCACGTCCTTGCACGGCGCCCGTTGGCAAAATCCCAGAAACTGACGACCACCAGCAACAGCAGTCCCAGTGCCGCCGCCAGCGGATGGACATACAGGCCAATCACGGCCAGCACACCGCCGATCACGCCAAACCAAAACGGACGCCGATCCGCATGGCGGCCGGTGGTGCGCCACAGCAGCCACAAGTTCAACGCCACGAACGCGGCCAGCAGCGGAATCAGGATCGCGTCGTGGATTAGAAAGCCGAGGCCCGCCAGCGACAGTGCGCTCACCAGTAATGGAAGGCCCAGGCAGCAGGCCGCCGCGAACAGCGCGCCGAGCAGACTGCCCAGTTGTTTGAATAGATCTTTCATGGAGTGGTCTCCTTCAACCTGCACAGCAGGAAAGTTGTTTGACGTCTTTGCTGAAGGTCTGCGCAGCCAGCTTGAGTCCCTCGACCATGGTCAGGTACGGAAACAGCTGGTCAGCCAGTTCGCTCGCCGTCATCCCGGCGCGCAGCGCAATGGCCGCAGTCTGGATCAGTTCGCCGGCGCCCTCGGCCACCGCCTGCACCCCGAGCAGCTTGCCGCTGGAGGCCTCGATCACCAGCTTGATGAAGCCGCGGGTGTCGAAGTTGGCCAGCGCGCGTGGCACGTTGTCGAGGCTGAGCGTGCGGCTGTCGGTCTCGATGCCCTGTCGGTGCGCCTCGGCCTCGCTGAGGCCGACGGTGGCGATCTGCGGTTCGGTGAACACCACCGCCGGCATGCTCGACAAATCCAGCGTGGCGTCGCCGCCGGTCATGTTGATCGCGGCGCGGGTGCCGCCTGCGGCAGCGACGTAGACGAACTGCGGCTGGTCGGTGCAGTCGCCGGCGGCATAGATGTGCGCGGCCGAGGTGCACAGCTGCGCATCCACTTCGATGGCGCCGTTTTTCGCCGCATGCACGCCGGCCTTGGCCAGCTCCAGCGTGTCACCGTTGGGTGTGCGACCGGTGGCCACCAGCAGCGCCTCGCCACGCAGCTCGCCGGCGCTGGTGTCGAGAATGAACTCGCCGTTTTCGTGGCGGACTGAACGCGTCTGGGTCTGGCGCAGCACGTGAATGCCCTCGTCGGCAAACACCTGGCCAATCGCTTCGCCAATGGTCGGGTCTTCGTGGGAGAACAAATCGCTGCGGGCGATCAGCGTCACCTCACTGCCCAGTCGTGCGTAAGCCTGACCCAACTCGGCCGCGACCACCGCCGCGCCGAGCACGAGCAGGCGCTTCGGAATACGGTCGGCGGCCAGCGCGTCGGTGGAGGTCCAGTAGGGCGTGTTCTTCAGGCCCGGAATCGGCGGCAGCGCAGGTCGTGCGCCCACCGCGATCAGACAACGGTCGAACGCCAGTGTGCGCTCGCCGCCTTCGTTCAGGCGCACGCCCAACGTGTGATCGTCGATGAAGCGCGCTTCGCCGCGAAGCAAGCTGATGGAGGGATTGTCTTCGAGGATGTTCTCGTACTTGGCGTGGCGCAGTTGCTCCACCCGTGCCTGCTGCTGGGCGAGCAGCGCGTCGCGGCGGATTGCCAGCGCGCACGCGTCGATACCGCCGTCGAACGGACTGTGCCGGCGCGCATCTGCAACGTGCGCCGCGCGGATCATGATCTTGGAGGGGACGCAGCCGGTGTTGACACATGTGCCACCCACGGTGCCACGCTCGATCACGGAAACCTTTGCGCCGCGCTCGGCACAGCGGATCGCGCCGGCCATGGCCGCGCCACCGGTACCGATCACCGCGATGTGAAGTCCGTTACCGCCATCGTCGCGGCCGAAGTCCGCGGTAGCGTTGGTGGTTTCCGCGGGATGGTTCGCTACTGGCGAAGCCGCCTCGGCCAGTACGCGGTAGCGTTTTGGCAGCGCATCGTTGAGCGCTGCAAGGGAGAGCACGCTGGCCGAGCGTAGTCGCACGGCCGCGGCCGGATAATCCACCCGCGCCGCATGCACGCCGGGCACGGCCGACAGCGCGTGTTGCACGTGGTACGCGCACGCCTCGCAGGTCATGCCGGTGACCCGGAGTGTCTGTTCGATCCAGCGAGTCGTTGGGTTCATGTGCAACTTCTCCGCAGGCAAAGCCCGCAACGGTGTGCCCGCTGCTGGTCGAATCGGCAGCGTATTCCCGTAGTGGAGTACGGAGTCAAGCCCGCCTGTCGAGAAGCCACGGGGCCGCGTTCCAGACCGCCTGCTGGTTGCCGTGGGCGGGAACACCGTCCTGGGTGTTGAGCATCCGCGCCCGATGCATCGGGTTCCAGGCCATGAAGGTCGTGTTGCGCTTCTCGGCGATGTCTGCCTACTGGCCATGGTTGCGGCGGGTGCGGATGAAAGGGCGCGGCCGGGCGACGTTCGACCCGGGCGAATCGGCATGCGCTCGCGGAATAGAGCCGAGCGCCCGCGAAAAGGATTCAAGGCCGCGCGGCGGCATGACCCGTGCTTTACGAAGGTGCATCATGGGGTCCGAGCGGAGTCCATTCTGGGCACGTGCCATCTGCAAGCGCCCTTCCTAATCCGAGCTACCTACGGTGACATCCTTTCTGCTTGCCCACGAACCTGCGATCCGACTGGCTGCCTTTGCCGGCATCTTTGTCGTGATGGCGCTGTGGGAGGTGCTGGCGCCCCGGCGGGAGCAGGTCATCGGTCGGTGGCGTCGCTGGCCGTCCAATCTGGGCATCGTCGTCATCGACAGCCTGCTCGTGCGGTTGTTGTTGCCGACGGCGGCCGTTGGCGTGGCGTTGTTCGCCGAAGCCCACGAGTGGGGCTTGCTGCACGCGCTGGACGTGCCGGGGTGGCTGGCGGTGATGGCATCGATGCTGCTGCTCGACCTGGTGATTTATCTGCAACACATCATGTTTCACGCGGTGCCGCTGTTCTGGCGGCTGCACCGCATGCATCACACCGACCTGGAATTCGACCTGACCACCGGCGCGCGCTTCCATCCGCTGGAAATTCTGCTGTCGCTGGTGATCAAGCTCGGCGTCATCGTGGCGCTGGGCGCGCCGGCAGTCGCGGTGCTGCTGTTCGAGGTACTGTTGAACGCCACCTCCATGTTCAACCATGCGAACGCGCGACTGCCGCGCCGCGTGGATGCCGTGCTGCGCTGGATCCTCGTCACGCCGGACATGCATCGCGTGCACCATTCATGGCATCCGGAGGAGACCAACTCGAACTTCGGCTTCAACCTGCCGTGGTGGGATCGGCTGTTCGGCACCTATCGGGCGCAGCCACGCGAGGGTCATCTGGGCATGACCATCGGCATCAATCAGTTTCGCGACGCGCGCGAGTTGCGGCTTGACCGCATGCTGTGGCAACCGGTGCGCGGCCCGGTGGACAGCTATCCGATCAATGCCCGCTCCGCGGCTGCGGATACGCACGACCGGCGTTAGGCGATTCGTCCTGGAGTTGAGCGCGCGGCGAACGGCTCAGCCGCCGAATCGCCGCCCGTGTGACGGCCACCGTGCCAGCAGCCACGACGCACCCAGACATCCCGCGAAAGCCAGCAGCAGGACGGCGGCAGGCGCCCGTGGGTGGGGCAGGACGAGCGTGAATGATGGCAGCCACGTACTTCCATAGAGCGCCACCACGACGCCCGTAGCCACGGCCAGCACGCCCAGCAGGACGGCCGTCAGGATGGATTCGCCTGGCAGGCGGGGCGCTGCCGTTCGCGCCGGGCCGGCCACGACCTGTCTGGCCAGTTGCTCGGCGAAGTCCGCCGGCAGCCGTTCCGCGGGCTCTTCACGCAAACGCCGAGCGATCACGCGATAGCTGGCGTCGCGTGCATCGGCGCCCGGAAGATCCGACTGCTGGTTGGCCTGGCGCATGGCCGCTTCCTGCGCCAGCCACTCGCGCTCGTGGACCGCGTTGCGGAATGGGGGAATGTATTGGTCGGTGTGTTCAGTCATGCGGCGACTCCGGTTCGCGCTTGCAGTGCGCCACGCAGTCGCAGTCGGGCGCGGAACAAGTGGCTCTTGATGGTGCCGTTGGCGAGACCGGTGATCCGGGCGATCTCGGGAATCGGGACTTCTTCCAGGTGGTACAGGGTCAGCAGCGTGCGTTGTATCGGTGACAGCTGCTCGATGGCCTGGTTCAGGTGGCGGCGGCCTTCCTCCTCGGCATAGCTGAGCTCGAGGTCGAAGCCGTCGCCAATGTTTTCCAGCGCGAAGGCGCCATCCTCGTCGGCCAGGTCGAGCAGCGGGATGCGCTTGCGTTGGAGGTGGCGCAACGCGATGGTCCAGGCGATACGCCCGATCCACGATTTCAGTGCACTTTCGTGGCGATACTGATGCAGGCACTGATGCACGCGCAGAAAAGTGTCCTGGCACAACTCACGCGCGTCCTCGGGGTTGCGCACCATGCGTTGGATGATGTGCCAGCACAGTCCCTGATATTCGCGCACAAGTCGCTCAAACGCGCCCGGCCGGTTGGCCAGCACGGCGTCGACCAGCTCGCGGTCGTTGCTGTTGCGGATGTCATCCATGGAGCAAGGGATGCATGCAGGTGGGAAACGGTTGCATGCAGTTTGCTGCAACCGTCCGGGGAATGCCTGTATCCATGGTCACGTAACCCCAACCATCGGCCACTCGATCGGCCACACAAGGAGAGCTGCATGAATTTCGAAATCATGATCCCGATCACCCTGTTCATCTGCATCGCCTACGCGATCAAGGTGGTGGTGGATGCGCGGGTACGCCGTCATATGGTGGATGCCGGCGGCTCGGAGGAGCTGGTCAAGTCGGTGCTGCGTGACGAGGAGCTGCGGCGCCGGCATGGTTCCCTGCACTGGGGCATCGTGTTGCTGTCGCTGGGTACCGGCTTCGGCTTGATCCAGTGGTTTGGCTGGCAGGACGTCACGCCGGGCCTGATTGCCGTGCTGGCACTGGCGACCGGCCTGGGCAACCTGGCGTTCTTCGCGATCTCGCGGCGGATCGGCTAGGTTCGCCGGCGCACCCGCCGCGCCGTCGGCACGCAAGACCAGTAAGCTGGCGGCATGACCGAGCAATGGCTGTTCAATCTGGTGGATCTGGCCGGCACGTTTGCCTTCGCCATCAGCGGGGCGACCGCGGCGCGGCGCTGCAATCTGGATTTGTTCGGCATCCTGGCGGTTGCCTTCATCACGGCCTGCGGCGGCGGTATCGTGCGCGATTTGTGTATCGGCGCGATCCCGCCGGCAGGCCTGGCCGATTGGCGCTATCTGTTCACCGCGGTGGTAGCCGCGCTGCTCACCATCGTGGCGTATCCCTGGGTGGAGCGCCTGACCTACCCGGTGCGCCTGTTCGACGCGATGGGACTTGGCCTGTTTGCGGTGTATGGCGCGCACAAGGCGCTGGCGTTCGGCCACAACGCCGAGGTGGCAATCCTGCTGGGCACGGTCACCGCGATCGGCGGCGGCATGGCACGCGATGTGTTGCTGGCACGCGTATCGATTGTGCTGCAGAAGGAAATCTACGCATCGGCCGCGCTGCTGGGCGCGGCACTGTGTGTGATTGGCGAGCGCAACGACTGGCCCGCACTGTGGGCCACGTGGATGCCAATCCTGGCCGCCTTCTGCCTGCGCTTCCTGTCACTGCGCCTGCACTGGAACCTGCCGCGGTTCGGCCGGGACCCGAATCCCTGACAGCGTGATGAGTTGGCGGCGGACCGCCACGGGCGCCGTCAGTCATCTTTTTCCGATCCGTCGAGCATGCTAGCTTGGCTGATTCGGGCGGTGAGCCCGGTCGTCAAGGAAATCGTGCATGACTGCAGGAAGTGTTCGCGTCGAGTCGGTAACCAAGCGGTTTTCCGGCCACACCGCGGTAAACCGTCTCACCATGGATGTTCCCGCCGGCGGCATTTTCGGCCTGCTGGGGCCGAACGGGGCCGGCAAGTCGACCGTGATCCGGTTGATCATGGGAATCCTCGAGCCCGATGAGGGCAAGATCGTCCTGTTCGACTCGTCGCACGGCAGTCGCGCGCTGTCGCAGCGGATCGGCTACCTGCCGGAGGAACGCGGCCTGTACAAGAAGATGAAGGTGCTCGATCACCTGATCTTCCTGGGCGAGACCAAGGGCATTGGTCGTGCCGATGCGCGTCGACGGTCGCATGCCTGGCTGGAGCGCCTCGGCGTGAGCGACTGGGCGACCAAGAAAGTGGAGGATTTGTCCAAGGGCATGCAGCAAAAGGTGCAGTTCGCTGGCGCGCTGCTGCACGAGCCCGAACTGGTGATCCTGGACGAGCCGTTCTCCGGCCTCGATCCGGTCAACGCCCAGGTGATGAAGGACATCGTGGTGGCGATTGCCGCCGAGGGGCGCACCGTGCTGTTTTCCACCCACGTGATGGAGCAGGCCGAGCGCATGTGCGATCGCATCGCGATCATCGCCCGCGGCGAGATGGTGGTGAACGGCACGGTGGCGCAGGTCAAGGCGGATTTTGGTGGTCGCCACGTGGCGCTCGGCTTCAGCCGTGACAAACAGCGGGCCGAGCGGATCCTCGCCGACCGCAGCCTGGTCGCGAGTTGCGACGACTACGGCGCCACCGCGGAGCTGCAGATGGCCGACGGGGCCGATCCCGACAAGTTGCTGTCCGCGCTGGTGGGTGAGGGCGTCGGTTTGCGTCGGTTTGAAGTGGTCGAGCCTTCGCTGCACGCCATTTTCATCGCCAAGGTCGGCGCCGATGCCGCCACCGCGCACGCCGGAGTTGTCGCATGAAGAAGATTATTGCTGTCGTCCGTCGCGAGTTCGTCGAGCGCGTGCGGACCAAGGCGTTCGTGATTTCCACGATCCTGCTGCCGGTGTTCATGGTGCTGATCGTGCTGTTGCCTGGGCTGATGATGAGTGGCGCCGATCGCACCAGCCGGGTGGCGGTGGTGGATGCGTCCGGCCAGGGGCTGGGCCAGCCGGTCAGCCAGGCATTGCAGTCCGAAAAGCTGGGTGGCGGGCCCGATGCCCAGGCGCGCTACAGCGTGCAGGTGTTTCCGTCGGGTACCGCGGAGCTGCCGACGGTGCGTGATGGCCTGATCGCGAAAACCGGGTTTTCCGGGAACCGCGAGGCCGACGGCTGGGATGGCGTGCTGGTGTTCACCAGCGACTCCCTGGATAGCGGCAAGGTGGCCTATTACGGCGGCAATGTCGGGTCGCTTGAAGCGATGTCCCGGTTGCAACGTAGCGTGTCCAATGCCTTGGCTGGCGTGAGGCTGGGCAAATCGGGCGTGGATACCGCGCTGGTCAGGCGGGCGATGGCGCCGGCCGACGTGAGCACCACCAAGGTGTCCGATGGCAAGCTCACCGGACAGAGCGGCGCCGCTTCGTTCTTCATCGCGTATTTCATGGGTTTCATCCTGTACATCGCGATCCTGATCTACGGGCAGCAGACGATGACCTCGGTGATCGAGGAAAAGACCTCGCGCATCATGGAAGTGCTGACCTCGTCGTTGACGCCGTTCCAGATGTTGCTGGGCAAGGTGCTCGGCGTGGGGCTTGCCGGATTGACGCAGATGATCATCTGGGGTGGCTCGGTGTTTTTGCTCAGCACCCAGCGTGTGCATCTGGCGGGTCTGTTCGGGATTGGCGCCGACGCCATGCAGAGCTTCCCGGTGCCGAGCATGCCGCCCGGCCTGCTGGTGGTGTTCCTGGTCTATTTCGCGTTGGGCTTCCTGCTCTACGGCGCGCTGTATGCCGCGATTGGCGCGATGTGCAACACCATCCAGGAAACCCAGCAGTACGCGATCTTCGTCACCGTGTTCATCATGATCGGCTTTTTCGCCGTGTTCGCCCTGATCAAGGATCCAGGTGGCAGCCTGGGCGTGACGATGTCCTACATCCCGTTCTTCGCGCCGTTCACCATGCCGGTGCGCTGGTCGCTGACGTCGGTGCCGCAACTGGAGCTGGGCTTGTCGCTTGCGCTGATGGTCGTGGCCTTGCTGGCTTGCGTGTGGTTGGCCGCGCGGATCTACCGCACCGGCATCCTGATGTACGGCAAGAAGCCCTCGTGGCGTGAGCTGTGGCGTTGGATCAGGGCCTGATTGAAAGGCGGTCACGCACCGCGCGATCGCGACGGCGCCGACGTAGGGCGGGCACTGCCCGCCAGCTCTTGAGCGTGGCGAGGCACGGGAAAATCAGTCTCGCGGCGGCTCGAACAAATCCGTCTGGGCCTGGTAACTGTCGGCATCGATGAAGCCGGACAGGCCCACGCCGACCAGCCGGTAGCGGCTGTCGGCCGGGCGCTCTACGCGCTCGCGCAGGGCGCAGGCGATGTCCGCCAGTTCCTGTGCCGAGCGCGGTCGTTGCGCCGGTGTGAGGCTGCGCGTCAACGTGTGGAAGTCGGCGGTTTTCAGCTTCAGCACCACGGTGCGCGCGACCCGGTCGTGCTCGTGCTGGTAGCCGGCCCACGCTTTCTCGGCCAGTTCGCGGATATGCGATTCCAGCGCGTCCAGCGTGAGGTCGTGCTCGAAGGTGTCTTCGGCCGAGATCTGCAGGGTGGGGCGATCCGGTTGCACCGGGTGCTCGTCAATGCCTCGCGCAAGCTCGTGCAGGCGCCGGCCCCAGCGGCCGAAGCGCTGTTCCAGTTCGGCCAGCGGGTGCCGGCGGATCTCGCCCACCTTGCTGATGCCCAACTCGGCCAGCCTCGCTTCCATCACCTTGCCCACACCGGGCAGGCGACCGACCGGTAATGGCGTGAGGAAGGCCTGCACCTGGCTCGGCCGGACCACGAACAGACCGTCGGGCTTGCGGAAATCCGAGGCAATCTTGGCCAGAAACTTGTTGGGCGCGACGCCGGCCGATGCGGTCAGTCGCGTTTCCTCGCGGATCGCGGCGCGGATCGCCTCGGCCGTGGCGGTGGCCGACGGCAGGCCGGTCAGCGTGGTGGTGACGTCCAGATAGGCCTCGTCCAGCGACAGCGGCTCGATCAGCTCGGTGTGCCGGGCGAAGATCTCGCGGATCTGCCGCGACACCGCCTTGTAGCGCGCAAAGTCGGGCGGCACGAAAACCAGTTGCGGACACAAGCGCTCGGCACGGATCGCCGGCATCGCCGAGCGCACGCCGAACACGCGGGCCTCATAGCTGGCCGCGCAGACCACCGAACGGGCGCCACGCCACGCCACCGCCACCGGCTTGCCGCGCAGCGACGGATCATCGCGCTGTTCCACCGACGCGTAGAACGCGTCCATGTCGATGTGCAGGATTTTGCGCGGAGCGAGTGACACGCGTGGCACCGGATCAGGAAGACCCGTCCATTCTAGCGATCGGCTCAGGTGGCGCCGGGATGGCGCTGCCGGTTCGGGTCGGCCAGCGTACGGATGGGTCGGTCTCCGCCCGTTCAGCGCACCGCGCGGGGCGCTGGCGGCCGCACGCGCCGGGCCACCTCGCGCGCCAACCGTTCCGCCGCCGCCGGGTACCCGGCCAGGTGCAGGAACGGTTCGATGAACTCCAGTTCCATCAGCAGGAACCGTCCGCCGCTGACGACGCCATCGACGCGCACATAGGCGTGGCCGCCATGGCCCAGCGCGGCAACCGCGTCCAGGGCGCTCGACGCGGCGGCCAGCGTCCTTGGGTCGGGCTGGGCCGGCACGGCGGTGCCACCGTATTCGCCCTGCACGCGGTAGTCGCCGCTGGCCGGGCGTTTGATCATCGCGTGGCTGAACTCGCCACCGAAATACAACAAGGACCACTCCCCGTCGCTGACTACTTCCGGCACGAAGGGCTGCACCAGGTAGTCGAAGTCGGCCGGCAATTGTGTCACCGCGGTGGCCAGCGCCGGGTCACCGGCCATGCCGCGCAAGGTATGCCAGGCGCCGCCGCTGATGCTGGGCTTGATCACCACCTGTTGTCCCGACATCGCGGCCAGTGTCCGGGGCAGCGCGCCCGCCGGTGCAAGCTGGGTGGGAATGATCGCCACGCCGCGCCCGGCCAGTTCCAGCAGATAGCGCTTGTCGCTGTTCCAGCGCAGCAAGGCGCTGTCGTTGATGGTCGGTACGCCCAGCGCGTCCAGCCGGTCCAGCCAGTGCAGGAACGCGGCGTGATGCTTGAAGTAGTCCCAGATGGCGCGGATCAACACCGCGTCGTAGACCGACCAGTCCACGCCGGGGTCATTCCACACGCAGACCCGCGGCGGCATGCCGAGCTGTTCCAGGGTGGCTGCCAGATGGACGTCGTCGGGCTCGATCGATGGGTGATCGGCGCTGCTGGCAACAGCGAGCCGGCTGATGGCCGCCTGGAGCATGGCAATACCTCACGAGGGTGGCCCTTGGCCGTCGCGCCGGCACGCGCGCAGCAGACCGGGTCAGTCTTCCGGTGCGGGCAGGGGTTGTCAATTGGCCCATCTGGCGCCGATCGGCGCATCCGTGCCACGTGGGACTGGTAGAAAGCCCACAGGCAATGGCAAGGTAGCCGCCATGCTGACTGAACCTGCCAATGCCTATGCCCGTCGCCTGAACACCTGGGACGCCGCGATGATCGTCATCGGCGGCGTGATCGGAGCGGGCATTTTTCTCACCCCGGCGACGGTGGCGCGAAATACGTCGTCGGGGACGGAACTGCTGTTGCTATGGGTCGTCGGCGGCCTGCTGACGCTCGCTGGCGTGTTGTGTTACGCCGAGCTGGGTGCACGGCGACCGCAGGCCGGCGGCATCTATGTGTACTTGCGCGAAGCGTTCGGTCTGCTGCCCGGCTTCCTGTTCGGCTGGACCATGGCGCTGATCAATTACCCCGGCAGCGTGGCCGCGGTGGCGACCATGTTTGCCGACTACCTGTGCAGCGCGCTGGGTCTGCCGCCGCTGATCTACGTGAAGCCGGTGGCGGTGGGCGCGATCGTGTTCATCGTCGGTATCAACCTGTTCGGTATCCGCGCCGGCGCCTGGATGCAGAACATCTTCACCGTGCTCAAGCTGGTCGCGGTCGCGTTGCTGGTGATCACGGGACTGGTGCTGGCGCGGGGCGAGTTCGGGCTTGCGCTGGCACCGGATACGACCTATCCGGTGTCGTCGTGGGCGTTTGCCGGCGCCTTGCTGCCGGTGCTGTTCACCTATGGCGGTTTCCACTATCTCAATGACCTGGCCGGCGAAGTGCGCAATCCGCAACGTACGCTGCCGCGCGCGCTGGCGATGGGCATGATTGGCGTGGTGATTTGCTATGTGCTGGTGAACTACGCCTACCTGGCCGGACTGGGCCACGCCGGTCTCGCCGCCAGCGAGGCGCCGGCCGCCGACCTGATGCGGCGGCTGTTCGGCGACACCGGCGCCACCGTGATCGCCATCGGCATCGCCTGTTCCACCTTCGGTTATTGCAGCATCGCGATTGCCGGTGGTGCGCGCGTGTTGCAGACGATGGGCGCCGACGGCGTGTTCTTCCGCGCCGCCGGTCGCGTCGATGCCCGTACCCGCGCGCCCCAGGTGGCGCTGGCCCTGTTGGGTGCCTGGGCTGTGGCATTGACCTTGACCGGCAGCTTCAGCCAACTGCTCAACTACACCACGGTGGGCGAGTGGGTGGGCCACGTGTTCGGCATCGCCACGCTGTTCTGGTATCGCAAGCATTTCATCGACGAGCCCGCCCCGTACCGGGTGCCGTTCTATCCGCTGCTGCCGCTGATCTTCGTGATCACGGTGTTTGGCGTGATCGTGGCCAGCGCCATCCACGCCCCGGGCGACGCCGGCATGAGCTTGCTGATCATCGCGCTGGGTGTGCCGGTGTATTACGGCTGGCAGTATTGGGTGCGCAAGCATCCCATCGCGTAGGCTTGGCGGCGGGCAACTCACGCGGGCGCCGTCAATGAAGTTCCATGCATGGATCTGGTTGTTGTGTCTGTGCGGTCTGGGCGCCTGTCATGCGGCTGCGCCGGAGGTCGTGGATCTGTCCAGCAGCGACGCGACGGCCCATATCAGGCTTGATCAGGTGCAGCGCGTCGGTGCTGCCGAGCGCACCCGTGACGGCGTGGCACAACAACGCTACGCGTTCCAACCGGCGGTGCATCCGCAGATCGTCATCACGCCGCAGCCGGGTGGCGCGTGGGACTGGTCGGGCCAGGGCGAGTTGCGTATGCACGTGCAGAACGCGATGCCGTGGGCGGTCACGCTCAAGCTGGACATCGAGGGCGCAACTGCGGGTGAGCAACTGCAGGCAACGGTTGGCCTGCCGGCGGGCCCCGCGCAAACGCTGGTGGTTCCGTTGCGCGCGCAGTCGCCGCGCGACCAGGGCATGCAGGCCGGCCCGCCGATGCCGTTCGACGAGCGCGATCAACCGATTCTGCTGGCAACCACCGTGCAGGGTGCGCTGAACCTGCACCAGGTCGCCGCCATACGGCTAAGCGTGCCCGCGCCGCAGGCCGTGCAGACCCTGCTGTTGGGGCGCGTCGATGTGGCGCCGGGCGAACCGACGCTGCACGCCGCCTACGCCGACATCGTCGATCGTTACGGGCAGTACACCCGCGCCTCGTGGCCGGAGAAGGTCGATTCCGACCCAGCGCTGCGTGCGGCAGTTGTTGCGGCAAGCCCTGTGTCGCTGCCTCGCGCCATGGATCGCTACGGTGGACGGCCGAACGGCCAGGGCTTGCGTAAGACCGGTTGGTTCCACGCGCAAAAGCAGGCCGGCCGTTGGCAGCTGGTGACGCCCGACGGCCATGCGTTCTTCTCGCTGGGAGTGAACGCGGTGGCTGCCGATGGCGGGCGCAGTTATGTCGCGGGCCGCGAGTTCATGTTCCACGACCTGCCGCCGGACCATGGCGAATGGGCGTCGTTCTACGGCCAGGCTGACAGTCGCCGTGCCGATCAGACGGCCAGCGCCGGTATCGGTTTCAACCATGGGCGCTGGTTCGATTTCTACGCGGCCAATCTGTATCGGGTGGATGGCAGCCACTGGCTCGCAGCGTGGCGCGACCGCACGCTGGATCGCCTGCAGGCCTGGGGCTTCAATACCATCGGCAACTGGAGTGACGAGGCGCTGGGCCAGGCGCACCGGCTGCCGTATACGCGCTCGATCAATATCGCCGGCGACTACGCCAACGTCGCCAGTGGCTTCGACTACTGGGGGCGCATGCCCGATCCGTTCGATCCGCGTTTCGTGGCGGCTACCGAAGCGGCGGTGGCGAAGGCCAGTACGGGCGTGCGCGATGATCCGTGGCTGCTTGGCTACTTCGCTGACAACGAACTGGCGTGGGCCGGCAGCGGCCCGCAGGGTCGCTGGGGACTGGCGCTGGGGACGCTCGCCGGTGAGGCGGCGAGTCCCGCCAAACAGGCCTTCATCAAATTGCTGCGCAAGCAATACGTGGCGCCGGAAACGCTGGCCACCGCCTGGGGCATCGCGCTGACCTCATGGGATGCGCTGGACGCCACCGGCTACGCCGCGCCCGCGCCGAATGAAGCGCACCCGGCGATTGCCCGCGACTACAGCCGTTGGCTGCGCGTCTACGCCGACGCCTACTTCCGCACCGTGGCCACCGCGATCCGCCGCCACGATCCGCACCACCTGTTCCTTGGTGGACGCTTCGCGGTGAACACGCCCGAGGCCGTCGCCGCCTGTGCGCAGTACTGCGACGTGGTCAGCTTCAATGTCTACGCCGACCTGCCGCAGCACGGCTTCGATGCGGTGGCCATGCAGCAGCTCGACAAGCCGGTACTGATCAGCGAATTCCACTTCGGCTCGGATGACCGCGGCCCGTTCGGCAAGGGTGTGGTGTCGGTGTGGAACGAAGCGCAGCGGGGCGAAGCCTACGCAAAGTTTGTCGCTGCCGCCGCGGCCCATCCCGTGATCGTCGGCGCGCACTGGTTCGAGTACGTCGACCAGCCGGTCAGCGGCCGCCTGCTCGACGGCGAGAACAGTCATGTCGGCCTGGTGGGGATCACCGATATTCCGTTCGGCGGCTTCGTCGAGGCGGTGCGAGCGGCGAACCTGGAGGCCGTGCGGTGACATAACCGGGGCCGCTTGCGCGCCAGGCCAAGGCCCCGGGTTGAGGCGACCGACCTGCGTTCATCGCGGCCTGTCCGGAAAGGTCTAGACTGGTTGCAACCGAACGTTCCCGCTTCAGGGCACGGAGGGTTGCAGCATGGTCACCTGGATGTTCGCGGCAGCACTGGCGCTTTCCACTTCCACCGGAGCGCCCGCACCGGTTGCGCTGGCCGAACCAGAGATGCCGCGCCCGGAACAGGTCATGGCGGTGCCGCCGGAGTTGCGCGCGCAGCTGCAGCAGGAAGTCATCAGCGCGGGTAGTTCGCGCACGTTGCGGTTGCAGCGGCTGGTGGACTTCATGTTCCAGGACTCGGGCCTGGGCATGCAATACGCAGCCGATGCCACCTCGACGGTTGCGCAGGCCTACCAGACGCGCAAGGCCAACTGCCTGACCTTTACCCTGATGACCGTGGCACTGGCACGTGAGGCTGGCCTGGAGGCCAGCGCACAGGAGGTCGAGGACACCCTGAGCTGGCGCGAGGAGAACGGCATCGTCTATCGCAGCAGCCACGTCAACACGGGGATCACGATTGGCCACAGGCGCCTCACGGTGGATGTGGCGCAGGGCTCGGTACTCACGCGGCTCCCGCCCGAGTCCGTTTCCGACCGGCGCTTGCTGGCGCTCTACTACAACAACCGTGCCGCCGAGCTGATGACCAGTGCGTCGCCCGCCGCGGCGGTTCCCTACATGGACATGTCGCTGCAGCTGGACTCCGGTTACGCGGTCAGCTGGAGCAACGCCGGCGTGCTGCGGCTGCGCCAGGGCGACTTGCCCGGGGCCGAACGTGATTACCTGAAGGCGCTGGCGTTGGATCCGGTGAATGCGGGTGCGCTGTTCAACCTGGTGACCCTGTACCAAAGCCGCGGTGATGAGGCACGTAGCGCCATCTTCAAACGGCGCCTGGAGAAAGTGCAGCTGAAGGACCCTTACTACCAGTTCATGCAGGCTCTGGACGACGAGAAGCAAGGCGATTTTGCACGTGCGCTGAGGCACTACGAGCGGGCCATTCGCCTGTATGACGGCGAGCCCCGCTTTTACTTCGGACTGGCCCGTGCCTACCAGCAGCTGGGCGATCCACGCCGCGCACGCCGTGCCCTGGATCGCGCGCACGGGCTCAGTCCGGGCAGTATTGGCGAGCTGGACGAGATGCGACCGCTCAGCCAGCGGCGATGACCATCCCCCGCCGGATGGGCTGCGGCCGCTCGCTCCGCTGAAAGTTGTCGAGATGTCCAGACATGCGCTGGAATCATCGGCGCCGACGCGTATTCCGGGGTTGTGCCATTCTTTTCTTTATTTTCACCACAAAAGGTGAAAATATAGCGACCATGAGCCTGCACCTGACCAGCCGCCAGTCCAACATCCTCGAGTTCATCCGTGCGCGGGTGGCGCAGGCGGGGCAGGCCCCCACGCTGGAGGAGATCGGCCAGGCGATGGGGTTGCCCCATGTCAGCGCGGTGCTGAAGCACGTGCGTTCGCTGGAGGCCAAGGGGCGGTTGACGATCGAGCCGCACCGCTCGCGCGGGATCCGGCTGGTGGATTCGGCCGATGCGCTGGATGCGGACACCATGGAGCTGCCGCTGGTGGGCCGGATCGCGGCCGGCGAGCCGCTGTTTTCCGAAGCGCGGATCGAGCGCACGTTGCGGGTATCGCGCTGGCTGTTCCGCTTGCGCCCGGATTACCTGGTGCGGGTGGTCGGCGACTCGATGCGCGACGAGGGCATTCTCGACCAGGATCTGGTCGGCGTGCATGCCACGCCGGTGGCGCGGCATGGCCAGGTGGTGGCGGCGCGGGTCGAGGGTGACCGCTTCACGATCAAGCGGCTGTACTGGCAGGGTGATGTGATCCGCTTGCTGCCGAACAGTCCCGGCTACCAGCCGATCGACCCCGATCCCAGCGAGGACTTCGCCATCGAAGGCCTGTTTGCGGGCTTGCTGAGGGGCAGTTGATGAATGCGGTCGTGCCCTTGTCCTCGCTGCTGGACGCGCGCCAGGTCTGGCGCGGTCGCGCCGCGCCCGCGCCAACGGGCGAGCAGCCGACCGGTTGGGCGGCGCTGGATGCGGTGCTGCCCAGTGGCGGCTGGCCGGCGGCCGCGTTGTCGGAAATCCTGTTGCCGCTGGACGGCGTGGGCGAGTTGCAACTGGTACTGCCCACGCTGGCGCGGCTCAGCCACGGCACGCGGCCGCTGGTGCTGGTGACGCCGCCGTACGCGCCGTGCGTGGCCGGCTGGCGCCAGCATGGCGTGGACATGCGCCGGGTCGAGATCGTCACCGCGGCGGAAAATGATGTGCTGTGGGCGATGGAGCAATGCCTGCGCTCGGGCAGTTGCGCGGCGGTGCTGGCGTGGCCGCGGCAAGCGGACGATCGTGCGCTGCGCCGGTTGCAGGTGGCCGCCGACAGTGGCCGTGCGCTGGCGTTCGCATTTCGCGACCGGCGCCATCTGGGCAATGCCTCGCCGGCGGCGCTGCGACTGGAGCTGGAAGCCGCGCCGCACGCACGGGTGTGGGTCCGCAAATGTCGCGGTGGCGTGGTGCCGGCGCAGCCGGTGTTGCTGCCCTCTGCCGCGTTGCATTGATGGCCGGCGGATATGCTTTGGGCTTGTGTATTGCTGCCGCAACTGGCGCTGGACGGAGTCCTCCGCCGCCGGCCTGACGCCGGTCCGCTGGTGCTGGTGGATGGCGCGGCCAACACGCGCAGCATCGTGGCGGCGAATGCCGCCGCGCGTGAGGCGGGGCTGCGCATCGGCCAGCGGTTGAGTGCGGCGCAGGCCTTGCTGGCGCGCTTCGATGCCTTGCCGTATGACCCCGGATCGGTGCAGCGCTGGCAGCAGTTCCTGGCCGCGGTGGCGTATCGCTACAGCTCCGAGGTGTGCCTGCTGCCGCATGCGATCGTGCTGGAAGTCAGCCGCAGCATGGGGCTGTTCGGTCCGTGGCCGCGACTGGAAAGCCTGCTGCGCGCGGATTTCGCGGCGCTGGGTTTCCGCCACCGGATCAGTGCCGCGCCGACTGCGCACGCGGCCTATGTGCTGGCCGGTGTCGCCGATGGCCAGGCGGTGCTGACGCCCGAAACGCTGCGCCATGCCCTGCGGCGCGTGCCACTGCAACAGAGCCGCTTGCCGAAGGACGCCAGCGAGACGCTTCCCGGCATGGGCATCCGCACGCTCGGCCAGTTGCTGCAGATGCCGCGCGACGGCTTGCGTCGGCGCTTCGGCGCGCAGCTGCTGCTGGCGCTGGATCGCCTGACCGGCGAGGCGCCGGCCGGGCTGGACAGTTTTCGTCCGCCGGACCGTTTCGACCTGCGCATCGAGTTGCTGCAGGAGGTGGAGAATCTCCCCGCGCTGATCTTCCCGGTGCGTCGCATGACCACGGATCTGGCCGCCTGGCTGACCGGTCGCGACGGCGGCGTGCAGCGCTTCACGTTGCGGCTGGAACATCGCCAGTCAAACACCGACGTGGCGGTCGGCCTGCTGGCGCCGGAGCGCGATGCCGGCATGCTGTTCGAGGTGGCGCGCGGACGCTTGGAACAGGTACAACTGCCCGAACCGGTCGTGGCCTTGCGCCTGATTGCCCGCGATCTGCCCGCTTTCGTGCCGGCCGGGCGCGACCTGTTCGACGAGCGCCCCGCCAACGCCTTGCCGATCGAGCAACTGCGCGAACGCCTGCGTGCGCGGCTGGGCGATCACGCCGTGTACCAGCTGGGCAGCACCAGCGATCCGCGTCCCGAGCGGGCGCAGATCATCACCAGTCGCGACGACGGTGCGTGCGAACCGCATCCGCGACCGACCTGGTTGCTGCAGCGGCCGATCCCGCTGCGCGGGCTGGCGCCACGCATCCTGGCCGGGCCGGAACGGCTGGAAACCGGCTGGTGGGATGGCGGCGAGGTATGCCGCGACTACTACCTGGTGGAAACCGCGCAGGGCCAGCGCGCGTGGGCATTCTGCGCGCCGGGCGAACAGGACGGCTGGATGCTGCACGGGTGGTTCGCATGAATGACTATGCCGAGCTGCACTGCCTGTCGGCGTTCTCGTTCGGGCGCGGCGCGTCCAGCGCGCGCGAGTTGTTCGAGCGGGCGAAAGCCTGTGGCTACAGCGCGCTGGCGATTACTGACGAGTGCTCGCTGGCCGGCATCGTGCGCGCGCTGGAGGCGTCGCGCGCCACCGGCGTGAGGCTGCTCGTGGGTGCCGAGTTCCAGCTCGAGGACGGGCCCAAGCTGGTGCTGCTGTGCGAGACCAAGGCTGGCTATACCGCGTTGTGCGAGCTGATCACCCGCGGTCGGCGCGCTTCGGCCAAGGGTACGTATCGTTTGAGTTGCGCTGATCTTGCGCAAGGCGTGCCGGGCACGCTGGCCTTGTGGTTGCCCGGGCGGGTGCCGGACATCGACCACGGCCGCTGGGTACGTACCGCCTTCGGCAAACGGGCATGGCTGGCGGTGGAACTGCATCACGGCCCCGACGATGCGCAGCGGCTGCGCCAGCTCGAATCCCTGGCGCAGCAACTGGATTTGCGCGTGGTCGCCGCCGGCGACGTGCACATGCATGTGCGTCGTCGCCTGGCCCTGCAAAACACACTGACCGCGATTCGCCATCGCGTGCCACTGGCCGACGCCGGCGCGCTGATCTTCCGCAATGGCGAGCGCCACCTGCGCCGACGCGAGGTGCTGTCGGCGATCTATCCCGAAGCCTTGTTGCGCGAAAGCGTGGCGATCGCCGCGCGCTGCCGGTTCAGCCTGGACGAGCTGCGTTACCGCTATCCCGCCGAACTGGTGCCGGCGGGACGCAGCGCCAGCGACTGGTTGCGCCAGCTCACCGAGCAAGGCATGCGCTGGCGCTGGCCCGATGGCGTGCCGGAAAAAGTGCGCGCGCAGATCGAACACGAACTGGTGCTGATTGAGGAACTGCAGTACGAGTCGTATTTCCTCACCGTGCACGACATCGTGCGTTTCGCGCGCAGCCGGGACATCCTCTGCCAGGGTCGCGGTTCGGCGGCCAATTCCGCGGTGTGTTTCGCGCTCGGCGTCACCGAGGTGGATCCGGCGCGGATGAACCTGCTGGTCGAGCGTTTCATCAGCAAGGAGCGCAACGAGCCGCCCGACATCGATGTGGACTTCGAGCACGAACGGCGCGAGGAGGTGATCCAGTACATCTACCGCAAATACGGGCGTGAGCGCGCGGCGCTGGCGGCCACGGTGATCTGCTATCGCGGCAAGAGCGCGGTGCGCGACGTGGCCAAGGCGCTGGGCCTGCCGCCGGATCAGGTGGATCAGCTCAGCGCGATCTTCGCCTGGTGGGATGGCGAGACTTCGCTGGATGAGCGCCTGCGCGAGCACGGCTTCGATCCGCACAGCGCGGTGCTGCGTCGGGTGATGAAACTGACCGCCGAGCTGCTCGATCTACCGCGCCATCTGTCCCAGCACGTGGGCGGTTTCGTGATCAGCGATGCGCCGCTCGCCGAGCTGGTGCCGGTGGAGAACGCGGCGATGCCCGAGCGCACCATCATCCAGTGGGACAAGGACGACCTGGACACGATGAAGCTGCTCAAGGTCGATTGCCTGGCGCTGGGCATGTTGAGCTGCGTGCGCAAGTGCCTGGACCTGCTGCGCGCCCATCGCGGCCAGGACTATTCGATGGCGACCCTGCCGGCGGAAGATGCCGAGACCTACCGGATGATCCAGCGCGCCGACACCCTCGGCGTGTTCCAGATCGAGAGTCGGGCGCAGATGGCGATGCTGCCGCGACATCGGCCGGCGAATTTCTACGACCTGGTGATCCAGGTGGCGATCGTGCGACCCGGCCCGATCCAGGGCGACATGGTGCATCCGTACCTGCGCCGGCGGCGCGGCGAGGAGGCGGTGGACTATCCGTCCGAGGATTTGAAGGCGGTGTTCGAGCGCACGCTGGGCGTGCCGCTGTTCCAGGAGCAGGTGATGAAGCTGGCGATCGTGGCGGCCGGCTACAGCGCGGGCGAAGCCGATCAGTTGCGCCGTGCGATGGCCGCGTGGAAACGCCACGGCGGCATGGAACACCATCGCGAACGGATCATGCGAGGCATGCGCGAACGCGGCTACACCGCCGAGTTTGCGGCGCGGCTGTTCGAGCAGATCAAGGGCTTCGGCAGCTACGGTTTTCCCGAAAGCCATGCGGCCAGCTTCGCCGGCATCGTCTACGCCAGTTGCTGGCTGAAATGCCACGAGCCGGCCGCGTTCGCCTGCGCCCTGCTCAACGCCCAGCCGATGGGTTTCTACGGGCCCAGCCAGATCGTGCAGGATGTGCAACGGCACGGCATCGCGGTGCGCCCGGTCGACGTGCGCCACAGCGACTGGGATTGCACGCTGGAGAATGACGCGCGCGGTCGCGGCCAACCTGCGCTGCGGCTGGGCCTGCGCCAGGTGCGCGGGATGCGTCGGGACGTGGCCGAACGGCTTTCGGCAGTACGCGCCGCGCGGGCTTTCGTCGACGTGGTGGATCTGTGCACGCGCACCGGCATCGACCGGCGTCAGCAGGAGTTGCTGGCCGAGGCGGGTGCGTTGCGCGGACTGGCCGGTCATCGGCATCGGGCGAAATGGGCGGTGGCCGGGGTCGAGCCGCAGTTGCCGTTGTTCGGGCGGACCAGTCCGGCGGAAGAATCCATCGTGCTGCCGGCGCCGTCGGTGGCGGAGAACCTGCAATCCGACTACGCGCGCACCGGGCTCAGCCTGGGCCCGCATCCGCTGAAGCTGATCCGTTCACGACTGCGCGCGGCCCGCTTCACCGACTCACGCAGCCTGCGCAGCCGGCCGCACCGCAGCCAGGTACGCGCGGCCGGCCTGGTCACCCAGCGCCAGCGCCCGCAGACCGCTGGCGGCACCACCTTCATCACCATGGAAGACGAGCATGGTTTCATCAATGTGGTGGTGTGGAAGGACGTCGCCGAGCGGCAGCGGCGTGCGTATCTGGAAGCCAGCCTGCTCGGCGTGGAAGGGCAGTGGGAATGCGTGGACGGCGTCAGTCACCTGATCGCCCGGCGCCTGCTCGACCTGAGTGCGTGGCTGGGCTCGCTGGACAGCCGTTCGCGGGACTTCCACTGAGGCTTTCGGGTCACGCTGCCGCCCGACGCGGAATCGGCTAGGCTGACGTTACCGCCGGGGCAAGCGGTTGGCATGGGGATGCCACCGGGCGGTTTTCCTTTCACTGCTGCAGGGGATTTTATGGGTACTTCTTCGTTGGCTGCCTTGGCCGGTATGGGCTTGTTCGCCATGCTGGTGATGATTGTGATCGGCGTTCTGGTCGCGGCGCTGGTGTTGAGCGTGGCGTTTCGACTGGCGGTCGGCTACATGCCGTCCTACTGGCGTGCGCTGGGTACCGTGGTGTTGACCTGGATCGCGGGGATCGCGGCGATGGCGATGGTCAGCATGGTCTCCTCCGGTGGCGCTGGCGGGCTGCTGTCGCTGGTCGTGCAGTTCCTGGTCGGCGCTGCGATGGTGAATTACCTGTTGCTGGCGCAGAACGGCGAGCGGATCGGCTTCGGCAAGGCCTGCGTGGTGCAGGTGATCTACCTGGTCGCCTTTATCGTGCTGATGATGATCTGTGCCGCGATCATGGCGATGTTCTTCGGCGGCATGATGGCCCGCATGTGATGCGCTGAAGGGGCGGACCGATCCGCCCCTTCGGTTGTTTTGCGGAAGTCAGGCCAGGCTGGTGGCGATGCCGAAGCTGACGGCCATGATGGCCGCGACTGCCATGCAGGCGGTGCCCGGACGGATGCGGCGGGCGTCAATGCGCGGCACCAGTCGCCAGAACAGGATCACGCCGATCAGCATGTCCAGCACCAGCGTCACGCGCAGCAGGCCGGAAGCCAGCAGCGCGCCGTAGGGCGGATGCAGGCGGCCTTCGTAGGCGGCCACACCCACCACTAGCAGCAGGCCGATCAGGGTCCACACCAGGCAGGCCAGATAGACGCGGTTGAACACCACCGCGCAGCGCTCGGTCCAGCGCATCACCGTCCAGCCGATCAAGGCGAACACCAGGGCAGCCATGCTGCTGTACAACACCCACCACAACAGGGTGCTGATCACGGTAAGCACGGTGGTCATGTGACTTGCTTGAACCCCAGTTTGCGCATCAATTTGGCCATCAGCCAGGCCGGACCGATCAGCAGGTACGACAGGTCGGTGAGGAAACTCGGCTTGTGCCCTTCAATCTTGTGGCCGACGAACTGGCCGATCCAGGCCACCACGAACACGCCGATCGCCCAGTAGCACAGTTCGGCGACACCGAGCCGCCAGTACAGGATGTTGGTGAACACACCCAGCACCGCGAAGGCGATCAGCAGGCCCAGCGCCAGCCGGTGCGAGCGGCGCCAGTACCAGTAGAACGCCAGTACCATCACCAGCACGGCCCACGAGCCGGGGCGGAACAGGGAAGGCACCGGAGCGGCCCACAGCAACGCGATCACTGACCACACGATCGGCGGCACGCAGAACCAGTGGATGACCTGGTTGGTCGGGTTGCGGTGATCCGCACTGTAACTGTCGAGCCAATCCTGCATGGTGCGCATGGGCATTCCCCCCGGTGGAAGCTTCAGTCGAGCCGGATCCCGGCCAATCGCTGCAGCGCCTCGGCGTACTTGGCGGCGGTGCGGGCGATCACCTCGTCCGGGATCACCGGGCCGGGCGCCGTCTTGTTCCAGTCCTGCGTCTCCAGCCAGTCGCGCACAAACTGCTTGTCGTAACTGGGTGGGCTGATGCCGGTGCGGTATTCGTCGGCGGGCCAGAAACGCGAGGAGTCCGGCGTGAGCATCTCGTCCATCACGTACAGCTTGCCGCTGGCATCGGTACCGAACTCGAACTTGGTATCGGCAATGATGATGCCACGATCGGCCGCCCAGGCGGCCGCCCACTGGTAGATCGCCAAGGTGGCGTCGCGCACCTGATTGGCCAGCTCGACGCCGACCGTGTCGATCATCGTCTGGAAGCTTACGTTCTGGTCGTGGTCGCCGATCGCCGCCTTGGTCGATGGCGTGAAAATCGGTTCCGGCAGCTGCTGTGCCTGCTGCAGGCCCGCCGGCAGGGTGATGCCGCACAGCGAGCCGGTGGCCTGGTAATCCTTCCAGCCCGAGCCGATCAGGTAACCGCGGGCGATGGCTTCCACCGGCACCGGTTTGAGTCGGCGCGTCACTACGGCGCGCTTCGCGTAGAGTTTGAGGTCGGTGCCAGGCGGCAACACGTCGGCCAGCGGCACGTCGAGCAGGTGGTTTGGCACCAGATGCGCGGTCTTGCCGAACCAGAAATTGGACATCTGGGTCAGCATCTCGCCCTTGCCGGGGATCGGGTTCGGCATCACCACGTCGAATGCAGACAATCGGTCCGTGGCGACCATCAGCAGTCGATCGTCGGACAACGCGTAGACATCGCGCACCTTGCCGCGGTGAATCAGTTCCAGGCCGGGCAGCTTCGATTGCGGCAAGATGGTGGGCACGGCGGCGGGATCCTGAGGGCGGTGAAACCGCCATTCTAGCCGCTGCGGCGGTGGCGTCGGTAATGTGCCGCCGGTATTTTCGGGCGCGCTGCTAGAATTGGCGGCCTTTAGCCCCATGTGTTGCCGATGCGTATTCCATTGATCGCGATGCTGTGCCTGGTTGCCGCCCTGCCGATCCGCGCACAAACGCCGGTGCCACCGAACCGGCTGGGTCTGTGCGCCGCCTGCCATGGCGTCGACGGCCATGCCAGCATGCCAGGCGTGCCCAACCTCGCGGGCCAGCGGCTCGATTATCTGCGCGAGTCGCTGAAGCAGTATCGGGACGGCCGCCGCAATATCCCGGTGATGCGGGCCGCGATCGGCCCACTCAACGAGGCCGAGCTGGACGCGCTGGCGCGCTGGTACAGTGCGCAACCGCCGCAGCCACAGGCGCGGCCATGAGCTTCGGCTACACCCTCTGGTTCGCCTTTTTCGGTCTGATCATCGGCCATTTCCCCGGCGCCATCACGGGCGCGGTGATCGGCTTCGTCTTCGACAACATGCGCTACAACCAGCGCAAGAATGCCACCCCGGAAGCCGGCGGCTTCGTCGGGCCGCTATTCACCTTGCTTGGCGCGGTGGCGAAATCCGACGGACGCGTGTCGGAGCAGGAGATTGCCGTTGCCGAGCGGCTGATGACCCGGATGGGGCTGGCAGCCGAGCTGCGCAAGCAGGCCGTGGCCAGCTTCAATGTCGGCAAGCAACCGGAGTTCGATGTCACCCGCACGATTGCCGAATTGCGCAACTGGGTCGGTTTGCGGCGTGATCACGCGTTCCCGGTGCTCGACGTGGTGATCGAGACGGTGCTGGCCGAGGGCCAGCCGCCGCCCGAGAAGATGTCGATCCTGCGCCAACTGGCGTTTGCGCTGCGGATCAGTGACATGGAATTGATGGCGCTGATGGCGATGAAGGGTTATGCGTGGGGCAACGGCCAGCACAGCCAGCGTGGGTACGGTCAGGGCCACGCCTACGGCAGCGGTTACACGCCACCGCAACGCGCGCCGCAGGGGCCGGACCCGTACGCCGTGCTGGGCATTGATCGCCAGGCGGACGAGCGCGCGGTCAAGCGTGCCTACCGCAAGCTCATCTCGGAGCACCATCCCGATCGCCTCGGCGACCTGCCCGAGGACATGCGCAAGCGTGCCGAGTCGCGTGCCAGCGAAATCAATGCGGCGTATGACCGGATCAAGGAAATGCGCGGGTTCAAGTAGGCCAGGTGTTCTCCCTCCGCTGCGAAGCAGGGGAGGGCAACGCGGCGCCAAGCGTTACGTCGTGGCAGACTTGGCGCTTGCGTTCGCGCCCTCGTTCTTCCCTTTGTCCAGGTCCCGCCATGCCCAAGCAATCCCCCATCATCGCTCCGTCCATCCTCGCCGCCGATTTCGCCCGGCTGGGCGAGGACACTGCCGCGGCGCTGGCAGCCGGCGCGGACTGGGTGCATTTCGACGTGATGGACAACCATTACGTGCCGAACCTGACGATGGGTCCGATGGTGCTGAAGTCGCTGCGCGGCTACGGCATCACCGCGCCGATCGACGTGCACCTGATGGTCAAACCGGTCGACCGCATCGTGCCGGACTTCGCCAAGGCGGGCGCCAGCCTGATCAGCTTTCATCCCGAGGCCAGCGAGCACATCGACCGCACGCTCGGATTGATCAAGGACTCCGGCTG
This sequence comes from Rhodanobacter sp., assembly GCA_036563155.1. GTDB lineage: Bacteria > Pseudomonadota > Gammaproteobacteria > Xanthomonadales > Rhodanobacteraceae > Rhodanobacter. The sequence goes on from DATCMT010000008.1 coordinate 191,721, forward strand.
CCAGGCGGGTCTGGTGTTCAATCCGGCCACACCGCTGGATTACCTCGACTACGTGCTGGACAAGCTGGACCTGATCCTGATCATGTCGGTGAACCCCGGTTTCGGCGGCCAGAAATTCATTCCCGGCACGCTGGAAAAGCTGCGCCAGGCGCGGGCGCGGATCGAGGCCAGTGGCCGGGCAATCCGACTCGAAGTGGATGGCGGGGTCACCGCGGACAATATCGGGGCGATCGCTGCCGCCGGTGCGGACACGTTTGTGGCTGGGTCGGCGATCTTCCATGCGCCGGACTATCGAGCGGAAATTGCCGCGATGCGCACGGCCATCGGCTGAATCACGCCCATAAAAATCCCGGCGCAGTGAACGGCTGCGCCGGGAAAACGTCGTCGGAGACGTGCGAGGAAACACCATTGATTGGTGTGCCGACACGACCCGAACAGGGAGAGGGTCAACTGTCGTGCCGGCACGCTCCACGGCAAGAGGAACGGTACCAATCAGTAATAGTGACCGGGGTGCGCCGGTTTGGTTCCCGACAGATTTCTGAACGGGCACGGATGGCGCTCCCATGCGATAGCGGGAAAAAAATCCCCTCGCGAAGAGGGGGAAGTGAGCCACCATGTGAGCGGTACGCGCGGAGCCGTCGCGGTCAAATGGGCTGCCAGTCAGGGTCGGTATCCTGCCCGGCGTCCAGCGCGAGTCCCTTCGCGCCGGACGCACCGCTTTCCACGGAGATCCGGAGCCGCCAACGCGGATTGATCTGGCCGGCATGCATGGTGTCGCCCCTACAGCCCGAGCAGCAGCCCGAGCAGCAGGGCGCCCAGCGCCAGCGACACGCGCAATGGTTCGAAGCTGCGCAGTTCCGCATTGGGTTCCTGCTGGTTGGGTTCCATTTTCGACATGACTGCATTCCTGGTTGATTGCCTGGCTACCATCAAACCGCCCGTGCGGGCGCCGGGGGCGACGGAATCGGGCCAACTTGCTGTCCGCATGTGGCGAAACCCGGGCAATGGCACGGCGTGGCTTGCGTACGCGCGGTGCGCATAGCACGCTGCACCCAACACCGTCAGGGAGCGTGCCATGGGTCGCAGTATTGCCATCGTCGAGGACGAGCCGCTGATCCGCGCCAATTACGTCGAGGCGCTCAATCGCTTCGGCTACGACGCGCGTGGCTACGGCTCGCGCCAGGATGCGTCGAGCGCGTTCGCGCTGCGCCTGCCGGAACTGGTGATCATCGACATCGGCCTGGGTGACGAGCCGGAGGGCGGGTTCGACTTGTGCCGCGAGCTGCGGGCCAGGTCCGCTACCTTGCCGATCATCTTCCTCACCGCGCGCGATTCGGATTTCGACGTGATCTCCGGCCTGCGCCTGGGTGCGGACGACTACCTCAGCAAGGACACCAGCCTGCATCAGCTGGCCGCGCGCATCGCGGCGCTGTTCCGCCGGATCGAGTCGCTGAAGGCGCCTACCTCCAGTGAAACGGTGATCGAGCACGGGCCGCTGAAGCTGGAATCCGAACGCATGCGGATCAGCTGGAACGGCGAGGAGGTCCCGCTGACCGTCACCGAGTTCTGGATGGTGCACACGCTGATCCGTTTCCCCGGCCACGTGAAGAATCGCGATCAGCTGATGCGCGAAGCCGAGCTGGTGGTCGACGATGCCACCATCACCTCGCACATCAAGCGCATCCGCAAGAAGTTCGTCGCGGTGGCGCCGGAGTTCGACGCGATCGAGACCGTGCACGGCGTGGGCTATCGATGGAAACCCTGATGCGGTGGCTGGTGCTGCTGACGCTGTGCCTGTTCGCCACGCTGGCGCAAGCGTCCGGCGACGATGATGTGCTGGCGCGTGGAGCACGCGACGGCAGCGCGCCGGCCTGGACCATTGTGGTTGCCACGCCGGCCGGCTGGACCCGCGATTGCTGCACCTACGCGCGGGCGATCGGCGTCAATGCGGTGCTGTATCAGGGTGAATGGAGTGGCAAACCGCAGCGCGTGATGGTGTTGAACGTGTGGCCGCGCCAGTTGGCCGCGCTGTCCGATGACGTGCAGGCTGATCGCCAGCGTTATCGACAGCATGACCCGGCGGGCAAGGTGTCCGGTTTTGCGGTGCGCCATCCGCTGATGCCCTGCGAGGCGTCGGTGTACGAGGGCAGCGATCACATCGACGACGTGCTGGTGTTCTGTGATCCGGGCCACGCCAGCGGTGTGCGGCTGAGCTGGTCGATGGCGTTTGACGACGCCGACCCTTCGCGCCGGGCGCTGCTGGACGACTTCATGCGCGTGGTGATCGCCACGCGTTGGGCGCAGGATGCTGGGGCATCCCCCGTCCGTGGCCGCTAGACTCCGGCCCCGATGACGCTGCGTCGCAAACTGCTGCTGGTCGCCCTGTGCACCCTGGTGTTGCCGATTGCCGGTGGATTCTACGTGCGGCAAATGGAGACGCTGCTGCGCGAAGGCCAGGCGCAGGCGTTGCTGGCGTCAGCCAATGTGGTAGCGCGCAGCCTGGTGGTGACCGGTGCGGTGTCGCCCACACAGAGCCCGGGTTGGTATGTGCAGACGGCCGCCGCGCCGATCACGATCGATGGTTATGGTGACGACTGGGCACCCCTGACGCCGTGGAGCCAGCCGCTTGGCGAACGCGGGAAATTATTGTTGGCCGACGACGAGCGCTGGCTCTATCTGTACGCCGCTGTGCGCGAAACCCGGCGTACGCGCGCCGATGCGGATGATGCCGACGCACTGGCTGCCGACCACCTGATTCTCGCGCTGGGCAATGCCAGCGGTCAGCGCCGCTACCTGCTGGCCAGCGCCGCGCCGGGACCGGTGACAGCGCCGCCACTGGATCCACCAGTCGATGGCTTGCCCGAACAGGTGCTGGCGCAGTGGCAGGAGGATGGCAGCGGTTACCACGTTGAGCTGCGCCTGCCGCGCAGCCTGCACCTGCGCACTTTGGGCGTCGGCATATATGGCGCCGCCGCTGGCGGGGATCGAATGGCTGCCGACGTCAGGCCACTGCTTGGTTACTCGACCAGGTTGGCGGACGAACTGGCTCAATTGGCGCCCGACCGGGTGCAGGCACGCGTGCTGGCACCGCAGGGCTGGTTGTTGGCGCGCAGCGGCCGCCTCAATACCACGCCGGGCAGCGACGGACAGCCGGGCTGGTTCGCTTCGCTGGTCTATCGTTCGCTGCTGGCTACGCAGCTGGAACCAGCCGACCTGTGGTCGCAGGAGGCACCCCGGGTAGACACCCGCGAGGTGATTGGGGCGGCTACCGGTACGCCGGTTGCGGTCTGGCGCCATGGCGAGGAGCGCGGCAGCGTGGTGCTCTCCGCCGCCGTGCCGATTGAACGCGCGGGCCGGGTCGGCGGCGTGCTGCTGCTGGAGCAGGCCAGTCGCACAGTACCGCTGTTGGCCAATCGTGCGTTGCTGGCCCTGCTGCTGACCAGCGTCGGCGCGTTGCTGCTGGCCGGCGGCGTACTGCTGGCCTTCGCCACGCGACTGAGCTTCCGGCTTGGCCGCCTGCGCAACGCGGCCGAGCGCGCCCAACTGAATGATGGACGCCTGGAAGGCCAATTCGAGCATGACCGCTTTCCGATGACCGACGCGCCGGACGAGCTCGGCGATCTCGCCCGCAGTTTCGAGAAATTGTTCGAGGTAGTGGGTAGCTACACGGACTATTTGCGGACTCTGGCGTCGAAACTGTCGCATGAGCTCAACACGCCGCTGGCCATCGTCAAATCCTCGCTGGACAACCTCGAGCACGCTTCCTTGCCGGACGAGGCGCGACCGTACCTGGCCCGGGCCCGCGACGGCGTGGCCAGACTCGGCGCCCTGGTGCGGGCGATGAGCGAGTCGAGCCGGATGGAACGATCGATCACCGCGGCCGAACCCGAGGATGTCGACCTGCGTGATGTGGTGCGCGGCTGCGCCGAGGGTTATCGACCGCTGGTCGGGTCGCGGCGGCTTGACTGCGTGCTGCCGGACGTCCCGGTGCCGTTGCACTGCGCGCCCGAACTGATCGCGCAGGCGCTGGACAAGTTGCTCGACAATGCGTTGTCGTTCACGCCGGCCGACGGCTGGTTGCGGCTCGCCCTGCACGCCACGCCGGACGGTGCCGATATTGAACTGGCCAACCAGGGGCCGCCGTTGCCGGCGGCGATGCAGGGCCGGTTGTTCGATTCACTGGTCAGTCTGCGCGACAAGGCCACGCCCGGCGGTGCGCCCCATCTCGGCCTGGGTCTGTATGTGGTGCGCCTGGTCGCCGAGCGTCACGGTGGCGTTGCCAGCGCACGCAATCTCGACGACGGCAGCGGCGTCGCGTTCACCCTGCGTTTGCGCGGCATGCCGCGGCAACGCCTGGGCGGCTGAACCCGGCCGCAGGTAGCTGGTGGTTCGCCGCCCGCCGCCAAAGGTGCGCAAGCGGACCTGTTCTAGTGCGACGCCTTGGCCGCGGCTGCCGTTGAGCTCGCGGCCGCCGATGCAGCAGACGCCGACGCGGCGGGCGCGGGTGCGACCGAACTTGCGCTGGCAGGTGGCGCCACGGAGGCGGGAGCCGCGAGCGCCCCCGACGACGCGGGCGCCGGTGCGCTGGCCGCAGGCTCTGGCATTGAAGCCGTGGTCGAGGACGCGGCGGCTGCCGGCACGTTCGCCGTGCTGGAAGCCGGCTGCGGCGCGGCAGCCGTGCTCGCGGCGGGCACCGGTGCGGTGGGGCCAGTGGCGGCGGGAGGCGGTGGCGGCGATTCGACGCTGGCGTTGTTGCCCCAGTGCCCCCAGGCCCAGTACGCAAGTGCGGCCAGTACCACCAGCACGAGCAGGCGACCTTTGCGTGAGCGGGGTGGCGGTGCCGCTTCATCGGTTTCCGCGGTGATCGGCGCATCGACCTCGGTGCCGTCCGGCGTGGGCGTCTCCTCATCCGGATCTTCCGGCGTGTCGCTGGATGCCTCGTCAGCGGCAGTCGACTCGGCGAAGTGCGGATCCTCCGCCGGGTCCGGCGTGTGTTCGGCCAGCACCGATGACGTGGGCAGCGGCGGCGGGAGGGCGCGCGACGGGTCACTCTCCGCCGTCGCGTCGGGCAGGTCGGCGAGCGCGCTGACGGGCTCGTCGGTGCCCAGTCCGGCGGCGTCCGCTGCGGGCACCGTCTGCGGCGACTCGGCCACCTCGTCGTCGGCCGGGGCCTCCTCCACCGCGTCCAGCCCGAAGGTGGCAAGCGATGGACTGGCCGACGATTCGTCGAGCGGCGCGGGCCAGGGCAGCCAGCTGGTGCTGCCGCTCAACCGGTAGGCTTCGCCCGGCTCGATGAAATCGCCCAGCGCGGTGAGTGGCAGTGGGCCGCAGGTGGCTTGTGCGCGCTGGATGTAGACCAGCTGACCTTCATCGGGCAGGGCGCGCGCGTCGACGTGCATGGCCTGCAGCAGTTCCACGATCCGTTCGGCGGTGGCCCGGTTCAGGTGCTGCCGCACGATTCGCGGCAGTGCCGCCACTACACGCCGGTCGAAGTCGGTCTGGTCAAGTTTCAGTGCCGCCGCCACTGGCGGCCAGACAGCGGTTTCCTCGGTTGCTTCGGCCCGCAGGCCGCACAGTACGACGCAATACTGATCCACGGATTTCCCCTGTTGCTTGACCGGGCAGAGTAGACCGGCACCCGGGGTCGATCAAGCGGGCACCCGGTGGGTGGCTGGCGCATCCCCTACAATGACCGCTCTTTGTTCGGTCACCCGGAACGCCCACGTGATTTCCCGAGACGAATTCGACGCGCTGGTGGCGCAGGGACATACGCGCATCCCCTTGGTGCGCGAGGTGTTTTCCGATCTCGACACGCCGCTGTCGGTGTACCTGAAACTGGCCGATGGCCCGTACACATTCTTGTTCGAGTCGGTCGAAGGCGGTGCCACCTGGGGGCGCTATTCAATCATCGGCCTGCCGGCCAAGCGGGTGTTTCGCCTGCGCGGACACCAGTTGGAAGTGGAGGATTCGGGCGAAGTCACCGAAAGCCGCCATTTGGATGATCCGCTGGCCGAGATCGAAAAGCTCCGTTCTCAATACGACGTGCCCCGCTTGCCGCAACTGCCCGCCTTCAGCGGCGGCCTGGTTGGCTATTTCGGTTTCGAGACGATTGGCTACATCGAGCCGCGGCTCGCGCAGTGGGATCGCGCCGATGAGCTGGGCACGCCCGATGTCCTGCTGATGCTGGCCGAGGAAGTGGCGGTATTCGACAACCTCAAGGGTCGGCTGTACCTGATCGTGCACGCCGATCCGTCGCAACCGCAGGCCTATGCGCAGGCGCAGCGGCGACTCGACGCGCTGGTCTACCGATTGCGCCAGGGCGGTGCTTCCTATCCGCAGCTGGTTCACTCGGTGGCGCTCGACGAGGGCGATTTCAAATCCTCCTTCACCCGGGAGGAATTCGAGGCGATGGTCGAGAAGGCCAAGGAGTACATCCGCGCCGGTGACATCTTCCAGGTGGTGCCGTCGCAACGACTCAGCGTGGGTTTCCATGCGCGGCCGGTGGACGTCTACCGCGCACTGCGCGCCTTGAACCCGTCGCCCTACATGTACTTCGTCGATCTGGGCCAGACGCAGATCGTGGGGTCGTCGCCGGAGATTCTGGCGCGCTTGAAGGATGGCAAGGTGCTGGTCCGCCCGTTGGCCGGCACGCGCAAGCGCGGCGCCACCGACGAGGAAGACCAGGCGCTGGAAGCCGAACTGCTGGCCGATCCGAAGGAGCGTGCCGAACACGTGATGCTGATCGACCTGGGCCGCAACGACCTGGGCCGCATCAGCGAGACCGGCAGCGTGGAAGTGAGCGACTCCTTCACAGTCGAGCGCTACTCGCACGTGATGCATATCGTGTCGCAGGTGCAGGGTACCGTGCGCCCGGGACTTTCCTATATGGACGTGCTCAAGGCCACGTTCCCGGCCGGAACACTCAGCGGCGCGCCGAAGGTGCGTGCGCTGGAAATCATCCAGGAACTGGAGCCGCACAAACGCAACATCTACGGCGGCGCGATCGGCTGGATCGGCTGGTGGGGCGACGCCGACACCGCGATCGCGATCCGCACCGCGGTGATCCACGGCGGTCGCCTGCACGTGCAGGCCGGTGCGGGCATCGTCTACGACTCCGACCCGGCGGCCGAGTGGGAAGAGACGATGAACAAGGGCCGCGCCTTGTTCCGTGCGGTGGCGCAGGCGGCGAAGGGGTTGTGATGGTGATGGCGAACCATGCTCAATGAGCTGATTTCCCGCACAAGTCTCGAAGGCCTCGCCGGCCGCACCGCTTTCCGACGCGGCGAGGAGTATCTGGCGGTGGGCGCCGTCGGGCGCCTGCGGGTCACCGGTGACAAGGTCGCCGCAAAGGTCGAGGGCAGCACGACCTACCAGGTCGAACTGCGCGACGAGAGCGGTGTGCTGGGTTTCGACTGCAGCTGTCCGCGCGCGGCGGATGGCTATTTCTGCAAGCACGGTGTGGCGCTGGGCCTGGCCTGGCTGGATCAGCCGTTGGCCGAGTGCAAGGTGGGCGCCGCGTCCGGCAGGAAAAAACGCCGCGATCCGTGGCACGACATCGAGCAGTATCTGGCCAGGCAACCGACCGACGGTCTGATCGCGCTGTTGCTGGAGGTGGCTCGGCGCGACGACCGCCTCTATCAGTCGCTGCTGTTGAAGGCCGAGCGCGCCGGCGGCGGGAGCGGCGACGTGGCCACGGCGTTCCGGCGGGCGATCGACGAGGCAACGCGCATCCACGGTTTCCTCGATTGGCGCGAGGCGGACCCCTTCGCCGACGATGTGGAGCAGGTAGCCGAATCGATGGCCGAGCTGCTCCATCCCGACACCGCCGGTTTGCTGGTGGAGCTGGCGGAGTACGCCATCGAGCGGCTTGAAAAGGCCATGGAACACGTTGACGACTCGAACGGCGGCGTCGGCGGTATTGTCCATGGCCTCGGCGAGCTGCATCTGCAGGCATGCGTCATGGCCACCCCGGCACCTGCCGCCCTGGCCGAACGCCTGTTTGCGCTGGAAACCACACTGCCATTCGGCGTATGGAGTTTCGACGTGCTCACGTATCGCGATGTCCTCGGCAAGGTGGGTCTCCTCCGATATCGCGAGCTGGCCGAGGCGCAGTGGCGCGAGCTCAAGTCACGCGATGCGAAGGATGGGTTCGACACCGCCCGCTTCACGATCACCCGCATCATGGAGCGCCTGGCTGAGGCCAGCGGCGATGTGGAGGAGTTGGTGGCGATCAAGTCGCGTGATCTTTCCTCTGCCTGGTGCTATCTCCAGATCGCCGAAATCTGGGCCAAGGCGCGACAGCCGGCCAAGGCGCTGGAGTGGGCCGAGCGCGGCTTGCACGCATTCCCGCGGCGCACCGACAATCGGCTGCGGGATTTTCTGGTCGCCGCCTACCTCAAGCGCAAGCGCAAGGACGAAGCCTTGCAACTGACCTGGATCCAGTTCGAAGAACAGCCGGCGCTCGGCTATTACCAAAAGCTGTGCGATGTGGCCAGCAAGCTCGGCCGCTGGCCGGGGCAGCGTGAGCGGGCGCTGGCGAGGGTTGCCGAGGTGGCGTGCAACACGCCAAACCATTGGCATCGAGCGCCATCGAAGTTGTCGACACCCGACAGCTCGTTGCGGCTGGAAATTGCGCTGTGGGAAGAAGACCTCGACGCGGCACGGGAAGCGGTCGAGCGGGGCACATGCCATCCGAATCTGTTGATTGCGCTGGCCGGAAGGCTTGAGTCCTCGCGCCCGGATGATTCAATCAGTCTGTATCGCCGAGTCGTTCCGCCGATCGTTGAGCAAACCAACAACCGGGCCTACGCCGATGCCATCAAGTTGATACGAAGGATTGGCACCCTGATGAAAACGCAGCGGCAGTCGGCACAATTTGGCGACTACCTGATTGAACTTCGCGCGCGGTTCAAGCCGAAGCGCAACTTCATCAAGCTGTTGGATGGCGTGGCACGAAATGCGGGGAAGTGACAGGCCTGCGTGTCAGGCACGAGTCCGATAGTCCGGCTATCGTGGATACTTCAGTAGACATCGCACGAGGGAAGGAGCGCGTCATGCCAACAAAAAAGGAAGTATCCATTGCCGGCCGTACGTTCGAGCAGCTCAAGCAGATCAACGAGCATGGCGCGGAATACTGGAGTGCCCGTGCGCTGCAACCATTGCTGGGCTACCGACAGTGGCGTCGTTTCGAGCAAGCCATCGAACGGTCGATAACCTCTTGCCGGGAATCAGGAAACCCGCCCGAGTATCACTTTGCCGGCGCCGGCAAACCGATCACCGGCGGCAAGGGCGCCGTCCAGGTAGTGGACGACTACGAGCTGTCGCGCTTCGCCTGCTATCTCATTGCGCAGAACGGCGATCCGCGCAAGAAGGAAATCGCCGACGCCCAGCAATACTTTGCGATCCAGACCCGGCGGCAGGAGCTGAGCGATCAGGCCGCTGCCGATCAGGAACGTCTGGAACTGCGCAGGCAGACCGCTGAGGAATTCAAGGCACTTTCCGGCGAGGCCCAACGGGCAGGCGTACAGAGTCGCATGTTCGGCGTGTTCCATGATGCCGGCTACAAGGGCATGTACGGCGGCCTGGGGCGTGACGGCATCAAGCAGCGCAAGCACATACCCGGCAAGGACAACCTGCTCGATCGCATGAATGCCACGGAGTTGGCCGCCAACCAGTTCCGCATGACGCAGACCCGCGACAAACTGGCAAAGGATAGCATCCATACGCAGGCGCAGGCGGTCCGGGCCCATGAAACGGTGGGCAAGGAAGTCCGCAGCGCGATCAGACGCATCGGCGGCACCTTGCCGGAAGACATCCCGGCAGCTGAGCATATCAAGACCGTTGAGAAGCGCCTGAAATCAGCCACGCCGAGACTGGATCTGGATGATCGCGACGCCACCGGTCTGCTCGGCGAGAAGAAAAAAGACGCATGACGAACAAGCAAAAGCTCGAACTCACCTGGATCGGCAAGGACAAGCGGCCGAAGCTGGAGCCGCGGATTCTGCTGGAGGAGCCGGAGCGGTCGTATCACGCGGCGCAGCGGGTGGGCGTTGGTGACCTCTTCGACAACCGGCTGATCTTTGGCGACAACCTGCTGGCGCTGAAGGCGTTGGAGCAGGAGTTCGCGGGCAAGGTGAAGTGTGTCTTTATTGACCCGCCTTACAACACGGGTAGCGCGTTCACGCATTACGACGACGGGCTGGAGCATTCGATCTGGTTGGGCTTGATGCGGGACCGGCTGGAGATCATTCGCCGGCTGCTGTCTGATGATGGGTCGTTGTGGATTACGATTGATGACAACGAGGCTCACTATCTAAAAGTGCTGTGCGATGAAGTGTTTGGCAGGACTAACTTCGTTAGTAATTTGATCTGGCAGAAGGCGGACTCCCCTCGGAACTCTGCGCGCCAGTTTTCGACTGATCACGACCATATTTTGGTCTTCTCGAAGAACCCTAATTGGGTGCCAAAAAAGCTGCAACGTACTGAGCAATCTAATTCTATTTACACCAACCAAGATGATGATCCTCGTGGTCCTTGGCTGCCAGGAGATCCTTACGCCAACAAGCCGTATTCGAAAGGCCGATACACAATCACGGGTCCTACCGAAAGGCAGTTTTCTCCACCGCCAGGACGATATTGGAGAATTTCAGAAGAACGACTCTGGGAGTTGGACGCGGAGGGCCGAATTTGGTGGGGCCCAACTGGTTCAGCGCGCCCGAGCATCAAGCGCTATTTGTCCGAGGTGGGTGACCTTGTTCCAAGGACCCTGTGGTCAAAAGAGGACGTTGGAAGTAACCGTACGTCGAAGAACGAGATGCGGGAACTGTTCCCGGGGGACAGCTCTTTCGATACTCCAAAACCAGAGCGACTCGTAGAACGAGTGTTGAACATCGCCACCGATCCCGGCGACCTGGTCCTCGACTCCTTCGCCGGCTCCGGCACCACCGGCGCGGTCGCCCACAAGATGGGTCGGCGCTGGATCATGGTCGAGTTGGGTGAGCACTGCCACAGCCACATCATTCCGCGCCTGAAAAAGGTGATCGACGGCGAGGATCAGGGCGGCATCAGCAAGGCGGTGAACTGGCGTGGCGGCGGCGGTTTCCGCTACTACCGGCTGGCGCCGAGCCTGATCGTCAACGACCGCTGGGGCAATCCGGTGGTGAACCCCGAGTACAACGCGACCCAGCTGGCCGAGGCCTTGTGCAAGCTGGAAGGCTTTACCTATGCGCCGACGGAAACGCTGTGGTGGCAGCACGGCAAATCCAGCGAGCGCGACTTCATTTGCGTGACCACGCAGAACCTGTCGGCCGAGCAGTTGCAGGCGTTGTCCGAAGAGGTGGGCGAGCAGCGCAGTTTGCTGGTGTGTTGCGCGGCGTTTCACGGGGTGACTGCGGCCAAGGCGAGCGAACGCTGGCCGAACCTGACGTTGAAGAAGATTCCCAAGATGGTGTTGTCACGTTGCGAATGGGGCCATGACGACTACAGTCTGAATGTGGCCAACCTGCCGTTGGCTGAGCCTGAGCTAAAAGCACCCTCACCCCAACCCGCTCCCGCAGGCGGGAGAGGGAGAAAGGCGCGCAAGGCGGCAGTCATGCCGGACCTGTTTGGCGATGACGCGCAGGGAGGCTCGCATGGCGAAGAAGCGTGAGGTGTCGCTGGTCCGCTCGTCGGCGGCGGAATATCTGACTTTCGTGGCCGCAGGGGGCCAGTCGGAAGCCAGCGTGGAAATGCGCTATGAGGACGAGAATGTCTGGCTGACGCAAAAGATGATGGCCACCCTGTACGACGTGTCGGTGCCCGCCATCAACCAGCATCTCAAGCGCATCTTTGCCGACAACGAGCTCGATGAGGCGGCAGTTATTAAGCACTACTTAACTACTGCGACGGACGGCAAGAACTACCGGGTCAAGCATTACAGCTTGCAGGCGATCATCGCGGTTGGCTTCAAGATCGAGAACGAACGCGCGGTGCAGTTCCGCAAGTGGGCCAACCAGATCGTCAAGGATTACACGATCCAGGGCTGGGTCATGGATGTGGAGCGCCTGAAGAGCGGTGGCAGCTTGCTGACGGAGGAGTTCTTCGAGCGGCAGCTGGAAAAAATCCGGGAAATCCGGCTGTCCGAGCGCAAGTTCTACCAGAAGATCACCGACATCTACGCGACCGCGCTGGACTACGACCCATCCGCCACAGCCACCAAGCGCTTTTTCGCTGCCGTGCAGAACAAGCTGCATTTCGCCATTCACGGTCAGACGGCGGCGGAAGTGATCGTGGGGCGCGCCGATCACCAGAAGCAGCACATGGGGCTGGTGACCTGGGAAGGTGCGCCCCGCGAAAAGATCCACAAATACGATGTGAGTGTGGCCAAGAACTACCTCTCGGGGTTTGAGCTGGCGCAGATGCAGCGGATCGTCTCCGCCTATCTCGATATGGCGGAACTGCAGGCCATACGCCGCATGCCCATGACGATGGCCGATTGGGAGGAGCGTCTCAGTGGCTTCCTGAAACTGTGGGATCGAGACATCCTGCAGGATGCGGGCAAGGTGAGTGCCGAGATCGCCACGGCACACGCCGAAAGTGAATTCGAGAAGTACCGCATCGTGCAAGACCGGTTGTTCGTGAGTGACTTTGACCGCACGCTGCAACAGCTCGATGCGACCGCCTTGGTCAGCGACGACGACAAGCCCGAACGCAGCCGCACGCGGAACGCTTTGGCAAAGCCTCAGAAGAAACCGACTGCCCGCAACAAAGGGAAGGACAAGGGGAACAAGGAATGAACGCTCGCGTTCGCAACCACGTCACCGGCCGCTTGTCGCTGCGACCACCGCAAGCGGAGTCATTGGAAAAATTGGCGCGGGCGATCGAGGCGGCGCCGGAAATGCTGCAGCAGGAGCGGGATCTGGCGAGCGTACTGTCGACACTGAAGGCCGAGTTCCCTGCGCTGGAAGATTTTGAGCGGGAGTTCCCGTCGTTGTGCTTCGCGCTGGCTACCGGCGTGGGCAAGACCCGGCTGATGGGCGCCTTCGTGGCGTACCTGCATCTGACGTTCGGCATCAACAACTTCTTCGTGCTGGCGCCGAACCTGACGATCTACAACAAGCTGATTGCGGACTTCACCCCGAACACGCCCAAGTATGTGTTCAAGGGCATTGCCGAGTTCGCCCAGCAGTCGCCGGAGATCATCACTGGGGACAATTACGAAGAGCGCGGCAGTTCGTTGGGGTTGCTGTCGCCGGTCACCATCAACATCTTCAACATTTCCAAGATCAACTCCGAAGTGCGCGGCGGCAAGGAGCCGCGTATCAAACGCATGCGCGAGGTGCTCGGCGACAGCTACTTCAACTATCTGGCCGGCCTGGATGACTTGGTGATGCTGATGGACGAGTCGCATCGCTATCGCGCCAGCGCGGGAGTGCGTTCGATCAATGAGCTGAACCCGTTGTTCGGGCTGGAGCTGACGGCGACGCCATTCGTGGAATCCAGCAAGGGTCCGATCCCGTTCAAGAACGTGGTGATGGACTATCCGCTGGCACGGGCGATGGCCGACGGCTTCGTGAAGGAGCCGGCTGCCGTTACCCAGCGCAACTTCGACGCGAAGGCGCACAGCGCGGTCGAGATCGAGAAGATCAAGCTCGAAGATGGTGTGCGCCTGCATGAGGCGACCAAGGTCGAGCTACTCACCTATGCCCGCGAGAATGATCTGCGCGTGGTCAAGCCGTTCATCCTGGTGATTGCCCGCGACACCACGCACGCCGGCCAGTTGCTGGCCTTGCTGGAGTCCACCGCCTTTTTCGACGGGCGCTATGACGGCAAGGTGATCCAGGTCGATTCCAGCCGATCGGGCAAGGAAGAAGAGGAAATGATCGCGCGCTTGCTGGCGGTGGAAAGCGTGGACGAGCCGACCGAGATCGTGATCCACGTGAACATGCTCAAGGAAGGCTGGGACGTCACCAATCTGTACACCATCGTGCCCTTGCGTGCGGCCAACGCGCGCACCCTGATCGAGCAATCCATCGGCCGCGGCTTGCGCCTGC
>DATCMT010000013.1:0-279836 GCA_036563155.1 Rhodanobacter sp.
CAGGGGGAGGAGCGAGAGCGATGCCGCGCGCTTTGCTCCCTTCGCTGCGCAGTAGGGCAGGGCCGGGGTGGCGTGCTTTTTGCGGGAGGCAAGATCAAAGGCACACCCCCTCCCAGCCTCCCCCTGCGGTGCAGGGGGAGGAGCGAGAGCGATGCCGCGCGCTTTGCTCCCTCCTCTGCGCAGTAGGGGAGGGCTGGGGTGGGGTGCTCCTGGCAATCGTCAGTCGTGGATCAGCGCCGCGATCTCGGCCGTGCGTTCCCGCATCAGCGCATCGTCGCCGCGTGATTCCACATTGAGCCGCAGCAATGGCTCGGTGTTGGAGCTGCGCAGGTTGAAGCGCCATGGGCCGAAATCCGCGCTGACTCCATCGGTATGGTCGAGTGCAGGGCTGAGGTTGGCGTAGTGCGCCAGCACGCGTTCGGTGGCGGCAGCCGCATCGGCGACCTTGAAGTTGATTTCGCCGCTGCAGGGAAATGCGCGCATGCGGTCTTCCACCATCTCGGCCAACGACAGGCCGCTGGTCGAGATCAAGTCGGCGATCAGCAACCACGGAATCATGCCGGAGTCGCAGTAGGCGAAGTCGCGGAAGTAATGGTGTGCACTCATCTCGCCGCCGTAAACCGCGTTCTCCGCGCGCATACGCTCCTTGATGAAGGCGTGGCCCGTCTTGCTCAGTACGGGAATGCCTCCCGCTGCGCGGACCATCTCGATGGTGTTCCAGGTGAGGCGCGGGTCGTGGATGATCTTGCCGCCCGGGTGGCGCGCCAGCAGCGCCGTGGCCAGCAGGCCGACCAGGTAGTAACCCTCGATGAAGCGCCCGTCGGCGTCGAAGAAGAAGCAGCGGTCGAAGTCGCCATCCCATGCCACGCCGAAGTCGGCGCCGTGGGCGCGCACGGCGTGGGCGGTCGCGGCACGGCATTCGGGCAGCAGCGGGTTGGGAATGCCGTGTGGAAAACGGCCGTCCGGCTCGTGCTGGATTCGGATGAAGTCGAATGGCAGGTGCCGCGCGAGCTGGTCGACCACCAGGCCGGCGCCGCCATTGCCCGCGTTGACCACGATCTTCAATGGCTTGAGCCGGTCGCGTCGGAGATAGCCGAGCAAGTGGTCGATGTAAGCGGACTTGTCCGTCATCGGGCCGGGACTGGCGACACCGGCGGCAATGGCTTCGCGGTGACTGGCGGCGATGTCGCGGATCGTGAACAGTCCGCTGTCACCACTGATTGGCCGCGAGCCTTCGCGCACCAGTTTCATGCCGTTGTAGTCCATCGGGTTGTGGCTGGCGGTAACCATGACGCCGCCGGCTGCGCCGAGGTGGTCGGTCTGGAAGTAAACCTCCTCGGTCCCGCCCACGCCGATGTCGAGCACTTTGCGTCCCGCGGCATGCAGGCCGTCCGCCAGCGCCGCCTGCAAGGCCGGGCTGCTGAGCCGCACGTCGCGCCCGAGTACCACCCGCCCCGGCCCCAGCAGGCCGGCCATGGCCAGGCCGATCTTGCGGGCGAGAGTCTCGTCGAGCTCGTCGGGCACCCTGCCGCGAATGTCATAGGCTTTGAAACACGGGAGCGGGCTCATCGATTGTCCTGCAGTGCTGCGACCAACCACAAATGATAGCGCCGCCGGCCTCGACGCCGGTCGCTGCCGTGGGCACGACGATGGCCGCCTGGACGACTCGCCTGGGGAAGGCCGGGCAACTGGAGGCAGTCTTTCAGTGGTGGTCGCCGACTACCTCAGTGAAACATCAGGTTGACCATCAACAGGGTCACGATGAGTACGACGAAGGTCAGCGGAGCGCCGACGCGCAGGAAGTCACGGCCCTTGTAGCCGCCGGGACCGGTGACCATCATCAGGGCGGGGTGGCCGGAGCTGAGCAGAAAGGTGTTCGAGGACGACACCGCCACGATCAGCGCATAGGCCGACGGATTGCCGCCGGTGGCCACGGCGACGCTGATTGCAATGGGTACCATCATCACGGTGGCGCCCACGTTCGACATCACCTGCGAGAACAGCAAGGTCAGCACGGCCAGGCACAGTTGCAGTATCCACGGCCCGCTGCCGCCGAGATGCTCCAGCATGCCCTGGGCGATCCACGCGGCGGTACCGGTGGCATCCATCGACCAGCCCAGCGGGATCAGGCAGGCAATCACGAAAATGGTCTTCCAGTTGACCGCCTTGTACGCCTCGTCCATGTTGAGCACGCCGGTCAGCAGCATCGCGACGGCGCCGGTCATCATCGCCACCGACAGATCGAGGCTGGTGAACAGCGCCAGCCCTTGCGCCATCAGGAAGAAGCCCACCGCCTGCCAGATCTTGCCCGGCCGCTGCTGGTCCTTGGGAATGTCGGTGACGACGACCAGATCCTTGTCCTCAGCCGCCAGCGCCAGGTCGTGCCAATTGCTGTGCAATACCATGGTGTCGCCTGCGCGCAGGCTGACCCCGCGCACGTCTTCGCGCAGCACCTTGTCGCCGTGGGTCACCGCCAGCACGGAAATCCCGAAGCGCTTGCGCAGGCGCAACTCCGCCACCGTTTGCTTGATGAAGCGCGACACGGGTGGAATCACCACTTCGGAAATGCCGGCGCGGGTCGGGTTGAACAGGTCGCCCAGCGCGCGCATGCGGGTGGACAGCCGGCACAGCTGGTTGTTGGCGAACTGGTTCAGTTGCTCGCGCGGACCGAGCACGCCCAGCACCGAGCCGACCCAGATCACGTGATCGGCCGGCGGCGCCATGCGCGCTTCGTTGCCGCTCTTGATCGCCAGGATCAGCGGCGCTTCGTACAGCTGTTCGGCTTCGCCGATGCTCATGCCGACCAGCGGGCTTTCGGCCGTGACTGTCAGTTCGGCGGTGTCGCCCACGATGCCGTAGGTTTCGGCAAAGTAACTTTCGGTACGCCCCGGCGTCACTTTCAGCCGCTCGTCCTCATGGCCAGGCAGCAGCTTGCGGCCGAAGAAGTAGAAATACGCGACGCCGACCAAGGCCAGCGCCAGACCGATCGGGGTCACGCTGAACAGGCCGAACTTGGGAATCGTATGGGCGCCCGGTGGCAGGTTGAGGTTGGCGCTGGCGATCAAATCGTTCAGCACGATCAGCGGTGAGTTCGCGATCAGCGTGGTGTTGGTGGCGGTGAGGATGCAGAACGCCATGGGCAACAACAGGCGCGACAGCGGCACGCCCGTGCGGGCGGCGAGTCGGCTGCTGACGGGGATCATCAGCGCGGCCAGCGCCTGGCTGGGAATCACCGCGCTGAACAGGCTGGCGACCAGGTTGATCACCATGCCCAGTCGCGATTCCGCACCGCGCGCCATGCGCATCACGAAGTTTGCGGTAAGGCTCAGAACCCCGGCCCGGTCCAGGCCCGCGCCCATGATCATGATGGCGATGATCGCAATCACCGCGTTGCCGGCGAAGCCGTTGAATACCCGGTCGGACGGAATCAGTCCGGTCAGCCCGATCACCACCACGACCAGTAGCGCCACCATGTCGGCGCGAATCCACTCCAGCACCAGCATCAACATGGTGAAGCCCAGCAGCCCCAGCACCAGAATCATTTCGGGGGTGAGCGAGAGTGCCACTAGCTGAGTTCCCTGCAGGGCAGCTGGTTTCGGTGGATGCGGCGGGGCAGTGGAAACTTCACGCTGCGGTCGATTCGTCCCTGGGCGGATGCCTGTGAGTATAAGCGTGGTAGCGCGGTAGCTGATGAACCGGGCGCAAAATGCCTGAACCGACCCCAGCCCTGCTACCCCGCAGCGACGGGTGCGAAGTCGCAAGTGCGGTCCCTATTCTCTCCGTGCGCGGCAGGGGTGGGAGCAAAACGCGCGGCATCGCTTCGGCCCTCCCCCTGCACTGCAGGGGGAGGCTGGGAGGGGGTGCGCTTTTGATCTGGGCTCGGCGAAGAGCGACCCCACCCCAGCCCTCCCCTGCTTCGCAGGGGAGGGAGCACGGAACTCCGCTCCTTGAGCCCGCCTGAAAACGGGTAATGGAGTACAGGGCTGCGCTCCTTACCCTGCTGGCAGGCGACGGTTGGGAGGGGGTAAAGCTGTTCACCCATGCTGACGCGACGGATTCGCCATGCACGTCAAATGGATTCGCGCCCGCCAGTTGCGCAAGGAAGGCACCGATGCCGAACGCCGACTGTGGCATTTTCTGCGTCGGGGGCAATTGGCCGGCCACAAGTTTCGCCGCCAATATCCGCTGGCCGGTTTCATAGTCGACTTCGTCTGTGTGCCGGCGAAGCTGGTGATCGAGCTGGATGGTGGCCAGCATCTTGATGCTGTCGTCTACGACCGGCGTCGCAGCGAGGTGCTTGAGCGTCTCGGTTATCGTGTACTGCGCTTCTGGAATGAT
Organism: Rhodanobacter sp.; assembly: GCA_036563155.1. Lineage (GTDB taxonomy): Bacteria > Pseudomonadota > Gammaproteobacteria > Xanthomonadales > Rhodanobacteraceae > Rhodanobacter. Next base: position 4,339 of record DATCMT010000013.1, read on the forward strand.
GACGTGCTGCTCCGCACGGAAGACGTGGTGGCGAATATTTATTGCGCGCTGGAGAAGGAGTGAAGCAAGAGCGACCCCACCCCAACCCTCCCCTGCTTCGAAGGGGAGGGAGCAAGGCTGCGGTCTCGCGTGCGGCATCGCTTCGGCTCCTCCTCGTGCACCGCAGGGGGAGGGAGATTCGTTCCCGAGTGCGCAACGCCAGCAGGTTTCAGTTCGCGACACGAATAGGGTGCCGGCGTTCAGATTTTGCGGTAGAGCAGGTCCCGGACGCCGTGTCCCAGCTTCAGGCCGCGGCGCTCGAAGTGGGTTTCGATGCGCCACGCGGGCTTGTCTGCATACTGGCTGGGACCGAGCTGGTTGCGCCAGGCGGGCGCAGCTTCCATCACCTCGAGCATGTGTTCGGCATAAGGCTGCCAGTCGGTCGCCAGATGCAGCAAGCCGTCGGGCGCCATGCGCGAGGCGAGCAGGGCGGCGAATTCGGGCTGGATCAGCCGGCGCTTGTTGTGGCGCTTCTTGTGCCACGGGTCGGGAAACCAGATGCGTGCCTCGGCCAGGCTGCCGGGGGCGATCTCGTTTTCCAGCACTTCCACCGCATCGTGCTTGTACAGCCGCACATTACGGGCTTCACGCGCCGCCAGCGCATTCATCAGCCGGCCCACGCCGGGGCCGTGCACTTCGACGCCGATGTAGTCGCGCGCTGGATCGTGCTCGCTGGCCCAGGCCAGTGCCTCGCCGTTGCCAAAGCCGATTTCCAGAACCAGCGGGGCACGCCGTTCAAACGTCGCGGCAAAGTCGTGCAGGTCGGCCGCATAATCGATGCCGTAACGCGTCCATAGCGTGTCGAATGCGCGCTGCTGCGCGGGCGTCATGCGTCCTTCGCGCAAGACGAAGCTGCGGATGCGGCGCATGTATTCCGGCGCGCCGGAATCGGGGGAGTCGGGACTGGGCATTCGCGCATTGTAAGGCGTCGCCCTGCGGCTGACGCGTGCGGTGCCCTGTTCGGCTGGCGATCCGCTCAATCCGCGAGTCCGGGACGAACGGGAGGGGCACCCTCCCGTTCGTCTGCGCCTACGGTTCGACGGTTGTCGCGTCGCCACGCTTGCGGTTCACCGGTCGCGATTCTGCGCGTCGCGGTTGCTGGAACTCGGCGCGCGGCGCCGGCGCTGGCCGCTGCTGGGGCGGGTAGCTCTGCGGATTGGGTGCGCTGCGTTGCGGTGTCGGCATCGAGCGGTGGGCTTCGTTGGCGACCTCGCGCGGGCGACGATCGGGACGCTGGAAACGTGGTTGCTCAGCGGGACGACTTTGCGGACGTTCGAAACGCGGCTGCTCGGCCGCACTTGGTTGTGGCCGATCGACGCGCGCCTGCTGCGCCGGCCTTGGTTGCGGGCGCTCGACGCGTGACGGCGCCGTCGGCGCACGCGGTGCACGTTCAAACCGTGGCTGGGCGGATGCGTTGCGCTCGATCATGACATCGGACTCCGGCAGCACCCGCCGCATCCTTCGATCCGGCTGTGGGCGCGAAACGCGGTCGTTGCCCGGTGACCAAGCTGGCGTCCTCACGGTTTCGCTCTGCGGCGCCCGCGGTTGGGCAACATGGTCTGCGGTCACGGATGGCGCGTGATTGCCCGCTGGCGGGGCCATGTCCCGACGCGGACTGCGATCTGGCTGTTGCGGTCGGAAGTCGCGTCCGCGCGGGTGCGCAAAGCGGGCCGAACGAAGTTCGTTGCCGTCGGGCGTCGAGTCCGGTCGGCTGCCCAGCGCAGCCGCAGGGGTGCGTGGCGCGACCAGCGGCTGCGCTTCGCCCGCGTCTGGCCGATTCGGTGTGCCGTCGCGATGGCTGGTCGGGAACGTCCGGCCGCGGCGGTCGGCGCGGACCTCGTTGTCCAGCACGCGCACGTTGCTGCGCGCTGTGGGGGGGCGCACACGATCCTGTGTGCCTGCCGCTGGATCCTGACGTGCGGCAGGCGGCGCACGGCGCGCCACCACGGTACGGTCGAAGCCGCCGGCCGGCAGGTCACGCGCGTGGGCGTTGCGGGGCGGCCGGATGCCGTCGCGCACCGGCCGCACCCGGTCGATGCCGCGTGTCAGCACTGGTGCATCGGCCAGCCGGCGTGCGTCGACATCGATCAGGTCGCGCTGCACGTGCCGGCCGCTGGCGAAATTCCTGCCCGACACGGCGGTGAAGCCGCGCGGCGCGCCACGGTTGGCGTAGTGGTCGCCACGGTTGGCGTGGCCGCGACGATATCGGTTGTAGTGGTTGTCAATGTCGCGGCGCGGGTCGTGGCCGTGGCGGTGGCGGATGTTGTGGATATTGATGTTGACGTAATAGGTACGGTTGCTGCGATACCACGGGTTGTAGATCTCACCCGGACCCAGCGGGAACCAGCCCACTGGTGCGGAGCTGTAGCCGACTGACCAGCCGCCGCCGCCGACGAAGGCCACCAGTGCCGGTGCATAGATCGGGCGCATGTCGCGCGGCCCGGGAATCCAACCCCAGCCGCCACGCATATAGGCCCAGCGACCGTAGTGGTACGGGGCGAAGCCCCACGGTGCGTCGTCCACCCAGGTCCAGCCCCATGGTGCGATGTAGGTCCAGTGACCGTTGCGGTAGGGCGCCCAGTTGGGGCCGATGTCGCGGGGAAACCACACCGCGCCGTACTCGCTGGTGTCCTGCCAGCCGCCGTACTGATCCAGGTCCTGGTAACCGACCATCTCGTCGGAAACGTATCGGGTGCTGGTCGACTGGGTGTAGCGCCGGTCACGATCATTGGCCCAGCGGTCGAACCCGTCACGGCCACCAATGTCGGTGATGGTCACCATGCCCAGGCTGGAATCGACGAAGTGGTAGCTGCGGCCGGGGTCGATCGAACGCTGGGCGTTGTTCTCCCCGAACACCGTGGCGCTGCCTTCGAAGGCGGTGATGTCGGTGCTGCCATCGCGTGGGTCGACGTCCACCCGAAAGGTGCCGGGCTGGTCGATCACCAAGGCTACCGCGGGCGTGTCGATCTCGTAGCTCTGGCCGTCGCCGAGACGGCGGGCAGTCAGGCTGACGGTGCCGCGGGTCAGTTCGAGCTGGGCCAGATCGTCGTTCAAATCGAGCAGACCGAAGTCGCTGCGTCCGTCGATGTGCAGCGTGCCGCCACCGAACTCCAGCTCGGCGCGCGCGTCGGCCGCTGTCGACAGCCGGTCGCCGGTGGTCAGCGGGCGGTTGATGTTGGCGTCGCTCCAATCCTTCGCGCCGGCGGGCAGGAAGGCGAGGTCACCGGCGATGTACGACAGCCGCGCCACGCGACTCGGTGGATCGGCGCGGTCGCCAGTTCCTGACTGGGCCTGCGACAGGCCCGCCGCGGCCCACAGCAAAGCAATGGCCAGCGCACGCCAGTGACGACGCCACGAGAGGGATAGTTCGACAGACCTTGGCATGATGCTCTCCTCGGGGAGTGCGCGGGGTTGGTGCGGGACCAGCATTTGGCACCCCCTACAACGTGCATTGTCGGCTACGCGATGACCGATTCCCCGCGGCAGCGGGGCCATTGTTCAGCACGCGTTGGGGTGCGCACTCCTGCTCAAACTGCAATCCGTGGCCCGACCGTTCGGCATGCCCGCGCCCTTGCAGCGAGGAAGCCGGCGTGACCACGCAGACTTCCGGGGCGGGGCGCGTGCTGTTCACGATGCCGATCCCGGGTTACCATTCTTCGGGCACTGCGGGTGTAGCTCAATGGTAGAGCTGTAGCTTCCCAAGCTACTGACGAGGGTTCGATTCCCTTCACCCGCTCCATTCTCCGACCCCTTGTTCCCCGAGCAATTCCGAATCGACATGGCGGATCCGATCACGGCCGGACTGATCACGCTGGGTTGGCGCGAACGCTTGGCATTGCCGCAGTTGGGCGTGGCGATGCTCAAGGCGAAGCTCGACACCGGCGCACGCAGCAGTTCACTGCACGTGGACGCGTTGGAGACTTTTCAGCGCGACGGTGCGACCTGGTTGCGCTTTACCATGCACGGCGGACGGCGCCAGCCGTTGGCGATCCAGGCAGAGGCGCCGGCGCTGGACCGTCGCGCGGTGACCGATACGGGCGGGCGGCGCACGGAACGCTGGTTCATCCGCACCGACGTGGAGTTGGCGGGGCAGCGCTTCAGCGTTGATGTCAACCTCACTGATCGTCGGCATATGCTGTTTCCCATGCTGCTGGGTCGCACGGCGCTGAGCGGGCGCTTCGTGGTGGATCCGGCACGTTCCTACACACAGTCGCGACCGGTGACGCGGGCTGCGGCTCCCCGATGACGGCCGACCGATGAAGATCGCGATCCTGTCGCGCAATACCAAGCTTTATTCGACCAAACGCCTGGTTGAGGCCGCACGGACGCGTGGGCACGTGGTGCGTGTGCTCGATCCGTTGCGTTGCTATGTGCGGATCGCGCCCGGCGCGTCGTCGATCCGTTACAAGGGCAAGGCGGTGCGCGACATCGATGCGGTGATCCCGCGCATCGGCACCAGCAGCACGTTCTACGGCACCGCGGTCCTGCGCCAACTGGAGATGATGGGCGTCTACACGCCCAACCCGTCCGACGCGGTGCTGCGCGCGCGCGACAAGCTGCGCTGCCTGCAGATACTGGCTGCCCAGGGCATCGACATGCCGGTGACGGTGTTCGGCGACAATCCGGACGATACTGACGACGTGTTGGCCATGCTGGGCGATCCGCCGCATGTGATCAAGCTCAACGAGGGCAGTCAGGGCACCGGCGTGGTGCTGGCGGAGAAGCGCGCCGCATCGCAGAGCGTGATCGAGGCGTTCCGCGGGCTGTACGCCAATTTTCTGGTGCAGGAGTTCGTCGCCGAAGCCAAGGGCAGCGATCTGCGCTGTTTTGTAGTGGGCAAGAAAGTGGTGGCGGCGATGCAGCGCGATTCCAGCCCGGGCGATTTTCGGGCAAATCTGCATCGTGGCGGCAGCGCGGTGGCGGCGACCCTGAGCCCCGAGGAGAAACGCATCGCCGTGCGCGCGGCCAGCATCATGGGGCTGGGCGTTGCCGGGGTTGACCTGCTGCGCTCGAATCGGGGGCCGCTGCTGCTCGAGGTGAATGCGTCGCCCGGGCTGGAGGGCATCGAGGCCGCCACTGGCGTGGACGTAGCCGGGGCGATCATCCAATTGCTGCAGACCCAGCGGCACGGTGTACCCCCCGAAGCCCGCATGCGCCGCAAGCCCGCCAAGGCCTGAGCGCCGGAGTGCGCTGGATCGGCCTTCCGGCCGTCCCGGATTCTTCGCACAGAGCCCCGCAGGCCCCGGTTTGACGCGGGTTAACTCGGCCGTAACCAGCGACCTCCTATAAAGCACTGGCTGTTCTTTGCGGCACGGCGGTCCTCAGGCCGTCGCTGGCAGACGATGGTATCGGGGCAGTAGTTTGGGCCCAGGTGGGCGACAGCCAGTCGTGCATCTGGGCCTTTTTCTTGTCTGGCCCACCCCTCGTTCAGCTTTCTGGCGAGCCCGATGCGCCGGTGGCATCCAAGATTGTTAAGCTGGGAACACCAGCCGGCCCGTGTGCCGGTGGTGCAGGAGTGAGAGATGCGTGTACTGGTGATCGAAGACAACAGCGATATTGCGACCAACATCGGCGATTATCTGGAAGACCGGGGTAACGTGGTCGACTTTGCCGGCGATGGCGTCACCGGATTGCATCTGGCGGTGGTGCACGATTTCGATGTGATTGTGCTGGATCTCACGCTGCCGGGAATGGATGGTCTGGAGGTTGCGCGCAAATTGCGCCATGAGGCGCACAAGCAGACCCCGATCCTGATGCTGACCGCGCGCGATGCGCTGGAGCAGAAGCTCACCGGTTTCGAATCCGGTGCCGACGACTACATGACCAAGCCGTTCGCGTTGCAGGAGCTGGCCGCCCGGCTGGAAGTACTGGCGCGACGCGGCAAGGGCCCACAGAGTCGCGTGCTGAAGGTGGCCGACCTGACCTTCAACCTGGACACGCTCACCGTGAATCGGGAAGGCAAGTCGATCCAGCTCAATCCGATCGGTCTGAAGCTGTTGCAGGCGTTGATGGAGGCCAGCCCGTCGGTGGTGACCCGGCAGGATCTGGAACAAAAGGTGTGGGGCGAGGAGCTACCCGACAGCGATTCGCTGCGGGTGCATATCCACGGGTTGCGCGCGGCCATCGACAAACCGTTCGAAAAGCCGCTGATCCACACGCGCCACGGCATTGGCTACCGCATGGTCGAGCCGGATGCGGTCCAGGCGTAAGCTTCGTTTCCGACTGATCGTCTCCTTCACGCTGTTTGGCTTCGGCCTCAGCGCGTTGTTTGCCGTGGCCGCGCTTTACGTGCGCGCCAAGGTGGAGGACCAACTGGTGGTGTCCTCGCTGCAGCAGGACGCGGACAGCTACGTGCAGCAGATGCACGAGTCGCCGGGGCAGCCGTTCTACTCCAAACTGATGACCGGCTGGGGTTGGAGCGATCGCACCCTGTACAAGGCTCCGCTGTCCTGGCAGCAGCTGCCCACTGGCGTGCATGACATCTACGAGACCGACGAGAGTGGGCATCCACGGCACTACAAACTGGCGGTCAGCCGCGAGTACGGACTGATCGCCTTCGTCAAGTACGACGTCAGTCGCGACGACCTTGGCAAGCAACAGTTGCTGATCAGCGTCATCGGGGCCGTGTTCCTGTTTGGCCTGCTGTCGCTGGCGCTGGGTCTGTGGCTGTCACGCAAGGTATTGAAGCCGGTCAGCGAACTGGCCAATCGCTTGCGCGACTTCCGCAAGGCCGGCAAGGCCGAGCCGCTGGCGCCGCATTTCGCCGACGATGAGGTCGGTGAACTGGCGCATGCGCTGGATGAGTATTCGTCGCGACTCACCGCGATGGTCGAGCGTGACCGCGAATTCAACTCCGACGTCAGTCACGAGTTGCGCACGCCGCTGGCGGTGATCGCCAGCACCACCGAATTGCTGCAGGGCTCGCCCGACCTTACCGAAAAACTCAGCGTGCGGCTGAAGCGGATCGAGCGCGCCTCACGCCAGGCGACCGAGCTGATCGAAGCGCTGCTGTTGCTGTCGCGCGCCGAGCGGCGCGGGCCTACCCGCGGCGAGACCACCGATGTGGGCAAGGTCGCCGCCGACGTGATCGAGAGCCAGCGGCCGCAGTTGCGCGGCAAGCCGGTGGCCATCGAGCTCATGATCCACGCGCCGGTCAGCGTCAACGCGCCAGCCTCGGTGCTCGCGGTGGCACTGACCAACCTGATTGGCAACGCCATCAAGTACACCCTCGAGGGCAGCGTACGGGTCGAAGTCGGTGCCGGCAGTGTCGAGGTGATCGATACCGGACCGGGGATCAAGCCGGAAGACGCCGAGCGCCTGTTCCAGCGCGGCGTACGTGGCGAGGGCGTCGGTGGCAGCGGTGCCGGGCTTGGCCTGGCGATCGTGCGGCGGCTTTGCGAACTCTACGATTGGCATGTTTCGATGCGCCCGCGCGGGGACGCCAACGGCGCGGTTGCCAGGATCAGCTTTGAAAAGCAGAAGTGACCAGTGGAAGAGTGGCGGGTCCAGATGGGCGGGAGACGCGCACAGCGATCGTCAGATGTGAAAAAACGCCCCGCATGACGGGGCGTTTTCGTGAGTGAGTCAGCTGCGAAGCGGGCTGTTTTCCGTGTTCCGGTGGCCCGCCCACCACGCACTGCGGCTTTCAGGCTTGCTCCAGCCAGCCCCATTTGTCGTGCGTGCTGCCGTCGAACAGGCCGAAGAACAGCTCCTGCAGACGCAGGGTGACGCGCCCCGCCTTGCCGGCTCCGACCTGCTTGCCGTCGACCGAGCGAATCGGGGTGATTTCGGCGGCGGTGCCGCACATCAGCAATTCGTCGGCGAGGTACAGGTACTCACGCGGAATGTCGCGCTCGACGACTTCGATACCGTCCTCGCGGGCCAGCGTCTTCAGCGTATCGCGTGTGATGCCGGCCAGGATCGAGGCGCTGGCTGGGGTGGTATGCAGCACGCCATCGAAGACCAGGAACAGATTCTCGCCCGCGCCCTCGCTGAGCAGGCCTGTGGAGGACAGCGCGATGCCTTCGCCGAAGCCCAGTCGGCGCGCCTCACGGGCGATCAGCTGGCCGGACAGGTAGTTGCCGCCGGCCTTGGCGCCCGCCGGGATGGTGTTGGGTGCGAACCGCTGCCAGCTCGACACGCAGGCGTCGATGCCGTTCTGCAACGCTTCCGGCCCGAGATACGGACCCATGGGCCAGGCGGCCACCGCCATGTCGATCGGGGTTTCCGCGGAGAGGCCGAAGCCACCCAGACCGCGGTAGGCGACCGGGCGCACGTAGGCGGCACCCAATCCATTCCGGTGCAGCACTTCGCGACACGCCGCAGCGAGCTGCTCAGCGCTGTAGGGCAGCGTCATGTCGTAGATCTTGGCCGACTGGAACAGCCGGTTGAGGTGATCGGTGAGGCGGAAGATTGCTGCCCCGTCAGGCGTGGCGTAGCTCCGGATGCCCTCGAAAACCGACGAGCCGTAGTGCAGGGCATGCGACATCACGTGAGTGGTCGCCTCGGCCCAGGGTTTGATGCTGCCGTTCTGCCAGATCCATTCGGGGTATTGCTGCGCCATGTCGGTTCTCCGTTGCAGACCGCCCATGATAACCACTGCGTGGGGCGCCGGCATCAATCCGCGTTGCGCAGCCACAGGCAGCCGGCTTGGCGCACGACGTTGAAGCGCAGTTCCCGCAGGCTGTCGCCGTCGCCGCCGGCCAGCTGCAACACCAACTGGCTGGCGTCCCTTGGCGGGGTGGGCGAGACGTCCATCGAGAACGGGTCGGCGAGACTGCTGGCGGGCGCGGGCGCGGACTGATCGGGAATATCCACCCCCAGCAGCGGCTGTTTCATCGCGTCGGTCAGTGAACGGATGTCTGCGATGGCAGCGCCGTGGCCGTAGCCATCCCACAGCATCAGACCGGCCATTCGGTTGGCGTCACCGCGGGCAAACGCGTCGAGCACGCTCTGTCGCAGGACGTCGATGTTGCCAGCGCACAGCACCGGCGGCGGGCCCGACGTGGCGTTTTGCCCGGCGCCTGGCGCGGCGGTGACCGGCGAAGCCTGCAGCGCCGCGCAGGGTTGGTCGGTGAAAACCGGGCTACCGTCCGCGCCGATGCAACGGTGGATCGGTGTCTGCGCCGCGGCAGGCGCAACCTGAACCAGCACGACAAGGCAGAGCAAGGCGAGCAACCGGTACATCACGCCAGCATACCCGTCAGCGACGTCAGAACAGCTGTTGCAGCACCGCCTGGGTGGTACGTGCGCGGTTCAAGGTATAGAAATGCAGGCCGGGCGCGCCGCCGTCGAGCAGGCGACGACACAATTGCGCCACGACTTCGGCGCCCAGTTCGCGCACCGCGTCGGTGTCGTCACCGTGTGCCTGCATGCGCTTGACGATCCAGCGCGGGATCTCCGCGCCGCACAGGTCGGAAAAGCGCTTGAGCTGGGTGAAGTTCGCGATCGGCATGATGCCTGGCACGATCGGCACGTCCACGCCGAGTCGGCGTACGTCATCGACGAAGCGGAAGTACGCGTCCGGGTTGAAGAAGTACTGGGTGATCGCGCCGTCGGCCCCGGCGTCGATCTTGGCCTTGAAGTGGTGCAGGTCGCGCCACGCGTCGTCGGCCTGCGGATGGGTTTCCGGATAGGCCGCCACCTCGATCCGGAAGTGGTCGCCGCAGTGCTCGCGGATGAAGCGCACCAGTTCGGCCGCAAAGCGAAAATCGCCGGCGGTGGCCATGCCCGACGGCATGTCGCCGCGCAAGGCCACGATGCGCCGGTAGCCCGCCGCGCGATAGCCATCCAGCAGTGCGGCAATCTCGGCGCGTGTGCCGCCCATGCAGGACAGATGGGGCGCCACGGGCAGGCCGTGCTGCCCGTGGAGTCGGGCCACGGTGTCCCCGGTATAGCTGAGTGTGGAGCCGCCCGCGCCGAACGTGACCGAGGCGTATTCGGGCTGGTGCACTTTCAAAACTTGTGCAGCGCGGTCGAGTTGCGCGCGCTGCTGCTCGGTTTTTGGCGGAAAGAATTCGAAGCTGATCGGCGGCATCGGAGGGGTTCCGTGTGGCGATGTCGGCGAGTATATATCTTTACGTCGCGATGAAGCGATAGATCAAGAGCGACCCCACCCCACCCCAGCCCCCCTGCGAGCAAGGGAGGGAGCCGTGGTGGCGGTTCCTCCGTTGCTTGAAGGGAAGGGGGCAAGGCGCGTTGTCTGGGAGCGGTTCCTCCCCCTGCTTGCAGGGGGAGGTCAGGAGGGGATGCTTTTGACTCGGGCATGAAAAAAACGAGGCGCATCGCTGCGCCCCGTTCAAGGTCGGGCCGGGAAGTCGCTCCCCGATCCGACGTTCTCATGGCGATTTCCGCCAATCAGTAGCGGTAGTGGTCCGGCTTGTACGGTCCTTCCACCGGCACGCCCAGATACTTCGCCTGCTCGGTACTGAGCGTGGTCAGCTTCACGCCGATCTTCTCCAGGTGCAGGCGGGCGACTTCCTCGTCGAGCTTCTTCGGCAGGATGTAGACCTTGGCCTCGTAGCTCTCCTTGTGCTGCCACAGGTCGATCTGCGCCAGGGTCTGGTTGGCGAACGAGTTGGACATCACGAAGCTTGGGTGGCCGGTGGCGCAGCCCAGGTTGACCAGGCGGCCTTCGGCGAGCAGGAAGATCGCGCGGCCATCCTTGAACACGTACTTGTCGACCTGCGGCTTGATGTTGATCTTTTCCACGCCGGGCATCGCGTTCAGCGCATCGACCTGGATCTCGTTGTCGAAATGGCCGATGTTGCAGACGATCGCCTGGTCCTTCATCGACTTCAGGTGCTCGAGCGTCAGCACGTCCTTGTTGCCGGTGGTGGTGACGTAGATGTCGCCGCGACCCAGCGTGCTCTCGACGGTGTTGACCTCGAAGCCTTCCATTGCCGCCTGCAGCGCGTTGATCGGGTCGATCTCGGTGACCACCACGCGCGAGCCGTAGGCGCGCAGCGAGTGGGCGCAGCCCTTGCCGACATCACCGTAGCCGCAGACCACGGCGACCTTGCCGGCCAGCATCACGTCCATCGCGCGCTTGAGGCCATCGGCCAGCGACTCGCGGCAGCCGTACAGGTTGTCGAACTTGCTCTTGGTGACCGAGTCGTTGACGTTGATGGCAGGCACCAGCAGCGACTTGGCTTCGGCCAGCTGGTACAGGCGGTGCACGCCGGTGGTGGTTTCCTCGGACACGCCCTTCCAGTCCTTGACCACGGTGTGCCAGTAACCCGGACGCTCCTTGTGCACGCGCTTGAGCAGGTTCTTGATCACCTGCTCCTCGTGCGAGGAGGCCTTCTCGTCCACCCACGTCGAACCGTTCTCCAGCTCGTAGCCCTTGTGGATCAGCAGCGTCACGTCGCCGCCGTCGTCGACCACCAGCTGGGGCCCGAGGAAGCCGCCCTTGCCGTCGGGGAAGGACAGCGCGTCGAGCGTGCAGTCCCAGTATTCCTCCAGTGTCTCGCCCTTCCAGGCAAACACCGGCGTGCCGGTCTTGGCGATCGCAGCGGCGGCGTGGTCCTGCGTGCTGAAGATGTTGCACGAGGCCCAGCGAACGTCGGCGCCGATGTCCTTCAGGGTCTCGATCAAGACCGCGGTCTGGATCGTCATGTGCAGCGAGCCGGTCACGCGCACGCCCTTCAGCGGCTGCGCCGCGGCGTGCTTCTTGCGGATCGACATCAGGCCCGGCATTTCGTGCTCGGCGATGTCCAGCTCCTTGCGACCCCAATCGGCCAGCGACAGGTCGCGGATCTTGTAGTTTTGCGTGGGGGCTTGTTTGGTGACGGCGCTCATAAGGTATCTCCGGTCAGGGCAAGGCTCTTTCGTAAAGTCCGGCCACGGATGGCCGGTCTGCCGCGAAGGGACTCGCACATGAGCGCCGTTGTGGAACGTGCCGCGCCGAGCCTGGCCATACTCGATCACGGGTGATCCCGTGTCGCGACGGTCGCAGCGCCCCTCGGCGGACAGTACAAGAGGTCTATTGTAACGTCACACGATGCCGGATGCCTCTGCTGTCGCAAATGGGTACGCTGTTCCATCGCCGTTCGCCATCACCATCGCCCATCGCCGGAGTACTGCATGGAATCCATCCGACAACCCGAGTTCCTCCCGCCGGACGGTGCGCTGCGCGAGGACGTCGGTCGGCTCGGCACCATGGTCGGCCGGATGCTGGCCGAGCAAGGCGGCCCGGCGTTCTTCGAGCGGGTCGAGCAGGTGCGAATCGCCGCAATCCGGCGGCGCAGCGAGGGCGCCTCGGTGGATGAACTGGCCGAGTCGCTGGCCGGTCTCGATGCGGCCCACGCCGAAGCGCTGGCGCGGGCGTTTGCCACCTATTTCCAGGCGGTGAACACCGCCGAACGGGTGCATCGCATCCGCCGCCGCCGTGACTACGAGCGCGAAAGCGACCAGGTGCAACCCGAGTCCCTGCTCGATGCGCTGGCCAAGCTCAAAGCCCAAGGCGTGGCGGCGGACGAGCTGGTTGGCTGGCTGGATCGTGTGTGGATCGAGCCGGTGTTCACCGCCCATCCGACCGAGGCGGTGCGCCGTTCGTTGCTGGAAAAGGAGCAGGCAATCGTCAGTTCGCTGGTCGACGGCTTCGATCCCGAGCGCACGCCGCAGGAACGTCACGCCGACGATGAGCGTATCTACATGGCGTTGTCCGCCGGCTGGCAGACTGCCGAAGCCTCGCCGATACGCCCAACGGTGCAGGATGAGCATCACCACGTGGGCTTTTACCTGGCCAACCCGCTTTATCGCGTGGTACCGGCGCTGTACGAGTCGCTGGATGAAGCGCTGCAGAGCGTGTACGGCGTGGCGGTCGCGCTGCCACGTCTGCTGGGATTCGCCACCTGGGTGGGCGGCGACATGGACGGCAATCCGAATGTCGGTGCCGATACCATCGCCGCCAGCCTGGCGACCCAGCGGGCGCAGGTCATCGAACATTACCTGGCCGATGTGGCCGCACTGGCGCGATTGCTCAGTCAGACCGACAGCCGCGTCGCCGTGGCGCCGGCCCTGCAGCAGCGGCTGGTCGATTACCGCGAACGTTTTCCGCAGGCCGCCGCGCAGATTCGCCCACGCCACGCCGACATGCCGTATCGCTGCCTGCTCACCTTGATCGGCGCGCGCCTGGAGGCGAGCCTGGGCGACGATCACCCCGCGGGCTACGTATCGGCAGACGAGTTGCTGGCTGACCTGCGGTTGATTGCCGACAGCCTGATCGAGCACCGCGGCCTGCATGCCGGCGCCTATGCGGTGCAACGGCTGGTGCGTCGTGTCAGCACCTTCGGTCTGCACCTGGCGCGACTCGATGTGCGCCAGGATTCGCGCGTGCACGACGACGCGCTGGCGGCCCTGTTTGGCGACAAGGATTGGGCTGACCGCTCCGCCGACCATCGCACACGGCAACTGCGTGACTATGCCAGTGGCAGCGCGCGCTTCGCGATCAGTCATGCCGAGGTGGTGACCGGATTGTATGACGTGTTTGCCACCCTGGGAGACACCCGTCGCCGCTATGGCAGCGAGGCGGTCGGGCTGTACGTGATCAGCATGGCGCGCAGCGCGGCCGACGTGCTGGCGGTGTTGGCGCTGGCCCGTTATGGCGGCCTGGTCCAGGGCGATAGCGTGCCGCTGCACATCGCACCGTTGTTCGAGACCGTTGACGATCTGAAAAATGCGCCCGCCACCTTGCAGGCGTTGCTGGCCGACCCGGTGTACCGACGGCACCTTGCCTCGCGCAACGACCAGCAGTGGGTGATGCTGGGCTATTCCGACAGCGGCAAGGACGGTGGCACGCTGGCCTCACGCTGGGGATTGCAACGCGCCCAGGTCGAGTTGCTGGAGGTGGCGAAGCACGCCGGTATCGAGCTGGCGTTCTTCCATGGCCGCGGCGGTTCGGCCAGCCGCGGTGGCGTGCGCATCGCACCGGCGCTGATGTCGTCGCCGCGCGGTTCGGTGGCCGGCGTACTGCGGGTGACCGAGCAGGGCGAGGTGATTCACCGCAAGTACGGCATCCGCGCGCTGGCACTGCGCAACCTGGAGCAGACCGTCAGCGCCGTGTTGCGCGCGTCGCTACGACCGCGCGAAGACGATCCGCGCGAGGAGCGCTGGCGCACCCAGATGGATGTGCTGTCCGCAAGCAGCCGCGCCACCTATCGCGCGTTTGTCGAACATCCGCGTTTTGTCGACTACTTCCGCAGCGCCACGCCGATCGACGTGATCGAGCAGATGACCCTGGGCTCGCGCCCGGCCAGCCGACGCAGCATGCGCGGCGTGCAGGACCTGCGCGCGATTCCGTGGGTGTTCGCCTGGACCCAGTGCCGCTCGATCCTGCCCGGCTGGTATGGCCTCGGTAGTGCGCTGGAGCAGGGCATACAGGAGTTCGGTGAGGCGGCGATGGCCGAGATGGCCAGCGACTGGCCGTTCTTCAGCAATATGCTGGACGACGTGGAGATGGTGCTGGCCAAGTGCGATCTCGATATCGCCGAGGCATTCTCGCGCCTCTCCGGCCCGTTGCATGAAGAGATGTTCGGTTTGATCCGCAGCGAGTTCGGGCGTACCCAGCGCGAACTGCTGCGGCTGAACCGGCACAACACCTTGTTGCAGGACAGTCCCCGGCTGGCGTCGTCCATCCGCCTGCGCAATCCCTATGTTGATCCGATGAGCCTGTTGCAGGTGGATCTGTTGCAGCGCTGGCGTGCCGGCAATTGCCAGGATGAGGATTTGCTGCAGGCGCTGGTCGCCTGTGTGAACGGCGTGTCGCAGGGATTGCAGAACACCGGCTGAGTGCGGCCCCTGTCCGGTGCCGGATAGGGCTGTCCGGAAACGGACGAAATGGATTGCCTTGCGGTCGGTGATGACTGCACAAGTGATTGAAATACAGACGCATTAGTTCGCGTCACGGGTTGGCACAGGGGTTGCAACAACCCTGGCATGGATATGATCAACCCGACCCTGAAGCTTCGCAAGCGTCGCCGCCTCCGGTTCACCGTCGCGGCGGTCACGGTCGTGGTCGTGGCGTTGGTGGTCCTGCTGTTGCGACTCGGGCCGGCCTTGCCGCGGGTCGAGCGCTCCAGTGTGTGGATCGACACTGTGCAGCAGGGCGACATGCTGCGGGAAGTACGCGCCACCGGCACCCTGGTACCGCGCACCTCGCGCTGGGTGGCTGCCGCCACGGCCGCCCAGGTGGAGCAGATCCTGGTGTGGCCAGGCACCACAGTGCAGGCGGACACCGTGCTGATGAAACTGTCGAACCCTGAGGTTCAGGATAGTTTGCGCAATGCCCAGGCCCAGGTGGCGGCGGCGCGGGCCGACGTGGTTGCCAAGCGTGCGGCGTTGCAGTCACAGTTGCTTGACGAGCGCTCGGCCGAAGCGCAAGCGAAGTCCGACTACGCGTCGGCCAAAGTCAAGGCCGATGCCGATGCCAAGGCAGCAGCCGAAAACCTGATTCCCCAGGTGACCTTTCGCCAAGGCCAGATCGCGCTGGCGCAGCTGGAAAACCGCATGCACATCGAGGGCGAGCGGGTCAGGGCCTTCGGCGGCAGCATGCAGGCCCAGCTCGATGCGGTGGAAGCAAGGCTGCAGCAGCAGCAAAGCAACCTGCAACTTCGCCAGCGCCAGGCCGACGCACTGGAGGTGAAGGCGGGCATTGCCGGGGTACTGCAGGAAGTGGCCGTGCAGGAAGGCGCGCAGGTCGCCGCCGGCGTCAACCTGGCGCGGGTGGCGCGAACCGATGTGCTGATTGCGCGATTGCAGGTGCCCGAAGTGCAAGCCAAGGATGTGGCGATGGGTATGCAGGTCAACGTAGACACCCACGACGGCACCGTCGCGGGTCAGGTCAGCCGCATTGACCCGGCGGTGCGCGACGGGAGCGTGCAAGTTGACGTGACCCTGACCGGGACGCTTCCGTCGGGCGCACGCCCGGATCTTTCGGTGGACGGACGCATTCGCGTGGCGTTGCTGCGCAACGTGCTGTCGGTCGGTCGCCCCGCGCTGGCCAAACCGGATGGCGACGTCAGCCTGTTCCGTCTGCAGTCGCCTGGCAAAGTCGCCACGCGGGTGCCGGTGCGCATCGGTGCGGCGTCGGTCGACCGCGTGGAAATCTTGCGGGGGCTCAAGGAGGGCGATCAGGTCATCCTGTCCGACACCAGTCAATGGGACAAATATGACCAGATCAGGACGGAATGACCGTCCCGACAATTCATCTGCGTTGGAGGCCGCAAGCGGGCGATGCTCCTGTCCCAGCGCCGCTGCACAAGGGTCAAGGCAGGCGCAAGGCGCGCCAGCTCGGCTCCTGCCACCACCAACGTCCCGCACATCCCTATTGCCATCCGCGGAGTAACCATGAACGGCACCAGCAATGTCATCACCCTGCAAGGTATCCGCAAGGTTTTTCAGACCGATGAGGTGGAGACCCACGCGCTCAGCGACGTGCACTTGAACGTGCAGCGCGGCGAGTACGTGTCGATTTCCGGGCCGTCCGGCTGCGGCAAGACGACACTGCTGTCGATCCTCGGCCTGCTCGATACCGCCAGCGCCGGCAGCTATGTGCTCAATGGGCACGACGTGGCCGTGCTCAATGCCGCCGCCCGCGCGCGCATCCGCAACGCCGAGATCGGCTTCATCTTTCAGGCCTTCAACCTGATCGGCGACCTTAGCGTTGCGGAAAATGTGGAGCTTCCACTGACCTACCGCAACGGCATCGCCGCTGGCGAACGGCGCGAGCGCGTGCAGGAAGCGCTGGAACGCGTCGGCATGGCACATCGCACCCGGCATTATCCCGCGCAGCTTTCTGGCGGTCAGCAGCAGCGCGTGGCGGTGGCGCGTGCGCTGGTAGGCAGGCCCGCCATCCTGCTTGCCGACGAACCCACTGGCAATCTCGATTCGCGCAGTGGTGAGGCGGTCATGAGCTTGCTTGCCGATCTGCACCAAGGTGGCGCCACCATCTGCATGGTCACCCATGACGTGCGCTACGCCGAATTGGCGCAACGCAAGATCCACATCTTTGACGGCCGCGTTGTCGATGAGGAAACCTTCGAACGCCTCCGTCACGAAGACGAGCAGCGGCTGGACGTCTTGATCGGCCAGCGCGTGGAGACCGGCGCGTGAACACCTGTATGGCCGACGTGGTGGAACCTGCTGCTGGCTGGCATCTTCGCGACGCTGCGCGCCGCGCATGCCGGTCCCGTGCGCGCTGTGTGAGGAGAATGAAATGATGCTTGTTCGCGAGTTCCGCCAGGCCTGGCGACGACTGCTGAAGCGGCCGGGCTACGCTTTCTTGTCGGTGACGGTGCTTGGTGTCGGGCTGGGGGTGGCCCTGTTCCTGTTCAGCCTGGTCAACACACTGATCCTCGAGCCCTTGCCGGTGCCTCATTCCGCACGGTTGATGGCGTTGGGCGCGCCTTCGAACAGCGGCAACGGAATCGACGCGATCGAGAGCGGCCAGTATCTGGCTTTGCGCGATGGACTGCGTAGCGTTGACCTGATGGGCGCCTATACACCCATCGGCGTGGGCGTTGACGAAGGCGGCGGTGCGAATTATTACCGGGGCAGTCGCATGACGACCTCGATGATGCAATTGCTGGGCATCAAGCCGTTGCTGGGGCGTGGATTCCTGCCAACAGACGATGCCGCCGGCGCGCCGAACGTGGTGTTGCTGGGTGAGACCTTGTGGCAGCACGGCTTCAAGGCCGACCCTGAGATCATTGGTCGTGCCGTGCGAGTAAACGGCGAGTGGGCCACCGTGGTGGGTGTGTTGCCGTCCCAGGCAAGTCGCATTCCGGTCGCCGACAACCAGGTCTGGTTGCCGCTGAAATTGCAGCCCGGGCAACACCGTTTTTTGCAGGGTGTCGCTCGCCTGGCGCCGGGGCACCAGCTTGCACAGGCACGTGCAGAACTCGATGCATGGCAGGCCCGGTTGCAGTCCGTGCTTCCAGCGGGTAGTGGCACCCGCGGCGTCACGATCAAGCCATGGCAGTTCAGCTTCGTGCCCGAGGACATGCGCCAATGGGTATGGCTGATGTTCGGTGCGGCCGTGTTGGTGTTGCTGCTGGCCTGCGTCAACGTGGCCAACCTGCAACTGGTGCAAACCTTGCAGCGGCGTCACGAGCTGGCGCTGCGCAGCGCACTGGGCAGCAGCCGTGGGCGGCTGGTGGGTGGCACCTTGGCGGAGAGCCTGCTGTTGAGCGTGGCGTCGTTGGCGCTCGCGCTGCCGATCGTGCATTGGGGTAACCGCTGGCTTGTCTCGGTGTATTTCGCCAACGCGCCGGGGGCTGTGCCGGCCCATGATTTCGGCATCGATGGGCGCGTGCTCGTGGCGGCACTGGTGGTTGCCGTGCTCAGTACGGCCCTGGCCGGGGTCATTCCCGCCTGGCGCGCCTCACGCGCTGACCTGCAGGACGCGCTGCGTGATGGCGGCAAGGGTTCGGGAGCTGGATTCGCCCAAGTGGCCAAGACCATGGTGGTTGCGGAGATCGCGTTGACCGTGGTGCTGCTGGTGGGCGCGGGTACCTTCGTGCGCGCGGTGAACAGCGTGCTGTCGCAGCCGGTGGCGGGCGCTTCGCATGCCGCGCAAGTGCTCGTCGCGAATGTGATGCTGCCACCTGCTGCCTACACGGACGACGCGCGACGCATCCGCTTTTTCGGCGCCGTGGTCGAGCGCCTGCGCCAGGAAGGTGGGGTCGTCGACGCCACGGCGTCGGACACGGTTCCCGGGGCGGTGTTGGGCAGCCACGAGGACGTGTCGTTGCCGGGTCATGCTCAGCCCGCGAACGGATGGCCGCGTGTGCAAATGGGTATCGTCGAACCGAACTTTCTTGGCACCTATGGCGTGCACCTGCTCAAGGGGCGCTTCATTGACACGCGCGATCGTGCCGACAGCGCCCGGGTGGCCGTGATCGACGCCAAGATGGCCGCCAGCATGTGGCCGAACGGTGATGCATTGGGCCGCAAATTGGTGTTGTGGCCGGGCCGCTCGTATGCCGCCACATTGACTGTTGTCGGTGTGGTCGAGCCACTGCAACTGGACGGTGCACTGGAGAAACCGTTGCCGGGCTTGCTGCTGCCGCTGGGCCAGACGGCTGGACAATCACCGTTGCGTGGCGTGGGCCTGGCCGTGCGCACGCATGCCGAGGCCGGTGCGTTCGCGCAACGCCTTGGTGACGCCGTGCATGCGGTCGAGCCGCAAGCAGTGGTCTACGGGGTACGCAGTCAGGCACGCGCCATGGCCGAGGGGCGCGTGGGGCTGATCGTGCTCACCGGCGTGTTTGGCGCGCTGGGCCTGATAGCCCTGCTGCTGGCAGCGGCGGGATTGTACGGCGTGCTGGCGTTTTCGGTGGCGCAGCGTACCCGCGAGATCGGCATACGACGGGCGATCGGTGCGGGCCATGGCGCGATCGTGAACACGGTGGCGCGCCAACTGGTATGGCAACTCGGCTTGGGTTTGGGCATCGGCTTCGTGCTGGCCGTGCCGTGGTCGACCCTGTTGGCCGACCCCAATCTGCGCACCCGCGCGCACGACCCGGCTGTGTTTGTGCCGGTGCTGCTGACGGTGCTCGGTGTGTCCGTGCTTGCTGCACTGGTGCCGTTGTTGCGAGCGCTGCGTGTCGATCCCGCCGTCGCCTTGAGATACGACTAGAAGCCCGCCGACGGGTCCGTACTTTTTTCGGCCGTGGGTGGGATCGGCCGACTTGCAGGCGACAGCAGGTGCGGTCCGGCCGATCGCCGTTCGCGACGTTGAATCGAATAATCAGGCAAGAGAATGAAAGTGGAGCGTACAGACATGACACATGCCGGCAAGAGCCTTATCGCCATCGTGATTCTTGCGGTCGCACTCAGCGTGCGGGACATCACGGATGCGGCGGGACTGACGATCCATGCACTGCCAATTCCCTACGGCGGCGCCATCCTCGACAACGTGATGAGCGTTGCGCTGGTCGCGCTGGCGGCTTACCTGCTGATGCGACCGTCGCGCATCGCCCTGAAGGTCTTGTTGGGTCTGGACTGGCATGGGTTCAAGGCTCCGGGCCTGGTCCTGCTGGCGACGGTCCCCTGTTGGATTGGTCTGGCCCTGCATGGCGGCCTGGCCAGCGAGATAGATGTGATGTCGCTGATCCTGCTTGCAGCCATCTTCCCGTTGGCAGAGGAGATTACCTTTCGCGGCTTCGGCTTCGTGTTCTTCCGTCGAGCGCTTCGATGGGGTTTCATTCCTGCCGTGGTTGTGCAGGGAGTCGTGTTTGGGATGGTTCACTGGCTTGGCGCCGGAGGTGGTGGCGGGATTGCCTTGCAGATATTCCTGATCACGCTGGCCGGAGGTGCCCTGTTCGCCATTCTGGATGCGCAGAGCGGTTATTCGATCTGGAGTGGCTGGGTATTCCACGCGTCCCTCAATGCGGCCTGGGGCGTGTTTGTGGTCTCGGATACTGCGGCAACCGGATGGGTTGGCAACCTGCTGCGTTTGACGAGCGCGCTATTGGCCATCTTGCTACTCTACTTGTTCTTCCGCCCGCGGCCTGATCCTTCAATCGAAGCGAACCTGGCTCGTGGGTCGGACTGATGGACGCGGTACCGCGTGCGCCGGACAAGCCATCGACTTCAAGCGGTAACGACCGTGCGTGCGCGGTTGCGCCATGCCGAAATCGATCGCCAACTCTGTAGTTGTGAGCATCGCCTTATCGAGACGGCGACGGGGGGTTCCATGTTGGGTAGCCACGACGCGCGAAAAACAATTCGAGGCCATCTTCAAGCGCGGAGTCGTGCGATCTGGTGTAGTGGCCATGATCAATCCTGCTGTGCCGTGGCCCCACGGGGCCGCGCATGACTACGGGATCGACACCCAACGTACTGCTGGTCGACGATCAGGGCGACGTACGCGAGGCATTACGGTTGCTGCTGAAATCGGAACGTATTGTCAGCCTCGCTGCCGATGGTCCCGCCCGCGCCCTGGAGTTGGTGCGCCGCGGCGAGTTCGATTGCGCCCTGATCGACCTCAACTACACCCGTGACACCACCTCGGGCGATGAGGGACTGGCGTTGCTGCAACAGCTGCGTCAGCTCGTGCCCGGCATGCCGGTGGTGGTGATGACCGCGTGGGGCAACGTGCAGCTCGCGGTGGAGGCGATGCGTCGAGGCGCTGCGGATTTCATCGAGAAGCCATGGGACAACGCGCGCCTGCTCGCCGTACTGCGGGCGCAGATCGCGTTGGCCCGCAGTGAGCGGCGGCAGCATCGTCTCGAGGCAACCAATGCCTTGTTGAACGAAGATGCCGAGGCGGTCGACTTCATCGCCGAGTCGCCGGCCATGCAGCGGGTGATGGCGATGGTGGCGCGCGTCGCGCCCAGCGATGCGAACGTGCTGGTGCTGGGCGAAAACGGCACCGGCAAGGGCGTCATCGCACAGCAGTTGCACGATTTGTCGCCGCGCGCGGCGCAGCCGCTGATCAAGGTCAACATGGGCGGCATCGCCGAGACAGTGTTCGAGTCGGAAATGTTCGGCCATGTGCGCGGCGCATTCACTGACGCCAAGACTGAACGCATCGGTCGCTTTGAACTCGCCGACGGCGGCACGCTGTTCCTGGACGAGGTGGGCAACGTGCCCGCGTCGCAGCAGCCGAAACTGCTGCGCGTGCTGGAAGACGGCGAGTTCGAGCGACTCGGTTCGTCGCGTACCCGGCGTGCGGACGTGCGACTGATTTCGGCGACCAATGCGGATCTGGCGGCGGAAGTCGCCGCGGGGCGCTTCCGGCGCGATCTGCTGTATCGCCTCAATACGCTGGAAATCAAGTTGCCGCCCCTGCGGGAGCGGCAGGAAGACATCCTGCCGCTGGCTCGTGCGAGTCTGGCCCGTAATGCGAGGCGTTATGGCCGCGCCGACTTGCGACTGGCGCCTTCAGCGGAGCGTGCCCTGGTGGCCTATGCCTGGCCCGGCAACGTGCGCGAACTCGGCCACCTGATGGAGCGCGCCGCCTTGCTGGCCGACCACGATGAAATCGGTGCTGCGGAGCTCACCTTTGGCGCATCCGCGCCAGCCGACGGCAACCTTGCCGGAATGAAACTGGACGAGGCTGAAGCCTGGCTGGTGCGGCAGGCCATGGAGCGCTATCGCGGCAACTTGCAACACGCCGCCGACGCGTTGGGCATTACCCGCCAGGCGCTGTACCGACGCCTGGAAAAGTACGATATGCGCGATGGTACCGAGCGGGCCGATGGCAACGCCTGACGCCGCGCCCGCCTCACGTCGTCCCGCGCGGCTGCCTGCTTACGAGCGGCGGGTGCTCGTAGGCAGCTTGTTGGTGACGTCACCCGCCGCCGTCGCACTGGTGGGTGTGCTCCTCGGAGGGACCCCGGAAGGGTTTGCGCTGTGGCTGCTGCTGGTGGTGATCGTGGTGTGCACGTGGTGGCTTGCGCGCTGGCAGTACCGGCGCCTGATCTATCCAATCCACACCCTTTCCGGCCTGCTCGAAGCGTTGCGCGAGGGTGACTACAGCATGCGCGGCGCACAGAGCAGCGTGCTCGGCGACGTGGTGTACGACATCAATGCGCTGGCCGAGCGGCTGCAGAGTGAACGCTTGCAGTTCGAGGAATCTTCCTATTTGCTCGGCAAGACTCTGGCGGCACTGGACAACGCCGTACTCGTGTTCGACCAGGATGATCGGTTGCGCTTGCTCAACCCCGCCGCACAGCGCCTGTTGCACGCCGTGCGACTCGACCTGTTTGGCCGTACCGCGCAGGATCTCGGCGTGCAGCCGCTGCTCGACGCGCCTTCCGGTCAGTTGCTCAGCCATGTCTTTCCCGGCCGCAGCGGGCGCTTTGAAGTTCGCCATGCGCCATTGCGGCGCCGCGGCAAGGGTGGTCGTTTGCTGGTGATCAACGACGTCGGCCGGGTATTGCGCGAAGAAGAGCGGCAGGCCTGGCAACGCTTGCTGCGTGTGCTGGGGCACGAAGTCAACAACTCGCTGGCTCCGATTCAGTCGATGGCCGAAACACTGGCCACGTTGGTTGCGCGCGACCCCATGCCTGCGGATTGGCGCGAGGATTTTCACAGCGGCCTGGAAGTGATCGGCAAGCGTGCCGGTGCCTTGGGGCGGTTCCTGTCCGGCTACAGTCGCCTGGCGCGACTGCCTCCGCCGCACAAACGTGATGTGGATTTGGCCAGCCTGGTCGAGAAGGTGGTGCGCCTGGAGCAGCGTCTGCCGGTGCAGCTCGAACTGGGTGCGACGCTGGTGGTGCAGGCTGACGCGGATCAGCTGGAACAGGCGCTGATCAATCTGCTGTGCAACGCTGTGGAAGCGAGCATTCCCAGTCGTGGCGCGGTCGTGGTGCGTTGGCGTAGCGAGGGTGAGCGCGTGGTGGTCGAGATTCTGGACGAGGGACCGGGCCTGCCCAAAAGCGACAACCTGTTTGTACCGTTCTTCACGACCAAGCCCAACGGCTCTGGCATCGGTCTCGCCCTGGTGCGCCAGATCGCCGAGGGGCACCAAGGCGGTGTCAGCTTGAGCGCCCGCGCCGATGCGCCTGGCGCTGTGGCGCAGCTTTGGTTGCCGCTGGAGCCGTCCGAGTCGGCTTGACTACGGCTCTTGCTGGGCGGGCGCACGGTAAGTGTGCAGGGCGTCGATTCTCTTCGCGCGCGGTAACTGCTTCCAGGCGAACTCCAGCCTCAGCGCGGCGCCGTGGTCGGCAACCCATACATAGCCCAGCAACCGCCGCGGCGGGTTGGATCGGGTGAAGCGGGCGCCCTTGCCGGCGAGGTGTTTGGCGTAGCGCGTGTCGGGGTCGCGGGCGATCCCGGTGTAAACGCGCCCGTCGGCGCACTCGAGCAGATAGACGGCCCAGGCGTCGGCACTGGGCGCGTCGCTCATGCGCTCAGGCCCACTCGACCAGGCCCTCGCTTTCGCACACCTGCTTCCATGACGGGCGCGCCTTCAGTCGCGTGGCCAGCGCGGCCAGTTGGGGCCATTCAGTTGCGGGGCGCGGCATGTTGCGCGACCAGCGCATCAGCATCAGCGTGTACAGGTCCACCAGCCCGAAGCTGTCACCCAGCATGTGCGGGCCGTGCGTAGCGAGGTGCGCGTCGATCTTCGTCCAGCACTTTTCGATGCCAACCCGAGCGGCCTGCTTGATGTTGTCGGCGGCGGCGGGAAGGTGGTCGGTGGGGTAAAACCACTGGCGGAACAGCGGCTGCAGCGAGTTGGCCAAGTACAGCATCCACTGCAGGTAGTCGCCGCGTTGCACGCTGCCGGCGGCGGGCGCCAGCGCAGCCTCCGGGTGACGCTCCGCCAGCAGCATCGCCAGCGCGGCGGCCTCGCCGTGTGGCACGCCGTCGACGACCAGGGTGGGTACTACGCCATCCGGGTTCAGCGCGAGGTAGGCGGCGCTGCGCTGCTGGCCGGCATCGAGGTCGATCCGCTCCAGCGTGTGCGGCGCACCGATCTCGAGCAGGGCGAGGTGCACCACCAGGTTGGCCGAACCGGGGCTGTAGTAAAGCGTGTACATGGCAATCATCCGAGGCGGGTAATTGGCGAATGATACGCTGCCATGGTGCCGTTCCGGCAGCGCTTCAGCCGTCCAGTTCCGCCCAGCGCGCATACGCTGCGTCCAGCTTTGCCTGCAGGGCCACCAGCGCTTCGTTGGCCTCGACGATGGCGACGCTGTCCTGCTGAAAAAAGGCCGGTTGATTCATGGCGGCGGTGCGCTTGGTGATATCGCTTTCCAGTTGCTCGATCAGGCCGGGCAGCTGGTCGAGCTCATGCTGTTGCTTGAAGCTGCGCTTGTGCTTCGGCTTTTTCCCGTCGCCAGTGTGCGAGCTGGTCGCGGACGACTCGTGCCTCGCGGCGTGCTGCTGGGTCCGGTTTTCGCCGGGACGGCGGGGGGCGGGGCGCTGGCGCAGCCAGTCCGTATAGCCGCCCACGTACTCGCCGATCCGGCCGTTGCCCTCCAGCACCAGGGTGCTGGAAACCACGTTGTCGAGGAATGCGCGGTCATGCGACACCAGCAGCAAGGTGCCCTTGTAGTCGGTCAGCAATTCTTCCAGCAGTTCGAGCGTCTCGACATCCAGGTCGTTGGTCGGCTCATCCATCACCAGCA
Organism: Rhodanobacter sp.; assembly: GCA_036563155.1. GTDB lineage: Bacteria > Pseudomonadota > Gammaproteobacteria > Xanthomonadales > Rhodanobacteraceae > Rhodanobacter. The sequence continues at coordinate 29,460 of DATCMT010000013.1, forward strand.
GGTTGGACGGCTGCGCGAACAGCTTGGCCAGCAACAGGCGGTTGCGCTCGCCGCCGGACAGCCGGGTGATCGGCGCACGCGCACGGTCGGGCGAGAACAGGAAGTCCTGCAGATAACCGATGATGTGTTTGCGTTGGCCGTTGAGTTCGATGAACTCGCGGCCCTCGGCCACGTTGTCCAGCGCGTTGAGTGAGTCGTTGAGTTGCAGGCGGTGCTGGTCGAAGTAGGCGATCTGGATGCCGGTGCCCAGCTCGGTCGTGCCACGCAGCGGGATCAGCTCGCCCAACATGATTTTCAGCAGGGTGCTCTTGCCGGCGCCGTTCGGGCCGATGATGCCGATCCGGTCGCCACGCATCACCGTGGTGGTGAGGTCGCCAATCAGCACGCGGCCGTCGTAGGCGTGGTGCACATGCTCGAGCTCGATCACCTTCTTGCCGGAAGCGTGCGCGTTCGCCGCATTCATCTTGACATTGCCGCTGAGGTTGCGACGTTCGGCGCGCTCATTGCGCAGCGCCTTCAGCGCGCGCACGCGACCTTCGTTGCGGGTGCGCCGGGCCTTGATGCCCTGGCGGATCCACACTTCTTCCTGCGCCAGCTTCTTGTCGAACAGTGCGTTGGCCTGGGCCTCGGCGTGCAGGCGCTCCTCGCGGCGGCGCAGGTAGTTGTCGTAGTCGCCGGGCCAGTCGGTCAGCGCACCGCGGTCGATCTCGACGATGCGGGTGGCCAGCGCGCGCAGAAAGCTGCGGTCATGGGTGACGAACAGGATGCTGCCGGGAAACTGCTTGAGGAAGCCTTCCAGCCAGTCGATCGCCTCGATGTCGAGATGGTTGGTCGGCTCATCCAGCAACAGCACGTCGGGCTTGCGCACCAGCGCCTGGGCCAGCAGCACGCGCCGCTTCATGCCGCCGGACAGCGCGCCGAAGTCGGTGTCGCCGGGCAGCTCCAGCTCGGTCAGCACATCGCTGACGCGGCGGTCCAGATCCCAGCCGTGCTGCGCCTCGATCTGCATTTGCACGTCGCCCAGCGCGTCGAAGTCGCCTTCGTCCAGCAGGTGGTGATAGCGCGCAAGCAGCCGGCCGAGATCGCCCAGCCCCTCGGCGACCACGTCGAACACACTGCCCGCCGTGTCCTGTGGTACTTCCTGCGCCATTCGCGCCACCACCGTGCCGTTCTGCACGCGCACCTCGCCATCGTCGGCCTGCAGCTCGCCGGCGATCAGCTTCATCAGGGTGGATTTGCCTTCGCCGTTGCGACCGACGATGCAGACGCGCTCGTTCGCCTCGATCGACAGATCGACATGTTCGAGCAGGAGGGGGCCGCCGATGCTGAAGTCGACGCGTTGCAATTGGATCAGGGACATCCGCCCATTGTAGCGGGCGGTGGTTGCCCAGGGCGGCCACATGATCGAAAAATGCTTTTTCGGCCCCGCACGTTCAGGTGTGCGGGAACTACTGCCGGCAGCAATGCCTGCTGGTTCCCCGGACACGCCGGCTCAAGTTGCGGCGCCAGCGGGACAGCGGCATGTGTCCGCTCCCGCGGCCTGTTCCGGGCACCAGTGCGCTGAGCACCGGCCGCCCTCCCGTCGCCCTTTGTGGGGCGATCGACAGTCGCTGGCCAAGTGATATCAGGTCGGGTTCAGCGCGTCCGACGCGGCAGCGTCTGCCGGCGCCATGCATTCAGCGCGGTTGCGTCCTTTCCGTTTGGCGACATACATCGCGGCGTCGGCGCGGTGGAACAGGCTGTCGGCAGTGTCGCCGGGCCTGACCTCGGCGACGCCGCAGCTGATCGTGATCGCGTGGTCTCCAAACAGCGGACGAGCGGCCACGCTTGCACACAGCGCTTGGGCTATGGGCAAGCCTTCCTGGAGTCCCGCCTCGGGCAGGATGATGATGAACTCCTCACCGCCCCAGCGCCCCAGGAGGTCGACGTCGCGCAGCGATGTCCGCACGCGTTCGGCCAGCGCCACCAAAACCTGGTCGCCGACGTCGTGGCCGAAACGGTCGTTGACCAACTTGAAGTGATCAATATCGAGCAGGATCACCGTGAAGGCGCGACCGTAGCGTGCAAACCTGACCAATTCCGATTCAATACGCTCGGCCAGCAGTCGGCGGTTGGGCAGGTGGGTGAGTTCGTCGGTGTTGGCCAGGTGCGCCAATTCATCGACCGTAAGCTGCGCCACCTGCAGGCGTTGCTGGTAGCTGGACAGAAAATACAGCGCCGCGATCAGCACGGCTGATACCACGAGCATCTGGATCGTGAAGTTGCCGTACGGCTGCGTGGCGTGGTGCGACAGGTACGGAAGGCAGATCGTGGTGAACACCGCCAGCATCACCAGCGAGAGGACGAGACTGGTTTTGTGACTGGTCAGCGTGAAGGCGAAGACGTAGATGACGGGGATCCACAAATACAGCGGCTTCAGGTCGATATTGGCACCGTAAGCGGGGAAGTACAGTCCCAGAATCATGCAGACGGCGCAGATGCCAGCGCCGAACAACAGGCAGGCCAGGTCGACGGTGCGCTGCGGCAACAGGCGCTTGCGGATGATCAGGAACATCGACGGATGGAACACGATGTTCGCCCAGAACACACTGCGCAGGGCAGCCGACGAGTCGCCGCGTTGTTCCATCAGCGTCCAGGCGATGACTGTGCCGGTCCAGCTCAGCACGAGTATCACCATCAAGGCAATCCGTTTGTGGCGTTCGGCGGCGTGCCGGATGCGATCCCCTTCGCTCACGCGCGCGTGCCGTCCTCGCAACCGCGAGGACGTATGTAACGGTGAATGCTGCCGGCCGGGACCGTCTTGGGAAAGGCTTGGTTCCATGTCAATGCAGTGCACTGTATCGACGGCCGCTCACGGCGCGGCCGGCCGCTGCCGGATCGCCTGTTGGCGCCGGCTGCACGCACAGCATGACTGGCTGCGGCGCAAAAGCAAAACGGGTCGCCTGCTGGCGACCCGTCCTGTCTGTGCCTGGTGCCGCGTCAATGGTTTACTTGAGCCTGGCGTCCTTGCGCAGCGCCTCGGCGCGGTCGGTTTGCTCCCACGAGAAGGCGGTGAAGGTGTTGCCATTGGCATCCTTCATCTGCTGCGGGGTGCGGCCGAAGTGGCCGTAGCTGGCGGTTTTCTGGTACATCGGGTGGATCAGGTCGAGCATCTTGAGGATGCCGAACGGGCGCAGGTCGAAGTGCTTGCGGATCAACTTCTCGATCTTGTCGTCGCTGATCTTGCCGGTGCCGAAGGTGGTCACCGAGATCGAGGTGGGCTGGGCCACGCCAATGGCGTAGCTGACCTGCACTTCGCAGCGGTCGGCAATGCCGGCGGCAACGATGTTCTTGGCCACGTAGCGCGCCGCGTAGGCGGCCGAGCGGTCAACCTTGGACGGGTCCTTGCCGGAGAATGCGCCGCCACCGTGGCGGGCCCAACCGCCGTAGGTGTCGACGATGATCTTGCGGCCGGTCAGGCCACAGTCGCCGACCGGGCCGCCGATCTCGAACTTGCCGGTCGGGTTGATGTGGAACTTGGTGCCCTTGTGCAGCCACTTGGCCGGCAGCACGGGCTTGAGGATGTACTCGCGTACGGCCTCGATCAGGTCCTTCTGCTTGACGCCCGGATCATGCTGGGTCGACAGCACCACCGCGTCGATCGCAGTGGCCACGCCGTTCTCGTAGCGCAGGGTGACCTGGCTCTTCGCATCCGGACGCAGCCACGGCAACGGCGAGTTCTTCTGCTTGCGCACCTTCGCCTGTTGTTCGACCAGGCGATGCGAGAAGTGGATCGCCGCCGGCATGAAGGTCTTGGTTTCGTTGGTGGCGTAGCCGAACATCAGGCCCTGGTCACCGGCACCCTGTTCCTCCGGGCTCTTGCGGTCGACGCCGCGGTTGATGTCGGGCGACTGTTTGCCGATCAGGTTCAGCACGCCGCAGGTGGCGCCGTCGAAACCCACTTCGCTGGAGTCGTAACCGATGTCCAGGATCACTTTGCGGGTGATCGCTTCCAGGTCGATCCACGCGCTGGTGGTGACCTCGCCGGCGACGATCGCCACGCCAGTCTTGACCATGGTTTCGCACGCCACACGGGCGCGCGGATCCTGCACGATGATCGCATCGAGCACGGCGTCGGAGATCTGGTCGGCGACCTTGTCCGGATGGCCTTCAGAGACCGATTCGGAGGTGAACAGGTAGTTGGACATCGCGGCGTATATCCCTTTGTGCGGATAGAAAGATGAATGCAGTCGGGCATCATACACCGGCATTCCCGATTTTGCAGCCGGGGTGTCGTCGTCTCGACGGGATTCATTCAGACGTCTGGATGGCTGCGCCGAAGGTGGTTGGCTCACACCATCTCGCAGCGGTTGCGTCCGTTGCGTTTGGCCATATACAAAGCGCGATCGGCGCGTTCGAATGCCTGGTCCGGGGTATCGTCGGCGCGCAGCGCGGTGACGCCGCAGGAGAGGGTGATCCGCACCGGCTGTTGCTCACCACGAAAGCCGACTCCCTCGATGCAACGGCGCAGGTCCTCCGCCACACCGATGCCGGCTTGCACGGGCGTGTCTGGCAACACGACCACAAACTCCTCGCCACCGTAGCGGGCCAGCAGGTCGTCAGCCCGCATCCTGGTCTTGAGTTGCTGGGCCACGATGCGCAGCGCGCGGTCGCCGGCGGCGTGGCCGAAGCGGTCATTGATCCGTTTGAAGTGGTCGATGTCCAGCACCAACAGGCAGGCGGACGAATTGCCCCGCGTCATCTGCTCGCAGGTCAGTTTGAAGCGCTGTTCGAACACCATCCGGTTCGCAATGCCGGTTAGCGGATCGGTCGAGGCAAGTTGGTGTTCCTGGTGGAGGCTGGCTTCCAGGACCCGTGCCGAGCGCTCCAGTTCACCGATGCGCTGGGTCATCTGCTCGGCGTGGGCTTGCCAGTCGCGCTCGCGGGCCTCCTCGCGCTCGCGGAATGTCTTGAGGTGGCTGGTGATCGCGCCAAGCCGTGATTGCAGTTCCCGGTGCAGCGGGTTGCTATCGTCCGACTGCCGCAAGTGATCGTCCAGGGCGCCGAGTTCGCGGCTCACATGGCGATCAAGTTCCTGTCTCGCGCCAACGCCATCGAGGTGATCGGCGCTGTCCTGTTCGAGGTACTGGGCCAACTCGTCCAGTTGCCGGGAGACATGGGTCAGCAGGCGCTCTGCTGCGGCTCTTTGCTCGCCAAGTTGCCGATGATGGCGATTGATCAGGTGCGCCAGCGCTTGCGCCTGCGTCGCAAGGTCGGCGTCGTCGGCAGCATCCAGTACGGCCCGGCGCACGTTGTCGAGGTCGCCGCGGATGGCATCGTCCAGGCGCAGTTGATCGATGACGCGAAGCAGCAGGTTGCCGGTCGTCGCAGCCGTTGGCGCCGCGACCAGAGGCGTGACCTCCGCGGTGGCACTCGGCGTGTCGAGCGATCGCACCGCGTCGGTCAGCGCCGCCAACAGCCCCTCGAGTTCAGCTTCTTCGAGCGGTTCACGCAATTGCCTACGCAGCCCGCCCAGCGTCGCGTCGAGTTCGTCGGTGCGGCCGTCTGCGGCGTAGGTGAGCCGGGTGGCGAGCCGGCGCAGCAGGATGTCGATGAGCGACCAGCGCTCCTGCGCGCGTTCGAGTTGTTCGAGAGCCTCCCGCGGCGCGGGTATCGATTGTCCGTTACTCATTGGCGCGTCATTCCCTGTCCCCGCTGCCGATACTACGTGTCGGAGCCCGACAACGCACGCCGGCCCGCGCGTACGGGGGCGCTGGCGCGGGTCCCGAACGCGCCGCTAGGGCCGTGCCCGGTCTTCGCCAAACGCCTTCTTGAGGCGCTGCGGCCAGTCGGGGGCATTGATCCGCTGCAGCAGCGATGTGTCAATGGGCTCGCGCAGGCGGCTGCCGGTGGGCACGGCGAAGGCATAGTCCTGACGCTCCAGCACCAACGGCAGAACTTTGAGCTTGCCGCGGAAATGTTGCTGGATGTCCCATCGCATCAGCGGCGCGTCGTACACGACGGCGTCCACTCGTCCGGCAGCCAGGTCGGCCAGTGCGGTGTCCACGTCGGCCGCCTTGGTATAGCTGAATCCTTGTCGCTCCAGCCAATCCGCACTGGTACTGGAGGGTACGCTTGCCACCCGCATGCCGCCCAGATCATCGGCACGGCTGATGCGGTCGCTGAGTTGGCCCACCGTCAGCGCGCTGGTGATCGAGGCGGTGAAGAACGACACGATAATCAGCGCCGCCAGCATCCAGACCAGGCCGAGGATGCGACCCGGCACGCTGCGTGGGGCGGTGTCGCCGTAGCCGACCGTGGTCATGGTTACCATCGCCCACCAGAAACCGGAGAAAATTCCCTGGCTGCGGCTGCCACCAAATTGTTCCGGGTTGCGCTTGTGCTCCAGCAACCAGGCCAGAAAGCCGACGACCAGCAGCAGCAACGCCAGCGTGGCGATGACCTTGAGGAAGGCTGGCGATACCAGCGCCCGCACCACGGCCAACCAGCCGGCGGTTTGCCCGCCGCGCACGGCCACGCCAAGTCCCGAACTGGTGACTGGATGGGCAAAATCCATGCGCCTTTCGCGATCAGCCGTCGCGGTAATCGCGCCGAGCCCCACGTCGACGTCGCCATCGCTGACAGCGTCGAGCAGGGCTTCGAGGTCGTAGGGTTTGTAGACGAAGCGCCAGCCGTGGTCGGCCGCCACCTCCTGCCACAGGTCGATGGCCAGGCCGTGGTATTGGCCGTGGTCGTCAATGACGAACGGAGGCGCCACCTTGACGCCGACGATCAGCGGTTGGCGCAGGCGAGGCGGCTGGTCGATCGGCGTCAGTGCGGTCGTGGTGCCGGTGGCGAGCGGATAGATCTTGATCGTCGGGGCGTTCTGCGGCGCGGCCGCCAACGTCGCGCCAGACAGCACGCAAAAACTCAAAAGCAGACCGAACCGCCGCAAATGTTGGGTCATCAGGGCTCCATGGCCAAGGGTGGTGTGCGGATTGCGTCATTCAGCCTAACGCACTGCTGCCATCGGTGCGGCGGCACGCCCGGATCGAGCGGGCATGCGCAAGCGGCTGCTTATGCCGCAGCGCGCCAGCCGTCCTGCAGCGCCACGAAGTAGTCGGTCGTCAGCTGCAGCTGCTCGCGCGCGCTTTGTGCACGGTTGACTACTTGCCGGAACGCCGCGTTCTCCGGCCGATCCTTGGCATACCAGCCCAGGTGCTTGCGCGCGATGCGCACGCCGGCCTGTTCGCCATAGAACGTATGCAGGTGGCGCAGGTGGCCGAGCAGGATCTGCGCGACCTCGGCCGGCTCCGGCTCGGGCAGCAGTTCGCCGGTGGCGAGGTAGTGGGCAATTTCGCGGAAGATCCACGGCCGCCCCTGCGCGCCGCGGCCAATCATCACCGCATCGGCGCCGGTCACGTCCAGTACGTGGCGCGCCTGCTGCGGGGTGGTGACGTCGCCGTTGGCGAGGACCGGGATACGTACCGCCGCCTTCACCGCAGTGATGGTGTCGTATTCGGCCTCGCCCTCGTATTTGTCGGCGCGGGTGCGGCCGTGCACGGCCAGCGCGGCGATGCCTGAATCTTCGGCAATGTGGGCGATGCGCAGGGCATTGCGGTTTTCGCGATTCCAACCGGTGCGGATCTTCAACGTTACGGGCACATCAACCGCATCAACCACCGCCTTCACGATGCGGGCGACCAGCGGCTCGTCCTGCAGCAGGGCGGAGCCGGACCATACGTTGCACACCTTTTTGGCCGGGCAGCCCATGTTGATGTCGATGATCTGCGCGCCGTTGGCCACGTTGAAACGAGCGGCTTCGGCCAGCATCGTCGGGTCGTAGCCGGCGATCTGCACGCTGATCGGATCGGGCTCACCGGCATGATCCATCCGGTGCAGCGATTTTCGGGTTTGCCACAGGGTCGGATCGGCGCTGGTCATCTCGGAGGCGGCCAGCCCGGCACCCAACTGCTTGCACAGCAGCCGGAATGGCTTGTCGGTGACGCCGGCCATGGGTGCCAGCACCACGGGCGGGTCGATCAGGTAGGGGCCGATGCGCATCGGCGCATTGTAGAGAATCCGGGAAGCCGTCGTGACGACGGCTTCCCGGATCGCGGTTACAGCGAGCCGCGCACGGTCAGGCCGAACGTACGGGGGGCACCCAGGAAGGCGTTGTAGGAGCCTGGCTGGATGGGTGCGTCGAAGCCCACCTGCTTGTAGGTGCGGTCGGTGAGATTGTTGCCCCACAACTCCACCTGCCAGCGCTTGCTGATGGCGCCAATCACCAGGCGGGCGTTGAGCAGGGTGTACGCCGGCTGCAGCTTGGCCAAGTCCAGGTCGGAGCCGGTGTTGTACTCGGTCATGTGCTTGGCACCGACGTTGAAGCGGCCCATCAGGTAGTCATTGAAATTCCACTGATAGGTGACGCCGCCGGTGAGCGCCCACTTCGGCGCGAAGCCCGCGGTGTTGCCCGGCACCAGCGAAAGTTCGGGGTCGGGCAGCAGGTCGTTGCCGTACTTCGCATCGGTGTAGGTTGCACCGGCCTGCAACGACAGCCCCGGGACCTGCGTCTGCCACAGCACATCGGCATCCAGGCCCTTGGTGATCAGTTCAGGCACCGAGCGCACCACAAAGCTGGTGCCAAGGAAGCTGTTGAGCTGGAAGTCGGTGTACTTGGAGTGGAACAGCGCGGTATTCAGCAGCAGGTTGCCATCCCGCCAGCTGGTCTTGGCGCCCAGCTCGTAGCTGTTGACAAACTCACCGGGGAACGAGGTGTCGGTGACCGGGACGATGCCCTGTGGGCCGTCGCTGAAGCCGTTGCCCGATTGCACGCGATCCAGGTTGAAGCCGCCCGCCTTGTAGCCACGCGCGGCCGAGGCGTAGGTCATCACGCCGTCGTTCCAGCGGTAGGCGGCCTTCAAAGTGCCCGACCATTCGTTCGCGGTGAAATCCTGCGAGGTAGTGCGCCCGTTGAACAGCGGATTGGCCCACGGCAGGCACATGAAGCCGACCACCGTCGGCACGACCGCGGCGACAAACGGCGCCGGGACGCCACGCGCCGCCAGCGCCCCGCCGACCCTGGCCGGGTTGCCCAGCCCGGCGGCACAACCCAGGCCACCGTTCGGATTGGTGTAGTACGAATCCACCGACTTGTTTTCGTGGGTGTAACGCACGCCCATCGTCAATGCCAACTTGTCGGTGGCGTGGAAGGTGACGTTGCTGAACACGGCCGTGCTCTTGGCGTCCTGATTCCAGCGGTCACGCGAGGCAGCGCCCACGAACGAGGTGCCATAGGGCATCCCGGTGGCCTCCGACAGGAACGTCGCTGCGCCGGCGGTGTTGACCAGGCCGGCCGGGAATCTGCTGGCGATGTCGTTCAACAAGGCGGTAGCCACGTAAGGCTCGTACGCCGCGCCCAGCGTGACCGCATCGCGGCGTTGCAGCTTTTCGTTGTCGTAATAGAGGCCTGCCATCCAGTCGACCCGGTCGGTGTTGCCGGCCAGCCGCAGTTCCTGGCTGAATGTCTTGAAGCGGACCGAGTTCTGGTCGGCCCCGTAAGGGCGATACCAGATGTCAGCCCCGCTGAAATCCAGATCGGCGCCACCGATGGCATCCCATTTGCGCAGTGCCGTGATCGAGGTGAGCGTCGCACCGCCAAACCACGAGTTGTTCCAGTTGAGTTCGGTGGACAGTCCCTTGTCGGTGATCTTCTGGGTGGTGTCGCGGTTGCTGTAGGCCAGTCGGCGGGACAAATCGACGACAGGAATCACTCCGTTGCCGCCAGACAGCGCGTTGACGATCGGGGCGGTGGGGCCGCGCAGGATCGTGACGCCCACGCAGCAATTCTCGTTGCGCTCGGTGAAATCGCCGATGATGTTGATGTCGACGTTGTTGGTCGGCGTGATCAGCAACTGCGCCCGCACCGAGTGGTAGTCCTGATCGCTGTCGGTGGTCAGCGTACGCGGGCCCACGCCGGTGTTGACGTCGTTGAAACCGTCGCGCTTGCGGTTGACGGCGTACACACGGAACGCGGCATAGTCACTGAGCTTGTTGTTGTACGAACCCGCCACACCTGCCGCGCCGTAATTGCCTACGGTGAATTCGAGGTTGCCTTCCTCCTTGAATTGCGGACGCTTGGTGATCACGTTGATCAGGCCGGCCGAGGTGTTCTTGCCGAACACGGTGCCTTGCGGGCCCTTCAGCACCTCCACTTGTTCCAGCTCGCCCAGGTCGCCGAACGCCACGCCGTTGCGTGCGCGGGGCACGCCGTCGATCACGACGCCGACCGAGGATTCCAGTCCGGGGTTGTCGCCGACCGTGCCGACGCCGCGGATGCGCGCGGTGGTCTGCGTTTCCGAGGTGGTGCTGGTCACGAACAGGGTAGGTACCAGGGTTTGCAGGTCCTTGATGTCGTGCACGCCGGTGTCCTGCAGCAACTGCTCGGGCAGCGTGGCCATGGTGATCGGTACGTCCTGCAGCAGTTCCACGCGTTTTTGTGCCCGCACCGTGATCTGGCTCAGCGTGGTGACTTGCGAGCTGTCGTCCTGCGTGCTGCTGGCGGGTGCGGCGGTGTCTTGGGCGTAGGCCAGCGGTACGGCTGCGAGCGCCACGATGATCGAGAGCGTCAAGCGATGTCGGCGGTGGTGATGAGTCTTCATGTTTTGATTTCCCCGTAATGGACGTTCCCGCACGATGACGACGCCCCCCTTTGGCGCTTCAACGTGCTGGCGTTCTGAACCCCGGATCAACTTTCTTGTCAGGCGCGTGCTGGTGGCCTGGTGGCGACGTTAAGATTCTGTATCACAAAGCGTAAGGTTTTGCGACAAATCAATCCTAGCGAGTGCTCTGTTCGAAAGCAACGCGATGAAAAGCCGGGCTTTTTTGACGGGTCAAGGCGGCACCAATCGTGCTATTCAGCCGAGCCAATCGCGGGTTCCCCATACGGAATATGGCGAGCCCACTGTCGGTTCGCGGCATGCGGCTGTCGTGACCAGGCTCAAGCGCGGCCGCGCTGCCTTCGTGCCCGCCAATACAGGAAGCCGGTGATCAGGAAGAACGGAGGCAGCAGGCCTGCCAGCACCACGAGCAATTGGCCGGTGATCCCGCCGACGCTGCCGGCATGCAGGGGGTAAATGGCGTTGCTCACGCGCGCACCCGTGCCGTCGGCCGTGGCGTCGACGATGCTCAGTACCTGTGCCCTATAGGGATCGATTCCTACCTGGCTGCGTCCGACCGGATGCCATTCGGCCGGCATGCGCGCACGAATCGTCACGCGTGCGTTGCCCGCCGAGGGCAACGTGATGCGACGCAGTTCGGCGCCGGGCAGGGCTCGGTGAGCAGCGTCGAGTACTGCGGACCAGTCGATTTCCTGCGCCCGCGGCACCACCAAATCTTGCGCCGGAACGGTGGGCGCATCACCGAACAGGGTCTGCAATGCCTGGCGGGTGCCGCCGCTGTACACCATCAGGGTGCCGGTCAGGGTAATCAGCACCAGCAGCGGCAGGCTGATCACGCCGATGCTGCGGTGCCAGCTGAGCCAGCGCCGCGCTGGCGGCTGCGTGCACGTGCGCAGGCTGGCGCGCAACTTGTGCCGGCCTGGCCACCACAGCCAGACGCCGGAAATCAACAGGGCCAGTGTGATCCACCCCAGGATTCCCAGCAGGGCCTCACCGGCTTCTCCGGCAACCAGATGGGTGTGCCAGTCGCGTAGCGTGAGCAGCAGGTCACTGCCCGGCGAGCGGGTCAGCAACAGCTTGCCGTTGGCGGGATCCAGATAACGGCGGCTGCCGTCGGAAAAGTAGAGCTGCCACACCGGCAGCGCGGTGGTTGGCAGGTCCGCACTGCGTAGGCCGCGGGCGCGCCAATCCCGGGCGATGTCCGCGAGGACCGCCGCGCGCATGGCGTGGTTGGGCAGCGAGTGCGCCGTAAGTTGAGGATGCATGATCGGCAGCAGCGGCCCTTGCAACACCAACACACTGCCGCTGAGGGCGATCAGCGCGTAGAGCAGTCCCACGCTGAGGCCCACCCACAGGTGCAGGCGCCTGATCCAGCTGCGCACGCTGGCGGTCTGACGGGGTGGCGCGTCGAGCGCGGTCGCCGGCACAGCCACGTCAGAACGCCTGCTGCCACGTCAGCGACACGACCCGGCCGCGACCCGCGAAGTTCGAGTCATTGTCGCCAACCGTTTGCGAAACGTAGTTGATGAACTGCCGGTTGCCGAGATTCTGCACGCCCAGTGTCCAGTCGCCCGCACCCCGGCCGTGCCACTTCACGTAGGCGTCGGCCGTGCTGTAGCCGTCAAAGTGCGCGCTGCGCCGGCCAAGCGTGGTGAAGCTGCGGCTGTAGGCGTGGCTTACCTGCAAATAGCTGGACCAGGCGTCGTTCCAGCGCTGTGTCCAGGAGAGATTGAGGCGGTTCGGCGCGATGTTGGCGCCATCCAGGTCCGAGTCGACCTTGCCGTCGCCGTTGCGGTCGGAGCGGCCGCGGTTGATGGCGAAGGATGCGTCGAAGCGGGTGCCGACCAGCGGCTGCCAGTTGGCGCGGGCCTCCCAGCCGCTGATGGCCGTGCGCTGGCGCATCACGTTGTAGACCTGGTTGGCGGCGTCGAATACCAGTACCGAGCCCAGACGCGAACGCGAGGTGTAGTAGCTCACGCGCGCACCGTGTTGGTCGCCCGTATATTCGAAGCCGGCCTCGCGGTTGTCCGAAACCACCGGCTTGAGATCGAGGAACGTGGCCACGTCCTGGCCAGGCTTGTTGATGCCGCGCAGCACGCGTCCCACGTCGGGCAGGGTGTAGCCCTCGGCGTAACTGGCGAACAGATTGAGCCGGTCGCCGAGGTACCAGACCGCACCGGCGTTGGGCAGCGTCTTGCTGAAGCTGGTTGAGCCGCCCTGCACGGTGACCCCGTGGTAGAACGCCAGGGTCTGGAAGGTCGGTACATCCAGCTCGCCGTGCTCATGCCGCAACCCACCCGAAAGGGACAGCGATTGCAGCGGCCAGTACTCCGCCTGCAGGAAAGGCGCCCACCCCGTGTAGGTGCTGTCCGGTACCCAGTGACGGCCGGTGTGGGTCAGCTCCTGGAACGTGTTGTCACGGTAGCCATCGGCGCCGGCCAGTACCGTCAGCTTGTTGTCCAGCAGGCCGCGCTTTGCCCAGGACACGCGTGCACCGTCCTTGGTCGATACGTTTTGCGACTGGTCGAACAAATTGGGGCCGTACGCCGGGTCCTGGAAGGTGCCAAACGTGCCGCCACCGAACAGCTCGCGGTTTTTCTGGTGATACAACTGCGCGCGCAGCTCGCCGTCGGCCAGCGCGGCGTCGCGGTAATCCAGGCTGCTGGTCAGTACACGGTTGCGCGGTGCATCGCCGGGTTGCTTGCCCCGGATCGACGTGGTCGGCAAGTTGGTGGCCCGGTCGCCGGTCACCGCCGTGTAGTCGCCATGGCCCTGCAGATCGAACCGGTTGACGGTCAATTGCAGGCGGCGCGAGTCGGTGAAGTCGTAGCCGAGTTTGGTGAAGCCGTCCCAGCTGCGCGAGTCCATCAGGTCGCCCTGGGTGCCGTTGACCCCGATCAACCGCCCTTTCGCGTCCGAGTACATGCCGCGCGAGCGCCACGAGGCGCCGGCCACCAGGTCGAACGCCCCGCTGCGTGCACCCAGCAGGTAGGCGGCACCGTAGCCCACGCCGTCGCGCCCCTGGCTTGGGGCGCTGGTGTTGAGGGTGACTTCCTGGCGTACACCGTCCCGGGTGGGCGCGCGCTTGGTGATGATGTTGATGATCCCGCCAGCCGCGCCGATACCTTGCATCGAGTTGGACCCTTCGACGATTTCGATCCGTTCGATCATTGCCGGGTCGATCGTATGGGCATCGCGCGAGCCATTGCGCAGCGGGCTGGACTGCGGCACCCCGTCGATCATGTATAGCGGGTTGCGTCCGCGCAGGGTCTGTCCGCGTGAGCTGAGCTTCTGCGTCGAGGGAGCAAACGAGGGCAGCAGGTTACCGATCGCGTCGGACAGATCCGGCGTGATCGCCAGTTGTTGGCGCAGGTCTTCGCCGGTGATGACCGTAATCGTGGTCGGCAGCGCACCCTGGCTTTGCGGCATGCGCAGGGTGCTTTCGGAGACTTCAATCCGGCGCAGGTTGACCGCGTCGTTCTGGTCGGGGGCATTGGCGTGGGACACGCCGGTCAGGGTCAGTGCAACAGCAAGGGCGAGTGGGCGAGCGGAAAACAACATGGAGGCCTCCGGTTGAGGAGGCGCATGTTAAATGCAAATCATTCGCAATGGCAATAGCAATAGCACTACGGGCCTCTGCCCCGGACCGGCCCGCGCCTCACACGCGTACCGGAATCGTGACCGCGCCCCGCACGTGCTTGTGCTTGAAAAAGATCGCGAACAGCACGGCGACCACCAGCGAGTAACTGGCGAAAGAAATCCAGATGCCGTGCCAGTCCTTGCTGCCGTCGGCATGGGTGAACCACACGTCGATGACGATGCCGCTGATCGAACTGCCAAGAATTGCGCCGATGCCGTTGGTCATGAGCATGAACAGGCCCTGGGCGCTGGCCCGGATCGCCGGGTCGCTCTGTTCTTCCACGAACAGCGAGCCGGAGATATTGAAGAAGTCAAAGGCCATGCCGTAGACGATGCACGACAACACGATCATCCACAGTCCCGGGCCCGGGTCGCCGTAGGCGAACAGGCCGAAGCGCAGCACCCAGGCGACCATGCTGATCAACATGACGGTCTTGATGCCGAAGCGCTTGAAGAAAAATGGAATGGCCAGGATGAACAGCGTTTCCGACATCTGCGATATCGACATGATGACCGCCGGATAGCGCACCGCAAGCAGCCCCTTGTACGCCTCGACATTGGCGAAATCGTGCAGGAAGGTGTCACCGTAGGCGTTGGTGAGTTGCAGCGCCGCACCCAGCAGCATCGCGAACACGAAGAAGATCGCCATCTTGCTGTCGCGGAACAGCGCGAACGCGGTCAGCCCCAGCGTATCCAGCCACGAGGTGTGTGCCTCGCCACGTAGCCTTGGTGGGCACTTTGGCAACGAGAACGCGTACAGGCCCAACACCAGCGATGCCGCCGAGGCGACGTAGAACTGGCCGCCAGAGGTCTCCAGGTGCAACAGGCTCACGGTCCACATCGCGGCGATGAAACCCACCGTGCCCCACACCCGGATCGGCGGGAACACCAGCACCACATCGGCCCCATCCGTCTTCAGGGCGTTGTAGGCCACCGTGATCGCCAACGAGATGGTCGGCATGTAGAACATCATGTTCAGCAGCATGACCCAGAACAGGGCCTGCGGGCTGTCGATCGAGGGCACGATCAGCAGCATCACCGCGCCACCCAGATGCAGCATGCCGTAGAGCTTTTCCGCGTTGATCCATTTGTCCGCGACCACGCCCATCAGCGACGGCATGAACAACGAGGCGATGCCCATGGTGGAGAAGATCGCCCCGAAGTGCGCACCCGACCAATGGCGGTACTGGAACCAGTAGGCGCCGATCGTGATCAACCACGAGCCCCATACGAAAAACTGCAGAAAGTTCATCGCCACCAGGCGGTGCTTGATGGTCATCGGCCGATTTCCCGCATTGTGCTTTCCCCAGGCAAGGCCGAGGGAACTGCCCCGTGGCCGTGAAGCCCGGGCAGGTTAGATGAATCGGCAGGGCAACCGGCAAGGCGCAGCCCGGCCGCGCTTCAATCGTCTCCGGCAAGGGCCGCGTGGACGCGTTGGCGCAACACCGGTAGCAGCTCGGATTCGAACCAGGGATTGTGGATCACCCATGGCCGGTTGCGGGGGCTGGGGTGCGGCAGGGGCAGCACGCCGTTGGCCAGATGGGTGCGCCAGTCGCGGACGGTGTCGGTGAGCGTGGCGGCACGCGTGCTGCCGAGCAGGCCCGTCTGGGCGTACTGACCGATCGCCAGGGTCAGCTGCACCTGGGTCAGCAGCGGCAGCAGTCGCGGGTGCCAGGTCGGCGCGCATTCGGGCCGCGGCGGCAAGTCGCCGCTTTTGCCGCTGCCGGGAAAACAAAAGCCCATCGGCACGATGGCCACGCGACCGGGATCGTAGAACGTGGCCTTGTCGATCCCCATCCACTCGCGCAGCCGTTCGCCGCTGACATCATTGAACGGTACGCCGCTGTCGTGCACCTTGCGTCCCGGCGCCTGGCTGACGATCAGCAATCGTGACGTGGCCGATGCCTGCACCACCGGCCGTGGTCCCAGCAGCAGGTGCTTCTCGCAGATTCGGCAGGCACGAATTTCCGTCAGCAGATTATCCAACCGGTCGGTCTTCACGATGCTCCTTCTTGTGTTTCCAGATTCCCGCTCACGGCAGCAACTTGCCCGGGTTCAGGATGCCGTCCGGGTCGAAGGCCGTCTTGATGTGGCGCATCAGACCAAGCGTCGCCGGCTCCAACGCCAGCGGCATGAATTCGCGCTTGACCAGGCCGATGCCGTGCTCGCCAGACAGGGTGCCTTCGAGCGCGATCACCAGCGCAAACAGTTCGGCCAGGCACGCAGGCGCGCGCTCCCGCTCGGCCTGGTCGCGTGGCAGCAGATTCACATGCAGATTGCCGTTGCCGGCGTGGCCGAAGCTCACGATCGGCAAGGCGTACTTCGCGGCCAGCAGTTGGATGCCGTCGACCAAGGCCGGCAGCTGGCTTACCGGAACCACCACGTCTTCGTTGATCTTGTGCTGCGAAATCTTGAGTTGCGCGGGTGACAACGCCTTGCGTGCGGCCCACAACGTGGCGGTTTCCGTTTCATTGGTGGCGACCTGCATTTTTTCGAGGCCGTCGCCGCGGGCCGCCGCCGACACCGCGCCGACCGCAGTCGCCAGCGAGTCGGGCTCGCCATCGACTTCGATCATCAACAGGGCACCGGCCCGCGGCACGCTGTCGCCGCCATGGTCGCGCGCCAGCTGCAGCGCCACGGTGTCCATGAACTCCAGCGCGCAGGGTGTCACCGGCTGCGCCATGATTCGCGCCACCGCCCGGGCTGCTGCGCCGACGTCGCGGTAGGTCGCGCGCAAGGTGCGCAGCGCCGACGGTTTCGGGGTGAGCTTCAGCGTCGCCTCGGTGATCAGCGCCAGCGTCCCTTCCGAGCCGATCAGCAGCCGGGTCAGGTCGTAGCCCGTCGCTCCTTTGCTGGTGTAGGTGCCACAGCGAAAGCCCTCGCCACGGCCGCTCACTGCGCGCAGGCCCAGCGTGTTCTCGCGCGGGCTGCCGTACTTGACCGTCCGCGGTCCCGCCGCGTTGCAGGCCAGATTGCCGCCGACGCTGCACCACGCTGCCGAGGAAGGATCCGGTGGCCAGAAGAAGCCGTGCGCCCCGAGTGCTTCCTGCAGATCGCCGTTTAGTACGCCTGGCTCGACCACTGCGAGCCGGTTGTCCGGGTCGATCCGCACGATCCGGTTCATGCGTTCGAAACTCAGCACCACGCCGCCATGCACGGGAACCGCGGCGCCCGTGGTGTTGGTGCCGCGCCCGCGCGCGGTCAGCGGGATTCGGTGAGTGCGGCACGCTTGCACCAGCGCTTCGACCTGGTCGTGGGTGGTGGGAAACACCACCGCATCGGGCAAGGCGTGCCGACGGGAGTCGTCGGAGGAATAAGCGGCACGTGCACCCTCGTCGATGGCGAGCGCGTCGCCAGGGAAGGTTTCACGCAGCAGCGCGACTAGTTTGGAGGGCAGCGACATCGGTCAAGCGTAATCCACTGACGGTCACAAGTTGCTGCGCCAGATCAATCCGCCTCGAACGCACCACGCAGCCATTGACGCTGGGGGGCTTCCGCCGGGCCGTCGTAGCTGACCACGTCGAAGCGACATGCGCAGCGTGCGTGCTGGGCATGTGCGGCCAGCCAGTGGCGGGCCGCCAGAATCAACTTTGCCTGCTTGGCCGGGGTTACCGATGCAGCGGCGTCGCCGTGGCTGGCACTTTTGCGGTAGCGGACTTCGACGAACACGATGGTGTCGCCTTGGCGCATCACCAGGTCCAGCTCGCCGTGGCGCGTGGTGTAGTTGCGGGCCAGCAAGCTCAACCCGGCGTGCTCGAGTTCGCGGCAGGCGCGCTGCTCGAAATCGTCGCCCGCCGCGCGCATCAATATTCCGCGGGCTGGAACGTGCCGGCCGACGGCACCTCGGTCGGGATGGTGCGATCCGCGGCGGGCGGTGCTGTTGACGGAACGTCATCCATTTGCAGACTGCCTCCCAGCGGACGTGCCAGGCCATTCTGGATCTGCGCCCAGATCAGCACGCGGCGAATGCGGCCAAACTGGTCGGCGACGAGCTGGCCGCTGGCGCCGGGCACGTAGCTGCCGGGGTGGGCTTTGAGCCAGTCGAGGTACGGCACCAGATTCCATGCATCCATGCCAAAAGCAAACAGCCGCGCTGCGCCGCCGCGGGCTGTGGGCAGGCGTGCCGCGATGGCGGCACGGTTCGGCAGGCCCGGCTGCGCATCGAACAGCCACGGTGAGTCGCAGAACTCCACGCCGTCGAGGTCACGATTGGCCGCAACGTTGTCGTTGCCTTCGTAGATATGCGAGGTCGCAAACACGGGCAATTCGATCCGTGCGATGCGCAGTTGCGGCAACAGCAGGCGCGCCTGATCCGGGCGCATCGTGATGAAAATGCCGGTATCACCGGGCGTGCCATCGGCCAGGGTGGCGCTGGCGTCAGCCGCGGCCGGCGCGGCGGTCGTTGTTGCAGCAGGAAGGTTCAGTCCCGCGATGATCTCCGCGTAGCTGGTCACACCTGGCGGGAGCGTGGCCGCACCGACCAGTTCACCGCCGCGCGCGGCCAACTCGGCCTTGAAGGCGCCACTTGCTCGCTGGGCAAAGTCGTCGGTCGAGGCGAGGACATAGACGCGGCGCATGCCGCGTTCGACCATGTGGTCTGCCGCCTGGGCTCCTTCGATTTCCGGCATCAAGCCGAACTCGGTGACGTTGCCAGCGGGCAACTGCTTTTCATCGGGGTGATTCAGTGCCAGCAGCGGCACCGACAAGTGTCCCTGACTGAATACCGCGGCTACTTCGCCTCGGGTCAGCGGGCCCACGACCAGTCCGGCGCCGTCGTCAACTGCCTGCTGGTAGGCCTTGACCGCGCCATCGGCCGTGCCCTGGCTGTCGTAGACGCGGACCAGCGGGCGCGGCGCGTTGTTGCGTCCGGCATCGAGGTAAGCGGCAAAAAAGCCCTCGCGGATGGCTGTGCTCGCCGCGGCGAAGTTGCCGCTGTTGGGCAACAGGAGTGCAACCTGGGTCGGTACCTTGTAGCCCTCGCGCACGTGGGCCTCGGCGCCCGGCAGCAAGGTGCCCACGGGTTGCTTCAGATCCGGTGGCGGCTGGGCCACAGCCACGCCGCGCTGGCTCAGGGATTCGTTTATCCACGCCCGCATGCGATCGCTGGGTTGCATGGCTGAAGCGCGCTGCTGGAGCGATTCGATGTCGACCCCTTCGAGCAAGGTGAGGATCTGCCGGCGATTCTGGCTGCGGTCAAACCCCTGCAACTGATCGTCCATCTGCACACGGGTACGCGCCGCGCCCCAGCGGTCGCCGTTGGCGGCCAGTGCACGGGCGCGCCATTCGAGCCATCGGGGTTGCAGCTCGGCTGGCACCGAGACGCCCGGCTGCGTGGTCAGCCGCAGCGCGGTGATCGGGTCGTGTCGTTCGAGCGCCAGTTCGGCCCGCAGCAAGTCCAGGCGGACTGGTTCGTCGCCTCGCAGTCGCGCGCGCTTGATGCTGTCCAGTAGCGGCGCCGCACGCTCGAGCTGGCCTTCCTCGCGCCAGGCTTCGGCGGCACGCAGTCGATAGCTGTCGACACGGCCGCGGGATTGGGCAGCGAGCGCCAGCCAGGCTTGGGCGGCGTCGTCGAAGTGACCCTGGCGGGCAAGCGCGTCGGCACTCTGCGCGGCGGCCAGTTCAGCCGGCGAGCGCGGAGCGTCTGACGGGACGCAGGCGGTCAGCAGCAGCGAAAACAGCAGTCCGGTCGCGGCGATGCGCGAGAGGCGCATGAAGCGCATGGGAAATCCCTTGTTCGTCATGGTCGTCAATGCGCGATCATAACGGATTGGATTGTCGCCTTGCGCTGCAGGAGTTCCCAGATGTCATCCGTCCAGTCAGGTTGCCTGTGGGTCGTGGCTACGCCGATCGGTCATCGTGACGATTTGTCCGCCCGGGCGATTGAAACCTTGCGCGCGGTGGCTGTGATCGCCGCCGAAGACACGCGGCACAGCCGGCCGTTGCTCGTTCACCACAACATCTATACACCGTTGATCGCCTTGCATGACCACAACGAGCGCGATGCCGTGGATGCCATCGTGCGTCGCTTGGGTGCTGGTGATTCGGTGGCGCTGATTTCCGATGCCGGCACGCCGTTGATCAGCGATCCAGGGTTTCGGCTGGTGCGTGCCGCGCGAGCGGCCGGCATTCGCTGCACACCCGTGCCTGGCGCGTGTGCCGCGATCGCCGCACTGTCGGTCGCCGGTTTGCCGAGCGACCGTTTTGTGTTCGAAGGATTCCTGTCACCGAAGGCCACCGCGCGGCGCAGTCGCCTGCAGGAGTTGGCCAGTGATGCACGCACGCTCATTTTCTATGAGTCGTCGCATCGTGTGGCGGACAGTCTGGCCGACATGCGTGATGTGTTGGGCGGCGATCGCGAAGCGGTGTTGGCTCGCGAGCTGACCAAGATGTTTGAAACCGTTCTTGGTGAACCGCTGGCGGACCTGGCGGCCCACGTGGCGCGCGATCCGGACCAGCAGCGTGGCGAACACGTGATCGTTGTCGCCGGACGCGGCGAGGAAGCCGATGCCAAGCTGGCCGAAGGGCGGCGCGTGTTCGCGATTTTGCGCGACGAGCTGCCCCCTGCCAAAGCGGCAAAACTGGCGGCGGCGATCAGCGGCGCACCGCGCAAGGCGCTCTATGAAGCGGGGAGCGGAGGGTAGGCAGGCAGCAACGTGCGGGGTCGCGCGAGGCTGGGCATCTGGTCTTGCCTGCGCGTCGCGGGAAGCGGTCTTCCAGCGCTTGCAGCGCGGGTGGCGCGTTCCCCGTTCCTGTAAACTCAACCATGGAGTCGGCCGGACAGTCGCGTCGCACGCAAGTGCATCGAGGAAAGTCCGGGCTCCACAGGGCAGAGTGCCAGGTAACTCC
The DNA here is from genome assembly GCA_036563155.1 of Rhodanobacter sp. Taxonomy (GTDB): domain Bacteria; phylum Pseudomonadota; class Gammaproteobacteria; order Xanthomonadales; family Rhodanobacteraceae; genus Rhodanobacter. Next base: position 50,603 of record DATCMT010000013.1, read on the forward strand.
TGGGCAGCGTGAGCTGACGGCCAGTGCAACAGAGAGCAGACCGCCGATGGCCCGCAAGGGCACAGGTAAGGGTGAAAGGGTGCGGTAAGAGCGCACCGCACGCGGGGCCAACGTCGCGTGGCACGGTAAACCCCACTCGGAGCAAGACCAAATAGGGGAACGATAACGCGGCCCGCGTTGTTCCCGGGTAGGTTGCTGGAGCCAGGCGGCGACGCCTGGCCGAGAGGAATGACTGTCGCGTCGCAAGACGTACAGAACCCGGCTTACAGGCCGACTCCAACCTCTTCGGACACATGCTCATCACCACCGCGGCCCTGCCAACGTGGTGATGAGCGTCTTTTCGCGGCCATCATTTCGGCCCGAAGTGGAATTTTTCGACCTGTTTCGCCGGATTTCATCCCATTTTCACCGAAATCAGCGCGCCACAATCTGTAAAAATTTCCGTGCTTTCAAACACCTTGCCGGTGTTCCTGAGAATATGCTGCATGTACGGTCAGCATTCTGCCTTTACTCCTTGATTCACAAGCGAAATTGCCTTGACAGTCTCACGGGGCGAGACTATCGTGGGTCTCAGTGTGAAATCGTGGGTTTTAGTGGAGAGAGCTGACTGTGTTCCAGGGCGAAACCGCCATCACCATTGACGACAAGGGCCGCCTGACCATCCCGACGGCGTATCGGGAACAGGTGACGGGCGAATGTGCCAATCGTCTGGTGATCACCTACAACCCGTTCGAGCCGGGTTGCCTGTGGCTGTTTCCGTATGCGGCATGGGAATTGGTCCGCGATCAGGTGAACGCACTGTCCAAGGTGGTCAAGGCCCATCGCGACATGCAGATGAAGCTGGTTGGCGCGGCTGCCGTGGTCGAGCCGGATTCGGCGTCGCGGGTGCTGCTGCCGGCCAGTCAGCGTGCCACCACCGGCATCGAGAAGAAGGCGGTGTTGCTGGGCATGGGCGACAAGTTCGAGTTGTGGAGTGAACAGGAACACCTCAAGAAGATCCGCCAGACCATCGGGGAGGGCGAGATCACACAAGCCATGGCGGACTTGCGCTTGTAGGGCGAGGTTTGCATTCGGGCGGGACGGGAACGGGAGTGCGGCAAGGCCAAAAGCCTGAATTCATGTGTCGCCTGACAGTCACGGCAGGACAACGCGGATTACCGGTTCATGAATTCAGGCTCCAGGCAGTTGCGGCACATCCCGGTAATGCTGGGCGAAGCAGTGGAGGGACTCGCCGTGAAATCGGGCGGGCGCTATCTCGATGGGACCTTTGGACGCGGCGGTCACGCCCGCGCCGTGCTGTCGCGCCTGGGCCTCGACGGCAGGCTGCTGTTGATGGATCGTGATCCGGCTGCCATTGCTGCGGCCCGCGAGGAGTTCGCTGACGATCCACGTGTGTCGATTCGTCATGCGAACTTTTCCAGTCTGGCCGAGTGGGATGAGACTGCCGCGGGTCTCGACGGCGTGCTGCTGGATCTGGGCGTCTCCTCGCCGCAGTTGGATGAAGCTGCGCGCGGCTTCAGCTTCATGGCCGATGCGCCGCTGGACATGCGCATGGACACCACCCAGGGCGAAAGTGCCGCGGATTTTCTGGCCCAGGCCAGCGAGCGCGAGATCGCCGACGTGTTGTGGAACTACGGCGAGGAACGCCACAGCCGGCGCATCGCCCGCGCCATCGTGGCCGACCGCGACGCCACGCCGTTCACCCGCACCGGCCAGCTGGCCGCGCTGATCGAGCGTGTGGCAGGCCGCCGCGAGCCGGGCAAGCATCCGGCCACGCGCAGCTTCCAGGCCTTGCGCATTCGCGTGAACGGTGAGCTGGATTCCCTGCAGCGGGGTCTCAATGCCGCGCTTGACCGGCTGATGCCCGGTGGCCGCCTGTCCGTGATCAGCTTCCACTCGCTCGAAGACCGCGCGGTCAAGCTGTTCATCCGCGACCACTCGGGCCGCGTGCAAAACAGTCGCCGCGGACCGCCCGTGCGGGCGACGCCGGCGCAGCTGGCGGCCATCGGCAAGGCGCAGTTTCCGTCAGCGGCGGAGCTGGCCGCGAACCCGCGTTCGCGCTCGGCCGTGTTGCGGGTGGCGGAGAAGCTGCCGGTTTCCGGGGAGGCCACCCTATGAAGGCGGTTGGCGTGTTCGGCTTGCTGATCGTGCTGGTGGCCGTGCTGGGCAGCGCGATTGGCGTGGTGTGGACGCGCCACGAAAGCCGCGTGTTGTTCGTCAGTCTCACCGCGTTGCAGAACCAGCGCGATGAATTGAATATCGAGTACGGCCGCCTCGAACTGGAGCAGGCCACCTATGCCGAACCGCGGCGAATCGACGAAGAGGCCCGGCGCAAGCTGGGCATGGTCGATCCACGTCCGCAAGACATCCGGTTGCTGCGCTGATGAGCTGGCGCAACTCTCCCACTCCCGCCCAGCCAAGTCGCCGTCGTGGCGCCGGGCCCAGTGCGCGCCGGCGCATGGTCGTGGTGGTTGCCTTGCTGACGCTCGCCTCGGTCGGGCTGGTGGCGCGCGCGTTTGATCTGCAAGTGGTGCGCAAGCAGTTCTACCAGCGCCAGGGCGACGCGCGCTTCCTGCGTGAGATGCCGATCCCGGTGTCACGCGGCACCATTTTTGACCGCAACGGCGAGCCGCTGGCGGTGTCGACCCCGATGATGTCGATCTGGGCCAACCCCTCCGAGGTGCTGGACAACAGCGATCGCCTACCCGATCTGGCGCAGGCTTTGGGTGTGGATGCCGACGCCCTGAAAGCGCAGTTGGCACAGCGCTCCGATCGGGAATTCGTGTATCTGCGCCGGCAGATGGCGCCGGCAGCGGCACAGATCGTGTTGGATCTGGGCATTCCCGGCATCAACGGCCAGCGCGAGTTCAAGCGCTACTACCCGTCAGGTGAAGTGACCGCGCACGTTCTCGGTTTCACCAATATCGACGATCGCGGCCAGGAAGGCCTGGAACTGGCTTACGACGACTGGCTGGCAGGCAAGCCTGGAGCCAAGCGGGTGATCCGTGACCGCATGGGCCACGTGGTGGAGGACATCGAGCAGGTTCGCGCACCCAAGCCGGGCCAGAACCTGACGCTCAGCATCGACCGGCGCATCCAGTTCCTGGCCTACAGCGAACTGAAGGCCACGATGGAGAAGTTCCAGGCCGACTCGGCCTCGATGGTCGTGCTCGACGTACGTACCGGCGAAGTGCTGGCGATGGTCAACCTGCCTACCTACAACCCGAATGCGCTGTCGGGCAGCAAACCCGCCCAGCGTCGCAACCGGGCCATGACCGATGTGCTCGAACCAGGCTCCACCATCAAGCCGATCCTGCTGGCCGCGGCGCTGTCCAGCGGCAAGTACACACCGACCAGCCCGATCATCGACACCACCGGTGGGCACTGGTTCTTCCAGGGCCACGACATTCACGACACGCACAACTATGGATTGATCACCCCCACGGGAGTGATCACCAAGTCGAGCAACGTGGGCGCAGCCCGTATCGCGATGCAGCTCGACACCAACTTGATGTACGACACCTACCGCGCATTCGGATTCGGCAACAGCACCGAAAGCGGATTTCCCGGCGAGGCCTCGGGCTACCTGCGGATCGGCCGCGACTGGCGGCCGCTGGAGAAGGCCATCCTGGGCTACGGCTACGGCCTCAACGTGACGGTGCTGCAACTGGCCAATGCCTACGCGACCATCGCGGACGACGGCGTGATGCACAACCCCAGCTTCATCAAGGACGGCGAAGTCACCGCCAGGCAGATCGTCTCGCCGCAGGTGGCCGAGCAGCTGATCCGGATGATGGAAACGGTGACCGGGCCAGGCAGCACCGCACCACAGGCGCGCATCGCCAACTACAGCGTCGCGGGCAAGACCGGCACCGCGCACAAGGCCAGCGCCGGCGGCTACGCCAAGAGCAACTACACGGCGGCCTTTGCGGGCATCGTGCCGGCCTCGAAGCCGCGCCTGGCTGCCGTGGTGGTGGTCGACAATCCCCAGAAGGGCAGCTACTACGGCGGTCTGGTCTCGGCGCCGGTGTTCGCCAAGGTCATGGAGGGTGCGTTGCGACTGCTGGACGTGCCGCCGGACAACATCGGCCGCTGGTACGTGGGAGGTCCGCTGCAAAGCCCGAATGGGCTGGTTGGCAGCAAGCCGCCGGTTGAAGTTCCGATTGACGATGCTCCCGTCGACGAGGACGCCCGATGAGCACCGGCCACCTCGATCAGTTGCTGCTGGGCATCGCCGACGCGCAGATGGCTGCGATGCCACAGGCCGGACATATCGTGCTGTCAGGGCTCGCTCTGGATTCGCGCCGGGTGCGCCGCGGCGATGCTTTTTTTGCCCTGCATGGCAGTCAGTCCCACGGCATCCATTTCGCCCCTGCCGCCGTGCAGCGCGGGGCCCGCGTCGTGCTGGCCGAGGCACCACCGCCGGCAACGGATGGGAAGGGCGGGAACCAAGCGTTGATCCAGTCGATCAACGATGTTCCAGTCGTGTGGATTGCCGGGTTGCATGATCGCGTCAGCGAGATTGCCGCGCGTTTCTACGACCGCCCCAGTGAGTCGATGCGGATGGTGGGCGTCACCGGTACCAACGGCAAGACTTCGTGCGTGCAGCTGCTGGCGCAAGCACTCACATTGCTCGGTCATCGGGCGGCGTCGATCGGTACGCTTGGTGCAGGCATTCATGGTGAATTGCATGAGGGCGAGCGCACCACCCCGGATGCGGTGACCGTGCAGGAACTGCTGGCGGAGTTTCGCGACGCCAAGGCTGGTCACGTGGCGATGGAGGTTTCCTCGCACGCGCTGGTGCAGGGCCGCGTGGCGGCGGTCGACTTCGAAGTGGCTGCCTTCACCAATTTGACCCGCGACCATCTGGACTATCACGGCAGCATGGAAGCATACGGGGCGGCCAAGGCACGCCTGTTCGACTTCCCCGGATTGCGCAGCGCCGTGGTCAACATCGACGACGCATTCGGGCGCGAACTCAGCACGCGCCTTCCGGATGGTCTGCAGGCGCTGCGCTTCAGCATGGCTGACGACAGCGAAGCGGAAGTCTCCGCCGGCGATATCGTGACGTCGGCCGAAGGGCTGGCATTCCAGCTGCGCACCCCGTGGGGGACGCGGGCGGTTCGCAGCCATCTGCTGGGCCGCTTCAACGTGGCCAACCTGCTGGTGGTGGCGGCCTGCCTGGGCGCGCTCGGCGAGTCGTTTTCCCGGATCGTTTCCGCGCTGGAGCAACTGCAACCGGTGAACGGTCGCATGAGCCGGCTTGGAGGTCTCGGCGGTCAGCCACTGGTGGTAGTCGATTACGCGCATACGCCGGATGCGCTCGAGCAGGCGCTGTCGGCCGTGCGCGCGCATTGCGCGGGCAAGTTGATCTGCGTGTTTGGCTGCGGCGGTGAACGGGACGCGGGCAAGCGACCGTTGATGGGTGAGATCGCGGCGCGGCTGGCCGACGTGGCGATCGTGACCGACGACAACCCGCGTGGCGAGGACGGCGATGCCATCGTGGCGCAGATCGTCGCCGGCATGACGGCAGCCCGCGCCATGACCGTCGAGCGCGACCGTGCCGTGGCGATTGCCCAGGCGCTGCAGCTGGCGCGTCCTGGCGACGCCGTGCTGATTGCCGGCAAGGGTCACGAAACCTATCAGGATGGCGCCACCGGCAAGCACCCGTTTGACGATCTGGCCGTGGCGCATGGCGTGCTCGAGCGGATCAGCCGGGAGGCGCGAACATGATGCGCTTGGGCGCCATCGCGATGTGGACACATGGCCGGCTGTTCAACGGCAGCGCAGGCCTTGAGAGTGCCGAGATCACCGGCGCGGCGATCGACTCACGCAAGTTGCAGCCGGGCAACCTGTTTGTCGCGCTCAAGGGCGAGCGGACGGATGGCCACGACTATCTCGATGACGCAGCAGCGCGTGGCGCCGTCGCGGCGATGGTCACCCGTGTGGTCGACCACCCGCTGCCGCAGGTGCTGGTGAACAACGCGGAACTGGCGCTCGGCGACCTGGCCAGCGCAATCCGCGCCCAGCGCGACGTGAGGGTGATCGGAATCACCGGCTCCAACGGCAAGACCACGGTGAAGACGCTGCTTGCCTCGATTTTGACCCGGCATGGCCACACGCATGTCAGCGCCGGCAACCACAACAATGAATTGGGCCTGCCGCTGACTTTGCTGGCGATGCCGCGTGACACGGAATACGCGGTGATCGAGATGGGTGCCGGCAAGCCTGGCGACATCGCGTACCTGGCTGGCATCGCGCGGCCCGACATCGGTGTGGTCACGCTTATTGCGCCGGCACACCTGGCGCGGATGGGCAGTATCGAGGGCGTAGCGGAAACCAAGGGTGCGTTGTATCAGGCGCTGCCGGCCGATGGTATCGCCATCATCAACGCCGACGACGCGTTCGCCAGCTTCTTCGGCGGGCTGGCCGGAACTCGTCGGCAGCTTCGCTTTGGCCTGCAGCAGCCGGCCGACGTAAGCGCCGACATCGTCGAGCAGCGTGTGGACGGGTCGCGTTTCGTGCTCAAGACGCCGCCGGGTGACGTCGAGGTGGCGTTGCCGTTGCCCGGACGCCACAACATTGCCAATGCGCTGGCCGCCGCCGCGGTGGCACTGGCGCTGGACGTGCCGCTGGCAACGATCGTGGCCGGACTGGAGCAGGCCACTGGTGTTGCCGGCCGCTTGCGCCGGGAAACCATGGCGGAGGGCTGGACCCTGATCGACGACAGCTACAACGCCAACCCCGGCTCAGTGGCGGCGGCAATTGACGCCCTGCTGCTGGCCGAGGGTGAGCACTGGCTGGTGCTGGGCGACATGGCTGAGCTGGGCCCTGATGCTCGAGCGTTGCACGCGGGGGTTGGTGCGCGTGCACGTGAGCGCGGCGTCGAGCGGCTGTTCGCGGTTGGCCCGCTGGGCGAGGCCACAGTCGAGGCGTTCGGAGCAGGCGGCCAGCACTTCGACGACAAGCCCGCGCTGATTGCCGCGCTGCGGGCGCGGCTGCACGCCGGTGTCACCTGCCTGGTCAAGGGTTCGCGTTCGGCGGGGATGGAACAGGTGGTGGCTGCGCTGGGTGGTCATCCCGCCGACGGGGAACACAACGAGGGGGGCGCGTCCGATGCTGCTTGAATTGGCTGACTGGCTGGCTCGGCATTTCACCGCCCTGCATCTGTTCCAGTACATCACCTTCCGCGCCATCATGGCCGCGCTCACCGCGCTGGCCATGTCGCTGCTGTGCGGTCCGTGGCTGATCAATCGCCTGTCCGCGATGAAGGCCGGCCAGGTTGTGCGCAGCGACGGTCCGCAGACCCATCTGGTGAAGGCCGGCACGCCGACCATGGGCGGGGTGATGATCCTGCTCTCGGTCACCGTGGCCACCCTGCTGTGGGCGGACCTGCACAACCGCTATGTATGGGTCGTGCTGGCGGTCCTGCTGAGTTTCGGTTCGATCGGTTTCTACGACGACTACTGCAAGCTGGTGCTGAAGAACAGCCGCGGGCTGGCCAGCCGCTGGAAGTATTTCTGGCAGTCGGTGTTCGGGCTGTGCGCCGCGCTGTTCTTGTACTACACCGCACCGCACGCCATCGGTGTCGCACCGGTGGCCGAAACCGCGTTGTATGTGCCGCTGTTCAAGCATGTGGTGGTGCCGCTGGGTCTGTTCTTCGTGGTGATCACGTATTTCATGATCGTCGGCTTCTCCAACGCGGTGAACCTCACCGATGGCCTGGACGGACTGGCGATCATGCCCACCGTGCTGGTTTCCGGTGCGCTGGGCGTGTTTGCCTACACGGCCGGCAACAGGGTCTTTTCCGAGTACCTGGGGATTCCCTCGATTCCCGGCGCAGGCGAACTGGCGATCTTCACCGGCGCGCTGGCCGGAGCGGGATTGGGTTTTCTGTGGTTCAACACCTATCCGGCCCAGGTCTTCATGGGCGACGTCGGCGCGTTGGCGATGGGGGCGGCCCTGGGCTGCGTGGCCGTCATCGTGCGCCAGGAGATCGTGCTGCTGGTGATGGGCGGCGTGTTCGTGATGGAAACCGCCTCGGTGATGATCCAGGTGGCCAGTTTCAAGCTCACCGGCAAGCGGGTGTTCCGGATGGCCCCGGTCCACCACCACTTTGAATTGAAAGGTTGGCCTGAGCCGCGGGTGATTGTGCGGTTCTGGATCATTTCGGTCGTGCTGGTGCTGATCGGTCTTGCCACGTTGAAGGTGCGTTGAGATGAAAACCGGAAGTCGGAATCTGGAAAACCGGAACGGAGGTTGCCTGCACGCGCGGGCGGCTCGTCCCGGTGTGCCGATTTTCCGGCTTTCGTTGGCGGAGCAGGCCCATGTTTGACGCCATGTCCCAGGCCAAGCGTCGTACCGGACCGCGCGGCAGCTTCGACATGTGGCTGCTGGTCGCGCTGGTCGGGTTGGCCAGCGTGGGCGTGGTGATGGTGACGTCGAGCTCGATTGCGGTGGCCGACAGTCAGCACCTGGGCGCGCTCTACTTCCTGAAGAAGCATGTCCTGTTCCTCGCCATCGGTCTGTTCGCTGCCGGCCTGGCGATGCGTACCGAACTCAAGCTGCTGGAAAAGTTTGCGTTCCCGCTGCTGGCCCTGGCGTTCCTGATGCTGTTGGCGGTGTTCGTCCCGCACCTGGGACTGCGCATCAACGGCGCGCGCCGTTGGTTGAACCTGCTGGTCACGACCTTCCAGCCGGTCGAGGCGGTGAAGTTGATCCTGGTGGTGTACGTGGCGAGCTACCTGGTTCGTCACCGGGAGCACGTGGAGACGCGCTTCCTGGGCCTGTTCAAGCCGGTGATGGTGGCCGGCCTGATCGTGCTGTTGCTGCTGGCACAGCCGGACTTTGGCTCGGCCACGCTGGTCATCGCGGTCACCATCGCCATGGTCTGGCTCGGTGGTGCACGCCCCGTGTTCCTGTTCGTGATGGGTCTGCCGCTGATGCCGCTGCTCTATGTGGCCGCGACCGGCGAAAGCTACCGAATGAAGCGGCTGACCTCGTTCCTCGATCCCTGGAAGGATCCGTTCAACGACGGTTTCCAGTTGACCCAATCGCTGATGGCAATCGGTCGCGGTGAATGGACCGGCGTGGGCCTGGGTTCCAGCGTGCTGAAATTGTCCTACCTGCCCGAAGCGCACACCGACTTCATCTTTGCCGTGATCGGCGAGGAGCTTGGTCTGGCTGGCGTGTTGCTGGTGATCGGGTTGTTCGGGCTGGCGGTGGGCCGCGGCCTGTACCTGGGGCTGAAGGGTGTCGAAGTGGGCCAGCGCTTTGCCGGTTACGTCGCCTTCGGCGTCTCGCTGATGCTGGCGATGCAGGCGTTTGTGTCGGTCGGGGTCAATCTGGGTGCCTTGCCGACCAAGGGCTTGACCCTCCCGCTGATCAGCTACGGCGGTTCATCAATGGTGCTGACCTGCCTGATGGCGGGCATCCTGCTGCGCGCGACCTACGAGATCAATCGAGCGCTCGACGCGCGCCAGATGGCTACGCGGATGCCGGCAGCGGTGGCGGCCGCGGATGCCAACGACGCGGTGAAGCCGCGCGAGGCGGTGGCGGCATGACGCACGACTCGCGCCCCGTGCTGATCATGGCCGGCGGCACCGGCGGCCATATCTTTCCCGGCCTGGCCGTGGCCGAGTGCCTGCGGGCGCAGGGTATCGGGGTGGCATGGCTGGGCGCGACCGGCGGCATGGAGACCAAGGTGGTGCCGGCCCAACGTATCGAGCTTCACACGGTGGCCGTTGGCGGCTTGCGTGGCAAGGGCATCAAGACCCGGTTGCTGGCGCCGCTGATGTTGGTGCGTGCCTTGTTCGCCTCGCTGGCGGTGTTGCGCCGGGTCAATCCGCGCAGCGTGTTGTCGATGGGTGGCTACGTGGCTGGGCCCGGGGGCGTGGCCGCGTGGCTGCTGCGCCGGCCCTTGCTGGTGCATGAACAGAATCGGGTGGCGGGATTCACCAATCGCAAGCTGGCGGGCCTGGCCCGGCGCGTGCTGGCGGGATTCGCCGATGCATTGCCGCGCGCCGAATGGGTCGGCAATCCGGTCCGCGCCGCGATCGCCGCCTTGCCACTGCCGACCACGCGGATGGCCGGGCGCCAAGGCAATCCGCGCTTGCTGGTGCTCGGTGGCAGCCTGGGCGCGCGGGCATTGAACCTGGCGCTGCCGCAGGCGCTGTCCCGGATCGACCCGGCGCAACGCCCGCAGGTGCTGCATCAGTGCGGCAATCGCGGACTTGAGGAGGCCCGCGAGGCCTACGCGCAGGCCGGCGTCGAGGCGCAGGTGGTGCCTTTCATCGACGACATGGCCGCCAGCTATGGCTGGGCCGACCTCGCCGTGTGCCGCGCTGGCGCGCTGACTCTCGCGGAGCTGGCGGCGGCCGGACTGGGTGCCCTGCTGGTGCCGTTCCCGCACGCGGTGGACGACCACCAGACGCGCAATGCCGAAGTGCTCATGGCGGTTGGAGCCGCCGAATTGATGCAGGAGAACGAACTGGACGTACAGATACTGGCGCAGCGGCTGCAGGCGCTGCTGGGCGACCGCAGCCGGCTGCTGAGCATGGCTGAAGCCGCGCGCACCCTGGCCAAACCCGACGCGGCGCGGGTGATCGCAGCCGCCTGCCTCGAGGCCGCCCGCCCGCAGGTGATCGCATGACTCCGCGCAGGCTGCTGCCGCAGGAAGATCCGATGAGCACATTCGGCCGGGTGCATTTCATCGGCATCGGCGGCGTGGGCATGAGCGGCATCGCCGAGGTCTTGCACAACCTCGGTCACGCCGTATCCGGCTCCGACCGCGCCCAGTCGCCGACGACGCAGCGGTTGCGCAAGCTGGGCATCGACGTGCACATCGGGCACGCCGTGGAAAACATCGGCGCGGCGGACGTGGTGGTCACCTCCAGCGCGATCAAGCCGGACAATCCGGAACTGGTGGCTGCCCGCAGCGCCCGTATTCCGGTGATCCCGCGCGCGGAAATGTTGGGTGAGTTGATGCGATTCCGCCGCGGCGTGGCGATTGCGGGCACCCACGGCAAGACCACGACCACCAGCCTCACTGCAAGTGTCCTGGCCGAGGCGGGTTTCGATCCCACCTTCGTGATCGGCGGGCAGCTCAATGCGGCGGGCGCCAATGCACGGCTGGGCACGGGCCAGTACCTGGTGGCCGAAGCGGACGAATCGGATGGCTCGTTCCTGATGCTTTCGCCGGTGATCGCCGCGGTAACCAATATCGACGCCGATCACCTGGAGAACTACCACGGCGACTTCGCCGAGGTGAAGCGCGCGTTCGATGACTTTCTGCACCGGTTGCCGTTCTACGGACTGGCCGTGCTGTGCGTGGACGATCCCGAGGTGGCGGAGTTGGCCGAATCCACCAATCGGCGTGTGATGAGCTATGGCATTGATGCCGTCGATGCCGACGTGCGGGCAGTCAACGTCAGCCAGCACGGCTTCGTGATGCACTTCGACCTGATGCTGCCCGGGCGCGCGGACGCGCTGCCGGTGAAGCTCAACCTGCCGGGCCGGCACAACGTGCTCAATGCCCTGGCCGCATCGGCCATTGGCTGGCAGCTGGGCGTGGAGGCGGATGCCATCGCCCGGGCGCTGGAAAACTTCCAGGGTGTCGGTCGACGTTTTCACCGGCGTGGCGAGATCGCGCTGGATCAGGGCAGTGTGCTGCTGGTCGACGACTACGGTCATCACCCACGCGAGATCGCGGCCGTGTTCGCCGCCGCGCGGGGCGGCTGGCCCGAGCGCCGTCTGGTGGTCGGTTTCCAGCCGCACCGCTACAGCCGTACGCGCGACTTGCTGGATGACTTTGCCAACGTCCTGGCCGACGCCGATGTGCTGGTACTCACCGATGTCTATCCGGCAGGCGAGACGCCGATCGCGGGTGCTGACGGCCACGCACTGGCACGCGCGGTACGCGCACGCGGCAAGGTCGACCCGGTGCTGGTCGACCATCCACGCGACCTCAAGGACGCCTTGCCGGCGTTGCTGCGCGACGGCGACCTGTTGCTGCTGCTGGGTGCGGGGGACATTGGCGCCGCCGCCGTGGCGTTGGCTCAACTGGGCAATCTGAGGACTGGCAAGTGAAACGCATGATCACCGATCCCGCCAAATTCGGTCGCGTCGCCGTGGTGATGGGCGGCAGTTCGGCCGAGCGTGAAGTGTCGTTGGATTCCGGTCGCAACGTGCTGGAAGCCTTGATCGCACGTGGCGTGGATGCGCATGCCGTCGACGGCATTCCAGCCTTGCTCGAAGCGCTGAGCGGCGGTCGTTTCGCCCGCGTGTTCAACATTCTGCACGGCCAGCACGGCGGCGGCGAGGACGGCGTCTTGCAGGGTGCGCTGGAGGCGCTCGGCGTGCCGTACACCGGCTCGGGCGTGCTTGGATCGGCGTTGTCCATGGACAAGACCCGGGCCAAGCGCGTGTGGCAATCCATGGGTCTGCCGACGCCCGCCTTTGCGGCCCTGCCGCGTGGTGCCGACGTGCACGCGGCCGCGAAACGCGTGGGCTTCCCGTTGATCGTGAAGCCCGCCTGCGAAGGTTCCAGCGTGGGTGTCACCCGCGTGTTCGAGGAGGCGCAGCTGGATCGGGCAGTGGAGCTGGCCGCGAAATATCCGGGCGATCTGCTGATGGAAACCCTGATCGAGGGGGATGAGCTGACCGTGGCCGTGCTGGGCCGCCAGGTGCTGCCGAGCATCCACATCGTGCCCAAGGGCGCGTTCTACGACTACAACGCCAAGTACATCGCGGAGGACACCTTGTATCTGTGCCCCGGCCTGCAAGCCGAGGCGGAGAGCCAGCTGCTCGAGCTGTCGCTGCGTGCGTTCGACGCGCTGGGTTGTGCCGGGTGGGGGCGGGTCGACGTGATGCGTGACCGTGCCGGTCGCAACTGGCTGCTGGAAGTGAACACCGCGCCAGGCATGACCTCCCACTCGCTGGTGCCCAAGGCGGCCAAGGCAGCTGGCATCGATTACCAGGAGCTGTGCTGGCGCGTGCTGGAAACGAGCTTCACGCGGAGCCCCGCAACCGGGAACGAAGGAGGCACGCCGTGAAGGGAGCCATTCGCCCGATTGCCTGGTGCCTGGCCATCGCGCTGGTCGCGCTGCCGATCGTCGGCGTGATGCGAGGCTGGTTTGCGGCGGGACGGTGGCCGGTGACCCAGTTGACCGTGCAGGCGGAGTTCCGACACGTGAGTGCGGACGACATCCGAGCCGCCGTGAAGCCGCGCCTGGGCAAGGGCTTTTTCGCGCTCGACCTGGATGCGGTGCAGAAGGCCGTGGCCGCGCTGCCCTGGGTGGAATCGGTCGAGGCACGCAAGCACTGGCCGGACACGTTGCAATTGCGCATCTACGAGCGGCAACCGTTCGCCCGCTGGAACGACACACGTCTGATCAGCCGCCAGGGGCAAGTGTTCGACGCGCCGGACCTTGACGCGGTCGGCGCCTTGCCGAGCCTGCATGGCCCGGATGCACGGCTGGCCGAGGTGGTGAGTTTCTACGCAGAAACACGCAAGGCGTTTGCCAGCACGCATCTGCAGATCACCGGCGTCGCGCTCACCGAGCGTGGCAGCTGGAGCGTCAGCACGGCCGATGGCGCCCGCATCGTGATCGGGGATCGCGAGTATGCGGGGCGCCGCCTGCGCCGCTTCCTTGAGGTCTATCCGCAACTCGTCGCCGGCCACAGCCAGGGATTTGTGTACGCCGACCTTCGCTACACCAATGGATTCGCCGTGAGCTGGCCCGAGGTGGCCGCCGCCAACGCTGGAGGTTCGACCCGCACATGACTATTTCGCCATGAAGACGCGCAACGACAAGCAACTGGTGGTCGGGCTCGACATCGGCACCTCCAAGGTGGTGGCGATCGTCGGCGAGTACGAGCCCGGTGAGCCGATCACCGTGATCGGCATCGGCACGCACGTGTCGCGCGGCATGAAGCGGGGCTCGGTGGTGGATATCGAGTCGACGGTGCATTCGATCCAGCGGGCGGTCGAGGAGGCCGAATTGATGGCCGGGTGCGATATCCGCTCGGTCTACGCCTCGATCTCCGGCAGCCACCTGGAGACGCGCAACTCGCACGGCAATGCGGCGATCCGTGATCGTGAAGTAACCGCCGGCGATCTGGAGCAGGTACTCGAAGCGGCCAGCGCGGTGGCGATCCCGGCCGACCGCAAGGTGCTCTACAAGGAGTCGCAGGAATACCGCATCGACGGCCAGGACGGCATTCGCAATCCGGTCGGTATGAGCGGTGTGCGGCTGGAGGCCAACGTGCATCTGGTCACCGGTGCGGCGGCGGCTGTGCAGAACATCAGCAAGTGCATCCAGCGCTGCGGTCTGACCGTGGATGAGCTGGTGCCGTCGGCACTGGCCAGCGCGAAGGCGGTGCTGACCGACGACGAGCGGGAATTGGGTGTGTGCCTGGTCGACATTGGCGCCGGCACCACCGATATCGCGATCTACACCCAGGGTGCGATCCGCCACACGGCGTCGCTGCCGGTGGGCGGCGACCAGGTCACCAGCGACATCGCCTACGGCGTGCACACGCCAACCGCGCATGCCGAGGAGATCAAGATCAAGTACGCCTGTGCGCAGACCGGCTTGGCCCATGCCGAGGAAACCATCCAGGTGCCCAGCGTGGGCGATCGCCCGCCGCGTCGGCTGGCAAGACAGTCGCTGGCGCAGAGCGTGCAGGCCCGTTACGAGGAAATTTTCGAAATGGTGCAGGACCAGTTGCGCCGCTCCGGTTACGAAAGCCTGGTCGCGGCGGGCATCGTGCTGACCGGCGGCGCCTCGAAGATGGAGGGCGCCCTCGAACTGGCCGAGGAAATTTTCCACAAGATGGTGCGCCTGGGGGTGCCCCAGCAGATCGATGGCCTGGGCGACGTGGTTTCCAGTCCCTTGCACGCCACCGGCGTGGGTCTTTTGCTGCACGGCTCGCGCGCTGGCGGCATGCGCGTGGGTGGTTCGGCAGGCGGCAGCGTTGGCGGCCTGGTCGGCAAGCTGCGCGGTTGGCTAACCAGGAATTTCTGAGCAATACGGAACGGGCGACGCAGGAGGCGTCGCCACGGGCGGAAGGATTGCCGCCCACCACCATGGACCGACAGGAGTCACCGTTCATGGTTAAAACGACAACAACTCTACGGAGGACGGGAAATGTTTGAATTGATTGATAAAATCACACCAAATGCGGTCATCAAGGTGATCGGCGTAGGCGGCGGTGGCGGCAATGCCGTGGCACACATGCTCAACGCCAATATCGAGGGCGTGGAATTTGTGGTGGCCAATACCGATGCCCAGGCCATGACCACCTGCGGCTCGCGCACCCATCTGCAACTTGGCGGCAATGTCACCAAGGGCTTGGGCGCGGGTGCCAACCCGGAGGTCGGTCGGCAGGCCGCACTGGAGGACCGCGAGCGAATCGAGGCCATGCTCGAAGGTGCCGACATGGTGTTCATCACCGCCGGCATGGGCGGTGGCACCGGCACTGGCGCCGCACCGGTGGTGGCCCAGTTGGCCAAGGAGAAGGGCATCCTCACCGTGGCGGTGGTGACCAAGCCGTTCCCGTTCGAGGGGCGTCGGCGCATGCAGGTCGCCCTGAAGGGGATCGAGGACCTGTCCCAGCATGTCGACTCGCTGATCACGGTACCGAACGAGAAGCTGCTCAGCGTGCTGGGCCGCGAGGTCACGCTGCTGAACGCGTTCAAGGCGGCCAATGATGTACTGCAAGGCGCGGTGCAAGGCATTGCCGACCTGATCACGGCACCGGGCCTGATCAACGTCGACTTTGCCGACGTGCGCACGGTGATGTCGGAAATGGGTCTGGCCATGATGGGTTCGGGCACGGCCCGGGGCGACGACCGCGCACAGGCGGCGGCCGAGGCGGCCATCAAGAACCCGCTGCTTGAGGACGTCAACCTCAATGGCGCCTGCGGCATCCTGGTCAACGTTACGGCGGGTCCCAACCTGACCATGCGCGAGTTTGACGAGATCGGCCGGATCATCCACGACTTTGCCAGCGAAGACGCCACCGTGGTGATGGGTACGTCGCTCGACCCGGAAATGAAGGACGATGTACGGGTCACCGTGGTCGCCACCGGGTTGAATCGCGCCATGGCCTCGCGCCAGCCACCGATTCGCATGGTCGAGACCCAGCAGATGCGCCCGCGCCCGGTCGTTCTGCGCACCGGCACCGGCAACGAGGTGGTTGACTATGCACAGCCTGAAACGGTTGCACATGGTCGGACCGAGCCTGCAACCTCGGCCAAGCAGGCGGAGCCCGGATTCGACTATCTGGACATTCCGGCGTTCCTGCGCCGCCAGGCCGATTGACAAATGTGTGACAACGCCATCTTGCGCAAGTTAAGGAAATGCGAAAGGATGGAACGAACCGTCGTTCGGGCGGTCGGTACCACATTGTGCCTTTTTCAGACGCTTGCGCCTGGCAGGGCACCATTGAGCCATGGTTGCGGCCGGCCATGATCGATGAAGGGCTTGCAACACAACAGCCGCGAGACTGTGCGTCGGGATGACGCGCGGCCCACTGCCGCGGAAACTCCGTGGCGGCCGGTCCAATGCCCCGTGCCGGATTCCCGTCCCGGGCGCGGGGCATTGTGTCGCCCCTGCAGTTGCAGGGTGAACAGCTGCACCGGGTGCATGTTGCTTTCCGGGATGAAAGGAACATGAAGGCTTAATTGGACTGTACGGTACGGTTTGCTTTTAACACAGGTTAAAACTGTGTTAGCATCCGCCCCTGACAGGCTGCTGCCTCCACAGGTACCAACGACAATGATCAAGCAGCGTACGCTCAAGAACGTGATCCGGGCGACTGGCGTCGGGTTGCACACGGGTGACAAGGTGTACATGACCTTGCGTCCCGCGGCGCCGAATACCGGCATCGTGTTCCGCCGTACCGACCTCGACCCGCCGGTCGACATCCGTGCGCGTGAAGACAACGTCGGTGATACCCGGTTGTCGACCACGCTGGTCAACGGCGATGTCCGCGTCTCCACGGTCGAGCATCTGCTCTCGGCCATGGCGGGCCTCGGCATCGACAACGCCTACGTTGACCTCTCCGCCCCGGAAGTGCCGATCATGGACGGCAGCGCCGGCCCGTTCGTGTTCCTGCTGCAGTCGGCCGGCATCGAAGAGCAGAACGCCGCCAAGCGCTTCATTCGCATCAGAAAACCGGTGAAAGTGCAGGAGGGCGACAAGTGGGCCAGCTTCGAACCGTTCGAAGGCTTCAAGGTGGGCTTTTCGATCGACTTCAACCACCCGATCATCTCCAAGCGCACCTCGCGCGCCGAGATCGACTTTTCGACCACCTCGTTCGTCAAGGAAGTCAGCCGGGCGCGCACTTTCGGTTTCATGCGCGACATCGAGATGCTGCGTGAGCACAACCTGGCGCTGGGCGGCTCGATGGACAATGCGGTGGTGCTGGACGACTACCGGGTGCTCAACGAAGACGGACTGCGCTACGAGGACGAATTCGTCAAACACAAGATTCTTGACGCGATTGGCGACCTGTATCTGCTCGGTCACAGCCTGATCGGCGCCTATCATGCGCACAAGTCGGGTCACGAGTTGAACAACAAGCTGTTGCGGACGCTGATGGCCGACGCCTCGGCCTGGGAAGAGGTCAGCTATCACGATGACCCGGCCAACTCGCCCATTTCGTATGCCCACCCGGCACAGGCGATCTGAGCAACGGCTCAACTGCGGGTTCACGGTGCATTGATAAAAAAACGGCCATGTCGCGAGACATGGCCGTTTTTCGTGGATTTCTTCACGTTCGGGATGCGTTGTGCTTCACGTCTTGGTGACATTGGGGGTTATTTCTTAACAATTGACGTGTTATAAACCCAGCACCGTGGAACAGGCGATGCGGCTCAGGTCGTGTCGGAAGCGGGGAAATCAGCAGGTTCGGCGAGGGACGCCAGCTCAAGGAACAGTGCCCGCAGTTCGGGGTCTTTGAATGACGCGGCGGCCGCCCTCAGGTGGCTGGCTGCGAATGGCGAAAGCGGTTTTGACCGGTCGGGCGCAGTGGCGGCTGGCGGTTGGGGGACCACTTTCACGGTAACTGAACTGGCGCGTATGTCGATGGCATGCGCGGCGGCAAGGATTTGCGTCTGCATCAAGCGCAGGCGCGATGCCCATCCCGGTGAAGATGCCAGGAAGACGAGGCGGTCGTTGCGCAGGTTGGCGAATTTCACCTGCTCGCGCAATGGCGACGGCAACGTCTGGCGCAATGCGCGGTCCAGCGCTTCCAGCGCGCTAGCCCTTCGGGCCAGCGTCGCGAAGGAACCGCAATCGGCAAGGGGCTTCGGTCCGTTGCCGATGCGGCGGGAAGTGGCGGGGCTGGCGCGTTGCATGGTGCCGGAATTGGATCTTGGAAAGTCATGCAAATCATACTCGTATCACGCGCCAGGAAATTGCCCAAAACGCTCGACCTTGCCGATCGCCGCCTGCGGTGGCGGCTGCTGTCGCTGCTGTCACTGGCCGTGCTTGGCTGCATGGGGGCTGGTATGGCGCTGGCGATGATCGTGGCGAGCCCCCGCGACCGGGCGCTGGCCGAGATCGGCACGATGCAGCAGCAAATTCAGCAACAGAATGGCCAACTGACCGCCGTGCGCCAGGATGCCCAGCGCGGTCTGGATGCGCTGGCCGTGAAACTTGGCCAGTTGCAGGCACAGTCCACCCGGTTGGATGCTCTGGGCCAGCGGCTGGCTGAAGTGGGCAAGCTTGATGAAAGCGAGTTCAATTTTGACGAGCAACCGGCGGTCGGTGGCGTCGAGGATGTCGGTGGTAGTGCCTACGCGCTGCCGCCAGCCCTGGACAGCAGCATCGAACAGCTGGCCAGCCAGTTCGACCGGCAGCAGGCGCAACTGGCGGCGCTGCAGAGCCTGTTGCTGGATGCCAGGATCGAGTCGAACCTGAAGCCCACCGGGATGCCCGTGCCGGGGTACATCTCTTCGTATTTCGGCGTGCGCCCGGACCCGTTTGATGGCCGATCCGCGCGCCATACCGGCATTGACATTTCCACCCCGTACGGGACTCCGGTGCATACCGTGGCGGAAGGTATGGTGACCTTTTCGGGTGTACGCAGCGGGTACGGCAACGTGGTCGAAATCGACCACGGCAATGGCTACATGACCCGTTATGCGCACAACAGCGTGCTCGAAGTGCGTCCTGGCCAGCACGTGCAGGTGGGCGACGTGATCGCCAAGGCCGGCTCGACCGGCCGCTCCACCGGCTCGCACGTGCATTTCGAGGTCTGGTACAACGGCCGCGTGATCAATCCGCTGGCGTTTGCGCGCAATCATCGTTGATCCCGGCGCTGCTCGCCGCCATCCCTTGAATCGCGCCTTTGAAGGCGCCATTGAGGGGGCGGGACCGGCGTGGTTTGCCCCGCATGGTCCCGGCCGGCCCGGCCGTAGACCGCGGTGCCGCTTTGGCATGTAGTAACATGCCCGATTGGCCTGCGCGTTCAGCGGGCATCCCACTCCCAACCCGGAAAATCGATGTTCAATCGTGCCCTTACGAGCCTGTTTGGTAGCCGCAACGAACGCGTATTGCGTCAGCTCTCCAAGACCGTCACCCGTATCAACGCCCTGGAACCGGAGTTTGAGAAGCTCAGCGACGACGAGCTGCGCGGCAAGACCGAAGCGTTCAAGAAACGCGCGGCCGAGGGAGAATCCCTGAACAAGCTGCTGCCCGAGGCCTTCGCGGTGGTGCGCGAGGCGGCCAAGCGCACTTTGGGCATGCGGCACTACGACGTGCAGATGATCGGCGGCATCGTGTTGCATCAGGGCAAGATTGCCGAGATGCGGACCGGTGAGGGCAAGACTCTGGTGGGCACGCTGCCGGTGTACCTCAACGCCCTCTCGGACAAGGGTGTGCACGTGGTCACGGTCAACGACTACCTCGCGCGTCGCGACTCGGCCCAGATGGGCAAGCTGTACAACTTCCTCGGCCTGACCGTGGACGTGGTTTATCCCGGCATGGACCATGCCGACAAGAGCGCCGCGTACGCAGCCGACATCACCTACGGCACCAACAATGAATTCGGCTTCGATTACCTGCGCGACAACATGGCGCTCAGCAAGGAACAGCGCTACCAGCGCGGTCTGAACTACGCCATCGTCGATGAGGTCGACTCGATCCTGATCGATGAGGCGCGTACCCCGCTGATCATCTCCGGTCCGGCCGAAGATTCCCCGCAGCTGTATCTGGCGGTGAACAAGATTGTGCCGCACATGGTTCGCCAGACCGAGGAGAACGGCGAGGGCGATTTTTGGGTCGACGAGAAGCAGAAACAGGTGCATCTGTCCGAGGCCGGCATGCAGCACGCCGATGAGCTGCTTCGTGCCGCCGGCGTGATTGACCAGGACAGCGGCTTGTACGACTCCAAGAACCTGGCGATCGTGCATCACCTCAACGCCGCGTTGCGGGCCAACGGCATCTACCAGCGCGATGTGGACTACATCGTGCGCGACGGGGAAGTGATCATCGTCGACGAGTTCACTGGCCGCACGTTGGCCGGGCGCCGCTGGTCCGACGGTCTGCACCAGGCGGTTGAGGCGAAGGAAGGCGTGCCGATCCAGCGCGAGAATCAGACGCTGGCCACGGTGACGTTCCAGAATCTGTTCCGCATGTACAAGAAGCTGGCCGGCATGACCGGTACGGCCGACACCGAAGCGTTCGAATTCCAGAGCATCTACGGGCTGGAAGTGGTGGTGATTCCCACACACAAGCCGATGATCCGCAAAGACAATCCGGACATGATCTTCCTGTCACAGACGCCGAAGTACAAGTCGGTGATCGAGGACATCAAGGCTTGCCACGGGCGGGGGCAGCCAGTGCTGGTCGGCACCACCTCGATCGAGGTGTCCGAATTGCTGTCGGGCTTGCTGGACGAGGCAGGTGTGCCGCACGAAGTCTTGAACGCCAAACAACACGAGCGCGAGGCCCAGATCGTGGCGCATGCCGGTGCGCCGGGCCAGGTGACCATCGCCACCAACATGGCAGGCCGCGGTACCGATATCGTGCTTGGCGGCAGTCTGGAGGCGCTGCTGGCCGCGTTGCCGGAGGACGCCAGCGAGGTCGATCGTCAGCGTGTGAGAAGCGAGTGGACCAAGCGGCACGATCAGGTGGTGGCGGCGGGCGGGCTGCACATCATTGGTACCGAACGGCATGAGTCGCGGCGTATCGACAACCAGCTGCGAGGCCGCTCCGGCCGCCAGGGCGATCCAGGCTCGTCGCGCTTCTATCTTTCCCTGGAAGACAACCTGCTGCGCATCTTCGGTGGCGAGGGGTTGGTGCGCTGGATGAAGCGCTTCGGGATGAAGGACGACGACGCGCTGGAAGATCGCATGATCAGCCGGCAGATCGAGAAGGCCCAGCGCAAGGTCGAGCAGCACAACTTCGATATCCGCAAGCACTTGCTGGAATTCGATGACGTCGCCAACGACCAGCGCAAGGTGATCTATCGCCAGCGTGATGAACTGCTCGAAGGCGCGGAGGTCGCCGCGACCGTGGCCGACATCCGCGAAGACGTCGTGCAGTCGACGGTGCGGGCGTACGTGCCGGACGACAGCATCGACGAGCAGTGGGATCTTGAGGGTCTCGACCGCGAGCTTGAGAGCGGGATTGGCTTGTCAATCAATGTGAAAGGCTGGGTTGAGCAACAGGCGGAAATCGACGCTCCCGGAATTCACGTGCACGTTCGCGATGCCGTGAACGAATTGTTCCGGGCCAAGGAAGAGCAGATTGGCGCCGAGACCATGCGGCAGCTCGAGAAGCACATCATGCTGACGGTCGTGGACAACGCCTGGAAAGATCATCTGGCCAACATGGACTATCTGCGCCAGGGCATCTATCTGGTCGGCTATGCACAGCAGGATCCGAAGCAGGCATTCAAGCGCGAATCGTTCAAGCTGTTCTCCGAAATGCTGGAGCGGATCAAGTCCGAGGTGACTCAGATGCTGGCGCGCATCCGCATTCGCAGCGAGGAGGAAGTGGCTGAGATGGAGGCCGAGCAACGGCGTCTGGCTGACCGCCTGCAAAAGCAGATGCAGGCGAGCGGCGGTGGTGCTCCGCCCGCCGGCGCGTTCGGTGGCGAGCCCGCGGCTCCGGCTGGCGCAGGTGCACGACCCCCGCAGATGCCACTTCAGCACGACGGCCCCAAGGTCGGTCGCAACGAGCCGTGCCCGTGCGGTTCCGGCAAGAAGTACAAGCACTGTCACGGCCAACTGGCCTGACCCAGTGCCGAAAACGACAAAAACCCCGCTGCGGCGGGGTTTTTTGTGGTGCGAGGTCGGGATACGGGCGGTCAGTCCCCGCCGCCAGGTGGTCGCTTGCGGTGTGGCTCGGCGTTGACCGTGATGTAGAGCGGTTCGTCCACATCCAGTCGCAGCGCGGTCAGTTGCCCACCCCACACGCAGCCGGTGTCGATGGCGTGCACGCCGAGTCCGGCGAAGCGCCCCAGGGCTGACCAGTGGCCACAAACGATACGGGTGTCACGCCGACGCATGCCGGGTACCGCAAACCATGGGTACAGGCCTGGCTTCTGTGTGCCCGGGACGCCCTTGGCATCGAAGTCGATGCGCCCGTTGACGTCGCAGTAGCGCATTCGCGTCGTGGTATTGATGGTGGCGCGATGGCGATCCTGCCCCTGCAAACGGCTCGACCAGGCGGCGGGCCGATTGCCGAACAGATTGCGTAACAGGCGTGGGTGCCGCGGACTGGACAGTTCGCGTTCGACCTCCTGGGCGGCGCGCAGGGCCTGGCGCAGGGTCCACATGGGCGCCAGACCCGCATGCACCATGGTCCAGTTCAAGTGCTCGTCGTGGTGCACCAGCTTCTGCGAGCGCAGCCACTCGAACAGTACCGGTGCGTCTTCCGCAAACAGGACCTCGCGCAGCTCGGGATTCACCCGCGCCTGCGCGTCGGGTCTGCGCTGGGCAATTGCCAGCAGGCTGAGGTCGTGGTTGCCCAGCGTGATGATGCAGGAGTCCCGCAGGCTGTGGATCAGTCGCAGCGTTGCCAGCGACTGGCCACCGCGATTCACCAGATCGCCACAGAACCACAGCTTGTCCTGGGCCGGATCGAACTGAAGTTTCTCCAGCAGGCGTTGCAGTTCGGGATAGCAGCCCTGCACATCGCCGATGGCGTATGTAGCCATGTCAGACCGCGGCCATTTAGTGAAGTGTTCGCGGGATAGACAGGGTGAAGGTCGGGATCGGCGCGTCGAATTCGGTGCCGTCGTCGGCCAGCATTTGGTAGCTGCCTCCCATGGTGCCAACCGATGTTTCCAGCACCGCGCCCGAGGTGTACTGGAAATCGTCGCCCGGGCGCATCCATGGTTGCTCACCGACCACGCCGTCGCCCACGACTTCCTCTACCTTGCCATTCGCGTCGGTGATCATCCAGCGGCGCGCAAGCAGGCGCGCAGACACCTTGCCGGCGTTGCGCAGGGTCACGGTGTAGGCGAAAACGTAGCGATTGTCACCGGGCTTGGACTGGTCCGGAACGAAACGGGTTTCGACCTGCACATCGATCGTGTAGGAAGATTCTTCTGTCATGACCGGATTGTAAAGCTTGTCGCCACGATTGGGGCGGGCGATTGCCGGTGGTCGTTCGAATCAGTTCAACGTTGACCGCAGACCTTGGCCAGGCGAACGAAATCGGTGGGCGCGAGGGTTTCGGCCCGCGCCTTGGGATCAACGTCGGCGCGGCGGATCGCGTCGGCGTCGAGCAGCTGTTTCAAGGCATTGGACAGGGTTTTGCGGCGGTGGCCAAACGCTGCCTTGACCACGGCATAAAGCTGTTGCGGCGGGGCGTCGTGCAGTTCATCTGCGGCCAGCGGGATCAGCCGCACCACCGACGATTCCACCTTCGGCGGCGGACGGAAGGCTTCCGGCGGGACATCGAACAACGGCTCCACGCGGCAGGCCAACTGCAACATCACGGACAGGCGGCCATAGATCTTGCTGCCGGGCTCGGCCGCCATGCGCTCGACCACCTCTTTCTGCAGCATGAAGTGCATGTCCTGGATTGCCGCGGCATGCTCGACGCAGTGAAACAGGATCGGGCTGGAAATGTAATAGGGCAGGTTGCCGGCGATGCGCAGGCGCGGCACGCCGTGGCTTTGCGCCATGCTGGTGAAGTCCACCTTCAGCACGTCATCATGGATCACCTGCAGCTGACCTACGTTGGCCGCCCGCGCACGGAGCGCGGGAATCAGGTCGGTGTCCAGCTCGATCGCGGTGAGCTTGCCGGCAGCGGCCAGCAGGGGCAGCGTCAGTGCACCTTCGCCCGGGCCAATCTCGATCAGGAAGTCCTCGTCGTGCGGTGACACGGCGCTGACGATGCGGTCGATGTAGCGCCGGTCATGCAGGAAGTGCTGACCAAAGCTCTTTTTGGGGCGGGCGCTCATGCGGCCTGAGCCGGTGCAGGAGTTTGGGACGTGGCCGGGGCGGGCCTGCATTCATTCATGAGCTATTCCTGCCAGCTCGCGCCCGCGCCGCACCAGTGCCAGGGCCATGTTTGCCGCGGCGAACAGGCTTGATGGATCGGCGGTGCCCGTGCCGGCCAGATCCAGCGCCGTGCCGTGGTCGACCGAGGTGCGGATGAACGGCAGTCCCAGGGTGAGGTTGACCGTGCGGTCGAACGCCTCGCTCTTGAGCACCGGTAGCGCCTGATCGTGATACATCGCCAGCACGGCGTCGAAATGTGACCGCTGTGAAGGCACGAACGCGGTGTCGGCAGGCAACGGGCCGAGCAGTTGCATGCCCTCGCGCCGCAGCGCATCCAGTACCGGGATCAGTACGTCGATTTCCTCGCGGCCAAGGTGGCCGCCTTCACCCGCGTGGGGGTTCAGTCCGAGTATCGCAATGCGGGGATCGCCGATGCCGAACTTGCGTTGCAGTTCGGCGTGCACGATGCGCACCGTGCGGGTCAGCAGTGCGGGCGTGATAGCCGCCGGCACGGCCGCCAGCGGCAGATGCGTGGTCACCAGCGCCACCCGCAGTTCCGGGCTGGCCAGCATCATGACCACGTCGGCGTGGGCGCGCTCGGCGAAAAACTCCGTGTGTCCGCGAAACGGAATTCCGGCGTCGTTGATTGAAGACTTCTGCAGTGGCGCAGTCACCACCGCGTCGTAACGTCCCGCCACGCATCCGTCTGCCGCTTCGGCCAGTGTGTCCAGGACGTGGTGCGCATTGCGCGGGTCGGGTTGGCCCGGCGTCTCCTCGATCGTCAGCGGAATGTGGCGCACCCGCAGCGTGCCGGGACGGCGCGCCGCTTGTGTTTGGCCGTCGTCGTCGCTCAGTTCAATGGCCACCCCGCAACGCGCGGCGGCCCGCTGCAACAGCGCGCGATCGGTGACCGCGACCAGCGTGGCAGCCAGTGAAGAGGATGCCAGTCTCACCAGCAGTTCAGCGCCGACGCCAGCTGGCTCGCCGGCCGTCAGTGCGAGTCGCGCGAGCGGAGGTGTCTGCAAGGCCGATTACGACTTGTTGGCGGCAGCCTGGTTGTCCGCCTCGCGCAATTCGGGAACCAGGATGTCAATGTAGGCGTTGGAGCGCAGGTCGCGCAGGTAGTCGTCGTAAACCTGTTCGGATTTGCGGTTGCCGATGGCCTGGCGCGCCTGATCCCGCTCGGTTTGCACGGTCAAGTCGCTCTGGCGCTCGCCCAGGCGCTGCAGGATATGCCAGCCGGCGGCGCTCTGGAACGGCTTGGAGACTTCATTGTCCTTCAGCTGTCCGAGCTGGGTCGCGATGGCTTGCCCCCAGGCCTGCTGCGGGAACCAGCCCATGTCGCCGCCCAGGTTGGCGGTGGTGTCGTCCTTGGAGAACTCCTTCGCGAGCGCGGCAAAGTCCTCGTGCTTGTCGACGATGCGGGTGTAGATGTCCTGCGCCTTTTGCTCGGCCTGGGCCTGGGTCAGCAACTCGTTCGGCTTGATCAGGATCTGCCGGGCGTGCAGTTCGGTGACCATGGTGCGGCTTGCCTTGCGTTGATCGACCAGCTTCAGGATGTGGAATGCGGTCGGGCCGCGCAGCGCGGGACTGACCTCACCGGGTTTCATGGTGGCCAGGGTTTCGGCAAATGCGGACGGGATTTCGTCCAGTCGACGCCAGCCCAGATCACCACCATCCAGCGCATCGGGTGCGTCGGAGTACCTGATCGCCGCAGCGTTGAAATCCATGCCCCCGCGAACGGCGGCAATGGCCTGTTCGGCCTTGGCCTGACTGGCCTGGATCGCGGCTGCGTCGGCGCCGCCCGGGATGCTGATCTGGATGTGCGCCAGATGCACTTCGCCGGCCTTGTAGGTCGGGCTGCTGAGCAGATTGTCGACTTCGCTGTCGGTGATCGATACCGAATCCTGCACCACGGTCTGATGCAGTCGCTGCACGGTGATCTGATCGCCGATCTGTTCGCGGAATGCGGCGAAACTGTCACCACCGCGCTCCACTTCAGCGCGCAATTGCTCGGGGCTGAGCCGGTTCTGCTGCGCGATGCCCTGAATCGCCTGGTCGATGTCGGCATCGGAAACATGGATGCCCTGATCCTGCGCCTTCTGGACCTGCAACCGCATCAGGACGAGACGGCTCAGTACCTGACGTTGCAACACGTCCATTGGCGGCAACTGCCCGCTCTGGCCGGCGTACTGCTGTTGCACCGCGCGTACGGCGTCGTCCAGTTCGCTCTGCAGGATCACGTCGTCGTTGACCACGGCCACGATGCGGTCCAGCGACTGGTTGGCGGATGCGGCCGGAGCCAGCAACTGCGCGTGGGCGGGGAGCATGATCGCAAACGCGAGCAAGAGGGCGGCAAGGGATTGCTTCATCGGTGAAAAGCCTGGATCGCCGTGGCGAATGCGATTATTGATAGCCGAGAATATCACGGCGCAGAAGGGGATCGATCTGGCCACCGGTGGAGCCCAGTCCCTTGAACACCACTTCGAACATGATGGCGTTGTCGCGACGGTCGGGAATTCCGGTGGTTGGCCCTGGCCCGAAGCCGTAGAAGCGCTGATTGACGTAGCTGCGACCGACCAGTCGTAACGACACGCAACAACTGTCGTACTCGACGCCCGCCAGCGCGTCCACGCTCTTGCGGTCCATGACCGAGTAGGTCCAGGCGCCAACCAGCCGCCAGCTTGCGGACACCGGGTAGACCACCGAGGCGCTGTATTGTTCCAGCAATCCGCGGCGGTAGCGGTAGGAGAAGTTGACGATGCCGTCCGAGCGCAGGCGCCGCTGCAGCTGGACCGCGGCCAGGTCGGTGAGCCGCGTGTTCGGGCTCCACTGGTAGGCACTGTTCAGCCGCCACAAATCACTGAGCTGTACGTCCAGCTGGGCCACATAGGCCGAGCGGACCCAGTCGGTCGCCAGCACTTTCTGCGGGCTCAGGTAGCGGATCTGGCCGATGCTGGCCGAGACGCGTTCGATCCCGCTGTCATCGAGCAGGCGGCTGGTCAGCGCCGCGGTGACGTTGTTGGCGTCCATCTGTCGGTCGGCGCCGGAGAACTGGTTGGTGGAGAACAGCTGCCAGTAATCGAACGACATCAGGTTGGTGTCGAACAGCGGCAGATTGTCCTGGTTGCGATACGGCACATACAGGTAGAACACGCGGGGTTCGAGGGTCTGCGTGTAGCCTTGGCCGAACAGCGTGGTTTGGCGATCGAACACCAGGCTGCTGTCGACGCTGACGATGGGCAGCGCGCGGCTGGGCGATTGCTGGGTGAACGGCGTGCTGGCACCGCCGCCGAGCAGTCCACCATAACCATAGCCCTGATAGCCGTTGTCCAGCTGGTAGGCGGTGTAGCGGTAGGCCAGCCGGGGCCGGACAAACCAGGCGGAGTTGCCGAAATAGGCCTTCAGGTACGGGTAAATATCTTCGCGTTGACCTTCCACGAAGCCGGTCTTGCGGAAGGCTGCCGCCGAGGTATCCATGCCCCATTCAAGCCAGCGCGAGATCGGCAGGTCCATGCTGAACCGGGCGTACGGCAACTGCTTGTACGGCAGGCCGCGATCGGTCACGAACGGGTTCACGTTCTGGTAGATCGTGCCGCCCAGCGATGCGTTCCACCACTTGCCGCCGCCCCTGATCGCGACGTTGGAGCCGAGCGTGTAGATCGCCGCATGGGACAGGCTGTCGCCGTAGTCGTACAGGTAGCTGCTGTCCGACGCGTGGTTGTAGGACCCCACGAACTGCCAGCCTTTCCAGAGCCGGGTGCGATTGGAGAGGTTGATGAGGTAGCGGGAGTCTCCGCTGGTGTCGGCCAGCCCGTCACTGCTGCCGCGATCGTTTGGCACGTATTGCAGGTTGACCTGGCCGGTGCTGCCCGGCAGCAGGTAGCGGAATTCGCCGGCCAGCATGGCACCACGCTCACTGTACAGCCGAGGGTCCAGCGTGGCGTCGTAGTTCGGGGCGAGATTCAGGTAGTAAGGCGTGCTGAGCTGGTAGCCGGAGCGCCCGCTGTGGCCGACAGTCGGATACAGAAAGCCGCTTTTGCGCCGATCGTCGATGGGAAAGCTGAAATACGGCAGGTACAGGAATGGCACGTTGCCCAGGCGCATGGTGGCGTGGCGCGCCACGCCGACACCGGTTTCCTTGTCGAGGGTGATCGAGCGGGCGCGGAACTCCCACAGGTGATGGCCCACGTCGCAGGTGGAGTAGGTGGCCATCGAGTAGCGCGAGCGCTGCGCATCCAGCAGTTCGCCTTGGCTCGCCACGCCGTTGCCGCGCGAGTCGAGCATCTGGTAGCGCACGTCGTCGGCCGTGCCGCGGCTGGCATCGGTGTTGCCGCGCAGGCGCGAGGCGGCCAGCAATTGGCCCGCTTCCTGATAACGAACGTTGCCGCTGGCGTCGTAGTCGGTGGTGGCGTCGTTGTAGTCGATCCGGTCGGCTTGCAATTGTTGGTCGGCGCGCTGCAGCAGCGCATCGCCGGTCAGCCGATAGACCGACCGGTTCGAACTGTCCACGTGTTGTGCCTGGGCCCGGGTCGGACTGGTCTGGCGCAACTTGGTATCGGTACCCAGGCCGGGGTCGTAGAACTCGAGCAGGGCGTTGGGCCGGCACATCGCGTAGCTCAGCGGGCGTGGTGCGCAGTGGAACGCGCCCAGCGGGCAGGTTTGCTCGGAACTGCCTGCGGTGGCAGTGGGGCTCGGGGTGCTGTTGGCGTCGACCGCGCCACCAGCCAAGGCCATGGCGGCGGCAACGGCGAGCAGGCGGCGTGAAGGAAACTTGGGTGTCACAGGAAATCTGCCAGCGTCGAAGGCTCGTTAAGCTAGCAGAAAGACCCCCCGGACGGCAGGCGCCGCATCGACCGGTGCTCGGCCGGGTTCAGTCTTTGCAGTCCCGAGCGGGCATCGTGGAGTCCGCGCCGCCGGGGCGTTGCGGGTGTCCACACGGCCTCCCGCTGGCGTGGAGTCCGGTTGCAGCGGGGCGGTCAGCGCGGCCGTCAAACAACCGCTCGGGCCGCATCACGCCATCAGTGCGCTGACATGGGTCGCGGTGCTCGATGCCAGCGCGGCCAGGTCATAACCGCCTTCCAGGGTCGAGACCAGCCGACCGGCGGCATGGGCTTCGGCCACCGCAACCAGGCGTTCGGTGATCCAGCCAAAATCGTTCGGGCCCAGCCGGATATCGGCCAGCGGGTCGTTGCGGTGGGCGTCGAATCCCGCTGACACCAGCACCAGTTGCGGCTTGAACGCCTGCAGCCGGGGCAGCAGGACGCCGTCCCACAATTGGCGGAACTCCGGCGAGCCGGCGCCCGGTGACAACGTGCCGTTGACGATATTGCCGACGCCACGCTCGTCTTCGCTGCCGGTGTCCGGATACAACGGCGACTGGTGGCTGGATACATACAGTACGCGCGGCTCGCGCTCGAAAATCGCCTGGGTCCCGTTGCCGTGGTGCACGTCGAAGTCCGCAATCGCGACCCGCTTCAGGCCGTGGGCGACCAAGGCGTGGGCGGCACCGACGGCAACGTTGTTGAACAGGCAAAAACCCATCGCCTGATCGCGCGTGGCGTGGTGACCGGGCGGGCGCACCGCGCAGAATGCGCGCCGGGCGGTGCCACCCAGCACGGCGTCGACCGCCGCCACCATGGCGCCGGCCGCGCGGGACGCGGCCTCGGCCGAGCCGGGGCTCATCACCGTGTCAGGGTCAAGCGCCAGCAGGCCGTCCGGTGTGCCGGTCAGGATCTTCCGGACATGGGCGGCATCGTGTACGCGCAGCAACTGCTCATGCGTCGCACAAGGCGCCTCGACCCGGTCGAGCGTGGCGTAGCGATCGTGGTCCAGCGCCTGCAACACCGCTTGCAGGCGTGCCGGCCTTTCGGCGTGCTCCGGACCCGGCGCATGCTGCAGGCAGGCGGGGTGGGTATACAGCCGCAGCATGCGGCAGCTCAGGCCGAAGGTTTGGGCTTGGCGCGGCGTTCATGCTGCCACAGCACCTCACCATGGCCGCTGGCGCGTGCCAGCACGCGCGAGATCACGAACAGCAGATCGGACAGCCGGTTGAGGTAACGCTGCGGCTGGGTGCGGATGTCTTCTGTCCGCGACAACGCAATCACCGCGCGCTCGGCGCGCCTGCACACGGTGCGGGCCAGATGACCGCAGGCGGCTGCCATGCCGCCGCCAGGCAGGATGAATTCCTTCAGTGGCGGCAGCGGTTCGTTGAGGCTGTCCAGTATGTGTTCCAGCCGGGTGATGTCACTGTCCTCGACCATCGCCATGCCGGGAATGCACAGTTCGCCACCGAGATCGAACAGGTCATGCTGGACCTGGATCAGTGCTTCGCGGACTTGGTCATTCACGCCGTCCGACGCCAGCACCATGCCGATCGTGCTGTTGAGCTCGTCCACCGTGCCATACGCCGTGACCCGCAGCGAATCCTTGCCTGTCCGCGAACCGTCGCCAAGCCCGGTGCTGCCGTCGTCACCCGTGCGCGTGTAAATCTTGGACAGTCGATTACCCATGTCTGACGCTTAGTAGTTCAGGCCGGGCTGGCTGCTGTGGCGCATGGCGCGCACCAGCAGGCTCACCAGTACGTGGAGGACGGCGCCAATCCCTACATACAGTGCCGTGGTGCCCAGGAATGGCAGATACCAGTCGCCCAGGTTGACAAACCAACTACCGAAGCTGCGCGGCCTCGGCACAGCATTGGAAAGCCAGTAGAAGCTGCCGTTGGAAATCACGTAGCAGGCTGCCTGGCTGACCAGCAAGGACATGCTGGCCAGGCCCAGCGTCGACAAACGCAGCCCGAGCTCGCGGTGTGCCAGCCAGCTGCCGCCCATCCACAGTGCGCCGAAATACACCGGCATGAACCAGTACGCAGGCGACACGCAGTAGTGGGTCCAGAAGTTCTGACCGGCGCCGGTGATCACGAAGAAGTCGACCAGAACCGCCACGGCGATCAGCAGGGGAAACGCCCAGCGGGCGGATCCGCGCAGCCAGAAGCCGGCCAGGAAGAACACGCCCCAGGACGCGTCGGGCAGGATGCCGAAGTGATGCAGACGAGTGGTCGCCATCACCATGGCCAACAGCAGGAAAATGCCGATACGCTGGGTCTGCGTCTTGGCCATGAGGTGCTCCGTGTGGGCGACTGGACAGACCATTAGTCTAGCCCAAGCCGGGCCGGTGCCGACAGCATCAGCGGGTATGATTGGCGCATGGAGACCCATCAAACTGCGAGTGCCAACACGCGGCGTGTGCTGATCGTCGGCGGCGGCCTGGTCGGTGCCAGTCTGGCGATTGCGCTGGACGCGGCCGGTGTGGCCGCGACTCTGGTGGAGTCCGCCGCACCGCGCGCCGAGGCCCAACCAAGCTACGACGAACGCAATCTGGCGCTGGCCCGGGCTACGGTCAACGGGCTGGCAGCCATTGGCGTGTGGCGCCACGCCGTCGATCAGGCCACCCCGATTCGCCAGGTCCGGGTCAGTCGCGCCGGTGAATTCGGCACAGCGCGTCTGGATGCGGACAAACAGGGCGTGGATGCCCTGGGTTGGACGCTGCCTGCGCGTGAACTCGGCACGGCACTGCTGCGTCGGCTGGATGAGTGCACGCAGCTGACCCGGCTCGCGCCCGCCACATTGTCGGCGATTGATCCACTGCCCGACGGTTGGCGTGCGCAAGTCCGTGTCGGCGACGAAGTGCGCAGCATTGATGCGTCGCTGCTGGTGGGAGCCGACGGTACCCATTCGTTCGTGCGTTCCCAACTGGGCATTGGCGCGGATCAACACGATTATCGGCAAACCGTGTTTGTGTGCACGGTCACGCCCCAGCGCGATCATGCCAATCGTGCCTGGGAGCGCTTCGCCGATGACGGCCCGGTCGCCGTACTGCC
The DNA here is from genome assembly GCA_036563155.1 of Rhodanobacter sp. Classification (GTDB taxonomy): domain Bacteria; phylum Pseudomonadota; class Gammaproteobacteria; order Xanthomonadales; family Rhodanobacteraceae; genus Rhodanobacter. Next base: position 82,951 of record DATCMT010000013.1, read on the forward strand.
GTTGGCCCAGCGACGCTGCGGTCTGGTGCTGACGGTGGCCTCCGACGAAGCGGGCGCGGTGGCTGCGCTCGACGATGCGGCTTTCATCGAGCTGGCCCAACGTCGCTTTGGATGGCGGCTCGGTCGGCTCACGCGACCAGGCAAGCGGCACCCGTATGCGATTCATCGCGTCGCCGCGACCCAGCTGACCGGGCCACGCGCCGTACTGGTAGGCAATGCGGCGCAAACCGTGCATCCGATTGGCGCGCAGGGCTTCAACCTCGGCTTGCGCGATGCCCTGACCTTGGCCGAGATGGTGGCCGCAGCCAGTGACCCGGGTGACCGTGACTTGCTGGCGCGTTACGCCGCGCGGCGCGCGCCCGATCGTGAAGGCACCATGGCGATGAGCCACGGACTGATCCAGTTGGCCTGCTTGCCGCAGCCGTTGCTGGCGCCACTGCGCTCGCTGGCCCTGCTGGCCTGCGATCGGATAACTCCGCTGCAGCGCGCGGTGGCGCGCCGCAGTATGGGTTTTCGTGGCGAGCCACCGTTGGCAGTGCTGGAGCGCCTGCCATGAATACACCGCTGGCTGATCGGTCTCTGCGACGTCGCGCGCCGACATTGGACGTCGCCGTGGTTGGTGGCGGCATGGTGGGTGCCGCTGCCACGCTGGCTTTGGCGAGGGCCGGGTTCAGCACCGCCTTGCTCGAAGCGCGTGGGCCGGCCCCGTGGAATGCCGAGGCCGAGCTGGATCTGCGCGTGGTCGGATTGGCGCCGTCATCGGTGGGCCTGCTGGATGAAATGGGTGTCTGGACGTCCATCCGCGATGCGCGCGTCGGCCCCTACGAACACATGCACGTCTGGGATGCTGCCAGCGGTGCAGCGATCGACTTCGATGCTGCCCGTGACGGGCATGACCGACTCGGCTATATCGTCGAGAACAGCCTGGTGCAGTGGACCCTGTGGCAAGCCGTTACCCAGGCCGGCGTGCGACGCCTGTGTCCGGCGCGCGTCAAAGGATTCGAGGCGGGCGAGGATCGCATCGAGCTGGAGCTGGCGGATGGCGAAACGCTCAGCGCTGCCTTGCTGGTGGCGGCCGACGGCGCGACGTCGCCCCTGCGTCAGTTGGCCGGCATCGGTACGCGCGGCCGTGACTATGCACAGCGCGCGGTGGTGGCCCACGTGACCACCGAGCGGTTGCACGCCAACACTGCGTGGCAATGTTTCCTGGCCAGCGGCCCGCTGGCCTTGCTGCCGCTGGCCGACGGCCGTAGTTCGGTCGTGTGGTCGCTGCCCGAGGCCGAGGCGCGGCGCGTGCTGGCGCTGGACGATCGCGCATTTCTCGACGAACTCGGGGTGGCCTGTGATTTTCGCCTGGGCCGTATCCTGGGGGCCACGTCGCGGGCCTCGTTTCCACTGAAGTTGCAGTTGGCCGAGTGCTATCAGGCCGACCGCATGGTGTTGCTGGGCGACGCCGCCCACGCCGTGCACCCGCTGGCCGGGCAGGGGGTCAACCTGGGCTTGCGTGATGTCGCTGAATTGCGCGACACCTTGTTGGCCGCGCGTCGTGCCGGCAAGGACATCGGTGCCGCGCACGTGTTGCGCCGCTACGCACGCCGGCGCCGCAGTGCCGACACGCTGGATGCACTGGGTTTTGACGCGCTGGCGCGTATTTATGCGTGGCAGTCGCCCGCGCTGGTCGCCGCAAGGAGCGTCGGCGTGCGTCTGCTGGATCGCCTGGCGCCGCTCAAGCGTCGTGTTTCCGAACACGCCGCGGGGCGTTGAATTCTTGACCCATCCCGGCGCACCGGGAAGGAAACCGTCACTCTGCCGGAGCATGGATCATGCGCATTAGCCCGCTTTGCTTGCTGTTGGTACTGGTCGGTTCCAGCTTCGCCGCGCAGGCGAAGATGGTGCATCGATCCGTGGAGTGGAGCCAGGACGGGACGCGCTTCCACAGCGTGCTGGTGTACGACGATGCCGCCACTGCGAAGCGACCCGGCCTGGTGATGGTGCCGAACTGGTACGGGATCAACGACGGCGCCGTGGCGAAGGCCGAAGCGATCGCGGGCAAGGACTATGTGATCCTGCTCACCGACATGTACGGCGCCGATGTGCGCCCGCAGCCGGGTAACGCCGCGCAGGCACGGGTCGCCGTGACGCCGCTGTACAACGATCGCGCGCTGATGCGCAAGCGCATCAACGTGGCACTGGACCAGTTGAAGGGGCAGGCCGCAAGCGCCCCGATCGACGTTTCGAAACTGGCCGCGATCGGCTTCTGCTTCGGTGGTTCGGCCGTGCTCGATCTGGCCCGCAGCGGCGCCGACGTGGCTGCGGTGGTGTCGTTCCACGGTGGCCTGGACACCGACAACCCGGCGCTGGCGAAGAACATCAAGGCACGCGTGCTGGCGATCAACGGCGCCGACGACAAGGGCACCATGCCGGACGCGGACAAATTCATGGACGAGATGCGCATGAGTGCCGCCGACTGGCAGTTCGTGGTGATCGGCCATGCGGTGCATTGCTTCACCGAGGTCGGCGAAAATTCCCCGAATTGTCGCTATGACGAGCGTGCCGCCACGCGCAGCAATCGCCTGATGCATGACTGGCTGCGCGCGGCTTTCGCAGGCAAGTCCTGAGTAAGGCAGGCGAAGCAAGCTACTGACGGTCCAGCCCCGCGTTGTTCGGGGTCGGGGCCGGCCGCGGCCGCAGCGCCGTGCAGGGAGGCTGAGCCGTCTCAGTCGGGGCGTTCCCGCATGGCATCCATGGTCAGCGTGGCGAGCTGGCGCAGGCGGGTGCCGCCTGCGTCGGTGAGTAGCTCCTTGAGGCGGGCACCGGCGTCGTCCTGGTCAAGCGTCTGGCGTTCGGCCAGCGAGGCGGCGAGCGCACGCCCCATCGAGTCGAAGATCAGCGCGTAAGCGAAAGCATGCAGCACGCCGCCACCCAGTGTGCCGAGGCCCGGAAACGCCTTCAGCGCATTGCCGGCCACCGCCAGCACGATCGAGCTGCCAGTGCGCAGGGTGAGTTTGGCCTGCTGCACGAAATCTTCGACCTGCACTTCGCTGACCTTGATGCCATACAACTGCGCCAGCGCGCGGGTGAGGCCAGTGGCCAGCACGCCCTGGATGACCAGGTCGCTGCCGGGCGCGACCGCGGCGAGCGCACCCACGATGGCGCGTCGCGCGTACTTGCGCACGATGCGTTCGGCCTCGGCCGCACGCGACTGCGATTCCAGTGCGCCAGTACGCTGGTGCAGACCGGCCAGGACAGCGTTTTCGCGCAGCCGTTCCAGACCCTCGGCACCACCCGCGGTGACTCGGCTCAGCGCCCGGAGCAGCGGGTCGATGGCCGGCTTTCGTTGGCGCTCGACCGACTCGGTGCTGCCGTCCGCCAGCTGACGTTGGTAACGCTCGCTGCCGCCGGCGCTGATCGCCAGCACGGCGCTGGCGACACCGTGGGCATGCTGGCGCAAGCGCGTCAGCAACTGCTCGCGCTCGACGTCGCTCCACTGGTCGGCCTTGTTCAGCACCAGCAGCAGGGGTTTGCCGAAGTCGGCCAGCCAGCGCAGCTCGTCGACTTGCGTACGGTTGAGGTCGCCCGCGCACAGGTAGATCACGGCATGGGCGCGCAGCGCTTCCTCGCGCGCGAGCGTTTCGTGTGCTTCGCCGCCGGCTTCGCGGCTGCCCGGGACGTCGGCCAGGACCAGCGTGCGGCCATCGGGCAACTCACCGTCGTAGTGTCCGACTGTGCGCGTGGTGCCGCCGCGGACGTCGCTGGCAATCTGGGCGTGCGGTGCCATGGCCCGGATCAGGCTGGACTTGCCGGTGGAGATTTCGCCGAACAGGGCCACGTAGACCCGCGAACTCGCGCGACGGCGATCGAGTTCGGCCAGCTCTGCAGCGAGCGGGCTGGTGTCGGCGCCGCGTTCGCCCAATTGGCCGATACGCTGCTCGAGGCTCGCACGGTCGGGCACTGGCAGTGGCCGGCGCTTGCGTCGCGGCCGCAGCAACCACCACAACACGCCTACTGCGGCGACAGCGAATCCAACCAATACGCCACCCAGCGCCCACTGCAACCAGGTCGGCAGGTCGAGGAAACGCTGGGCCAGCGCCAGTGCGCGCTCGGCGGCGGCGAGCAGCAGCCACAGCAGTGCGGCCAGGGCCAGCGTGGTGAACAGCAATCGCAGGCGTCGGGACATGGGCGCATTCTAGCCAGCTTCTGGATGTGCCTTGCATGCCACGCTCGCGCTGACGGGAACGGTTTGGCATCATGCGGGACAGGGAAGCGGGGGACTAGGGATGTTCGTGTCACTTGCACTTGGCGCCGCTCTTGCGATCGGCTCGTCGGCCATGACGGTGGGCGGCGCGGCGGTGTCTGTGCCGCCGAGCGCCAAATCCGCCGCAGAGGGGACTTCGCTGCCGACCCCGCAGTTTCGTCGCTTCGGCATCGCCAACGGGCTTCCTGGTGGACAGGTTTACGCCGTGGCGCAGGGCCGCAATGGAATGATGTGGTTTGGCTCGGCGGGCGGACTGATTCGCTATGACGGTATCGATTTCCATGTCTTTCGACATGTCATCGACGATCCGGATTCATTGCCCTTCAATGCGATCTACAGCTTGCTGGCCGATCGGACAGGCCGGATTTGGTCGGGCGGAATCTCCGAAGGGTTGCAGGTTTACGATCCGTCGAATGGTCGCTTTCGACACTGGGTGCACGATTCCGGCAATCCAGCCAGCCTGTCCAGCAACGAAGTCTGGGACATTGCGCAGACCCCCGATGGCGTGGTTTGGGTTGCGACCCAGAGCGGCCTCGATCGAATGCGCGGGGATGAAAAAGGGTTCGACCCCGTGCCACTGGAAGTTGGCGGCACGGATGACGCATCGTCTGGCACAGTCCGGGCGTTGCTGGCCGAAACCGATGGGCGCCTCTGGATAGGAGCCGAAAGCGGGCTGTACCTGCGTCGTCCGGACGGTCATGTGGAGCAGGTGCCGGTTGATCCGGCTTTCAAGGGCGACCTGCACGACATCTGGTCAATCGACGGCGGCAACGGTGAAGTGCGTGTGGCCGTCGGTGAGGCCTTGCTGGTTGTTGGCGCTGACGGCGTTGCCCGGCCTTTGCTGCAGAATTCCTCATCACGCGTCTCGAGCAGTGCCCGCGACCGCCATGGACGGTTGTGGATCGGAAAGGCTGACGAGCTGGTGCTTGATGTCGGAGGCGGCGCGAGCCATGCCATCCACGGACATCCGCTGCTGCCCGGAGGCCTGCCCGGGAGCAAGATATGGCACATGATGATTGATCGGGAAGGTGGCCTCTGGATCACCTTCGAGGAATCAAGCATCGCCTATTTGCCGCCAGGGTGGGACGGTTTTACGCGTTTCACGCACATACCGGACGATCCCACCAGCCTTTCCAATGTCACGGCGGCAGCCTTGCTGCTCGGTCACGACGGTCGACTGTGGGTGGGGGGTGACGACGGTTGGCTGGACAAACTGGACGTGCATACCGGCCACGTCCAGCACGTGCTGAGGGGCATGCGTACGCAAATCGTGGCCTTGGCCGAAGACGCGCGTCATCGCCTGTGGATCGCCGTTCCCGGGGGCTTGAGGTTGCTGGAGCACGGCAAACTGCGGTCGATCGATATCAGCAAATCACCACTGGCACGGCCGGTACTGCTCGCCGCCAGCGGCGACGGCAAGGTCTACGTTGCCTCTTGGGGCCAAGGCGTTTTCGTCATTGATCCGGACACCTTGGCGATCACGCCCGTGGCCATGGCGGACGAGTCCGGCGGATATGACCGCCTGCTGCCGGCGCAGCTCACCTACCATGGTGGCGAGCTTTGGTACGCCAGTGCGGCCGGATTGATGCGTCTGGATGCGACCACCGGTTCCCTGGCATTTGTGCCCGGTGTTTCTTTGATGTCCGTGCGCGCATTTGATTTCAATACTGGCGGTTTTTGGACGCTGACGGAGCGCTCGATCGAACACTACCGCTATGAGGAGGGGCGGGCCCTGCGCCACGATGTGGTCGACGCAAGCCCGGCGCGATCTGCTGGGGATGTGGCCTCGCTGCGTGTTGATCGACAAGGTAGCCTTTGGCTGTTCGCCAACCCGGGCTTGTGGAGATTCGACCCTTCGACCCGTCACTTCACATCCTTCGGCCCCGCCCAGGGTCTTCCAAACGCCGAGTTCGGCGCGGGCGAGACCCGGATGACGCCGGACGGGATGATCCTGGCGTCCGACACTGGCGGCGTGGTGGCGTTCCAGCCACAGCGCTTGATGCAGCGTTACGAGTCGGCGGATCCGCTGCCGCCGTTGAGCTTGACCAGCCTGGCCATACGGCGTGACGGGGTGTACCACGCGCTGGACCTGGCGGCTGAAAGTGTGCAGCTTGGCTGGGCTGACCGTGATCTGCACGTTGGCGCGCGTCTGGCTTCGTATATCAGTCCGCCCGAAAATCGCTATCGCTACCGTTTGACCGGGTTTGACAGTGGCTGGGTTGATGTCGGCAGTCGTGGCGAGCGTGAGTTTGCGGGGCTGACTGCCGGTGATTACAGGCTCGAAATCAGGGCGGCTGGCGCGGATGGCCGGTGGAGCGCATTGAGAGCGCCGTTGCGCATTCACGTGCAGGCACCGCCGTGGATGCGCTGGTGGGCGTGGTTGGGCTACGTGGTACTGGCATTGGCGGTGCTCGGTTTGACTCTGCGCAGTTGGCGGCGGCGTCTGGCGCAGCATCATCACGTGCAGCTGGTCGAGCAGCAGCGGCAGATGGCCGAAGCCGCAAGCGCGGCGAAAACCCATTTTCTGGCCACGTTGAGCCACGAGATCCGCACCCCGATGACCGGCGTGATGGGCATGGCCGAGCTGCTACTGAACACGTCCCTCAGCCCAGTGCAGCAGGACTACACCCGCGCCATGCAGCGTTCGGGCACGATGCTGTTGAAGTTGCTCAACGATGCGCTGGATCTGGCCCGGATCGAGGCTGGCAAGCTTGAACTGGAACTGGCAGCTTTCGATCCCAACCAGTTGCTTGAGGATGTGGCACAGATTCAGCAGGCCCTGGCCCACGCCAAGGGCGTCGATTTCGTGCTGGAGCACACGGGAATGCTCCCGCCGCTGCTGCTGGGCGACGCCATGCGGATCAGGCAAGTCTTGTTGAATCTGGTCAACAACGCGCTGAAATTCACCGACCACGGTCGCGTCACCCTGAGTGCGCGACGCACCAGCGACGGCTTACTTTTCGTCGTCAGCGATACCGGTCCAGGCATCCCCGAGGCGAGCCAGGCGCGACTGTTCGAGCGCTTCGAGCAGGCGGATGGTCCCCAGCGTCGCGCCGGCAGTGGGTTGGGCCTGGCGATCTGTCGCGAACTGGTGGAAATCATGGGTGGCAGCATCGAGCTGGAGTCGCGCGTGGCGCATGGCAGCACGTTCAAGGTACGCCTGCCCCTGGATGAGCCAGTCGAGCTTGCATCGTCGCCACCCGTGCACGCGTCGAGTCTCACGTGGCGGTTGTTGCTGGTGGAGGACGACACCATCGTGGCGGCCGTCATCCGTGGTCTGCTGGAAAGCCAGGGGCATTCGGTCGTGCACGTGGTCAATGGGCTGGCCGCGCTGACTGAACTGGCGCACGGTGGCTTTGACGCCGTGTTGCTGGATCTGGATCTTCCCGGCGTCGACGGTTTTCAAGTGGCGCGTCTGATCCGCGAGAGTGAGCACGCCGGCAAGCACTTGCCGATCCTGGCGGTGACGGCGAGGTCGGGCAGCGAGGCCGAAGCGAAGTCCCGGCAGGCAGGAATGGACGGATTCCTGCGCAAGCCGCTCGGCGGCGAGCAGTTGGCAGCTGCGCTGGCGAAATTGGCGACCACAGATCAGTCGCCAGCGTGAATCACAGGTCGAATTTGCCCAGCTCGAAGCCGCGTTGCTGGTACTCGCGCCAGCGCGTGCGTGAGCCGTCGCGCGCGGCCGGGTCAGCCGCCACCACTTCCAGTACGCGCTGAAAGGTGCCGCCGGCACAGGTCTCGCGCAGGTTGATGACCAGCGGCCGATCGGGGCTGTCGATATCGGGCGGCACGATCAGCACCGCGACCTGGTCATCGTCTTCATCACCGGCCAGCTGGTGCGGGATCATCGCGTCGTCGTCGAACTCCCACAGCAGTTCGTCCAGCGCATGCGCCTGGTCGTGGTCACGAGCCAGGATCAGGGTGGGTTGCTGCGCCGCGAAAGCCTTCTTCGCCAGCTCGCAGACGAGCAGCAGCGGCTGCTCGCGGAAACGGGGTTTGTCGATCAGGTAGAAGTCGGCTTGAGGCATCGTGGCTGGAAGCGGGCGGGGAAGTGAGAAACGAGTGTACCGGCTGGCGCCGACGCGTTCGTCACTCGCTTTGGCTCACTGCCGGTTCAACAGCCATTGCGCCAGCAGCGCTACAGGGCGGCCGGTGGCCAGGCCTTTGCGGCCATCGTCCCAGGCCGTACCAGCAATGTCCAGGTGGGCCCAGCGCTGTCCTTCGGTGAAGCGGGACAGGAAGCAGCCGGCGGTGATCGCACCGGCACTCTTGCCGCCGATGTTGGCCACGTCGGCGAAGCCGGAGTCGAGCTGGCTCTGGTAGTCGTCCCACAGCGGCAGGCGCCAGGCACGGTCCAGCGTCTCCTCGCCGGCGGCGAGCAGCTCGGCGGCAAGATCATCGTGCTTGCTCATCAACCCGGTGGCGTGCTTGCCCAGGGCCATCACGCAGGAGCCGGTCAGCGTGGCCGCATCGATCAGTGCCTGCGGCTTCCAGGTTTGCGCGGTGTAGGTCAGGGCATCGCACAGGATCAGCCGGCCTTCGGCGTCGGTGTTGAGTACTTCGATGGTCAGACCGGACAGGCTGGTCAGCACGTCGCTCGGGCGGTAGCTGTCACCGCCGGGCATGTTCTCCACGCTGGGGACCACGCAGACCAGGTTGAGCTTGAGCTTCATCTGCACCGCGGCCACAAACGCACCAAGTACGCCGGCAGCGCCACCCATGTCGAACTTCATCTCCTCCATGCCGGCGCCCGGCTTGAGGCTGATGCCACCGGAGTCGAACGTGACCCCTTTGCCGACGAAGGCGTATGGTTTTTCGTCTTCAGCGCCGCCTTGGTAGTGCAGCGCGATGAGTCGCGGCTTGTTGACTGAGCCGCGGGCGACCGCCAGCAGCGAGCCAAAGCCCAACTTTTCCATCTCGACCTCGTCGAGCACGCTGCAGCTGACATTGTCGTGCTTGTCGGCGTAGGCCTGGGCCTGGGCCGCGATGTAGACCGGGTTGCAAATATTGGGTGGCAGGTTGGCAAGATCGCGAGCGAAGCGGATGCCTTCCGCGATCGCCACGGCCTGATCGAGCCCACTCCGGGCGTCAGCGTCGGCGGCGAATGTGAGTGCGCCAAGGTCGGGCTCACGGCTCTTGTCGCGCGGTTTGAACGTGGCGGTATAGCGATAGTGGGCGTGGTCGCTGGCCAGTGCCGCCGTGCGCACGCGCCAGGCCGCATCGCGACCGGGCACATCCAGCTCGGTCAGGTAGGAGACCGCGTTTGCCGCCGGCAAGCGGCCCAGCGCACGCGCCGCTTCGATGTTCACTTTCTGGTAGCGGGCCGCGTCGAATGATTTTTGCGCCCCCAGGCCGACCAGCAACACGCGTCGTGCGGCAATACCGGCAGGCGCATAAAGCACGGTGCAGCTGCCCACTTTGCCGGTGATATCGCCACTGTCGATCTGCTGCTGGATCGCGCCGCCGCATGCGGCATTCAGCTGTTCAGCCGCGCTGGACAACGTGCCCTTTTCGTATACGCCAGCGATCACGCAGGCGGAGTCGACGGTTGCGGCGGGAGCGCTGGCAAGGCTGAACTGCAGTGGCATCGGGGTGTTCCTGTATGGGCCCGGCAACGGCCGGACCGGCTAGAATTGCGGTTTGCCGACGAAATGCCGTCGGACCGGTCAAGCGGACAAGTTTATCGCATGCTGAGCATTCTCGACCGCTATTTCCTGCGCGAACTCGCGCAGACTGTCGCCGCCACCGCCGTGGTGCTGCTGGTGATAGTGGCTGGCAGCGCGTTCGCCCGGGTGCTCCAACAGGTTGCCAACGGCAGCTTCCCCGCCAGCGTGATGTTCCAGGTGATGGGTCTGCGCACGCTCGATGGGCTGACCAACATGATGCCGTTGGCCAGTTTCATTGGTGTCCTGCTCGGCTTGGGCCGGATGCACCGCGAGAGCGAGATGCACGTGCTGTCGTCGTCCGGTATGGGACCACGCGGGCTGCTGCGACCGGTGCTTGTTCTGGCGACGATCCTGGTGGCAATCACGGCGCTGGTCTCGTTGTGGTTGGGTCCGTGGGCCGTGCGCACCAGCGACGCGATGGTTGCGGCGGCGAACCGTTCGGTCATTGCGGCGGGTCTCGATGCGGGGCGTTTCACCGAGCTGCCAGGCAACGGCGGCATCATCTTCGTGGACAGCATCAGCCGCGACGGCACCAAGCTTGGACATACCTTCGTGGCAACCCAACGCATCGGCAAGGACCAGGTACCCCACGTGAAGGTGGTCAGCGCGGCCAGCGGCGAGCTGTATCAGGAGAGCGATGGCGACGGTCGCTTCATCGCCTTCAAGGAGGGCTGGCAGTACGACATTCCACTGGGTGCCAACAGCTGGCGGCAGATGGAATACGTGCGCAATGACACTTCGCTGTCGAGCGTGCAGTCGGATGAGGGCGACGACCCAGCCCATTCGCAAGGCAGCTGGGCGCTGGCCCGATCGGACAATCCGGGTGATCGGGCCGAACTGGCCTGGCGTACCAATGCGCCGCCGTTGACCCTGGTGCTGCTGTTGCTGGCGCTGCCGCTGGCACGGCAGAGCCCACGGGAGCCGAAGTACGGCCGCCTGTTGCTGGCGGTGGTGACGTTCTATCTCTATTACACCTTGCTGGCTCTGGGTCGGGCCCAGATCGGCAAGGGCCACTGGGACAATCAGCTTCCGCTGTGGGCGTTGCATGCGCTGGTGCTTGCGTTGGCGGTGTGGATGCTGTGGAAGCAGTATTCGCCGCGCAAGCGGGCGGCGGGCCGTCCGTCCGTGTCCGGGACGGGAACGCCGGCGTGACGGTGTTCAACATCAAACGGGTCGACCGGCTGGTGGCGATGAGCGTGCTCGGTTCGTTGCTGATGGTGTGGCTGGTGCTGACCGGATTCGATGCGGTCACCCAGTTGTTGCGCCAGCTGGGCAACGTCGGCAAGCACGGCTACACACTGAGCAACGCCGTCGCCTACGTGCTGGTGACGTTTCCGCGCCGCGCCTACGAGATGTTCGGCAACGCCGCCCTGATCGGTGGCCTGCTTGGCCTGGGCGGGCTGGCCGCCACCGGTGAGCTCACGGCGTTGCGCGCTGCCGGCATGTCACGGCTGCGCATCGCGGGGTCCGCCGTGGGCGTGGTTGCCGTGTTGATCGTGGGCGTGGTGATCCTGGGAGAGACCCTGGCCCCATGGGGCGACCAGCAGGCCCAGGTGATGCAGACACGGGCGCGGCCCGGCAATCTCGGCATCGGCAGCAGCAGTGGTCTGTGGGCCCGCGACGGCCACGACGTGATCAATGCCCGCGGCACCTCGTTACGGCAGCGCGACGGCGTCGGCACCGTGCAGCTGAGCGACGTGCGGGTCTTCACGTTCGACGATGGCGGCCAGCTTCATCGCGTGGCGTGGGCCAGGACCGCCGAACACGATGGTCGGCAATGGGTACTCCATGATGTGCGGATCACCGTGCTTGATTCGGGCCGCACGCATACGGAAGCGGCGGCCTCGTTACCGTGGAAATCCAGTCTGAATCCGCAGGTTCTGGCGCAGTCGGTGGTGCAGCCGCAGTATCTGTCGATGCGCGATCTGCGTCGCAATATCAATTATCTGGAAGGCAACGGCCAGCGGCCGGGAAGCTACGCGGTGGCGTTCTGGACCCGCGCGCTGTACCCGCTCAACGTGCTGGTGCTGGTGCTGTGCGCGATGCCGTTTGCGTTCGGTTCACTGCGCTCGGGTGGACTGGGCAAGCGCATGTTCATCGGCATCCTGCTCGCGCTGGGCTGGTACTTCCTGCAACAGGCCATGGTCAATTTCGGCACGGTGTATGGCTTGCCGCCGCTGCTGGCCAATCTGCTGCCCGCGTCGATTCTGGTGGCCGCCGCGTGGTTGTATTTCCGACGGCGGACCTGAGGGGCCGGAGTGGGGAATCTGGAGGGGACGACGATGAAGCTAGTTGATCTGCGCAGCGATACGGTGACGCGACCGACCGACGCGATGCGCGCCGCCATGGTGGCGGCCGAAGTCGGCGACGATGTTTACGGCGAGGATCCCACGGTCAATGCGCTGCAACAGCGCGTGGCCGATGAGCTGGGGCTGGAGGCTGGCTTGTTCGTGCCCAGCGGTACCCAGTCAAATTTGCTGGCGCTGCTGTCGCACTGCGAGCGGGGTGATGAATACCTGGTCGGCATGGACGCCCACACCTACAAGTTCGAAGGCGGTGGCGCCGCCGTGCTGGGCTCGATCCAGCCGCAGCCGATCGTGCAGGCCGACGACGGCTCGTTGCCGCTGGAAAGCATCGAGGCCGCGATCAAACCGCGCGACCCACATTTCGCGCGCACCCGCGTGCTGGCGCTGGAGAACACCTGGCACGGCCGCACGCTGCCGCTGGATTACCTGGCCGCGGCTCACGATCTGGCGCGCTCGCGCGGTCTGGGTCTGCACCTCGATGGCGCCCGCCTGTTCAATGCCGCCGTGGCCTGCGGCGTGCCGGCGCGGGACATTGCACGGCATTTCGATACGGTGTCGGTGTGCCTGTCAAAGGGGCTGGGTGCGCCGGTGGGTTCGGTGCTGGTGGGTTCGGCGGCACTGATCGACAAGGCTCGCCGTTGGCGCAAAGTCTGCGGTGGCGGCTGGCGCCAGGCCGGCATTTTGGCAGCCGCTGGCCTGCATGCGCTGGATCACCATGTGGCGCGGCTGGCCGACGACCACCATCGCGCCGAGTATCTTGCCGGCCGCCTGCGCGAGGTCGCCGGCGTCAAGCTGCTGGGGCAGTACACCAACATGGTTTTCGTCGACGTGCCTCACGAACGCCTGCGTGAACTGGACGTCCATCTGCGTGAGGCCGGTATCCGCATCAGCGTCGGTTATCTGCCCACCTTGCGGCTGGTGACGCACCTGGATATTGACGATGGCGACATCGAGCGCACGGCGGCCGCGTTTGCGGAATTTTTCGGCCACCGCTGAGTGCGCTGCGGCCATGGGCTGATGTCGACAACGCGCCGCGCGCTTGCCGGGGAGTGACTACTTCGCGGGGCGATCGAACTTGCGGATGAAATCGCGCACCTGCGGGTAGACCGTCTCGCGCCAGCGTCGACCACTGAAGATGCCGTAGTGGCCGGCGCCTTCAATCACCTGATGCACGCGACGCTTGGCCGGGATGCTGCTGCACAGATCGTGCGCCGCCTCGGTCTGGCCCAGTCCGGAGATATCGTCCAGCTCACCTTCGATGGTCAGCAGGGCGCTGCGTTTGATCGCCGACGGGTCGACCCGCTCGCCGCGGACATCCCACAGCCCGCGGGGCAGCAGGAAATGCTGGAACACCTTTTCGATCGTGTCGAGGTAGAAGCGGGCCGGCATGTCCAGCACGGCGTTGTATTCGTCGTAGAACTTGCGGTGCGCCTCGGCATCGTCCAGGTCGCCGCGCAGCAGATCCTGGTAGAAATCCCAGTGTGAACTGAGGTGTCGGCTGGGGTTCATCGCGATGAACCCGGCGTGTTGCAGGAAGCCCGGATAAACCTCGCGACCGCGTCCCGGGTAATTGGGCGGCACCGTCTCGACCACGTTGCCCTTGAACCACGACAGCGGCTGCTGCGTGGCCAGGTTGTCGACGCTGGTGGGACTGCGTCGCGGATCGATCGGGCCGCCCATCATGGTCAGGCTGCGCGGGGTGTCCTCGCCGCGCGCCGCCATCAACGACACCGCGGCCAGCACCGGCACCGTGGGTTGGCACACCGAGATCACGTGCAACGACGAGGCGCCGATATGGCGGATGAATTCCTCGACGTAGGCGACGTAGTCGTCCAACCCGAACGTGCCGTCAGCAGCCGGCACCATGCGCGCATCGACCCAGTCCGTGATGTAAACCTTGTGGTCACGCAGCAGTGTGCGCACGGTGTCGCGCAGCAAGGTGGCGTGATGGCCCGACAACGGCGCCACCACCAGCACGACCGGGTCGGTTTTCATTTGCTCGATCGTGGATGGATCGTCGCTGAAGCGCTTGAAGCGCTTGAGCTGGCAGAACGGCTTGGCCAGCGCGACCCGTTCGATCACCGCGATTTCGTGCTCGTGCGCGGTGGCGCTGTGGATGCCGAACTCGGGCTTTTCGTATTCCTTGCCCAATCGGTGGATCAATTCGTAACCAGCCGCCAGTCGCTGCACACCCGGCGCGCGGGCGAACGGATTGCTGGCATCGTTGAGCATCTGCGCGCCGGCCTGGGCGAAATGGCTCAGCGGGCCGAGTACGGCGCGTTGCCATTCGTGGATCTGATAAAGCATCACGTTGGGTTCACCGTAGTGCGTAAACAAGCATCTTAGCCTTGTTCCGCCGTGATGTGGTGCGACGCCGCAATTCGCGGCTTTCAGTCCAGGCGGCGTATCTCGGTGCCGGCGACGAGGTCGTGCAGTGCCCGCCGCCGCGGATCGAACAGGCCCACACCGAACCACACCACCCATGCGGCCAGCACGATCCACAGGGTGATGCGCAGTCCGGCCAGCGGTACCAGTGCCAGCAGCAGCAACGGCGCGGACGCCACCAACACCCGGATCAGCGCCTGTCGCACGGTCGGTGAGCCGCCGTCGGTGCGTACCAGCCGGATGCGCCACGGCCGCATGCCGACGGTTTGTCCACCGCGCCGCCAGGAGCCGATGAAATACGTCGCCACCACCGCGCCCTGCAACAGCTGATACCAAAGCGGGATTGCGGTGGTGGCGCCTGTGCGAATCAGATTGCCGCCGGTGGCGAGCTGGCACAGCAGGCCGACCACCATCACCAGGGCCACCACAATCAGCAGGTCGTAGACCAGCGCCAGCAGGCGGCGCCACAGCGGGCAAGGGGCATCGGCGGTCGTGAGGTTGACGGACATCGTGGCTGGGTCGCTTGCGTAGTGCGCGCGCAATGGCCAGCATCGTGCGCATGGAGAAGGAAGACAATCGCGCCAGTATCGCCGAAGCCGACCGGCGCAGCATCGCCGCGTTCGTGGAGCGGATATGGTCGGAAGATGGCTTGGCCGACCGTACCCTGGAGGCATACCGGCGCGATCTCGAAGGGCTGGCTGGCTGGTTGGGCAAGCGCGGGCGCAGCCTGCACACGGCGCGGCGCGAGGATATTTCCGCCTACCACGGCGCTCAGCAGGTGGCCGTGCGCTCGCTGGCGCGGCGGCAGTCGGCGTTCCGGCGTTATTACGCGTTCCTCGCGCGCGACCAGCCCGACGTGGCCGATCCCACCTTGCTGGTCGAGCGCCCCAAGCTGCCGCGCAGCCTGCCCAAGGCACTGGCCGAGCGGGAAATCGACGCCCTGCTGGGCGCGCCCGACCTCACGGGCACGCTGGGCCTGCGCGATCGGGCCATGCTGGAATTGATGTATGCGTCGGGCCTGCGCGTGTCTGAGCTGGTGGAACTGCCGCTGGCCGCGCTGAATCCGCGCCAGGGTGTGCTGCGGGTCACCGGCAAGGGTGGCAAGGATCGGCTGATACCGGTAGGCGAAGAAGCGCTGGCGCGGATCGACGCGTACCTGACCGGCGCCCGCCCGCTGCTGGCAAAAGGACGCCAGCCGCCGGCCCTGTTCCTCAGCCAGCGCGGGCAAGGCATGAGCCGTCAGATGTTCTGGACCCTGGTCAAGCGCTACGCGGTCAAGGTCGGGATCAATCCGAAGCACATCTCGCCGCATGTGCTGCGGCACTCGTTTGCCACCCACCTGCTCAATCACGGCGCTGATCTGCGCGCACTGCAAATGCTGCTCGGCCACAGCTCGCTCAGCACCACCCAGATCTACACCCTGGTGGCGAAAGAAGGCCTCAAGCGGCTGCACGCCCAGCATCATCCGCGGGGGTGAGGGCGTTCAGTCGGCTGTGCGAGAATGGACTGTCCGTTTGCACTCGGCAGGCGGATCGAATGAGGTTGGCCGCGATGTTGAAGAAATACTTGCTGGCGCTTTGCCTGGGTGGTTTGTCGCTGGGCGCCTGTGCCGCAGATACCGGGACGGCGCCGACACCGGGCACCACCGTCACGCCGGCGGCGCAAAAAATGGTCCAGCAGGCGATTCGCAGCCTGGCGGCGAACATCCAGATCGACTCGATCGAACCGGCGCCGATGCCGGGCTTCTACCAGGTGATCGCCAGCGGTCAGATGGTCTACATCAGCGACGATGGCCGCTTCATCATGCACGGCGAAGTGATCGACCTCAGCCGCAAGCGCAATGTCAGTGACGATGCGTGGGCTGCTTTCCGCAAGGCGGAGCTGGCCAAGGTGCCGGCGTCTGATCGCATCGTGTATGCCCCGGCCAACCCCAAGTACACGGTGACGGTGTTCACCGACGTCAACTGCGGCTTCTGTCGCGCCCTGCATGAGCACATGGCGGAGTTCAACAAGGCTGGTATTGCCGTGGAGTATCTGGCGTGGCCGCGCGAAGGTGTGCAGACCACCGCCGGGCGTCCGACGGAAACCTATACCCAGATGGTGTCGGTGTGGTGCGACAAGGATCGCAAGGCGGCGTTCGCGGCGGCGACCAACGGGCACCCCCCGGCCGCGGCTACCTGTACCAACCCGGTCAAGCAGCAGTTCGACCTGGGCCTGAAGCTGGGCGTCAACGGCACCCCGGCGATCTACGGGCCGGATGGCCAGGTGCTCGGCGGCTACGTGACCCCGGCACAGATGCTGGAGGCGCTGAAGAAGGGCGGCTGAGCGGGGCCACCGCCCCGCCCGCAGGGCGCTGGCGACATGCTCTGGGTGGGTCGAGACCGGCTTATGCCGTATTGCAGCATGGGTTAGACTACGCGTTTCCCTCGCATAGCGCCGTTCCCCGCATGATCGCACTCGACGGGCAGAGCGCCCTCTCGCCGTTCCGCCTCGAACGCCTCAATGCCCGCCTCGATGCCTTGCATCGTGGCGTCCGCGTGCAGGCTTCGTGGTTCGTCTATTTTCTCGATGCCGCGGCCGTGCCGGATGGGGAGCTGCGCCAGCGCCTGTTGTCCGTGCTGGAGGCGAAGGACAGTGCACCCGAAGACGCCACCCTGTGGGCGGTGCCCCGCTTGGGCACCATCTCGCCGTGGTCGAGCAAGGCCACCGATATCCTGCGTGGCGCCGGTTTCGACGTGCGCCGGGTCGAGCGCGGCGTGGCCTGGCGGGTGGTCGGGCTGCCGGCGGATGATGCGCCGGAGCATGCCAGCGTCGTGGCCGAGCTGCACGATGCGATGACCCAGTCGGTACTGACCCGACTGGACGATGCGCAGGGCCTGTTCCTGGCGGGTACGCCCGGTGATCTGATCCATGTGGCACTGGGCACCAATTCACGTGAGGCGTTGGCAGAGGCGAACGGACGGCTGGGGTTGGCCTTGGCCGACGACGAGATCGAGTACTTGGCCGACCGCTACGCCGAACTGGGTCGCGACCCCACCGACGCCGAGTTGTTCATGTTCGCCCAGGCGAATTCCGAGCATTGCCGGCACAAGGTGTTCAACGCCAGCTGGACGGTTGATGGCGAGGAGCAGGACAAGACCCTGTTCGGCATGATCAAGCACACCCACCAGCACTCGCCCGCGCACACCTTGTCCGCCTACTCGGACAATGCTGCGGTGATCGAGGGCAGCGCCGGTCGGCGTTTCTTTGCCGACCCGGCCGATCGCGTATGGCGGGGCCACGACGAGCGCATCGATTACGCGATCAAGGTCGAGACGCACAACCATCCCACCGCGATTGCGCCGTGGCCGGGTGCCGCCACCGGCGCGGGCGGCGAGATCCGCGACGAAGGCGCGACCGGCAGGGGCGGCAAGCCCAAGGCTGGCCTCACCGGCTTTTCGGTTTCCGACCTGCGCATTCCCGGCCACCCGCAGCCGTGGGAAGTGGAGCGGCCGCTGCCGCCGCGGATGGCCACGGCGTTCGAGATCATGCGCGATGGCCCACTGGGTGCTGCCGCATTCAACAACGAGTTCGGTCGGCCCTGTCTGGGCGGCTATTTCCGCACTTACGAGAACGAACTGCCGGGTCTGCCGGGTCTCCGGCGCGGCTACGACAAGCCGATCATGCTCGCGGGCGGGCTGGCCAACCTGCGTCCGGGCCACGTGCTCAAGCGGGCGGTGCAACCTGGCAACTGCGTGATCGTGCTGGGTGGCCCGGCCATGCTGATCGGGCTGGGCGGTGGCGCGGCGTCCTCGGTGGCCGGTGGCGCATCCAGCGCGGAGCTGGACTTCGCCTCCGTGCAGCGCGACAACGCCGAGATGGAGCGGCGCTGCCAGGAAGTGATCGACGCCTGCTGCGCCCACGGCGATGCCAATCCGATCGTCAGCGTGCACGACGTGGGGGCTGGTGGCCTGTCCAATGCCATCCCGGAGTTGCTGAACGACGCCGGCGTGGGCGGCCAGATCGATCTGTCGAAAATTCCCTGCGACGATCCTTCGTTGTCGCCGATGCAGGTGTGGAGCAACGAGTCGCAGGAACGCTACGTGTTGGCGATTGCGCCCGCGGATCTGGCCAGGTTCGAGGCGATGTGCCAGCGCGAACGCTGCCCGTATGCGGTCGTTGGCGTGGCCACCGTCGAGCGTCAACTGGTGCTGCGCGACCCGCGCCGCGATCTGACCGTGATCGACTTGCCGATGGACGTGTTGTTCGGCAAGCCGCCGCGGATGCATCGCGACGCCACGCGGGTCAAGGCGCGCGTCGATCTGGTGCCGGACCTGTCCGGCATCGGTATGGACGAGGCGCTGCTGCGCGTGTTGCGGTTGCCCACGGTGGGCAGCAAGAGCTTCCTGATCACGATCGGCGACCGCACGGTCGGCGGGCTCAATCATCGCGACCCGATGGTCGGGCCGTGGCAGGTTCCGGTGGCCGACTGCGCGGTGACCATCGCCGATTTCGATGGCTACGCCGGTGAGGTGATGGCGATGGCCGAGCGGGCGCCGGTGGCCCTGCTCAGCAGTATCGACGCGGCGCGGCTGGCCGTGGGCGAAGCCATCACGAATCTCGCCGCGGCGCCCGTGGCCAGCCTGGGCGAGGTGCGTCTGTCGGCGAACTGGATGGCCGCCGTGAATCATCCGGGCGAGGACGCCGCGTTGTTCGATGCGGTCCGAACGGTCGGCATGGAATTGTGCCCGGAGCTGGATATCTCCATCCCGGTCGGCAAGGATTCGCTGTCGATGCAGGCCGTGTGGCATGACGGCGAACAGGAGCAGCGCACGGTTTCGCCGGTGTCGTTGGTGATTACCGGCTTCGCCCGCGTCACCGACGTGCGCCGCACGCTGACGCCGCAACTGCGGCTGGATCGCGGCGACTCCGCGCTGTGGTTGCTCGACCTGGGCGCGGGACGCGACCGCCTGGGTTGCTCGGCGCTGACCCAGGTGTTCAATCGCACCGGCGGCATTCCGCCGACGCTGGACGATCCCGCCCGCTTGAAGTCGCTGTTCGCCTTGATCCAGGAAGCGAATGCCCGCGGGCTGATTCTGGCCTATCACGATCGCTCCGATGGCGGCGCCATCACCACGCTGCTGGAGATGGCGTTTGCCGGTCATTGCGGCCTGGAGATCCATCTCGATGGCTGGGCCGAGGCGACCCTGCGTGCACTGTTCAATGAGGAACTGGGCGCGGTGGTGCAGGTGGCCGAGGCAAACCGCGAGGCGTTCGAGGCGTTGCTGGTGAAATACGAACTGGCGGCCATCAGCCATCGGATCGGCCGACCCAAGCAGAAACTCGGCATCAAGCTGTTCGTGGGCGACGAGGCGGTCTTCAAGTGGCACTGGGGCACGCTGTACAAAGCGTGGAACGAGACCAGCCACGCGATGCAGCGCTTGCGCGACAACCCGCTCAGTGCCGACGCGGAACTCGAGTGGCGGTTGGACGATGCCGACCCGGGGATCACGCCGAAATTGAGTTTCGATCCGACCCAGGATGTGGCGGCGCCGCTGATCGCCAGCGGGGCGCGGCCGCGGGTGGCGATCCTGCGTGAGCAGGGCGTCAATGGCCAGGTGGAGATGGCGGCGGCGTTCACGCGCGCCGGTTTCGATGCGGTCGACGTGCACATGTCCGATCTGGCCAGCGGCCGGGTCAGTCTGGCCGACTTTCGCGGCTTGGCAGCCTGCGGCGGCTTCTCCTACGGCGACGTGCTGGGCGCCGGTCGTGGCTGGGCCATGTCGATCCTGTACAACGACCTGTTGCGCGCACAATTCGCGGCGTTCTTCGCCGACCCGACGAAATTTGCGCTGGGCGTGTGCAACGGCTGCCAGATGCTGTCGCAGCTGAAGGAGATCATTCCCGGCGCGCAGCACTGGCCGCAGTTCCTGCGCAACGCGTCGGAGCAGTACGAGTCGCGACTGGCGACGCTGGAGATCCTCGATTCGCCCAGCATTTTCTTCCAGGGCATGACCGGTTCGCGGATTCCCGTCGCGGTGGCACACGGGGAGGGTCGGGTGAATTTCCCGCACGCCTGCAGCCCCGCGAAGTCGAATGGCGCGGTGCGCTTCGTCGACAATCGGGGCAAGCCGACCGAGGACTTCCCGCTCAACACCAACGGTTCACCCGGTGGCCTGGCGGGGTTTACCGCCGCCGAGGGGCGCGTGACCATCATGATGCCGCACCCGGAGCGCGTGTTCCGCAGCGTGCAATTGAGCTGGTGCCCGGAAACGTGGGGCGAGGACTCGCCGTGGATGCGCATGTTCCGCAATGCGCGCGTGTGGTGCGGCTGACCGCGCCCCACGCCGTGAGGCGCTGAGCCATGGCACCGCGCCGCTGGCCGTCGCGGCGGGTCGCGCTGGCATTGATCGCCTGGTCGATCGCGCTGGCGTTGCTGCCGTGGTGGTTGGGCCTGCCGCTGCTGTTGTCGCTGACAGCGGTGGTGGTTCTGCTGCAGGGGCGCCTGACCGACGGCCATGCGAACCTGATCAGACATGCCCTGCGCTGGGGTCTGCCGGGCCTGCTGTTTGCCGTGCAGCATGCGCTCGGCGGCGATGCCTTCGCCTGGGGAGCGGCCTTGTTGGGCGCGCTGGCGGGTTACACCTTGCTGGCCGGGCTGGACGCCTGGCTCGATCGCGAGCTGCGCCGTGCACCGCCCGTGGGAACCCCATCTGACTGGCCGGAACTGGCATTGGCGCCAGTCGGGCCGCCGGCGGAGATCATCGAATTGCTGCCGCCGGACTGGCAAGGTGCTGCGGATCGTGCGGTCGACCCGCTGGGCGGCCACGCCGACTATCGCGCCGGCGGCTGGTGGTTTGACATCGGCGGACGGATCGCGGCCGTGGACGCGCATGGCGCCTTCAGCCCCGGCGGACGCTGGTTTGCGGCGCGCATCGACGATGGTCGCGGGCTGCTGTTGTGGGATCGCCAGCGCGAACGACAACATCGCCTTTCTGGTTGGCAGCTGGCCGGCTGGTACCGGGAGAAGCCCTGGTTGCAGCGCCATGCCGACGACGTTCCGCTGGCGCTGTCGGCGGTGTTGGGCGAGGACGAAAGCGAGGATTCCGATGGCGCCGGAAATTAGCGGCTTGCGCGAGCACCATGTAACCGCACATGATGTCCTGTCCACCTTGCCTCGAGCATACTGATTGGATGGACAGCCTCTCCCCTCACCAGTCGCCATTTGCCCTGGCCATCAGTGTGGTGGTCGTGTCTGCCGACAGCGGACCGGCCTTGCGCGATTGCGTGCGCAGCGTGCTTGCCGCGACGCTGCCGCTGGAATTGATCCTGATCGACAACGCCTCGCACGACGGCGTGCCCGAGGCGGTTGAACGCGCCCACGCGCACGACACCCGCATGCGCGTGATCTACAACTACAGCAACCTCGGTTTCGGCCCGGCGGTGAACCTTGCCGCGAAACAGGCCGTGGGCAGGGCGCTGCTGGTGCTGAACCCCGATTGCGTGTTGCGCGAAGGCGACCTGCCGCGCCTGCTCGACCTTCTTGCGCACCGTCCGAAGGCCGGTCTGATCGGCGCCGTGGTGTGTGATGCGGACGGTCGGGCCGACCCGGCGTCACGGCGCCGGGATCCGCTGTTGCGGCGCTCGCTCAACAGCGTGTTCAATCGTCGCGGCGAAAAGGTCAATGTCGACGGTGACATTCCCCGCGAGGTGATCGAGGTGGAGGCCGTCTCCGGTGCCGTGATGCTGATGCCGCGCGCGCTGTTCCAGCGGATGGGCGGTTTCGACGAGGACTACTTCCTGCATTGCGAGGATCTGGATCTGTGCCGCCGCGTGCGCGACATCGGTTACCAGGTGCTGCTGGCCGGCCACGTGCGCGTCCTGCACGGTCGCGGCAGCTCCAGCCGGCACCGTCCGGTGTTCGTCAGTCGCCACAAGCATCGAGGCATGTGGCGATGGTTTCGCAAGCATGATCCGGCCGCGTACAACCGGCCGCTGTCGGCCGTGGTCTGGCTCGGCATCTGGGCGCATTTCCTGCTGAAACTTCCCGGGCAGCTACTGCGGCGACCGCGAGCGAAAGGAAGCCGGCAACAGGGCACAGTGGACGGAGATTGAGCGGCCAACCCTCGTAGCAACGGCTTGATCGTCCCTGGCGGGCCGCGCCGCTGGCAACGGATTCGACCAGGCTGCAGAATGCGCTTCCCTTTCCGTCTTGCGACGTCTTCTTCGTCGCTCACCTTCCTGCCCTGGGTCTGCATGCCGACACCTCGTACCATCACCACGCTCGCCACCCTGGGCCTGGTCGTGATGACTGCCGTCTGGGGTTCGACCTTCGTGCTGATCAAGGACGTGATCAACCGGATGCCGGTCGCGGATTTTCTGGCCGTGCGTTTCGTCATCGCGGCGCTGGCGATGCTGGCGTTGTTCGCGCCGCAGGCCTGGCGACTTGGTCGAGCGCAGATCGGGCGCGGCCTGCTGCTGGGGGTGATTTACGGCATCGGTCAGCTGTTGCAGACCTGGGGTCTGGCGCTGATCTCGCCAAGTGTCAGCGGCTTCACCACCGGCATGTATGTGGTGTTCACCCCGATTCTGGCCTTGCTGCTGCTGCGCCAGCGGATGGCGGGCATCGTCTGGTTGGCCGTGGCGCTGTCCACGGCGGGGCTGGCACTGCTGACACTCAACGGCATTGAAATCGATTTTGGCGTGTGGCTGACCTTGGCCTCGGCCGTCATGTACGCGTTGCACATCGTGTTGCTGGGCCAATGGTCGCGGCAGGGCGAAGCGTTCGGCCTGTCGGCCGTGCAAATGGTGGCGATCGCCGTCGTGTGTCTGTTCGCCACGGCCCCACACGGCCCGGTGTTGCCGCCGGATCCCAACGCCTGGTTTGCCGTGCTCTACATGGCGCTGATTGCCGGTGCGGGCGCGATGCTGATGCAAACCTGGGCGCAGTCGCATCTGCCGGCTGCCCGTGCGGCAATCGTGATGACCACCGAGCCGGTATTCGCGGCCACCTTCGCCGTCCTGCTCGGCGTCGACCTGCTCAGCTGGCGCATGCTCGCTGGCGGCGGGCTGATCCTGGCGGCGATGTACCTGGTCGAGCTGATGCCGCGGCGCGCGGCGCTATCTGCCGAGGCGGTGCATCACGAGGTGTGATGCTGAGTATCTTCAATGCGGATTATTGCGGGTCTGGGAGCTTGCCGGTTCGAGGTAGCCCCCGTCCTGCAACAGAATCCGAACACCATCGTAACCTTCGTAGTTGCCTGCGGATACGCTTTTTTGGATCGTGTACGTGTCTTTGGACCATAGCTTTCCACGAGCATCGTAGACTGCACAGTCGTATAGGGTGGGCGTCAGCCTGTTACATGCGATCCACGCGCCGCCGTCTGATCCACCTGCCCATACCGCCGATGCAGGTAGATGATTTGGGCGTTCGGGGTGCCTCGGGGAGCAGGCCGCGAGCATGCCAACTACAACAGTGATGGCTATGCGCGCGAGATTTTCGTTATTTGAACTGTGCGCAGTCATTACCATTACTTCCGCAACTTAAGCTATTTTTGGATGGATCGTAATTTACAGGTGATCCAAGAGTATCTTGTAGCTCGTTTATATATGAATTAGGGCGTGGGTCAATCATGGATGGCGTATGCTCTCCGCCGGACTCCAGGGTTGTCTTGCAGAAGGTTGTGCAATTGTTGCCCGTTAGACTGTATTTCTCTCGCGAGGGGTCGCTGTTCTGGTTCATTTTGCTGGTGGCGTACTGAAGCATTTCTTTGTAGTTGTCGTTTTTTACGTAGGTTCCTTCCACTCTGCCGCCATCTCCTGCCACGCGGGATACTGCATTAAGTAGTTTTTTAAGCGAATCTGCGGTTGGCGAGCCGTTTTTTCCTATTGTGACGTTTGGTACTTGTCTGGTCCTGACGATACCTAGGTTGGCTTTATCGTATCGACCATACTCAAAATATCTTGTATGCCCTGTTTTATTGTCGATCAATATTATCCCGGCATGGCCCAAGCCGCCAATTTTTCCTATTGGAGTAGTTATTTTATAGTCTGGGAATACAACGGGGATGGCATCCCGGCCGTCGGGATCTATGTTTACTATGGGATTATTGTTCGCATAGACGTATCGGTTGAAGCCATAGATATTACCTGCGACTGGCCCAGTCGGATCAACGCTGAGCATGCGCCCGATTGGATCGTAGTAGCGTGCTTGCATGTATACCAACCCGGTATCCCGGTCGTTCACATGCCCGGTATACCCGGGTCCGTCCGGAACTGTACCCATCGCTTGCGTACCGTAAGGCGCATAGTCAAATGTCGCCGTGATGTTGCCGTTGGCGTCGGTCTCTGCCAATACGGTGCCCTGCGGGTCGGTGTAGTAATAGTGCACCGTGCCGCTTGGTACCGACGTCGTGCCTGCGATCATCGCGGCGTGGGCTGCCGCCGCAGCCTGTTCGGCTGCGTTTCCACCACTTGCCTGCGCCAAGATGCAGGCAGGGACGATCATCAACAGTAGGAGGAGAACGCGGGTGCGGTACCGGTGAAGTCGAAACATTCCATTGCCCCAAGCAGCGCTGCAATTGCGCGGTCACGGCTGATTTGACAGCTTGAATACGCCGTGGTCAAGGATGCGGAGTTTTTCACGCCGATACCGACCGCTTCGCGGATTCCGTGATCCTGGCTGGTCAGGTACCGCCTTCCGAATCAGCCGCAGACCCGCCGGCTCAACTTCTCGGTCGCGGCTGCAGTGCTACGCGTACGAGATAGACGATGATCGCCACGTTGCCCGCCAGCGTCGCCAGCTTCAGCCAGCCGAAGCGGTGCAGCGTCTCGTACAGCTCCAGCGGGATCAGCGAGCCGGTGGCAATCACGGTGAACCATTCGGCCCAGTACTTGCCCAGCCACAGGCCGACGCCCTCGATGCCGAACAGCACGGCATAGCCGAGTGCGACCGCGCCGACCGCCACGAAGCGGCTGGGCCCGAAATCCTGCAGCAGGCCGACCAGCTTCCAGCGCAGGCCGTTGCTGTCGCTCAGCGAGAGGTGTTCCAGCCAGTGCACCAGCTGCTCGAAGCTCTGCTGGCGATCGAGGTGGAACGCCGCCATCGCCACCAGCAGCAGGCAGGTGGTCTTGATGATCTCGTAGATGGCGATGACGCGCAGGCCGGGGTGGTGCTGCGGCGGCACGGCAGCTGCAGCGGCGAGGATGTTTTCGGTATCGGGCATCGGTGATGGCGGTGCGGGCAACCCCGCCATTGTCGCCGCTGGTTGCTGAAAAACCAGTGCGCAGTGGCATGGCGGCACGCGGGCACGGTATCGCGGCAGGAGCGCACCGTGTCCACAAGGGACTTCCTTCGGTCGTGCGCGATGCCCCTGGCTTCGATCGACGTCAGAGCATCGCGCACAGGGTGCGCTCCTACAAATGCGCGCTCAGCAGCAGCGCCCGCCGCCTCCCTTGTAGCGCGCTTCCTGTCGCTCGCGGAAGAAGTCGCCGTAGCTCGGGACTTTGCGCTCCGGGTGGTGCTCGCGCAGGTGTTTCACGTAGACGTCGTAGTCGGGGATGCCGCAGCACAGGCGGGCGGTCTGTACCGCCCACTTGCACACCGACTGGAAAGTTGATTTCACCGCGCCCTCCTCAACGGGTCACGCTGGCCAGGGCCACGTACGGTTCTTCGTGCGCGGTGGGATGGTTGGTCCGCCAGGCTTTGATCAGGGAGCGCAGGCAGAACAGCACCATCGCCACGACCAGCGCCATGAACAGGCCGGTAAGGACCATGTCCACATAGTTGTTGGTGACGATACGCTGCATTTCGGTGGCGTCCTTGGCCGGCGCCAGCAGTGTTCCATCCTGGATACCCTGCGCGTACTTTCGCACGGCGGCGGTGAAGCTGATCGGGCCGACCAGTTTTTCGTAGCCGGCGGTGAGCGTGCACACGATCAGCCACAGCGCCGGGATACCCGGTACCCACACGTAGCGCTCGCGCTTGAGCTTGACCACCACCACGGTGGCCAGCATCAGCGCGATCGCGGCCAGCATCTGGTTGGCGATGCCGAACAGCGGCCACAAGGTGTTGATGCCGCCCAGCGGATCGACCGCGCCCTGGTACAGGAAGTAGCCCCACAGGAATACACAGATCGCGGTGGCCAGCAGGTTGCCGGTCCACGATTCGGTTTCCTGCAGCGGCTTGTACATCAGCCCGACGATCTCCTGGATCATGAAACGGCCGACGCGGGTGCCGGCGTCGACCGTGGTGAGGATGAACAAGGCTTCGAACAGGATCGCGTAGTGGTACCAGAACGCCATCATGCCGCCACCGGGCATGATGTTGTGCAGCAGTTGGGCCATGCCCACGGCCAGCGTCGGCGCACCGCCGGCGCGGCTGAGGATGCTGTTCTCGCCGATGTTCTTTGCCGTCTCCAGCAGCTCGGCCGGGGTGACCACGAAGCCCCATTGGCTGATCGTGGTGGCCGCTTCCTGCACGGTGCTGCCGATGATTGCGCTGGGCGAGTTCATCGCGAAATACACGCCCGGGTGCAGGTAGGTGGCGGCGATCAGCGCCATGATCGCCACGAATGCCTCCATCAGCATGCCGCCGTAACCCACCATGCGCGCCTGGCCCTCGTTGGCGAGCAGCTTGGGCGTGGTGCCGGAGGCGATGATCGAATGCCAGCCCGACACCGCACCGCAGGCGATGGTGATGAACAGGAACGGGAACAGGTTGCCGGCGAACACCGGCCCGCTGCCGTCGATGAATCGGGTCACGGCCGGCATCTGCAGGGTCGGCGCCGCAATCAGGATGGCCAGCGCCAGCAGCACGATGGTGCCGATCTTGAGGAAGGTGGACAGGTAATCGCGCGGCGCCAGCAGCAGCCACACCGGCAGCACCGAGGCGCAGAAGCCGTACGCGATCAGCAGCCAGGCCAGCGCCTTGGCGTCGAAGTCGAACAGCGGCCCCAGCACGGCGGAATCGGCCACGTGCTTGCCGAACCAGATCGAGGCCAATAGAAGGACCAGGCCGATGAGCGACACTTCGAGAATTCGTCCCGGACGGAACCAGCGCATGTAGCCGCCCATCAGGAAGGCAATCGGGATCGTGCACGCGACGGTGAACGTGCCCCACGGGCTGTGCGTGAGCGCCTTGACCACCACCAGCGCCAGCACCGCCAGCACGATCATCATCAGCACCAGCACGCCGATCATCGCCACGATGCCGGGCACCGGGCCCAGCTCCTGGCGCAGCATGTGGCCAAGCGAGCGGGCGTCGCGGCGCAGCGACAGGCCCAGGATCATGAAGTCCTGCACCGCGCCGGCAAACACCACACCAAACAGGATCCACAACGTGCCGGGCAGGTAGCCCATCTGCGCGGCCAGCACCGGGCCCACCAGCGGACCAGCACCTGCAATCGCGGCGAAGTGATGGCCGAAGACAACCCACTTGTCGGTCGGCACATAGTCCAGTCCGTCGTTGCGCAACACCGAGGGCGGCGCGCGCGTGGGATCGAGCTGCAACACGGAGTGCTCGACGAACTTGCCGTAGAAACGGTAACCGATCGAGAAGATTGCAATGGAGGCAGCGACCAGCCAGATTGCGTTGATCGGTTCGCCCCGTCGCAGTGCGACCACGCCGAGGCAAACGGCACCGATGATGGCGATGGCGACCCAAAGAATCTTGCTGGCCGGACCGGGCTTGGGCGTGAAAGTGGCGTGCATGGCGAGGCACTCTTGGCTGGCGTCGCCAGACTGTGCCTGTCGACGGGTGTAGTCAATCCCGCGGCAGGCCGGTCCGTACTAGTCATTGGTCGAATACGGTTCCTCGTTTCGTCACGTGAAGTGCATGCCCCAGCGTTACACTGGATGCCCGTCGAGGACGAGGAATTCGCCATGCGAATCGCGATCCGGCGCGGCCTGCTGGGCATTGCCCTGGCGGTCGCAGCCCTGCCCCTGGCTGCTACCAAGGCGGGTCAGGTCAAGGAATGGCTGAACAAGCTCCCGCAGCCGACCTCGGCTCCGCCGGCGACACGGCTTGGCAGCAACTTGCCGGAAAGCGACATCGTTGCCGGACTGAAGGAGGCCCTGGCGCAAGGCACCACCAACGCGATCAACGGCCTGGGACGTCATGGCGGTTTCTGGAACAACGCGGGGGTGCGCATCAAACTGCCCGGCCAGCTGGAGCAGGCCGGCGCGCTGGCGCGCCAGTTGGGGCAGGGTGCGAAGGTGGACGCATTCGAGCTGAGCATGAACAGGGCCGCAGAAAAGGCGGTGCCGCAGGTGGCGCAGATTTTCGGTGACGCAATCCGCGCGATGAGCCTGGGCGATGCGCGCAGTATTCTCACCGGCGGCGACCACGCGGCCACCGATTACTTTCGCCGTGTAGCCGGCGACGCGCTGACCGCACGTATCCATCCGATCGTGAGCAAGGCCACGGCCAACGTCGGCGTCACCCGCCGGTACAAGTCGTTTGTGGGTGGCGGTATGGGCGGCCAGCTGGGCGGCGCGCTGGGCGCGCTGGGTGACCTGTCGGACCAGGGCGGTGGCCCGCTGGACCTGGACGACTATGTCACCGCGAAAACGCTGGACGGCCTGTTCGCCACCATTGCCGAACAGGAGCAGTCGATTCGCCGGAATCCCGGCGCGCGCACCACCCGCTTGCTGAGAAAAGTGTTCGGTGGACGCTGAACGGCGCTTCACACTCGGCCTTGTGAACCGGCGGCTCAGGCCGCAGAAACGAAGGACGACTGTCTGAAGCGAGGCTTGGCATGATCCGCGAAATCCTGAGGATGGGTGACCCCCGCCTGTTGCGCGTCGCACCACTGGTGCCTCCCGCCATGCTCGGCAGCACCGAGCTGGACGCACTGATCGCGGACATGTTCGACACCATGTACGCCGCTGACGGCGTGGGCTTGGCTGCGCCGCAAATTGGTGTCGACCTGCAGTTGGTGATCTTCGGCTTCGACAGCAGCGAACGGTATCCCGATGCGCCCGAGGTACCGCGTACGATCCTGCTCAACCCGGTGATCACGCCGCAGTCGCAGGACATGGAAGAGGGCTGGGAAGGTTGCCTGTCAGTGCCAGGTTTGCGCGGCGCAGTGAGTCGCTACAGTTTGATTCGTTATGAGGGTGTCGATCCGCAGGGTGCGCCGATCGAGCGCACGGCCGAGGGCTTCCACGCCCGGGTGGTGCAGCATGAGTGCGATCATCTGATTGGCCGTCTGTATCCGTCGCGGATAACCGACTTCGGGAAGTTCGGATTTACCGATGTGCTGTTTCCGGGGCAGGACATCACGGACGACTGAGCCTGCGGGCGGCAGTCCGTGCGGGGCAAGTCTGTCAGGCGCGCGGATGGTTGTGTGCCGTCGAGGATCGGCGGTGTCGCAACGGCGCGTGAACCTTGGGTGGCGTAAGCTACCGGGAGCGAGCCTTCGCGCGGGAGACGTACAGTGAAGAAAGAAGACGAAACGCATATGCAGATCGTGTCCGCAGAGATCAGCTCGGAATCGCTGACCGGCATGGTGATTTTCCGGCCGCATTGCGTGTCGCGCGCAGGGCGAAGCGTCAAGGAATCCAGCAAGAGCGGCAACTGGTATGCCTTGCGTCCCGCCGAAGTGCGCAGCTTTGCGCGCGCCTTGCTGGATGCGGCCGACGATCTGGATCTGAAAGCTCGCACACTGCAGGCGGCCAAGACCGCCGCCGGCTGAGTCAGGGCGGCGGAATCAATTCGTGGCAGTGCGGCGATAGCGGTTGACCGAGTCTCGCAACGCCGTGGTGGCGCGGCGTGCGGCATCGGCGAAATCTTCGCCGCTGCCCGCATACAGGATCGCCCGCGATGAGCTGATGATCAGGCCGCTGCCGTCTGGCGTGCAGCCGTGCCGCAGCACCGCCGCCACATCGCCACCCTGGGCACCGATGCCCGGCACCAGCAGCGGCATGTCGCCCACCACCGCGCGCACCTGGCCCAGTTCCTCCGGCCAGGTGGCGCCGGTGACCAGGGCACAGTTGTGGTTGGCATTCCAGTCGCGGGCAATGGTTTCAGCCACGCGCAGATAGAGCGGCATGCCGCCGCAGTCCAGCGCCTGGAAGTCGGCGCCGCCTGGGTTGGATGTGCGGCAGAGCAGGATCACGCCTTTGTCGGCGCGCTCGAGAAACGGCTGGATCGAGTCGCGGCCCAAGTAGGGATTCAGCGTCACCGCGTCGGCGCGATAGCGTTCGAACGCCTCGCTGGCGTAGTGCTGCGCCGTGCTGCCGATGTCGCCGCGCTTGGCGTCGAGGATTACCGGCACGCCGGCATGTTTTGCGTGGATGTGCGCGATTAGCCGCTCCAGCGTGTCTTCAGCCCGCAGCGCGGCGAAGTGCGCGATTTGCGGCTTGAACGCGCAGACCAGGTCGGCGGTGGCGTCGACGATGGCGCGGCAGAACTCGAACACCGCATCGGGCGTGTCACGCAGGTGCGCCGGAAACTTCGCGGGCTGCGGGTCCAGGCCCACGCAGACCAG
The DNA here is from genome assembly GCA_036563155.1 of Rhodanobacter sp. Classification (GTDB taxonomy): domain Bacteria; phylum Pseudomonadota; class Gammaproteobacteria; order Xanthomonadales; family Rhodanobacteraceae; genus Rhodanobacter. The sequence continues at coordinate 114,032 of DATCMT010000013.1, forward strand.
CGAGTCGTGGTCTTGCCAGGCCTGCTGCAATGACTGCATGAAGTGCATCGAAAGTCTCCGTTGGACCAATCACGGCCGCCGTGCTCCTTCCCTGCGTCGCAAGGGAAGGAGCAGGTCATTACACCAGTTTCTTGTACTTCACCCGCCGCGGGCGCGCACCCTCATCGCCGAGGCGGCGCTTCTTGTCGGCCTCATACTCGTTGTAGTTGCCGGGGAAGAACTCGACGTGCGAGTCGCCCTCGAACGCGATGATGTGGGTGGCGATGCGGTCGAGGAACCAGCGGTCATGCGAGATCACGATGGCCGAGCCGGGGAATTCCAGCAGCGCGTCTTCCAGCGCGCGGAGGGTTTCCACGTCCAGGTCGTTGGACGGCTCATCGAGCAGCAGCACGTTGCCGCCCTGCAGCAGGGTCTTGGCCATGTGCAAGCGACCGCGCTCACCACCGGACAGGTTGCCGACGATCTTCTGCTGGTCAGTGCCCTTGAAATTGAAGCGGCCGATGTAGGCGCGCGACTGGATCTCGAAGTTGCCAATGGTGAGGATGTCCGAGCCGCCGGATACTTCCTGCCATACGTTGTTCTTCGGATCGAGCGCGTCGCGCGACTGGTCGACGTAGGCCAGCTTGGTGGTGTGGCCCAGCTTCACTTCGCCCGAGTCCGGCGTTTCCTTGCCCATGATCATCTTCATCAGGGTGGATTTGCCGGCGCCGTTCGGGCCAATCACGCCGATGATGGCGCCCGGCGGTACCTTGAATGACAGGTCCTCGATCAGCATGCGGTCGCCGAACGACTTGGTCACGTTCTTGAATTCGATCACTTCCTGGCCCAGGCGCTCGCCGGGCGGGATGAAGATCTCGTTGGTTTCGTTGCGACGCTGGTACTCCACCGAGTTCAGTTCCTCGAAGCGGGCCAGACGGGCCTTGCCCTTGGACTGACGCCCCTTGGCGGCCGAACGTACCCACTCCAGCTCCTTGGCGATCGCCTTCTGGCGCGACTTCTCGGTGTTGGCTTCCTGCTTCAGGCGGGCGTCCTTCTGCTCCAGCCATTCGGTGTAGTTGCCCTTCCACGGAATGCCGCGGCCGCGATCGAGCTCGAGGATCCACTCGGCCGCGTTGTCGAGGAAGTAGCGGTCATGGGTGACCGCCACCACGGTGCCGGGGTAGTCGTGCAGGAACTTCTCCAGCCAATCGACCGACTCGGCGTCCAGATGGTTGGTCGGTTCGTCCAGCAGCAGCATGTCCGGCTTGGACAGCAGCAGGCGGCACAGCGCCACGCGGCGCTTCTCGCCACCGGACAACGGCCCGATGACCGCATCCCACGGCGGCAACCGCAGCGCGTCGGCAGCCACTTCCAGTTGGCGATCCAGCGCATGGGCGTCGTTCGCGGCCAGCAGGTTCTCGAGCTTTTCCTGTTCCTTGGCCAGCTTGTCGAAATCCGCGCCTTCCTCGGCGTAGGCGGCGTAGACCTCTTCCAGTCGCTTCTGCGCGTCGAGGATTTCCGAGACGCCTTCCTCGACCACTTCGCGCACGGTCTTTTCCGGGTTCAGGTCCGGCTCCTGCGCCAGGTAGCCGATCTTGGTGCCCGGCTGCGCGCGTGCCTCGCCCTGGAAGTCGGTGTCCACGCCGGCCATGATCCGCAGCACGGTGGACTTTCCCGCACCATTGAGGCCGAGCAAGCCGATCTTGGCGCCGGGGAAGAAGCTCAGCGAGATATCCTTGATGATCTGCCGCTTCGGCGGGACGATCTTGCTGACCCCGTTCATGGTGTAGATGTACTGCGAACTCATGCAACCTCCGAAAGCGTGCGCCGCGCCGACTGCGAGGTGGTGCGGAAAGGGGATTCGTCAAACCGCTCATTATAGCCTGTTGTGGCTGGCTGCCGCTGGCATCGGTGGGCCCCCCTGGTGCGCTGGCCCCACAGACGGGGCGGCGCTACACTTTCCGGCTACACCTGCTCCCCATTATCGAGACCAGAATGTTTCCGAAGAACAGCACGATTGCCGGCTATGACGACGAACTGGCCCAGGCCATTGCCGATGAGGGTCAGCGTCAGGAAGACCACGTCGAACTGATCGCCTCGGAGAACTACGCCAGCCCGCGGGTGATGGAGGCGCAAGGTTCCAAACTGACCAACAAGTACGCCGAGGGTTACCCCGGCAAGCGCTACTACGGTGGCTGCGAGTATGTGGACGTGGCCGAACGGCTGGCAATCGACCGACTGAAGCAACTGTACGATTGCGACTACGCCAACGTGCAGCCGCATTCCGGTTCGCAGGCGAATCAGGCGGTGTACTTCGCGCTGCTGTCGCCCGGCGACAAGATCCTCGGCATGAGCCTGGCCCATGGCGGCCATCTCACCCACGGCGCCAGCGTGAATATCTCCGGCAAGCTGCTGGAAGTAGTGCAGTACGGTGTCGATGCCGATGGCCTGATCGACTATGACGAAGTCGAGCGCCTGGCCGTGGAGCACAAGCCGAGGATGATCGTGGCCGGCTTCTCCGCCTATTCGCAGGTAATGGACTGGGCCCGCTTCCGCGCCATCGCGGACAAGGTCGGCGCCTATCTGTTCGTCGACATGGCGCACGTCGCGGGCCTGATCGCCGCGGGTGTTTATCCGAGCCCGTTGCCGCACGCGCACGTGGTCACCTCGACCACGCACAAGACCCTGCGCGGACCGCGCGGCGGCTTCATCGTGTGCAAGGGAGCGGGTGAAGCGATCGAGAAGAAGCTGCAGTCGATCGTGTTCCCGGGCATTCAGGGTGGCCCGCTGATGCATGTGATCGCGGCCAAGGCGGTGGCCTTCAAGGAAGCGCTTGATCCCGAGTTCAAGACCTACCAGGCGCAGGTGGTGAAGAATGCCAAGGCGATGGCGAAGACCTTCATCGCGCGCGGTTACAAGATCGTTTCCGGCGGTACCGAGAATCACCTGATGCTGGTCGACCTGATCGGCCGCGCCGTCACCGGCAAGGACGCGGAAGCGGCGCTGGGCGAGGCGCACATCACCGTCAACAAGAACGCGGTGCCGAACGACCCACGCAAGCCGTTCGTCACCTCGGGCCTGCGCATCGGTACCCCCGCTGTGACCACCCGCGGTTACCTGGAAGTGGATGTGGTGGAGCTGGCGAACTGGGTTTGCGACGTGCTGGACGCACCGACCGACGCAGCGGTGATCGCACGGGTGCGCGACGCGGTGACGGCGCAGTGCAGGAAGTTCCCGGTTTACGGTTGAGGCGGGCACCAGGCCGAGCAACGAGAGTGGAGGAGTGGAAAATGATTGAACACACAGCCACTCCAAGCTCACCGCTTCTCGCCCATCGCTGACCCATGCATTGCCCCTTCTGCCAGTACGAAGACACCCGGGTGATCGACTCGCGGCTCACCGACGATGGTTCGACGGTACGGCGGCGGCGCGAATGCCCGCAGTGCGGCGAGCGGTTCAATACCTACGAGAATGCCGAACTGAAGTTGCCGACGATCGTCAAGAGTGGCGAGCGGCGCGAGGTGTTCGACGAACGCAAGCTGCGGGTGAGTTTCGAGCGCGCGCTGCAGAAGCGTCCGGTCTCCAGCAACGATGTCGACGCCGCCGTGCGGGCCATCACCAATGATTTGCGTCGTACGGGTGAGCGTGAGGTGCCGTCGCGGCAGGTCGGTGAGCTGGTGATGCGCGAGCTGAAGAATCTCGACCAGGTGGCTTACGTGCGGTTCGCTTCGGTGTACCGCAAGTTCGAGGACGTGCAGGCGTTCCGCGAAGAGATCGAGAAACTGGAGCGTGACCTGCCGGGGCTGGAAAGTTTGCAGCTTTCGCTGCTCGGCGAACGCGACGCCAAGCCTGGCAAGAAACGCTGACTGACACCCACGGTGGCGGAGGATCGTGCATGTTCGTAGCCATCTACCGCTGGCGCCTGCATCCGGAGCGCGAGCAGGACTTCGTTGCCAACTGGCGGCGGATCACCCTGGACGGGCTTGCCGGTGGTTCAGGGGGCTCAAGCCTGTTCCGCAGTGCGCAGGGTCTGTGGGTGGCCATCGCGCGCTGGCCTTCGCGTGACGCGCGCGATCAGTTTTTCGGAAAGCTGGACAGCGGCGCAGGCGATCCGGAGCTGAGTGCGCGTGCGCACCTGGCCGTGATCGAACGCCTGCCCGAGGAGGAACTGGATGGCGTGCTGGATTGCTGGGCCGCCTTTCCCGGCACCATCGGGGCGTCCTTGCCATGAACGGATTCAGCGCGAGCGACCACGGTTACATGGCCCAGGCCCTGCGACTGGCGGAGCACGGCCTGTTCACGACCCAGCCCAATCCGCGCGTCGGCTGCGTATTGGTTCGCGATGATCGAATCGTCGGGACGGGATATCACCGGCGCGCTGGCGAGCCGCATGCCGAGGTGTTTGCGCTGCGCGAAGCGGGGGCGCACGCGCACGGTGCCACCGCCTACGTGACCCTGGAGCCGTGCGCGCACCAGGGTCGCACGCCGCCATGCGCCGATGCGCTGATTGCCGCGGGTGTCCGGCGCGTGGTGATCGCCAGCGAAGACACGTTTGCGCAGGTCAATGGTCGCGGCATCGACGGGTTGCGGGCGGCGGGCGTCACGGTGGAAACGGGCCTGCTGCGCGACGCGGCACGCGAACTCAATGCAGGCTTTTTCAGCCGGATTGAACGTGGCCGGCCGTTTGTGCGGTTGAAGCTGGCGATGAGCCTTGATGGTCGCACCGCCTTGTCCAGCGGCGAGTCGAAATGGATTACCGGCGAGGCGGCCCGTGCCGACGTGCAGCGCTGGCGCGCACGCAGCTCGGCGATCCTGACCGGCACGGGCACCGTATTGGCCGACGATCCCCGGCTCACCGTGCGCCTGGGCGAAAGCCATGCCGCCGCGTCGGCGGACGGTGCGCGGGACTTCGTGCCGTTGCGCGTTGTGCTCGATCGCCAGTTGCGCACGCCGGCCGGCAGTCATCTGTTGGATGGCTCCGCGCCCACCCTGGTGTTGCACGAAGCCGCGGCCGTGTGTGCGGATGAGCGATTTGCCCGGGTCGAGCGGGCGGTTGTGGCCGGCGCCGACGGCAAGCTCGACCTGGCCGGCGTGCTTGCCTTGCTGGCCGAGCGTGGTTGCAACGAAGTGCAGGTCGAGGCCGGTCCGACCCTTTGCGGCGCGCTGTTTGCGGCCGGTTTGGTTGACGAGTTGCTGCTTTACGTGGCGCCGCTGTTGCTGGGGGACAACGCCCGGCCGCTGCTGCAACTGCCCACGATTGCCGACATGGCCCAGCGCTGGCAGCTCAAGGTGCTCGACCAGCGCCCGGTGGGCGCGGACTGGCGCCTGCGGCTGCGCCCGGCCTGATCGGCGCGACCCCGCATCGTGGCGGTGCTAGAATTCGACGGTCGGCTTGCGCCGGCAGCACACACAGCGTCTTCAGGGCGGGGCGAAATTCCCCACCGGCGGTAGGTTGAACGGTGCAGACCCGACAACGAGCCCGCGAGCGCCCACGGCGACCACCGTGGGGTCAGCAGATCCGGTCTGATGCCGGAGCCGACGGTTGGAAGCGGGCGACTGCTTCCTCACAGTCCGGATAAAGAGAAGACGGCAGGGCAGCGCTTGACGGCGCGTGCCTGGCCTCATGCCTTGGGGCGTTTTTCGCATGACTCCGCGCGGGAAACGTTTCATGAAAGCCAACTCAGTCATCCAGCTCATCGCCCTCCCTCCGGAGGTGCACTGATGTTCACCGGCATTATCCAGTCCGTGGGCCGCATCGCGCGGCTCGAACCGCGCGGCGGTGACGTACGGCTCGCCGTCGATACCGGTGAACTTGATCTGTCCGACGTGCAGGTGGGCGACTCGATCGCCGTCTCCGGCGTCTGCCTCACGGCGGTCACGCTGGAGGCACACGGCTTCAGCGCCGACGTTTCCAACGAAACGCTGTCGCTGACCTCGTTGGGTCAATTGAAGGCCGGTGATCCGGTGAACCTGGAGAAAGCCTTGCGCCTGGCCGACCGCTTGGGCGGGCACCTGGTTTCCGGTCATGTCGACGGCTTGGGCAAGGTGGTGTCGGTCGCGCCCGATGGCCGCTCGCAGCGCTGGACGTTCGAGGTGCCACCCGGGCTGTCGCGCTATATCGCCGCGAAAGGCTCGGTCTGCATCGATGGCACCAGCCTCACCGTCAATGAGGTGAACGGCCACCGCTTCGGCGTCAACCTGATCCCGCACACGGTCACGCACACCGCGTTCCATGCGCGTCGCGTGGGCGATGCGGTGAACATCGAGGTGGACGTGATCGCGCGTTATGTCGAGCGGCTGCTGGCCAGCGGCGAGACGCCGCGGCTGGACGAGAATTTTCTGAGGCAACACGGCTTCGCCTGACCCCTTTTTACTCCTCCTCCTGCAAAGAAGGGGAGGCTGGGAGGGGGTAAAGCTCTTGACGTTGAAATCAAGAGCGGATCCCACCCCAACCCGCCCCTGCCAGCCCCTAGGGACTTCCTTCGGTCGCAGGGGAGGGAGCACTTTCTTCCCAAGGAACACTCATGCCATTCAACACCATTCCTGAAATTCTCGAAGACATCCGCGCCGGCCGCATGGTGGTGATCCTCGATGACGAAGATCGCGAGAACGAAGGCGATCTGATCATGGCTGCGCAGATGGTGCGGCCGGAAGACGTCAACTTCATGGTGCGCGAGGCGCGCGGCCTGCTGTGCCTGACCTTGACCGAACAGCGCACGCGCCAGCTCGGGCTGCGCCCGATGGTCAGCGACAACACGTCGGCCTACCACACCAATTTCACCGTTTCGATCGAGGCGGCCGAAGGTGTCACCACCGGCATCTCGGCACACGATCGCGCGCGCACCATCCAGGTCGCGGTGAAATCCGATGCCAAACCGCAGGATCTGGCCCAACCCGGCCATATTTTTCCGCTCACCGCGCAGCCCGGGGGCGTGCTGACCCGCGCCGGGCATACCGAGGCTGGCTGCGATCTGGCCGCACTGGCCGGGCTGGAGCCGTCGGCGGTGCTGATCGAGATCCTGCACGAGGACGGCTCGATGGCGCGCCGTCTGGAGCTGGAGATCTTCGCCAAGCGGCACGGGCTGAAGATCGGCAGCATTGCCGATCTGATCCGCTACCGGCTGGAAACGGAGAAGACCGTGCAGCGCGTGCACGAGGAAGCGGTGGAGACCGAGTTCGGATCGTTCCAGCTGGTCGCCTACCGCGACGTGATCCGCCGCGGCCTGCATTTCGCCCTGGTCCGGGGCACCGTCGATGATGGCGAGCCGGTGCTGTCCCGCGTGCATGTCCGCAACACCTTGTCCGACGTGTTGCACCTCAAGCGCGATGACCTCGGTATCACCGTGACGGCGGCCCTGCGCCGGATTGCGGACGAGGACCGCGGCGTGCTGCTGGTGCTGTCCGGCGAAGACACCACCGATGCGCTGCTGGCGCATCTGCAAGGTCAGCCCGGCACGCACGCGCCGAAAGATGCGCAGCAGCAGGAGTGGCGCCAGCTGGGCCTCGGCGCACAAATCCTGGGCGATCTCGGCGTGCGCCAACTGCGCGTGCTGGGCACGCCGCGCAAGCTGGTGGGCCTGGCCGGCTTCGGGCTGGAGGTAGTCGAGTACGTGTGACCCGCGCGCCGTAGGGCGGGCACTGCCCGCCATGCTTGTCCACGGTGCGATGAAGAGCCGGCGGGCAATGCCCGCCCTACGGGTTCGAAGTGACCGGTGAGATCGGATCGATCCTCGTTGTGCCAGCGCCTCGCCACCACCACGGCAGGTCCGCGCGATGCAGGGCGGGCACTGCCCGCCACGCTTGTCCGCGGTGCGATGAAGAGCCGGCGGGCATTGCCCGCCCTACGCGACTGGCCATCGCCTGGTCATGGCTGCGCCACGTGGTTGTCGCATAATCCAGCTTTCCTTGACCGAACAAGCCCATGCCAACAACCATCCGCCTGATCGCTCCCTCCGGTTACCCGCACGACCGTGCGGCGATGACCCGTGGCGTGCAGCGGCTGCAGGCTGCGGGTTGCGACGTGCTTGGCGTGGACGTGCTCGATCGCAGCGAACAGCGCTATGCCGGCAGCGATGCGCAGCGCGCCGCCGACCTCAATGCGCTGGCGACCGTGGACGAGCTGCCGGATATCGCGCTGGCGATCCGCGGTGGATACGGCGCCACGCGACTGCTGGAGCATCTGGCCTACGACGCCCTGCGCGAGCGGTTGGCGGGTCGCCATAAGCTGCTGGTGGGTTTCAGCGACTTCACCGCGGTGCAGCTGGCCCTGCAGGCAAAGGCCGGCCTTTGCACCTTCAATGGGCCGATGCTGGGGGCCGATTTCGGCGCGCCGGTGCTCAGTGATTTCACCTGGCGGCACTTCTGGGACACGGTGCGCGCGCCTTCCATCGGCGTCGAATGGCCGACCTCGACGGCTGCCGAACTGGATGTCGAAGGACCGCTGTGGGGTGGCAATCTGGCGGTGCTGTGCAGCCTGATCGGTACGCCATACTTCCCGCGGATCGACGGCGGCATTCTGCACGTCGAGGACGTGGGCGAGCCGCCGTTCCGGATCGAACGCATGCTGTATCAGCTGCATCTGGCCGGTGTGCTGGGGCGTCAGCGCGCGCTGTTGCTGGGTCATTTCAGCCAGTGTCGGCCGGCCGATTACGACAACGGCTATGGCTTGTCCGACAGTTTCGGGCAGATCCGCGCGGCCAGTGGCGTGCCCGTGGTCGAGGGCTTGCCGATGGGCCATGAGCCGGACAAATTCACCCTGCCGTTCGGCGTGCCGGCGCGCTTGCAGGTGTCCGCAGGCACCGCACGGCTGCATGTCAGCGGGTACCCGCATCTGGCGGCGTCGCGCTGACGCGCCGCGGGCCCGCGCGGCAGGTTTCCCGTGCGGCTCAGGCACGCAAGCACCGGAATGAGCAGGACACCGGTCAAACCCGTAAAATGGCCCGTCTGCATGGGCCACGCGTCCAACCAAGGAAATCCGCAATGAAAATCATCGAAGGCGATTTCGCCACTCCGAAGGGTCGCTTTGCCATCGTCGCCGGACGCTTCAATGGTTTCGTTGTCGAGCCGCTGGTGGCCGGGGCGCGCGACGCGCTGGTGCGCCATGGTGTAAAGGATGACGCGATCGATCTGGTCCGCGTGCCCGGTGCGTGGGAGATTGCGCTGGCGGCACACAAGCTGGCCCACTCCGGCAAATATGCCGCGGTGATCGCGCTGGGCGCCGTGATCCGCGGCGCCACCCCCCACTTCGACTACGTCGCCGGCGAATGCGCCAAGGGTCTGGCCCAGGCCGCGCTGAGCGCCGGGGTGCCGGTCGCTTTCGGCGTGCTGACCACCGACAGCATCGAGCAGGCAATCGAGCGCGCCGGCACCAAGGCAGGCAACAAGGGCGCCGATGCCGCCGTCGCCGCACTGGAAATGGTCAACCTGTACGGCAAGCTCGGATGAACCTCAATCCGCAGGGGATCGATCTGCAGGCGCGTTCACGCGCCCGTCGGCGCGCGTTGCAGGCACTGTATGCGTGGCAGATGAGCGGCAGCCACATGGACGCGGTGATCGAACAGTTCCGCCACGAGCAGGACATGGAGGTGGCCGATCTCGAATACTTCGAGGACCTGCTGCGCGGCGTCGAGAAAAACGCCGACGCCCTGGACGACGTCTTGCGACCGCATATCGACCGCGACGTGGCGCAGATCGATCCGATCGAGCGTGCGGCATTGCGCATGGCGGCGTACGAGTTGAAGTTCCGCCCGGACGTGCCGTACCGCGTGGTCATCAACGAAGCGATCGAGGTGACCAAGCGTTTCGGCGCCGATCACGGTCACAGCTACGTCAATGGCGTGCTGGACAAGCTGGCCGGCGAGTTGCGCGCCGTCGAGAAGCGCGGCTGATGTCTGCACCCGGCACGGCGCCCGCGGCCAGCGATTGGGCCCCGGCCCCGGTGCTGGAGACACCACGCCTGCGCCTGCGCGGCCACCGCGCCTCCGACTATGCCGCGTTGGCCGCAATCTGGTCCGATCCCGCCGTCGTGCGGTACATCGGTGGCAAGCCGTCGACACCGCAGGAGGCGTGGATGCGGTTGTTGCGCTATCCGGGCCTGTGGTGCCTGCTGGGCTACGGTTATTGGGCGATCGAGGAGAAATCCAGCGGCCGCTGCATCGGCGACCTCGGTTACGCCGACTTCAAGCGCGATATCACCCCCTCGCTCGACGGCATGCCGGAGCTGGGCTGGGTGCTGGCCTCGGACTGTCACGGCAAGGGCTACGCCAGTGAGGCGTTGGCCGCCGTGATGGCGTGGGGGCGGGCGCATTTTGGCCAGCACACGGCCGCGTGCATCATCGATCCCGGCAATGCCGCATCGATCCGGGTCGCGATCAAGGCCGGCTTCACCTTGCGTCAGGAAGCGCAGTACATGGGCAGCACCGTGCTGCTCTTCACCCGCTGATATCCCCCGCGCCGAACCCGAGCGATATCCATGGAATTCGACCTTATTGAGCTGATTCGCAAGCACACCGTGCAGTCGCGCGACGATGTGCATCTGGGCATTGGCGACGATGCCGCGGTGCTGGCCGTGCCGGCCGGACAGGAACTGGTCGTGGCGCTCGACACCCTGGTCGAGGGCGTGCATTTTCCGCGTGGCACGGCCGCCACCGACATCGGCTGGAAGGCGTTGGCGGTGAACCTGTCCGATCTGGCGGCGATGGGCGCCAGCCCGGCCTGGGCCTTGCTGTCGTTGACCCTGCCCACCGGTGATGCCGCCTTCGTCGAGGGTTTTGTCGAGGGCTTTGCCCAGTTGGCGAAGCCGCAACGACTGGCCCTGGTCGGTGGCGACACCACCCGCGGACCGTTGGTCATCAGCGTGGTGGTGCATGGCTTTGTGCCGCTGGGCAAGGCGCTGACCCGCGCCGGCGCGCACGTGGGCGATGCGGTACTGGTTACCGGCACGCTCGGCGATGCCGCGGCGGGCCTGCATGGTTTGCAGCATTCGCTGGCCGCTGACGACGACCGCGCCGCCCAGCGCGGGTACCTGGCGGGGCGCCTCAATCGCCCGACGCCGCGGTTGGCTGCCGGTACGGCCTTGCGCGGCCAGGCCAGCGCCTGCGTCGACATTTCCGATGGACTGCTCGCCGATCTGGGTCACATCTGTGCTGCCAGCGGCGTGGGCGCGGAACTTGATGCGGCCTTGCTGCCGCGCTCGTCGGCCCTGCTGGGGCTGTATGACGATGCCAGCGCGTTGCAGTTCGCCCTCAATGGTGGCGACGACTATGAGTTGTGTTTCACCGTTCCGGCAAACCGCCTGGCCCAGGTGCAGGCCGACGTGGGCCGGCTCGGTTGCGGCGTCACCAGGATCGGTCGCATCGTGGAGGGCAGCGGCGTGCGCGTGCGTGGCAGCACCGGTGAGTATCTGACGCCGGGACGGGCCGGCTGGGAGCATTTTGCATGAGCATCCGGACCACGCTGAGCGCAACCCAGCGCCGCGCCTTGCTGGCGACGCCAGCGGGGTGGCTTGCCTGCGGCTTCGGCTCGGGCCTGGCGCCGGTGGCGCAGGGCACGTTTGGTTCGCTGGCGGCCCTGTTGCCGTGGCTGCTGCTGCGGCAACTGCCACTGCCGCTGTACGTGTTCACCCTGCTGGCCGGATTCGCCGTGGGTGTGTGGGCGTGCAATGTGGCCAGTCGCGCGCTGGGTGTGGCCGATCACCGCAGTCTGGTGTGGGACGAGTTCATCGGGCAGTGGGTCGCGCTGTTGCCGTTGCTGCTGCTGCCATCACCCTGGTGGATGGTGGCCGGTGGTTTTGCGCTGTTCCGCCTGTTCGACGTGTGGAAGCCGTGGCCGATCAGCTGGCTGGATCGCCGAGTCAAAGGCGGCCTGGGCGTGATGATCGACGACGTGCTTGCCGGCGTGTTTGCGGCGATTGGACTGCTGCTGGTTGCGCGCCTGCTCGGCTAACCTGGTCGCGCCGCGCACGCTGCGTGACGCACCGGTGTCGTGTGGGAACTGCACGTGGGGCAGCGCACGTACGGCCCGCGTCGTTACAGTCCCTTTAGCCAGCTCAGCTGCGCGCGTCCAGCACGACGCGGTAGCGCGCCTTGCCCGCATCAAGGTGGGCGAGTGCGTCGTTGACGGCGCTCATCGGGAAGTGCTCCACCTGCGGACGGATGTCGTGGCGAGCCGCGAACGCCAGCATGCGGGCGATGTCGACCGGTGAGCCCGTGGGCGAGCCCGACACTTCGCGCTGGCCAGCGATCAAGGTGAATGCAGGCACCGGAATCGGCTCGGTCACCACGCCGACCACGTGCATGCGGCCCTTCTTCCTCATTGTGCCCAGCAGGGCCGGCCAGTCCATCGGCACATTGACGGTGACGATCAGCAAGTCGAGCGTGCCCGCGGCTGCCTTGAGTTCGTTCGCGTCGCGGCTGGACACCACATGATGCGCGCCGAATTCCCGCGCCTGCGCGGCCTTGTCGGGGCTGGAGGTGAACGCGGTGACCTCGCAACCCCAGGCGGCGGCAAACTTGATCGCCATGTGGCCCAGTCCGCCGATGCCGACCACGCCGACGCGTGCGGTCGGCAGGATGTTGTAGGCGAGAAACGGCTTGAATACGGTCATGCCGCCGCACAGCAGCGGGCCCGCGCTGGCCAGGTCGATGCTTTCCGGCAGCGGAATGGTCCAGGCCCAATGCGCGCGCAGCTTGTCGGCGAAGCCGCCGTTGTGGCGCACGATGGTGGCCACCGACTTGGCGCACAAATGCTGGTCGCCCGACAGGCAGGGTTGGCAGTGCATGCAACTGCCACTGGTCCAGCCGATGCCCACGCGCTGGCCGACCGTCAGTCCCTTGGCCTGTGCGCCCAGTGCGCTGACCGTGCCGATCACTTCGTGCCCCGGAATGAAGGGGTAACCGGCATTCCCCCACTCGTTGCCGATCACCGACAGGTCCGAGTGGCAGATGCCGCAGTAGTCGACGGTGACTTCGACTTCTTCGTCGCCCAGCGGGCCGGCGTCGATGGTTTTCAGTTCGAGGGGCTTGTTCGGGGCCGTTGCGACCCAGCCGGTTATCGTCGACATGGTGAGTGTCCTTGGCAAAGGGGGAAGCGCAGCGATGGTTTCGCGTCGAGCGAGGCGCGCCGTGAGTCGATCAGCTTACTCTGACGCGGCGTGAGCGGGTCGTGCGCAAGAATGGTTGGTGGTGCAGGCGCGGTGGCACAATCCGTGGTGCATCCACATTACCCGTCCCCCGCCCTCAGGAGCATCGTCATGCAATACCGCCGCCTTGGTACCTCCGGCCTGCAACTCTCTGCGCTGTCGTTCGGCGCGTGGGTCACCTTTGGCCGGCAGGTGGGTCGCGCGCAGGCGCGCGACATGCTGGCGCTGGCGCATGATCGGGGCGTCAATTTTTTCGACAATGCCGAAACCTACAACAACGGCGTGGCCGAGCAGGTCATGGGTGATGTGCTGGCCGACCTGCGCTTCCCCCGCGACAGTTATTGCGTGTCCAGCAAGGTGTTCTTCGGCGCCGTGGACAACCCGTTGCCGACCCAGCGCGGGCTGTCACGCAAGCATGTGATGGAGGCCTGCCAGCAGGCGATGCAGCGCCTGCGAGTCGACTACCTGGATCTGTACTTCTGCCATCGCCCCGACCCGGACACGCCGATCGTGGAAACCGTCGCGGCGATGGATACCTTGGTGCGCCAGGGCAAGGTGTTGTATTGGGGCACCAGTGAATGGCCGGCCGAAGCGATTCATGAGGCACACCGGGTAGCCCGCGAAAACCATCTGTACGCGCCGGTGATGGAGCAGCCGCAGTACAACCTGCTGCGCCGCGAGCGGGTGGAAGTGGAGTACGCGCCACTGTACGAGGCCTACGGCATGGGCACGACGATCTGGTCGCCACTGGGTTCCGGCTTGTTGAGCGGCAAGTACAACGACGGCGTGCCGGCAGACTCACGTCTGGCGCAGCCCGGTTACGAATGGTTGCGCGAAAACGTGCTGGGCAAGGATGACGAGCGATTGGGCAAGGTGCGGGCGCTGCAACCCATCGCGGCCGAGTTGAACACCAGCATGGCCCAGCTGGCAATCGCCTGGTGCCTGCTCAACCCGCACGTTTCCACCGTGATGCTTGGCGCCAGCCGGCGCGAACAGCTCGAGCAGAACCTGGATGCACTGGAGCTGCTGCCGCGGCTGGATGCGTCGGTCCAGCAGCGCATCCGGCGGGTGGTCGAGGCCGCGTAACGGGCCGTTGAGTCGCGCCGACCGCGGCGTCCGCCACGGTCGGTGGGCGGGCACTTATTCCGGCGAGTCGCGCCGCAGATCGCTGGCGCTCGCCGTATGGAAGTGCCGCTTGAACGCGACGCCACCGCTGGCCGGTTCTTCCAGCTCGCGGGCGTAACGGTGGCCGGCGTAGACCGCGTGCGCGATCAGGCCGGGCGCCTCGGCATCACCAATGCAGCGCAGCGATTGCAGGCCGGCAGCGGACCACTCCGGCTCGCGCCGCAACAGCTCCTGATACAGAGCATCGTCGGGCAGTCGTGCAGTCACCGTGACCACCGCGTCGCAACCCAGCTCGCGGCGTTGATGGTCCCAGACGTTTTCCACGCTTAGCGTGGTGCCGTCAAAGCCGATGATGTCGTGCGACACCAGCGGCTCGATGCCGAGCTGGGCCATCCGTTTGCGGATATGCCGGTAGTCGAGCGTGTGCTGGCTCCACGGCGCGATGCTGTCGTCCGGCGTCAGGTGGGTCACTTCGCAGCCGCGCAGACGCAGTGTTTCGGCGGCGAGGCCGCCGTAGTAGAAGCCGTCGTCATCGAACACCACCACGCGCCCTTCGGGCAGGCGGCCATCCATCAGGTCGTCGAGCGTGAAAACGCGCGCCTGGTCCCCGAAACCGGGAATGGCGAAGCCGTTGTTGCGCCCGTAGCCGTCGCGGCGCCAGTGGCAGCCAGTGGCCAGCACCACATGTTCGGCGCCGAAATCGAGCACGTCCTGCGCGGTCATGGTCGAATCGAGGTAAACCGCCACGTTGGCCAGCTTGTTGATCTGGCCGACGCGCCAGTCGCGCACGCGCGCCCACTCGGCCAGACCGGGCAGGCGCGCTTCGCGGGTGACGCGACCGCCCAGTTCCTTGCGAGCCTCGGCCAGGCTGACCTCGTAGCCGCGCTGGCCCAGCGCGCGCGCAGCCTCGAGCCCGGCCGGGCCGGCGCCGATCACCAGTACGCGGCTGGCCGAGTGCTTTGGTGCGATCCGTTCCGGGTGCCAGCCCTTGCGCCATTCCTCGCCCATGGTCGGGTTTTGCGTGCAGCGGATCGGCGAAATGGTCATGTCGCCGGAGACACAGATGTTGCAGCCGATGCATTCGCGGATGTCGTCGACGCGGCCTTCCTCGATCTTGCGCGGCAGGAACGGGTCGGCGATCGACGGGCGCGCGCAGCCAATCATGTCCAGCACGCCGCGCTTGAGCTGCGACACCATGGTGTCAGGTGACGTGAAGCGACCGACGCCAACCACCGGCTTGCTGGTGATTTGCTTGACGAAGTCGATGAATGGCTCCTGCGCGCCTTCGCGGGCGAAGCGCGAGGGCACCGAGTCGTTGTACCAGGCGGCCAGGTTCACATCCCACAGATCGGGCAGCTCGGCCAGCATGCCGACGATCTCCTTTGCCTCAGCCAGCTCCACGCCACCGGGGCCGAGCAGTTCCTCGGTGGCGAAGCGCAGCGCGACCGCGCAGCTGTCGCCAACCGCATCTTTCGTGTCCTGCAGGACTTCGCGCAGCAGTCGCACGCGGTTCTCCAGCGAACCACCGTAGGCGTCGCTGCGCTGGTTGCGCCGACGCTGCAGGAAGTGCATCGCCAACGAGAGATCGTGCGCCGCGTAGACGTAGATGATGTCCATCCCCGCGCGCTTGCCACGGATTGCCGCCTCGCGATGCCAACGCCGATACTCGCGGATATCGTGCAGGGTCATCGCCCGCGCCTGTGACGGGTAGCCGTATTTGGACGGCTGGTGCGAAGGCGCCAGCAAAACCTCACGCGAATACAGGTTGGAGGCGGTCGGGCCGTTGTGCGTCAACTCCAGCGCGGCCAGCGCACCATGTGCATGGACCTTGTCGCACATCAGCGCCAGCGCGGGAATGTCGCGGTCGTCCCACAACCGCGCTTCGACGTACGGCGTGAGGTCGCCGCTGGGGTGGATCTCGCATTCTTCGGTGGAAACCACCGCCCAGCCACCCTCGGCCTTGGTCTCGCGCATCGCGGCATGGGCCAGCGGCATCGCGTGACCCATGCCGTTGCAATGCGGCACCTGGAAGAAGCGGTTCTTCGCGATCACCGGGCCGATCTGCAACGGCGTGAACAGGATGTCGTAGCGCGAATCTCTCATTCTGAATTGACCTTGATCGACGCCGCGGCCGGGCGGCGCAGTTGCATCACCGCATACAACGGCAGGCCCGCCACCGCCAGCCCCAGCGCATACAACAGCGGCTCGCGGCCGGTGCCGATGAAGGCAAAGCTCACGAACGCCACGCCGGCGACGGCCACCAGCAATACGCGGCGCGTGACACAGCTTGGTGTTCGCCGCCGCCACAGCACGATCAGCGCCAGCGCGCAGCACAGATACAGTGGCAGGTTGACCGCGGTCACCACCCGGGTGAGGAAGGTGAATGCCGCCACCAGCGATTTGCTGTAGCTCATCCAGATCATCGCCGAGGCAAGCGTGCCGCTGAGCAGCAGCGCCACGGCCGGCGCGCCATAGCGGTTGTTGCGGGCGAGCACCGCCGGCAGCACGCCGTTGCCGGCCATCGTGCGGGTCAGCTCGCCGCCCAGCAAGGTCCAGCCGTTGAGCGCACCTAGTCCACTGATCACCACGAACAGCGCCAACCAGCGCCCGGAGCCGGCGGCGGCGAAGCGCTCCACCAGCAACGCGAACGGCGCGCTGGCCTGGGCCAGTTCCTGTTGCCGGATCAGCAGCAGCGGCACTGCCGAGACGATGATGTAGATGACCGCGCTCAGCACGGTGCCAGTCATCGTGGCGCGTGGAATCGTGCGCCCTGGATTGTCGACTCGAGCCGCCGGAACGCTGGCCGATTCGATCCCGAGCATGGCGAACAGGGCGATGGTCGAGGCCGCCATCACGTCGGCCAGCGATAGCGGTGTGGTGGGCGGGTGCGCGGTGTAGCTGGTCGGCGAATCCAGCAAGACCCAGCCACCCAGCAGCGCAATGGCCAGCATCGGCAGCAGTTTCAACGCGGTGGTGACGATCTGCACGGTGCCGCCGGTGCGCACGCCGAACAGGTTGACGATCACCATCGACCACAGCAGGAGCAGGGCAAACAGTGCCGGCGGGATGGCTGCCGTCGCGGGAAACACCACCACGATGTACCCCACCACCCCGGTCGCCAGCGCGGCGTGGGTCAGCCACAACGACACCCAGTACGCCCACATGGCCATGTACGCCGGCAGCTCGCCCAGCGTGTCGCGGATGTAACCGTATGGACCTTCGGCACCGGGCATCGCCCTGGCGAGATGGGCGAACACCCGGGCCAGCACCAGGCAGCCGGCCAGCACAACGGTCCAGCCGATCAGCGCATTGAAGCCGAACGGCGCCAGCGA
The DNA here is from genome assembly GCA_036563155.1 of Rhodanobacter sp. Classification (GTDB taxonomy): domain Bacteria; phylum Pseudomonadota; class Gammaproteobacteria; order Xanthomonadales; family Rhodanobacteraceae; genus Rhodanobacter. The sequence continues at coordinate 131,606 of DATCMT010000013.1, forward strand.
CGCCGGCAGCACGAAGATGCCCATGCCGATGACATTGCCGACCACCAGCGCGGTGCACGTCCAGAAGCCGATCTTGTTGCCTTGGCGCAGGTCGGCTGCCGCGGCGGGGCGGGTCAGTGTGCTTGGTCGGTCGGACCGGTGCAGGCTCAAGCGGACTCGCCCGCGGGGCCCGCATACGCGGCGCGCAGGAGATTCTGGAAGTGCCACACCCCGCCTTCGCGTTTCGGGCACAGCCGACCGGGGCTGTAGAAGCCGGACGCCAGTCCCTTCTGCACGGCTTCGCAGATGGCAATGTCCTCGGTCTGCACTTCGTCGCTGAAGCTCTGGTCGGCGCTGATGCGTGCCTGGGCGCCCTCGTCCTGTGCGTAGTAGTAGTCGAAGACGATGCGGCAGCGGTTCGGCCCCAGCGGCAGGATGCGGTTGGTCTGCAGCCGCCCCGGCAGGATGTTGAGCATCACGTTGGGGTAGATGAAATAGTAGAAGGCGTCACCGTCGCCGTAGAGCTCGCTGTTGTTGCGAAGTGGCGAGGATTGCAGCGAATGCCAGGGAAACAACTCGGTGTCGTAGGCGCGGTAATCCAGCAGCTTCGACAGGCCCGGGTGCACGTGTGGCAGGTGATAGCCTTCCAGGAAATTGTCGACGTAGACCTTCCAGTTGCAGTCGATGTCGTAGTTGTCGCTGCGCAGATAGCGCAGGGTCGACAGGTCGATCGGGGCGATCCGCTCGGCGATGCCGCCATAGACTTCGGCGAACGGCGGCACGTCCTGCTCCAGCGCCACGAACACCAGGCCTTGCCATTGCTCCACGCGTAGCGGCGGCAGGCGGATGTCCTCGACCCGGAAATCGTATGCGTCCTGCATTTCCGGCGCGCTGCGGAGCTGCCCTTCGAGGGTGTAGGTCCAGCCGTGGTATTTGCAGTGCAAGGCGCGCGCACCCTTGCCGTTGCACAGTGCCAGTGGCCCGGCGCGGTGGCGGCAGACGTTGGGGAACGCACGCAATTCGCCATCCGATCCTCGCACCAGCAGGATCGGCACGCCGGCGACCTCCCCGACGACGTGATCGCCCGGCTCGGCCAGTTGCTCCCCATGGGCGACCAGTTGCCAACTGCGCGCGAATACCGCACGCCGTTCCATCGCCAGCATCGCGTCGCCTGCGTAATAACGTGCCGGCAATGCGCGAGCGCGGTTCAATTCCTCGGTCATGGTGACAGTAGGCATGAGCAACTCCAGTGTCCGGATGTCGTTGTGCGATCGGCCGCCGCACTCCGCAGCCGCCCCGTGTCGCACGTCCCCTTGCATCGGCCGCAGTGTAAGTCGGATTCGGCCTCGCGTGGTCGGTGCAGCGCGGGTAACGAGTGCGCCATGGCGGTTCGGCGGAATGCGGGCGTATATACCATTGCCTACTATCTACCGGCCGGAATCGGTTGTAGATTGCGTCGGTATCCGTGAGGAGCTGCTGCCGTCCATGCAACCTGCCTTGACCCGCCTGCGCCGCCCGAGACTCGACCTGCGCGGGCCGGGCGCATGTTCACGGCGAGGTTGGCAGTGACGGACGATTCCGCCACCGGCACGCTGGAACAGGCGCTGGCCCACGCCGACCGCTTGCTGCAGCGCGATCCGGCATTGGCGGCCGAGCAGCTCGACGAAATCCTGCGGGTGGCCGAGGGCCACCCGGCCGCGCTGCGCTTGCTGGCCAGCGCGCGCGCGCTGCAGGGTGATGTGCAGGGCGCACTCGACATCCTGCTTGCGCTGACCCGGACGCAACCGAACTGGGCTGCGGCCTACTTCGACCTGGGTCTGGCGCTGGGTCAATGCGGGCGCGGACAGGAAGCGATCGAGGCCTTGCGCCGCGCGGTGGCGCTGAAGCCGGATCTGCCGCAGGCCTGGCGTGCGCTGGGCGACCATCTGATGGCGGCGGGCGAACAGGCGGCTGCCGACGCGGCGTACTCCAGTCACGTGCGTCACTCCACCCACGATCCGCGCCTGCTTGACGCCGCCGTCGCGCTGGTCGAGAACCGCATTCCCGCGGCCGAGGCCCTGCTGCGCGAGCACCTGAAACAGGCGCCCACCGACGTGGCGGCCATCCGCATGTTTGCCGAAGTGGCGGCCCGGCTGGGTCGCAACGAAGATGCGCTGCATTTGCTGGAGCGTTGCCTGGAACTGGCGCCCAGCTTTCAGGAGGCGCGCCAGAACTACGCGCTGCTGCTCCATCGCAGCAATCAGCCGGAGCAGGCGCTGGTCCAGATCGATCAACTGCTGGCGGCCGATCCGGGTCATCCGGGCTGCCGCAATCTCAAGGCGGTGGTGCTGTGCCGGATTGGCGACTACGAACCCGCCATCGATCTGTATGCCGACCTGGTCGAACACTACCCGCAGCATGCGAAAGTGTGGGTGAGCTACGGTCATGCACTCAAGACCGCCGGGCACACCGAACGCGCCATCGCTGCCTATCGCCGCAGTCTCGAGCTGGAGCCGTCATTCGGCGAAGTCTGGTGGAGCCTGGCCAACCTGAAGACATTCCGCTTCAGCGCCGACGAGCTGGCTGCGATGCGCCGACAGTTGGCGCGAGCGGACCTGGGCGACGACGATCGGCTGCATCTGGACTTTGCCGTCGGCAAGGCGTTGGAGGACGCCGGCGAATACGAACCATCGTTCGAGCACTACGCGCAGGGCAATGCAATCCGTCGCACCCAGGTGGGCTACAGCGCCGACGACACCAGCGCGCGGGTGCGCTACATCCGGCAGCACTACACGAGCGATTTTTTCGCCGCGCGGTCTGGCGCCGGCAACCCCGCGCATGATCCGATCTTCGTCGTTGGGCTGCCGCGCGCCGGTTCCACCCTGATCGAACAGATCCTGTCCAGCCACAGCCAGGTCGAAGGCACGATGGAGCTGCCCGAGGTCACCTCGATCACCCGGTTGCTGCGGATGCAAGCCAGTGCCGACAGCGAAGGCGAAATGCCGTATCACCAGGCACTGGCGGCGCTCGATGCCAAGGCCCTGCGCGAGCTTGGCGAGCGCTACCTCGAGAACACGCGGATCCATCGCAAGACCTCGGCGCCGCTGTTCATCGACAAGATGCCGAACAACTTTCTGCACATCGGCCTGATCCACCTGATGCTGCCGAACGCGAAGATCATCGATGCGCGCCGGCACCCGATGGCCTGCTGTTTCTCGGCCTTCAAGCAGCATTTCGCGCGCGGACAAAATTTCAGCTACGACCTGCCGGACCTGGGGCGCTACTACCGTGACTATGTCGCGTTGATGGCGCACTTCGACGACGTCTTGCCGGGGCGCATCCACCGGGTCGTGTATGAGCGGATGATCGATGACACCGAGGGCGAGGTGCGTCGCCTGCTCGATTATTGTGGCCTGCCGTTTGAAGAGTCGTGCCTGCGGTTCTTCCAGAATCCGCGTCCGGTGCGCACGGCCAGTTCGGAGCAGGTGCGCCAGCCGATCTACCGGGAGGGGGTGGATCACTGGCGTCACTACGCAGCATGGTTGGGAGGCCTGGCGGCGGCATTGGGGCCGGTGCTGGAGAGCTATCCCGACGTGCCGTTGATGGAGTAATTGCGGAGTCCAGTTGGATTGTCTTGTACACGTCAGGGGAGAGGCTATGCACACGAAAAGATCCAGGCCGGTCACGGGGACGCGACGGGTCAGGTTGAACCGGTTGCCGCTTGCGGCGGCCATCTGTCTTGCCATGGCCGCACCGGCCTTTGCACAGGACACGGCACCGGCGCAGGCGGCGACCGAAACGTCGACGACCAAGCCGAAGACCACCACGCTGACCGAGGTGACGGTGACCGCGCAGAAGCGCACCGAGAATCTGCAGAAGGTACCGATCAGCATCAATGTGCTGGAGTCGGATCAGATCGAGGCGCTCAACGTCCAGGCCTTCAATGATTACGTGAAGTACCTGCCCAGCGTCACCTTCCAGCAAGGCGGCGGCGGCATTGCCACCGGCCCTGGCTTCGCCACCATCTACATGCGCGGTGTGGCCAGTGGCGGCAACACCAATCATTCCGGCTCGCAGCCGAGTGTGGGCGTGTATCTCGATGACCAGCCCATTACGACCATCCAGGGCCCGCTCGATATCCACATGTACGACATTGCCCGCATCGAGGTGCTGGCCGGACCGCAGGGCACGCTATATGGCGCCAGCGCCCAGGCAGGCGCCTTGCGCATCATCACCAACAAGCCTGACGCCAGCGGTTTTGGGGCGAGCTATTCGCTCGGCACGAACAAGGTGTCGCATGGCGGTGTCGGCTTCACTGCGGAAGGCATGCTCAATGTGCCGATCAACAGCAGTGCGGCGGTGCGCCTCGTCGGCTGGCGCGAGCATGATGCCGGCTACATCGACAACAAGCCCGGCTCGCGCACGTTCCCGGTTTCCGGTATCACCGTCAGCAATGCCAGCGGCTGCGTGCCGAGCGCGACGCTGGAGTGCATCGGGCACGCCAGGAAGCACTACAACGACGCGGATACCAACGGTGCCCGCGCCGCGTTGAAAGTGGACCTCGACGAAAATTGGTCGCTCAGCCCGACCTTGATGGGGCAGCAGACGATCTCCCATGGGACCTTCGCCAGCGACCCGGCCGTGGGCGATCTGGCGGTCACCCATTTCTATCCCGAGCGCGTCAATGACCGCTGGTGGCAGGGAGCGCTGACGGTGCAAGGCAAGATCGGAAACTTCGACCTGACCTATGCCTATGCGCACCTGAAGCGCGATCAGGAGGTGTCGGCCGACTACAACGATTATTCGTTCTGGTACGACACGCTGTATTCCTACGGTTCGTACATCAACGACAACGCCGGCAACCTGATCAATCCATCCGAGTACATCAACGACCGCGACCACTACACCAAGACCAGTCACGAGCTGCGTATCATTTCGCCAAAGGAGGATCGCCTGCGGCTGGTCGCCGGTGCATTCTGGCAGAAGCAGAAACACGACATCATGCAGAACTACCAGATCAAGGATCTGGCTGACACGCTGGCTGTCACCGGCTGGCCGGACACGATCTGGCTGACCAGGCAGATGCGTCACGATCAGGACGAAGCGGTTTTCGGCGAGCTGTCGTGGGACTTCATTCCCGACGTACTGACGGCAACGGTCGGTGAGCGCTACTTCCGTACCAACAACAGCCTGGCGGGTTACTACGGCTTCAGCGAAGGTTTCTTCCCCGGTTCGAGCTATGGCGAGGCCGGTTGCATTTCGCCCGAGCCATTCCTGGGTGCGCCCTGCACGGTGTTTGACAAGCAGGTGAAACAATCGGGCTCGCTCAGCAAGGTCAACATGACCTGGAATATCTCGCCCACGAAAATGATTTATGGCACCCGCTCCGAGGGCTTCCGCCCGGGCGGCGTGAATCGTGCCGGGCAACTGCCGCCGTATCAGGCGGATTTCCTGACGAACGTCGAATTCGGCTGGAAAACCAGTTGGTTTGGCAACCGGTTGTCGTTCAACGGCGCGGTGTTCCGGGAAACCTGGAACGATTTCCAGTTCAACATTCTTGGTCCCAATGGCCTGACCATCATCAAGAACGCCAACTCGGCCCGCATCAACGGGTTTGAGTCGCAGCTGAACTGGCAGGCCACCTACGACTTGAACCTCAGCGCTGGCATCGCCCTGTACGACGCCAAGCTGACCGCGAACTACTGCGGCTTCACCGACAACAACGGCACCCCGGTGACCGATTGCCCGGCTGGCACGATCAACCCGCAGACGGGTGACCCGGTGACCGGCCCGCAGTCTCCCAAGGGCACGCAGATGCCGATCACACCCCGCTTCAAGGGCAACCTGGTTGCGCGTTATACCTTCAGCGTTGGCGAAAGCGATGCCTTCGTGCAGGGCGCGTTGGTGCATGTCGGGTCGCGCACGACCGACCTGCGCTTGGTCGAGCGCAGTCTTCTCGGCAATCTTCCCGCCTACACCACCGCTGACATCTCTGCCGGAGTTCAGCATGGCAGCTGGTCGATGAACGTTTATATCGACAACGTGTTCGACAAGCGGGCAGCACTGTACAAGTTCACCGAGTGCGGCGTGCAGGTGTGCGGAGCCCACAATCAGGTGCCGCAGTACCCCAATGGTCAGGTCTATACCGGCTTCAACGTGCCGCGCACCTTCGGCATCCGCTTCAAGCAGGACTTTTTCTAGACCATTACCGCGTTGGCTGTTGTGCAAGAAGGCCCCGGTGCAAACCGGGGCCTTTCGTGTCTGTGGCCGTGTCGCCGCAGTCCGGTGGCGCGTTCGCGCCGGTGTCCGGGCAGTGTCCGCGGACACTGTCCGCAGGACGGCCACGCGCATAACGTGTGCGTAATCAATCAGTTGTGGTGTGCGGGCTGGGTGGCACGTGGCTTGCACCTATCGTGACTGCAGTCGCGCAATTCGCGCTTCAGGAACGGCATCCGATGATTCGTGACACCTCCGCCCAGGACCGCATGGTCGAAGTCAAACCCAACCGCAAGCGACAGTTGGTGCTGTTGGGTGTCGGCGCGCTCGCGCTGGTCTTGGTCATCTGGCTGGCTCCGGGCGTCGCGCGGTTGTTCTCGGCCTCGCAGTCCGTGAGCAGTTCGCGGCTTTCGTTTGCCACGGTCGAGCGCGGTCCATTCGTGCGCGACATTGCCGCCGAGGGCAAGGTGGTGGCGGCGGTCAGTCCCACTTTGTACGCGACCTCCGGTGGCGCGGTGACACTCAAGGTGCACGCGGGTGACACCGTGAAAGTCGGCCAGGTGCTGGCCACCATCGTGAGCCCGGAGCTGACCAACAAGCTGGCGCAGGAGCAGAGCAACGCCGACGCGATGGAGGTGCAATACCAGCGCGCACAGATCGACGCACGCAAGCAGCGCGGTGAGCTGCAGAAGGCCTACGACAACGCGAAGATCGACGAGCAGGCGGCCGAGCGCGATCTCGACCGCAACCAGAAGGCTTTTGCCAAGGGCGCGGTGCCGGGCATGGACGTGGATCGCGCCAAGGATGCGCTGCAGAAAGCGAAGATCGCGTTGCAGCATGCGCACGATGATCTGGGCATGGACAACGCCAGTCTCAACTTTGACATCCAGTCGAAGAAACTCGCCCACGAGCGGCAATTGCTGCTGGTCAAGGACTTGCAACGCCAGGTCGACGACCTGCAGGTGAAGTCGCCGGTCGACGGCCAGGTTGGCCAGCTGTTCATCGCCGAGCGCGCCACCGTGGCCAAGGATGCGCAGTTGCTCAGCGTGATCGACCTCTCCGCGCTGCAGGTGGAAATGCAGGTGCCGGAGAGTTTCGCGCGTGACCTGGGCATCGGCATGGGCGGTGAGATCAGCGGCAACGGCAAGACGTGGAAGGGCCTGGTCAGCGCGATCTCGCCCGAAGTGGTCAACGGCCAGGTCGCCGCGCGCCTTCGCTTTGACGGCGAAACGCCCAAGCAGCTTCGGCAGAACCAACGCCTGTCGGTGCGCGTGCTGCTGGACAAGCGGGCCAACGTGCTGACCGTGCAGCGCGGCTCCTTTGTGGACGAATCCGGCGGCAGCTACGCCTACGTGGTGCGCGACGGCATCGCCAGGAAGACGCCGATCCGGGTCGGCGCCTCCAGCATCGACAAGGTGGAAATCCTCGAAGGCCTGAAAGAAGGCGACAAGATCGTGATTTCCGGCACCGACAGTTTCAAGGGCGCGGCGACGGTCGCGATCAGCAACTGACACAACTTCAATCCCTCCCCTGCGTGGCCGGGGGAGGAGGCACGACACCACCACCAAAGGACGCAACCATGCTCAAGATGACCCACCTGTCCAAGGTCTACCGCACCGAAGTGGTGGAGACCTACGCGCTGCGCGACTTCAACATTGACGTGAAGGAAGGCGAGTTCGTCGCTGTCACCGGACCGTCGGGCTCGGGCAAGACCACCTTCCTGACCATCGCCGGCTTGCTGGAGACTTTTTCGGGTGGCGAGTATCACCTGGACGGTGTCGAGGTGAGCAATCTCAACGACAACGCGCGGTCGAAAATCCGCAACGAGAAGATCGGCTTCATCTTCCAGGCGTTCAACCTGATTCCCGATCTCAATGTGTTCGACAACATCGAGGTGCCGCTGCGCTACCGCGGGATGAAATCGGCCGAACGCAAGCAGCGCATCATGGAATCGCTGGAGCGGGTGGGCCTGGCCTCACGTGCGAAGCACTATCCGGCCGAGTTGTCGGGCGGTCAGCAGCAGCGCGTGGCCATTGCGCGGGCACTCGCCGGTAGCCCGCGCCTGCTGCTGGCGGACGAACCGACCGGCAACCTGGACACCCAGATGGCGCGCGGCGTGTTGGAGCTGCTCGAAGAGATTCATCGCGACGGCGCCACCATCGTGATGGTCACGCATGACCCGGACCTTGCTGCCCGCGCCCAACGCAACGTGCACATCATCGATGGCCAGGTGGTTGACCTGTCCGAGGAACCGCGCTTCCACGCGCACGCTGCCGAGACCAGCCACGGCCACAGCTGACCCGGCGCGCGATGCCTGGTCACCCGCGCCGGAAAGTGGCGTGGCGCCTGCGTGTCACCAACCATGGATCGACGCATGTTTGCCTATTACCTACAACTGGGACTGCGCAGCCTTTGCCGCAATCCGGTGCTCACCGGGCTGATGATCATCGCCATCGGCTTCGGCGTGGCCGCGTCGATGGCCACGTATGCGGTGTTTCAGGCGGTGTCGGGCAATCCCATTCCAGGGAAGTCGAGTCAGTTGTTCACTCCGCAAATCGACAACTGGGGCCCGAATCAGGGACGCAGTGACGGCAGTCTGCCCGATGCGCTGACCTACACCGATGTGAAGGCGCTGATGTCAGCGAACGTCGCCACAAGGCAGGCGGCGACCTACCCGGTGTCGCTCTCGCTGATTCCATCCGACCCCAGGGCAAACGCCATGGTGGCCAACGGCTACGCGACCTACGCCGATTTTTTCGGCATGTTCAACGTGCCGTTTCTCTACGGCAGCGCGTGGCCGTCATCCGACGACGCACGCCACGGCAACGGCGTGGTTATTTCGCGCAAGCTCAACCAGCGTCTTTTTGGTGGTACCGACAGCGTGGGCAAGGTGCTGAACCTCGATGGCAACGACTATCGCGTTGCCGGCGTGATTGACCACTGGAATCCGCGTCCGCGCTTCTTCGATGCCGCCAACGGCAGTGGTTTTGCCGGCGAGCCGGATTTCTACATGCCGTTTACGCGCGCGATCGACCTGCAGATTGAAACCAGCGGCAACAACAACTGCTCGGGCGGGCCGGTGGCGAGCGGATGGAGTGGGTGGCTGCAGTCGGAGTGCGTGTGGCTTGCTTACTGGGTGGAGCTGCCGGATGCGGCGGCGGTCCAGCGTTATCGGAGCTTCCTCACGGGCTATGCCGCCAACCAGCAGCGCGCCGGTCGCTTCGGCTGGGCTCCGCGGGTTGCTCTCAGTGATGTGCAGCAATGGCTGGATATCCAGCGCGTGGTGCCGCCGGAGACGCGGGTGTCGTTGCTGGTCTCGCTGGGCTTCCTGGTGGTTTGCCTGGTCAACACGATCGGCCTGTTGCTGGCCAAATTCATGCGTCGTGCGCCGGAGATCGGCGTGCGTCGTGCACTGGGCGCGTCGAGGAGTGAGATCTACAGGCAGTTCCTGCTCGAGGCGGCCGCCGTGGGGCTGGCCGGCGGTGCGCTTGGTCTGTTGTTGACCTGGTTCGGTGTGCTCGGGGTGGGCCTGGTTTTCGAGCGCGATATCGCCCGGCTGGCGCACCTGAGCCCAGCGTTGGTGGCGTTGACCATTCTTGTGGCCGTGATTGCCACGGTGGTGGCCGCGTTGTACCCCACGTGGCGCGCGGCGTGCGTGCAGCCCGCGTGGCAGCTGAAATCCAACTGACGGTGCCGCGCCCATGATGCAGATCAAACCCATCTTCGCCGCATTGCGCCGCCACAAGGCCGGTACCGTGCTGATCTCGTTGCAAATCGCGTTGACCCTGGCGATCGTGTGCAACGCGCTGTTCATCATCCAGCAGCGCGTCACGCAACTGTCGCAGCCCAGCGGACTTGACGAAGCCAATGTCCTGCGCATCCAGAACCAGTGGGTGGGCAAGCACAGCGAGGCCGAGTACGGACCCATGGTGGCCACCGACCTGGCGCTGTTGCGCCAGATACCCGGGGTCGTCGATGCCTATTCCACCAACTCGCTGCCGCTGAGCCAGGGTGGCTGGTCGATGGGCCTGAGCCTCAAGCCGGAACAACGCAAATCCACGGCGCAGACGGCCATTTATTTCGCCGACGACCACGCCCTGGCGACACTGGGCCTGAAGCTGGTGGCCGGACGAAACTTCCGCGCCGATGAAATCCGGCCCATGCCATCCAAGGACACGCTGCGCCCGTCGGTGGTGATCGTCACCCGCGAATTGGCCGACAAGCTGTTTCCGGACGGTCATGCAGTGGGCAAGCCGGTTTATATCGTTGATCGGCCCAGCATCATCGTGGGCGTGGTGCAGCGCCTGCAGACGCCGTGGCCGGGTGTGCGCTGGGGCAACACGTCCTCGACCCTGATTCCGCTGCAGTTGCTCACCAACGGCACCAATTACGTGGTGCGGACGCGTCCTGGCCAACTCGAAACGGTCAGGCGGGCGGCCCCCGCGGCCCTGTTGGCGGCCAATCGCATGCGGGTGATCCCGGATGACGGCGGCGTGATGTCGTTCGCGCAGATTCGGGCCGACACCTTTGCCAGCGACCGCGGCATGGCGATTCTGATGGCCGTCATCTGCGTGGTGCTGCTGGCGATCACCGCTGCCGGCATCGTGGGTCTGACCAGTTTCTGGGTGGGCCAGCGGCGCAAGCAGATCGGCGTACGCCGGGCTCTCGGCGCACGCCGCAGCGACATCCTGAATTATTTCCTCACCGAGAACCTGCTGATCGGCATCGGCGGCGTGGTGCTTGGTGTGGTCATGGCTTATGGCCTCAACCTGTGGATGGTCACCCGCTTCGAGATGGCGCATCTGGCCGCCCAGTACGTGCTGGCCGGCGTAGCCGTGCTGCTGCTGTTGGGGCAGGGCGCGGTACTCGCCCCGGCGCTGCGCGCATCGAAGGTGCCGCCAGTAGAGGCGACGCGAAGCATATGACGCGTATGAAGCGACAACCCTTGAGCCCCCGTGCGGGATTTTTTCCAGGAGCCAGCTGACCATGTTCGCCTACTATCTCGAACTCGCCTTGCGCAGCCTGAATCGGAGCCGCGGCCTCACCTTGTTGATGGTGGTGGCAATCGGTTTCGGCGTGGCTGCTTCGATGACGTCCTGGTCGGTGTTCCGCGCCGTGTCGGGTGATCCGATACCGTGGAAGTCATCGAAACTGTTTGTGCCGCAGATCGACGGTTGGGGGCCCACCGCGCGCAGGGGCGCAGACAATAGCGATCCACCGGATGCACTCAGCTATACCGATGCCATGGCCTTGATGCGTGACCATCGCGCCAAACGCCAGTCGGCGATCTATCAGATCTCGCCTTCGGTGGTTCCGGCCGACGCCGGCAAACACCCGATCAATGTCAGTGGGCGGGCGGTGTTCAGCGAATTCTTTCCCATGGTCGATGCGCCGTTCGCCTACGGCAGCGGCTGGAGCGCTGCGGACGACAGTCAGCGCGCTGCGGTGGTGGTGATCGGCCGCAAGCTCAACGAGAAACTGTTCGCCGGCAACAACAGTGTTGGCAAGACGGTGAGCATCGAGGGCCGGGACTATCGCGTGGTGGGCGTGCTGAAGGACTGGAACCCGCAGCCGCGTTTTTACGACATCGTCAACAGCGGCGGCTTCTACGAAGGCCTCGATGAGGTTTTCCTCCCCTTCGAGCGGGCCATTGCAGTCAGCATGCCCAATGGCGGCAACACCAACTGCAATGAGACGCCGAAGGAATCCGGTTTCGTCGGCCTGCAGCATTCGAGCTGCATTTGGATTGCCTACATGGCCGAGTTGGATGGCGCGGCGGAAGTGGACGCCTATCGGCAGTATCTGGACGGCTATGCGCGCGCACAGCAGACCGCCGGGCGCTTCAGCTGGCCGCCCAACAACCGGTTGCGCAACCTTGGGGATTGGCTTGATTACCAACAGGTCGTGCCGCGCGATACCAAGGTCTCGTTGCTGGTGGCGCTGGGCCTGCTGCTGGTGTGCCTGGTGAACACAGTCGGTCTGCTGCTGGCGAAATTCCTGCGTCGCAGCGGTGAGATCGGTGTGCGCCGCGCGCTGGGTGCGCCGCGCAAAGCGATCTATCTGCAGTTCCTGACCGAGGCCGGCGTGGTCGGATTGGCTGGCGGCGTGCTGGGTCTGATCCTCACCGGTGTCGGCGTCGCCAGCGTAGGTCTGGTATTGCCCAGAAGCATCTCCGAACTGGCGCGGCTCGATCTGTCGCTGCTCGTCCTCACCCTGGTGGTGGCCGTGCTGGCCACCATGCTGGCAGGTCTTTACCCCACCTTCCGGGCCTCGCGGGTGCAGCCCGCCTGGCAGCTCAAGAGCAATTGAGGATCACGCCATGACCATGCATCCCATTCTTGCGGCGTTGCGCAAACACAAGGCCGGCGTGGTGTTGATCGCCATGCAAATTGCACTGACCCTGGCGATTGTCTGCAACGCGGTATTCATCATCGGCCAGCGCATCGAGCGGGTGAATCGACCGACCGGGCTGAACGAGAGCAATCTGTTCCAGATCAGTCAGCAATGGGTCGGCGCACCCAGCGGCGATGACGCGGGCAGCGTGGACAAGCTCGACAGTCTGCAATTGACCGATCTGGCCGCCTTGCGTGCGCTGCCGGGGGTCGAGTCTGTGGCGCCGGTCAATTCCCTGCCGCTGCTCAATTCGTCCTGGAACGGAGCGGTGGACCTGAAGCCGGGTGATGCCGGCGCCGGCAGTTTCAATGGCACGCGTACGACGTATTACTTCAGCGATGAGCAGGCGCTGCCCACCCTGGGCCTGCGTCTGGTCGCCGGGCGAAACTTCACGGCGGCGGAGGTCACCAATCGGGGTTTCCGCGACCAGGGTGAGCCATCCATCGTCATTCTGAGCAAGGCCCTGGCCGACAAGCTGTTTCCCAAGGATGACGCCTTGGGCAAGGTGATCTATCTCAATGGTTCCAGCACGCCCAGCACCATCATTGGCCTGGTCGATCGGTTGCAGGTACCCGGCACCGGCAGTTGGACCAACAGTTTCGTCTGGAACTCCGTGCTGGCTCCGATTCGTCTGGACGCGAACTTCTCGCGCTATGCGGTGCGTACCCGGCCTGGCCAGCTGGAGGCGGTGATGAAGGCGGCAGCGCCAGCGCTGTACAAGGTCAACCCGATGCGCGTGCTGGATGACGACAGCGTGCGCTCGTTCGCCGAAATTCGTGACCGCGCGTATCAGGCCGATCGTGGCATGGCGATCCTGATGGGCGTGGTGGCCCTGATTCTACTGTGCGTCACCGCCGCCGGTATCGTGGGACTGACCAGTTTCTGGGTCGGCCAGCGCCATCGACAGATCGGCGTAAGGCGCGCACTGGGTGCGCGCAAGCTCGACATCCTGCGTTACTTCCAGGTCGAAAACCTGTTGATCGCGGGGATCGGTGTACTGATCGGTGCCGTGCTGGCGATAGGCCTCAATTTGTGGCTGATGTCGCACTACGAGATGACCCGCATCCCGGTGATGTACGTGCTGACTGGCGTGCTGGCCATGCTGGCGATCGGTCAGGGCGCGGTGTTCGTGCCGGCGCGTCGTGCGTCCAATGTGCCGCCCGTGGTGGCAACCCGGGCCGTGTGACGAGTGCATACCGGTATGGACGCGCGTGAACACGTTGATCCCCGCTACGCAGGGCGGGCACTGCCCGCCGCATCTGGTCGTTGTGCGGCGGAAAGCCGGCGGGCGGTGCCCGCCCTACGGGTTCCCCGCGTGTGCCTTCGTGCCCGGGGTGTGGCTGCGGTTGCCACGGTGAGTGGCCGATACGGAGTGTGATGTCGGATGTTCGCTTACTACGTTGATCTCGCGCTGCGCAGCCTCAAGCGCAACAAGGCGCTGACTGCATTGATGGTGCTGGCCATTGCGCTGGGCATTGGTGCATCGATGACCACGCTGACCGTGCTGCATGTGCTGTCAGGCGATCCGTTGCCGGGCAGAAGTGCGCACTTGTATTACCCGCAAATCGATCCGCAGGATCTCAAGGGCATGCTGTCCGGCAAGGAACCGCCAAGGCAGGTGACCCTGATCGATGGCATGAACCTGCTGCATGCGCGGCGCGCCGATCGACAGGCCTTGATGACCGGGGGCGAGGTACCGATCGAACCTCCTCAGGGCACGCTCGATCCGTTCTACGTGACGGCGCGCTATACCACCGCGGACTTCTTTGCGATGTTTGGCACTCCGTTTCTCTACGGCCGCGGCTGGAATGCGGCCGACGACGAGGCTCACGCCCGCGACGTGGTGTTGGCGCGCGAGTTGAATGAAAAGCTGTTCAGTGGCGCAAACAGCGTGGGCCGCACCTTGCATATCGCGGGCACCACATTCCGGGTCGTCGGTGTGCTGGACCATTGGTCGCCCAACCCGCATTTTTACGACCTGAATACCGGTGGCTACGACGCGACCGAGCAGGTGTTCCTGCCCTTGCAGACCATGATCGACCTGCGCCTGGAACACAACGGTTCCAACGATTGCTGGGGCAACGGCGCCGGCGGTGTGAGTGGCATCCTGCCCGGGGCAACGTGCGTGTGGCTGCAGTTCTGGGTGCAATTGGACAACCCGGCGAGAGTGGCCGCGTATCGGCAATTTCTGGTGCATTACTCCCAGGAGCAGATGGCCCTTGGGCGCTTCCAGCGCGCGCCGAACGTGCGCCTGCGCGACTTGATGCAATGGCTCGACCACAACGGCGTGGTGCCCGACGACGTCAGGTTGCAGACGATGCTGGCGTTCGGCTTTCTGCTGGTGTGCCTGGTCAACACGGTGGGGCTGATGCTGGCCAAGTTCATGCGTCGTGCCGGTGAGCTGAGCGTGCGGCGCGCGCTGGGTGCCTCGAAGGGGGCGTTGTTCTCGCAATTGCTGGTGGAGTCCGGTGTCATCGGCCTGGCGGGCGGCGTCGGCGGACTGCTGCTGGCCTTGCTCGGGCTGTGGCTGGTGCGGCAGCGCCCCTCGGACTATGCCGCCCTGGCCCATCTCGACCTTGGCATGCTGCTCACCACCATCGTGCTGGCCGTGCTGGTCACCCTGCTGGCCGGATTGTTGCCCGCCTTGCGTGCGTGCCGGATCGCTCCCGCGTTGCAGCTGAAAACCAACTAGGAGCCTGCCATGGACATCCTGCCCATTCTCTCGACCCTGCGTCGACACAAGCTCACGGCCTGGTTGCTGATCCTGGAGATTGCGTTGACTTGCGCCATCGTCTGCAACGCGGTGTTCCTGATTGGCCAGCGCCTGCAGCGCATGGACATGCCCAGCGGGGTGGCGGAGCACGAGCTGTTGCAGATCCAGGTGGCTGACGTCACGCGATCGAGCAATCCGTATGCGCGCGCGGCGGAGGATGTCGCGGCCTTGCGACAGGTGCCTGGCGTGCTGTCGGTCGCCACGTCCAACCAGGTGCCGTTCGGCTTCTCGTCGTCCAATGCCAACGTGCGACTCTCACCCGAGCAACAGGATCGCACCCTGAGCGCCGCCACCTATTTTGGCGAGAACCTGTCAAAGACGCTGGGTACCCGCCTGATTGCCGGTCGCGACCTGCAAGCCGACGACTTCTTCGATGCGGACGTTGCCATCAAGGCGCTGGCCACCGGCGACAGCGAGCACCTGCCCGCGGTGATACTGATCACGCAGGCGCTGGGGGAGCGCCTGTGGCCGGGAGAGAATCCACTGGGCCGCACCATCTACCTGACACCTTCCGTGGGCCTGCGCGTGGTCGGCGTACTGGACAGCCTGGTCCGACCGAATGCGTATGACATCGGGACGGCGCAATACACCACCGTGGTACCTCTGCGCATGGGTGCCAACAAGGACCAGAGCTATATCATCCGCACCCGCCCGCAGGACCGCGCGCGGGTGCTGCAGGCAGCACTGGTCGCATTGAAAAAAGTCGATCCACGACGCGTAGTGACGACCAGTCGCAGTTTCGACGAGGTGCGCCACCGCTTCTTCCAGGAAGACCGGGCGATGGCAGGCATCCTGGTGGGCGTGATCGCCGCCCTGCTTGTCGTGACCGCCCTGGGTATCGTCGGCCTTGCCAGCTTCTGGGTCTCGCAACGCCGTCGCACCATTGGCGTACGTCGCGCGCTCGGTGCCACACGCAGAAACATCCTGCATTACTTTCAGATCGAAAACTTCCTGCTGGCCACGCTCGGCATCGCGCTCGGCATGGTGCTGGCCTACGGCATCAACCTGTTCCTGATGTTGCACTACGAGTTGCCGCGCTTGCCCGCGATCTATTTCCCGATCGGCGCGGTTGCGCTGTGGCTGATCGGACAACTCGCGGTGCTTGGTCCCGCGTTGCGTGCGGCGGCGGTTCCGCCGGTGGTGGCGACCCGGACCGTGTGACGGGTGGACGTCTGCAAACACGTGGTTGCGCACGATGACCCTTGCCGCGTAGGGCGGGCACTGCCCGCCGGCTTTTCTCCATGGCACGGCCGGCAGCGGCGGGCAATGCCCGCCCTACGGTGCAGGCGAGCGCCGTGGTTCTTGCCGTCGCGGCATTGATTGATTCTTACGGAGTGTGACGCCGAATGTTCACTTACTACCTTGACCTGGCCCTGCGCAGCCTGAAGCGAAACAAGGTGCTCACTGCGCTGATGATCGTCGCGATTGCCGTAGGCATCGGCGCCAGCATGACCACGCTCACGGTGATGCATCTGTTGTCAGGTGACCCTTTGCCGGGGCGTAGCCAGTACATGTTTTATCCGCAGGTCGATCCAGACCCGAACCCGGGCGAGAATCACAAGCCATGGGACATGATGGATTACCGGTCGGCACTGGATCTGTGGAGCGCACATCGTGCCGATCGACAGACAATGATCACCAGCAGTGCCGTGCGGATGACAGCGCCGGGCGTGAATCAGCCTGCGCTGATGGCGCAGATGCTGTCGACCACCAGCGATTTCTTCCCGATGTTCGCGGTGCCGTTTCGCTATGGCAACGCATGGAAGGCGCAGGACGACGCCAGCCGCGCACGGGTGGCAGTCATTTCGGCCGATCTCAACAACAAGTTGTTCCACGGTGAAGACAGCGTTGGACGCACGTTGCGATTGAAGGACAGTGACGTGCGCATCATCGGCGTACTGGCGCCCTGGCGGCCGTCGCCGCAGTTCTACACGGTTGCCGGTGGCCGTTACTCCAACGGCGATACGGCGGGCTTCTACAGCCGGCCGGAAGACGTGTTCATGCCGTTCCAGAGCTCGCTCGAAGTGAATGCGGGCGGCTTCCAGCCATTCACGTGCTGGCGTGTCCCGGACGACATGACGGATCTACGCAACTCGCCATGTCTGTGGGTGGCACTGTGGGTACAACTGGACACCCCGGCCAAAGTCGACGCGTACCGCCGCTACGTTGCCTCATACGCCGCCCAGCAGAAGGCGCTTGGCCGCTTCGTGCATGCGGACAACACCGACATGCCCAGCCTGATGCAGTGGCTGGATATCAATCAGGTGGTACCCAGTGACGTGCGGCTGCAGACCTGGCTGGCATTCGCGTTCCTCGCGATCTGCCTGTTCAACACCATCGGCCTGCTGTTGGCGAAGTTCCTGCGGCGCGCCGGCGAGATCGGCGTGCGCCGCGCGCTGGGAGCCAGCCGTGGCGCGGTGTTCGCCCAATGCCTGGTGGAGGCCGGCCTCATCGGCTTGCTGGGCGGTCTCGGCGGCCTGATGCTGACCCAGCTTGGTCTGTGGCTGATCCGTCGCCAGCCGGTCGAGTACGCCGACCTGGTGCATCTGGATCCGTTGATGTTCGGGCTCACGTTCGCCCTGGCGATTGCCGCCAGCCTGCTCGCCGGCGTGCTGCCGGCGCTGCGCGCCAGCCGCATCACGCCGGCGATTCAACTCAAAACGCTGTGAGGATTTGAAGCCATGCAGATCCAACCCATTCTCGCCGCCTTGCGCCGACATCGCCTCGCCACCTTGCTGATCACCCTGGAGATCGCGCTGGCCTGCGCGGTGCTGTCCAACGCCTGCTTTCTGGTCGTCAATCGCGTGCAGCAAATGCACGTGCCCAGCGGCGTCGACGAAAATGCGCTGGCGGTGTTGAAACTGACCGGCTACGACCCGGCGAACAGTGCCGACCTCAATGCGCGCGTGCTCAGCGGCCTGGCCAGGCTTCCCGGTATGCAGTCGGTCGATGTGATCAACGCGGTGCCGTTTGGTTATCACGCTGGCACGGCAGGGATCAGTACCGACGCCGAGGGCAAGCGCCAAGCCGGCGTGATCGATTTCTATGTCGGTGGTCCCGGCAGCTTCAAGGCGCTGGGCCTGCAACTGGTGGCCGGCAGCCCACCGCAAATTGGCGACTACCAACCCATCAAGCGTTTTTTGCCGGAAGACTCCACCGTCTGGGTAACCCGGGCGCTGGCTGACCATCTGTGGCCGGGCGCCGACCCGCTTGGCAAGGAGTTCTGGACCGGCAAGTTTCACTTCCGCGTGGGCGGTGTGTTGGCACACCTGGCCCGCCCCTGGGGTGGCGAGGGTGGTCCAAGCACGATCGAGTGGTCGGCCTATGTGCCGGCACAACCGGGCGCGCAGCTTGCCGGTGTCTACCTGCTGCGCGCCGATCCTGCCGATTTGCCGCGGGTGCTGCGCGATGCACGCGCAGCTATCGCCACCATTGCGCCCGATGCGGTGGTGGACAGCGCGGCCAGTCAGACCATCGCCACGTTGCGTGACAATTATTTCCGGCAAGACCGCCTGATGGCCGGCATCCTGGTTGGCGTGATGCTCGCGTTGCTGGGCGTCACCGCGCTGGGCATCGTTGGGCTGGCCAGTTTCTGGGTACAACAGCGTCGTCGGCAGATAGGTATCCGGCGTGCCATCGGCGCCACCCGCGGTGACATTCTTCGTTACTTCCAGACGGAAAACTTTCTGATCGTCAGCTTCGGCATCGCGCTGGGCATGTTGCTGGCGTACGCACTCAATTTGCTGTTGATGCACTACTACGAGCTAACTCGACTGCCGCTGTACTACCTGCCGATCGGCGCGCTGGCGTTGTGGGGGCTGGGCCAGTTGGCCGTGTTGGGTCCTGCGTTGCGTGCGGCGGCGGTGCCGCCGGTGGTGGCGACGCGGTCGGTTTGACGGATGGATATCTGTGGGAGCGCGCGCGTGAGCACGGCGTCTGTCGCTGCGTAGGGCGGGCACCGCCCGCCGCTCCTGGCCGTGTTGGGGAGAAGAGCCGGCGGGCAGTGCCCGCCCTACGGTGCATGGCGTCGTGGGAGTTGGAGGGTCGACGGGCAGCGTGCGCCGCGCCGTCACTTCACTCTTCCTCGACGTGCGGCTTCCAGGCTTCGCTGAGTTGCTTTTGCACGGTGGGTGGTACGGCCTCGTAGTGACTGAGGTCGAGGCTGTAGCGGCCGCGGCCACCGGTCATCGATTTCAGTTCGGTGGGGTAGTCGGTCAGTTCGGCCAACGGAGCCTGCGCCTTGATCACCAGTTCACCGCCCCGTTGGGTGTCGGTGCCAAGGATGCGCGCGCGCTTGCTGGCGAGGCCGCCGGTGACGTCACCCACGTTGTGTTCGGGGATGGCCACCTCGACGTTGACGATCGGTTCCAGCACGATGGGCTGCGCCTTGGTCACGGCATCGAGGAACGCCTTCTTGCCGGCGCTGATGAAGGCGACCTCCTTGGAGTCGACTGCGTGAAACTTGCCGTCGAACACGGTCACGCGCAGGTCCTGCAGGGGATACCCGGCGATCGCGCCGTGTTCCATCGCCTGGCGCACGCCTTTCTCGATCGCGGGCAGGAACTGACCTGGGATCACGCCGCCCTTGATCGCATCGACGAATTCGAAGCCGGCCCCACGCGCGAGCGGCTCAATGCGCAGGAATACTTCGCCGAATTGGCCGGCGCCGCCGGTCTGTTTCTTGTGGCGATGGTGACCCTCGGCCTGGCCCGCGATGGTTTCCCGGTACGCGATCCGGGGCGGGCGCGAGTCGACCTCGACACCGTAGCGCTCATGCATGCGCTCAAGCATGACCTTCAGGTGCAGCTCGGACAGCCCGCGCACCACCGTTTGGTTCAGTTCCTTGTGGTGCTCGACGCGAAAGCACGGATCTTCCTCGGCCAGCCGAGCCAGTGCATTGGACAGCTTCTGCTCCTGGCCCTTGTGCCTTGGCACCAGCGCCAGCCCGAACATCGGCGTGGGAAATGCCAGCGGCGCCAGCGTGATCAGGTCTTCGTCATGCGAGTCGTGCAGCACGGCGTCGAAATGGATCTCCTCCACCTTGGCCACAGCGGCGATGTCGCCCGGGCCGGCTTCCTCGATTTCGGTGTGGGTCTTGCCCTGGACGCGGAACAGGTGGCCGACTTTGAATGGTTTGCGGCCGTCGTCGATCAGCAATTGGCTGTCGCGACGGATGGTGCCTTGCCATACGCGGAACACGCCCAGCTTGCCGACATACGGATCGTTGACGATCTTGAATACGTCGGCGATCACGTGCGCAGCCGGATCAGCCTGGATTGTCAGGGGTGAGCCGTCGCCACGTGCAAAGGGCGGTGGATTGCCTTCGGCTGGATTCGGCAACAGGGCGGCGACCACGTCCAGCAGCTCCTTCACCCCCGCACCGGTGCGGGCACTGACGAAACAGATCGGCACGAGGTGGCCTTCGCGCAGACACTGTTCGAACGCGTCGTGCAGCCGCTCCGGGGTGAGCGCGTCCTCGCCGGCTTCCAGATACTGGTTCATCACCTCTTCGTTGACTTCCACCACCTGGTCCATGATCTGCTGGTGCGCTTCGGCCAGCGATGAAAAGTCGGTGGCGCCGGTGGTGTGGAAGAAGCAGTCCAGCACGCGACTGCCTTGATTGGCGGGCAGGTTGATCGGCAGGCACTGGCTGCCAAACTCTTCGCGCAGGGCGTCCACCAGCGCTGCCAGGTTCGCGCCGTCGAAGTCGATCTTGTTGACCACGAGCAGGCGGACCAGACCGCGCTTGTGTGCATGCATCATCATGCGGCGGGTGCCGTGCTCGATGCCGTTGATGGCATTGACCACGATGGCCGCCGTTTCCACCGCCGACAGCGCGGCCAGCGTGGCGCCGCGGAAATCGGCGTAGCCGGCCGTGTCGATCAGATTGATGTGGCTGTCGCCGTGATGCAGGGATGCGACGCAGGTGTCGATGGAGTGGGCGCGTGCCTTTTCCTGACTATCGCTGTCCGAAACCGTATTGCCGCGTTCGACCGTACCGACCCCCTGGATCGTGCCGCCAGCCTGCAGCAGCGCTTCGAACAGGGTGGTCTTGCCCACGCCGGCGTGCCCGGTCAGCGCGATGTTGCGGATGCTTTCCGTGGAGCAAGTCACGATGCGACCCTCCCATGACAGGGCGCGGGTCGTGTCGGCATGAAAACGGCGCCGCACGAGGCCGCGCGTTGGCGGCGAACGATGGCGGGCCGTCATGGTCGTCCTGCGGGTTGCCAGGCCAGGGCGCTCATGGCGGACGGCGCGGGGCGCCGTCCGCCTAGGTTTGAGCGAACAGGGGGTGCGGTCAAGCTGCAGTGCGGGGGAACCTCCACCCTCAGGCGGGGGTCTTATGTGAACGATGCGGTCGCCTGCGTTCCAGCGCTGGGCGGCGGTTCAACCGCCATCGGTCATCCTGATCCAAGGTATTTCGCCTAGCGAGGCTTCATCATCGCCGGTTCACAGCAGCTTGCCCGTCGCCACCGCAGCGAGCCCGATGCCGATTCCCAGGGCAGGAGCGACGCTGGCGCGCTGCCGCATCACCTGGTTCCGGTGCTGCGGCCGCGGTCTGTTTGGCATGAGCCCCGACGCGAACGTCTGCAGCGCTGGTTGGCCATCCTGGTGGCAGTCGTGTTGCACGGCATCTTCGCGCTGGCCGCGTGGCAACAGATGCGCCCGCGCGTCGTCGTTGGGCCGGTGCAGGATCGACCCAGCCAGCTGATGCATATCCGCCTGATCGAGCAGTCGCGTGACTCGACCGTGTTGGCACCGCCGCCCGACATGCCGGCCCTGCCGCCGCCGCGTCCACCGCCGCGCGAAGCGCCGACGCCGGGTGCCATGACGCTGCACCTGCCGGCCGCCCCCCCTGCACCCCAGTTGTATGACGAGCATGGCCAGCCAATCCTGCCCGACGCGTCCGCCAGCACGACTGAACCCGACTACGTGCAGCGGCTGCCGCAGGGCGACCGCCAGATCATGCAGCACCGCAGTCCGGTGACCTACGAGCCCACGCGCTTCGAGCAGGACTGGGGCCAGGGCGACAATTCGGTCGACGACGCGCTGCAGAAACTGGTCGACAAGACGACGGTGAAGAAGGTCATACGTCTACCGGGTGGCATTCGCGTGCATTGTGCGGTGTCGCTGGCCATGTTGGCCGGCGGCTGTGGTGGCGAACCGCCGGCTGCTGCGTCAGCCAAGGTGGGCGACCAACGCTTGAGCATGGCGCCTGCACGGTCGCTCGACGGCCACGCACACGCCGCTGCGCCACCCAGCGAGGACGCGTGCATCGAGATCTATCGCGCCGGCAAACCGCTGCCGTGGGGTTGTCCGGTGGATACACCGAACCGGGCCGTCGATGCCGAGTTGCGGGAACGCGCCGGGCAGGCACAGCCGAGCCACTGACGAACAGGCGGCGGCATTGGTGCGCCCGTTACACTGCGCGCATGACCGTGCCACCACCGGATCCGCCCGCCAGCCCACGCGTCGCCAACCCGGCGCGGGTGATGCTGAGCTCGCCGTTGGCTGCCGCCACACGGGCGCGGATCCACCGCCAGAACATCCCTCCGCCCGCGCGCGAACGTGGGCTGCGCATTGTGGCCATGGCCGGTGCGCTGCTGGTGCACCTGGTTTTTCTGTTCGCGTTTGTGCTTGGACCGGCGTACCAGGCCCCGTCACCGGGGCCGCCGCCGGACTTTCTGCAGGTCCGCCTGGTCGAGCTGCCCGCACCGCCACCGCCACCGCCGGTGCGGGGCACGCCACCGAAGGAACGCGGTCCGCAGCAGCAGGGTCGCCGTCGCGCGCCCGCCGCCGTGACCGAACGAAGTGCCAATGTGGTGAGCGTAGTCGAGCCGAGCCCGCCGCGGCCTGCGCCCCGGGTACCGGTGGCGGAAATCGCCAGGCCGCGCGCACCGGTGGCAGAGCCCGCGGCTGCCCCGCCGGCGCCGGTAAGCCTGCCGCGGCCGGCACCCGCGCCAGAGCTGCAGCCGGTACCGCTGGCCGTCGAGCCGCCGCGAGTGACCGTGGACGCGCCTGCGCTACGGCCACCGGTGCCGCCAAAATTCCAGCCCGAACAGCTGCGTGCCCCGCAACCGGAAGGTAATCGCCCGATGCCGCCGGCGCCTTCGCTGGCGCTACCGGAGCTGCCGCCCCAGGCAGCGCCCACGATTGTTGTGACGAGCATGGCGTTGACCACCGAGATCCCCCGGAGCAGCGCGCCCGTTCGCGTCACACCGGCGCGCGCCGAGCTGGCCGCAGCACCGGCGTCACCCGAGTTGCAACCAGTTCCGGTTCCCGCGCACGACGCGCCCCGCGTCAATCTGCAGACTTCGCTGAGCGTGTCCGCGCCAACCATGGCGGTCGAGCGGCCGCAGGTGCAGGTGCCGGCGCTCGAAGTGGCCGCGCCCGAGCTCGACGCGGTGCCGCTGGCACCGTCGGCGGCGCCTGAAGCACCGCCGCTGCCCACGCCCGCGATCAACGTGGCCGATGTCGCGCCGCGAACGGCCGTGCAACCATCCGTGGATCGACCCGAGTTGAGTGCGGCGGCGGCGCCTGCTGCCAGCGCGCCGTCCGCACCGGTCGCCAGTGAAATCGTACCGGCGCCCTCGGCCTCCACTGCAGTCGCGGCCGCGCCGAGCCATCCCGCGCCCGCCGAGGCGGATCGCGGTGACCAGGTCAGTCGTGCGCCCGACGCCACGCCACAGGGCAGTGATGTCGGCACGCCGGGCGCTGTCGAGCGCGTGCCGGAACCGGATCAGGGCGTGGGCGTGAGCACCGCCGTCGCGCCGCCGACAACGCGATCTGGCGCAGACGCCGGCTCGCGGGCCACGCAACCGGGTGGCAACCAGCCGGGTGCGCAGCAGGGTGAACAAAGGGGTGCACTGGGCAGTTACGTGCAGCTCAGGCCGCGCGGCGACACCGAGATCATGCGTCACCGCACGCCGAATATCGATTACCGGGCCACGCGGTTCGAGCAGGACTGGACCCCGGAAGGCGAAAGCTCGGTCGACACCGCATTGCGCCGCGCAGTCGAAAAGACTGCAGTCAGCCATACCTTCCATTTGCCGCGCGGCGTGCGGGTCGAGTGCACGGTGATGCCGCTGCTGCCGATCGCGCTGCTGGGCTGCGCCAACCCGGATCCACCGGCCAAGCCGGTCGATGAAAAAGTCTACGATCGCCTGCACCTGGCGCCCGCCAATCCGGTGGCGGCGCCGGCCAGCGCGACCACCGCGCCAGCGCCCGGCCCGGCACCGATGATCAAGTTCGACAGCAGTGCCGAGTGCGCAGCGGCCCGGGTTGCCGGTGGTCCACCGCCGCCGGGTTGCGCGGGCATCGTGCTTCCGGTCAAGCCGGCAGGGCCCGCGTCATCGTCCAGTTCCTGGGTGCCCGCCAGCGACCAGTTTCGATGACGGCCAGTGCCAGACGCTGCATCCGGGCGGGCGAGTCCGCGACAGAAGCACCGGGTTTGCACCACGTGGAGCCGGTCAGCGCTGTGCTTGGTAGTGCGTGTTGCTGCGCGCCTCAGCTGATCGCCGTGCCGCAACACGGTCAGGCCGTGGGCTACAGGGCAAGCAAGTTTCTTTTTACTCGTTCAAACGCTGGTCATCATGGCTAAGCCACTCCACGCAAAAGCCGCTCTTGAATTCGTGCGCGAGCAGGGCGTCGTGCTCGCGTCCGCCAAGGGCGACGCGCCGCGCCTGATCGAGGCGATCCTCGGCGAACCCATCAGCGGAAACTGGTGGTCACATCCCAGCAGCAGCTTCATCTACAAGGTGCTTGTGGAGGTCAGCGACTCGGAAGAAGTCCTGGTGTGTCGCCTGCTTCGGGGCAAGATCACGCTCGTGCATCGCCGCTTGTGGCCGGCCCTCGTCCGGGTGGCCAGCCGCCTTGAGCCGGGGCAGTTGGCGCAGGTTCGCGAGGAGCACACTTCGGGCGGCCGCCATGTCACGCACGAGATCGCGTTCCCGCAGTGGGTTCCGACCGTCGTGCGCGAACAGGCGGGACTGCTGAGCGAACCGGAGGCCCTGGCACGGCTTGGCCCCGCTGTGGCTGCTGCGGCGAGCAAGCCCGCCAGGCGGTAAGTGCAGCTCCGCGTGCCGTGCCCCCAACCCGTCGATTGCGCGGACATGTACCGGCAGGCTGTGCCTGCTGCTGCGTGCGCCCGGCAGCAGGTCGCGAAGGCCTCCCACCACTGGTCAAACCGGCCGGAAGATCTGCGTCATCGTCCGGTTCACGGGCGCCGACCGGTGACCAGCTCCATTGGTTGGCGTGCCAGGGTGGCCCGATCCCGAGGGAGTGGTGCGAAGGGTGATTTATTTCGCTTGTCCGCACGAAATTCTGCCCGATTGAAAGGTGGCTGGAAGCTGCGTGATGCCATATGCCGAGACCACTTCGTAGGGGGCGGCGCGGCATGTCGCGATACGGAGGGGTATCACCGGTGTGGGTTTGCAGCCCGGCTCAACCAGGGGCCGGTTTGTGGTTCGCGCAGCCGGTTCAGAAATCACCAACGTCAGTTTTCTGGAGGGAGAAACCTATGTCATTGTCCACGCCCGGTGGCCTCAGCCTTGCGCTGTGTGCCGCCGTCAGTCTCGCCATCAGCAGCAGCGCCGGCGCCGCGGTCACCTCGGGTCCCGAGGTCACGCCGGCCGTACAACACGACACCCTGCATTCGTTGCGCGGTGTGATGCCGCGCCCGGATGATTTTTCCAAGAACTCGCATGCGCATCCGGCCCACCCACTGCCCTTTATCGATGGTCCGGGCAACCCGACCGACGCTGCTGTGCAGACCAGCCCCACTGGCAGTTTTGCGCCGTCACTCGGCGCCGGTTTCGACGGCGTGGGCCAGGGTTTCAGTGGCCCGCAAGGTACGTTCACCGTCAACAGTGCGCCACCGGATACCAACGGTGCCGTTGGTGCCACCCAGTACGTGCAGATCGTCAATAGTGCGTTCGCGGTGTTCGACAAGTCGACCAGGGCGGTGACCTACGGACCGGTGACGACGAACACGCTGTGGGCAGGTTTCGGCGGCTCGTGTGAAGCCGACAATGACGGTGACGCCACCGTGGTTTACGACAAGGCGGCCGGTCGCTGGATCATCTCCCAGTTTGCGGTGACTGCCGCGCCTTACTACCAGTGTGTGGCGGTGTCGGCGACCAGCGATGCCACTGGCGCCTACTATCGCTATGCGTTCCCGTACGGCAGCGTTTTCCCGGACTACCCGAAGATGGGTGTCTGGCCGGATGCCTATTACGAAACCTTCAACATGTTCAGCGGCAACACATTCTCCGGGGCGAAGCTGTGCGCGTATGATCGCAATGCGATGCTCAGCGGTGCTGCCGCCACGCAGCAGTGCTTCCAGCTGTCCAGCAGCTACGGCGGCGTGCTGCCGGCGGATCTTGACGGCGCCACCGCACCGCCGGCCGGCTCACCGAACTACCTGATGAACTTCGGCTCAAGCAGCCTGAACCTGTGGAAGTTCCACGTCGACTGGGCGAACACCGCCAACACCACCTTGACCGGGCCAATCAACATCCCGGTGGCCTCGTTCGCGGCGGCCTGCGGTGGTGGCACCTGCATTCCGCAATCGGGTGTCAGCCAGAAGCTCGACTCACTGGCCGACCGGTTGATGCTTCGTCTGGCCTACCGGAACTTCGGCGATCACGAGTCGCTGGTGGTGAACCATTCGGTCAAGGTCGGCACCACGCACAGGAACCCGTATACGGGGGTGCGCTGGTACGAGATCCGCAGTCCGGGCGGCACGCCGGTGGTCTATCAGCAGTCCACGTTCTCGCCGGACACCAGCTACCGCTGGATGGGTTCGGTGGCGATGGACAAGATGGGTGACATGGCGCTTGGCTACAGCGTATCCAGCAGCGCGCTCCATCCGGCGATCCGCTACACCGGCCGCCTGAGCACGGACCCGCTGAGCACGATGCAGGCCGAGAACAGCATCATCGAGGGCATGGGCTCGCAAAGCGGCAACAACCTGTCGCGCTGGGGCGACTACAGTGCGATGACGGTTGATCCGGTCGACGACTGCACGTTCTGGTACACCACCGAGTACCTGAAAAATACCGGCTCGTTCAACTGGAACACACGGATCGCGTCGTTCAAGTTCCCGACCTGCCAGTAGTCCGATGCGCCGTTCGGGCCTGTCGGCCGGACGGCTGCAGTGCGTTGCACGGGACGGAGCCGCCAGCGAGCGGCTCCGTTTCCCCTCGAATCTGCGTGACCGGGCGCAAGACTCGTGTGTACGCCCGGATGCGCTCAAAGCAGTCGCAACAGTTCCTTCATCAGCGGCAGTCGGCGTACGCGCACGGCGCTGGCGCGGAACACGGCGTTGGCCAGGGCGGGCGCGGCGGTCGGCATGGCCAGGAAGCTGGCGCCGGCGGGTGCGCGATCGTCGTCGACCGTGATGACTTCGACGTCATTGGGCAGTTGCGCCATGCTGGCCAACGGATAGTCCTTGTAGCTGCGCTGCTGCACGCGGCCGTCCTTGATCGTGATGGCGGCGTTGAGCGCGATGGAAAGCGCGTCCAGCGTGGCGCCGATGACCTGGCCCTGCAGCCCCAGCGGGTTGATGACGCGGCCCACATCGACCGCGCAGACCACCCGCTCGATGGTCAACTGTTCGCCGTGCATGGCCACTTCCACCGCGTGTGCCACGTAGGCCCCGTCGATGTGCCAGCAGGCGATGCCGAGGCCGTTGACGGTGCGCAGCCAGTTCTTCCATTCGATCCGGTCGGCAACCAACTGAAGTACATGGATCAGGCGACCGACATCCAGCGTGCGACCGTTGCCCAGCGGCAGCTGGCGTGGCTCGCCGAGGATGCGCATGCGGGTGATCAGCGGGTCCTCGCGCAGCTGGTGGGCGATCTCGTCGATGAAGCTTTCCACCGCGAACGCGTTGGTCAGGTGCGGCATGCCCCGCATCGGGCCCCGTGGCGTGCTCGACTGCAGCGCGTACCAGTCGCTGCGGAAATTCGGCACCAGCGCGGCGGGCAGCTGGTCGGCGCGCAGTTCGGACGTCCACAAGCGGTCGACCGGCGTACCGCGGCCCGCCAGGGCAGAGGCGCTGGCCATGCGTTGGCTCCAGCCGATCACCTGGCGCTTGCGGTCGATGATCGCGTTGAGCCGGTGCGTGCTGCCGGCGCGGTAGTAGTCCTGGGTGAAATCCTGGTCGCGCGTCCACAGCAGACGCACCGGTTTGTTGATCGCCTTGGCCAGCATCACCGCCTCGGCCACGAAATCGTGATCGAGGCGGCGGCCGTAGCCACCGCCCACGCGCGGCACGCGGATGTCGATCTGGTTGGGGGCAAGACCGGTCAGCCGTTGCACGACGGCCCACGCTTTCTGCGGTGCCTGGGTCGGCACCACCAGGCTGGCGCGGTTCTTCTCCAGCCGCACCAGGCAGTTCATCGGTTCGGCAGTGGCGTGGGCCAGCCAGGGTTGGAAGTAGGTTGCTTCCAATCGGCGCGCGGCTTTCTTGCCGGCGGCCAGCATGTCGCCATCGAGGCGCACCCGGGTGGTGGGCGCGCTGGCACCGTCCAGCAGGGCCAGCGCCTGTTGTTCCAGCGCATGGCTGTCGCCGCGGCTGGCGCCGGGCTTCCATTCAAGCTTGAGCTTGTCGCGCCCTTGCAGTGCGGCCCAGGTGCTCGTGGCGAGCACCGCCACAGCAGGGGCGATCACGGTGCTGCCGGGCGGTTGGCCCGCTTCGGGCTTGAGTTGCACGACCTTGAGGACGCCGTCCACGGCCAGCGCGCCGCTGGTGTCGATGCGTGCCAGCACCCCATCAGGCCATGGACAGTGGCTCAGGATCGCGACTACGGCGTCGCCGTGTTCATGATCGATCGCGAAGCGTGCGTGGCCGGTGACGATGTCGCGCGCGTCGACATCGCCGGCATTGTGGCCGATCAATGTGTAGGCAGCCGGGTTTTTCAGCGCGGGCAGCTTGGCGGGCAAAGCCACCTTGCTGGCGTCGGCGGCGAGGCTGCCGTACGGGAAACGGCGGCCGTCCGGAGCGATTACCGAGCCGGTGTCGCAACGTAGACGGTCGGCGGAAACACCAAGCCGGCGTGCCGCCGCCTGCAGCAACAGCCAGCGCGCCGCCGCGCCGACCTGACGCAGGTCGTTCCAGGCGGCGGGAATCGAGCCGCCGGTCCCGCCCACCTGACGGCCATAGATCCAGCCGGGTTTGCCGTTTTCGTTGTTGACGCCCAGACCCAGTGCGATGACGCGGACATTCTTCCAGTCGGCATCGAGTTCTTCGGCGATGATCCGCGGCAATGCGGTGGCGACCCCGGTGCCCGTGTCGGGGTCGCGCGCGCCGATCAGCACGTTGCCGTCGACGCCGATGCGCACGAACGGCCCCAAGTTGTAGATCTTGTCGCCCAGCAGGTCCAGCGGCAGTGGTGCGGCGGCGTCGGCCACCCGGATGCCCACGACCAGGGCGCCGGCACTGCCGGCAATCACCTGCAGGAAGCGGCGCCGCGACAGCTGGATTCCGTGGCTCATGGCTGGCCTGCCTTGCCGGCGGCAGCGCGTTTTATCGCGCGACGGACCCGGGTCTGGCAGCCGCAGCGGCACAGGTTGGGCAGCTGGTCGATGTCGGCGTCGTCGGGACGCGGTTTGCGCCGCAACAGGTCGACGCCCGCGATCAGCCAGCCGGGCGTGCAGTAGCCGCAGCCGATCGCGTCTTCGTCGATGAACGCCTGTTGCAGCGGATGCAGGCTGCCGTCATGGCCGGCCAGGCCCTCGACCGTGGTGATCGCCTTGCCGGAGAGCTTGGCGACGGGCTGGGTGATCGCCGATACCGCTTTGTCGTCGATCAGCACCAGGTCGGCGCCGTTCTCACCGTTTTCGCTGCCGTACTTGGTGCCGGTGAGGCGCAGCACGTCGCGCAGGTACCACAGCAGTGGCATTTGCGGATCGCCCGTGTGGCGGTAGTGCTCGCCGTTGATCTGCAGTTCGATACCGTCGCGGATCTTCTCCGCCACGATGCCGGTGTCCGGAGCGGCCGGCAGGATCTGCGCTTGCACGGGCGACATCCAACGTCTCCTTGGGGTTGATCCGCCCATTGTGGCATTGCTGAACGGTGCTTAGGTGCGCGTTCCGCTGAACAGGCGGCGCCAGACCAGGTAGACCGGCACTCCCGCGGCCATGATCAGCAGGCCGATCCCGGTGTTGCGTGGATTGTCGCGTAGCGACAGCGCCACGACGGCGCTGACCACCGCGATGAACAGCAGCGGCAGCCATGGGTACCACGGCACCCGGAAGCCGGCCGGTCCGCTGTCGTGCCGGCGGTACCAGAACAGCGTGCCCACCCCGATCGCGCAGGCGAGCCAGTCGCCGAAGGTGGCGTAGTCCAGCAGCTGGCCGTAGCTGCCCGACAGCGCCAGCACGATGGCCCAGCCAGACAGCAGCACCAGTGCGGTGTTCGGCGTACGCCAGCGCGGGTGCAGACGGGCGACCGCGCGGAAGAACAGGCCGTCCTCGCCCATCACCTGCAGCACGCGGGCGCCGGCGACCAGGGTGATGTTGCAAAAGCCCAGGGTGGAAATCGCCACGCCCAGCGCGATCAGCTTGGCGCCCACCGGGCCGGCGACTTGCTGCATCACGTCGGCCGCCGGCGCGGTGCTGGCCGCCAGGCCGGCGTGCCCGAGCACGGCGAGATAGGCCACGTTGGCCAGCGCGTAGGCGACGATCACCAGCGCCATGCCCAGGGTGAGCGCCCGCGGCAGCGTGCGCTGCGGGTCGCGCACTTCACCGGCAAGATTGTTGAGATAGGTAAAGCCCGAATAGGCAAACAGCACCGGCAGCGCCGCGCTGATGAAGCCGACGCCCTTGCGCGCCGGATCGGCGGCCAGCACCTGGCCATGACCGGCGCCGGCGAGAAACAGTCCGCACACCACCAGCACCGCCACCGCCAACAACTTGAGCAGGGCGAACAGGTTCTGGATCTGCGCGCCCAGGCGGATGCCAAACAGGTTGATGCCACTGACCACGACCAGTCCGCCGACCGTCAGCGGCAGTGCCCATCCGGGCGACAGGCCGAACAGGGACGCCGTATAACTGGCGAAGATCGTCGCTACCGCCGCGCTGGAACCGGAGTAAATCACCAACAGCATGGTCCAGCCGAACAGGAACCCGGCCAGCGGGCCGAACGCCTCGCGCAGGTAAACGTAGGTGCCGCCCGCCTGCGGCCGGCGCGCGCCCAACTCCGCGAAACACAGCGCGCCGATCAGGGTGAGTACGCCGGCAGCCACCCACATCAGCAACAGGGCCAGCCCCGACTCGGTCCGCTGCGCCACGATGCCGGGGTTGAGGAAGATGCCGCCACCGATGATGCCGCCGACCACGATCAGCGCGGCATCCCACGGGCGCACGTTGCGGAGATAACTGCCGGATGGGTTGGGCGAGGACATCGTTCAGGTCAGGGACGAAAGCGCGACAGCATGGCCTCGTGCCGCGCGTTCGGCAAGCTGCACTTTCACCATCAAAGCGGTAGGCGAAGCTCGCCGGCAACCCCGACCACGCACGCGCCGCCGATCGTGATGGCGCCGCTGGTGGGGTCGCGCGCCACGTCGACACGCCCGTTGCGGCCGACTTCGCGACCCTGGCTGGCGCGGTAGCGCAGTCCGTAACCATCGCGATCGTGGCGGGCGCCCAGCCAGGCCATGATCGCCGCATTGGCGCTGCCGGTCACCGGGTCCTCCGGAATACCGTCGGCCGGGCAGAACGCGCGTACCGCCATGGCGGCATCGCCCGCCGCTTCCCGCCCGAACACGCAGACCCCGACCGCGCCTTGTTGCAGGCATAACGCTGCAACGGCGCCCAGGTCTGGCGTGAGCGCACGCACCACGGGTGCCTTGTGCAGATGGCACACGATCCAGTGCGGGCCGTTGTCGGCATGGCTGGCGTCGTCGCGGTCGAGTTCCGCGTGCAGCGCGGCGGCGAGCTGTGCGCGCAGGGTGTCGTCGACCGGGTCCAGTCGCGTCGGGGGTGCTTGCACGTGGATGATGCGGGTTGGTCCGTGGCCGATGACCTGCACCGGCAACAGCCCGGCGGCGCATTCCTGGATCAGCTCCGCCTTGCCGGGGTCGACCAGTCCGGCCTCGATCGCCGCATAGGCACTGCCCACGCTGGGGTGGCCCGCGAACGGCAGCTCCTGTCGCGGCGTGAAGATGCGCACGCGGTAGTCCGCGCCGGGCTGCGTCGGTGGCAACAGGAAGGTGGTTTCGGACAGATTGGTCCAGTGGGCGACCCGCTGCATCGTGGCCGAATCCAGCTGCTCGGCACCCAGCACCACGGCCAGCGGGTTGCCGTCGAACAGACGCTCGGCGAAGACGTCCAGTTGCAGGAATCGGAACGGCGTGAGCATGGTCGGGGCACGGTTGGACAGGGGCAACCATCATAGTGGCGGCCCGCCGCAGTTCAGCGACCTGCCGCCTTTCCGTACCCACGGCATGCTGTTGCCGGCCAACGTGTTCGGGCGATTTTGCGATTTACGGCACAATACGTGGCCTGGGTGTCGCGTGGTGTCGCGTGCGACACCACCATCTCCGCCGCATCGAAGTTTTTCCATGACCACCATCAAGCAAGCCGACCTGATCCAGTCTGTCGCCGACGCGCTGCAATACATCAGCTATTACCACCCGGTCGATTACATCAAGAGCCTGGCCGCCGCTTACGAGCGGGAGGAATCGCCCGCCGCGAAGGACGCGATGGCGCAGATCCTGATCAACTCGCGGATGGCGGCCGAGGGGCGCCGGCCGCTGTGCCAGGACACCGGCATCGTCACCGTGTTCCTCAAGGTGGGCATGAACGTGCGTTGGGACGACGCCACCATGTCGCTGGAAGACATGGCCAACGAAGGCGTGCGTCGTGCGTACCTCGATCCGGACAACAAGTTGCGCGCCAGCGTGTTGGCCGATCCGGCCGGCAAACGCATCAACACCAAGGACAACACGCCCTCGGTGGTCAACATGTCGATCGTGCCCGGCGACACGGTCGAGGTGATCGTGGCGGCCAAGGGCGGCGGCTCCGAGGCGAAGTCGAAGTTCGTCATGCTCAACCCGTCCGACTCGGTCGTCGACTGGGTGCTGAAGACGGTGCCCACGATGGGCGCCGGCTGGTGCCCGCCCGGCATGTTGGGCATCGGCATCGGCGGCACCGCCGAGAAGGCGATGCTGATGGCGAAGGAATCGCTGATGGAGTCGATCGACATCCAGGAGCTGATCGCCCGCGGTCCGGCCAATCGCGCCGAGGAACTGCGCATCGAGCTGTACGAAAAGGTCAACGCACTGGGTATCGGCGCGCAGGGATTGGGCGGGCTGACCACCGTGCTCGACGTCAAGGTCAAGGATTTCCCGACGCATGCGGCCAATCTGCCGGTGGCGATGATCCCGAATTGTGCCGCCACGCGCCACGCGCACTTCGTGCTGGACGGCTCCGGCCCGGTGATGCTCGATCCGCCCTCGTTGAAAGACTGGCCCAAGCTCACCTACGACGCCTCCAAGGGCCGCCGTGTGAATCTCGATACGGTCACGCGTGACGAGGTGGCCACGTGGAAGCCGGGCGAGACCCTGCTGCTCAACGGCAAGCTGCTGACCGGTCGCGACGCGGCACACAAGCGGATGGTCGGCATGCTCGACCGGGGCGAACCGTTGCCGGTGGATTTCCAGGGGCGCTTCATTTATTACGTGGGCCCGGTCGATCCGGTGCGCGAGGAAGTGGTCGGCCCGGCCGGCCCCACCACCGCCACCCGCATGGACAAGTTCACCGAGCAGGTCTTGGCGCAGACCGGCTTGCTGGGCATGGTCGGCAAGGCCGAGCGCGGTCCCGCCGCGATCGATGCGATCAAGAAGCACAAGTCGGTCTATCTGATGGCCGTGGGCGGTGCCGCCTACCTGGTGTCGAAGGCGATCAAGGCGTCCCGTGTAGTCGGTTTCGCCGATCTGGGCATGGAAGCGATCTACGAATTCACTGTCGAGGACATGCCGGTGACCGTGGCGGTGGATTCGGCCGGCACCTCGGTGCACCAGACCGGTCCGCGCGAGTGGCAGTCGAGGATTGGCAAGATCCCGGTAGTCGTCCAGTAGCGCCGATTCCGGGCATTTCCATCGCGGAGCGAGTGAGTTCGACCAGAATGCACGAGTCCGCGCACCGAAACACCACGCCAAAGCCGGCGGACGATGCCCGCCCCACGGCTCCCCGCCGTTGGCTTTCGTAGGGCGGGCACTGCCCGCCGCCGCCGCGCCGAAACACCACGCAAAAGCCGGCGGACGGTGCCCGCCCCACGGCTTCCCGCCGTTGGCTTTCGTAGGGCGGGCACTGCCCGCCGCCCCCGCGCCGAAGCTCAATGCAAAATTCATCCGGCCACATTCACTCGACGGGTGTTTTGTCAAACAGCAGTCTAGACGTCCAAATAAATTGCCATAAAAAAGTCATTGCAATTCAAATGCCGCAGCGCAACACTGGTGCGATGCCCGTTTCCTGACAGCGAACCTCCTGTGACCCCCACAACCTTCTCACCGTTGGCCCCAGACGCCCCCTGGATCGTGATGAAGTTCGGCGGCACCAGCGTCGCCACGCTGCCGCGTTGGCAGAATATCTGCGAGCTGGTGGCCAGCCGCCGTGCCGAGGGCGCCCGCGTGCTGGTGGTGGTTTCGGCGCTATCGGGGATCACCGACGCGATCCGGGACATGTGCCGGCAGGGCGATCACGCGCAGCGCATGGAGGCGGCCAGAGCCATCGTGCAGCGCCACTACGCGTTGCTCGAACACATGCAATTGGCACTGCCGGACACCCTGGGCACGCACCTGGCCTCGTTGACGCGACTGGCTGACGAGGGTGCGGCGGCCCATGACGAGCTGGCCTGGAAGGCCCGGATGCAGGCGCATGGCGAGTTGATGTCCAGCGCGCTGGGCGCGGCCTTTCTCAGTCACAGCGGCCTGCCCACGCAATGGCTGGACGCCCGCGACTGCCTGTCGGCGCTGGCGTTGCCGAACCAGAATGAGCGCATGCGGCTGTTGTCGGCGATGGTCGATGCAACGCCTGATCCGACGCTGGCGCCGCGTCTGGCCGCGTTGGGTGACACGTTCATCACCCAGGGCTTCATCGCACGCGAGGCGGGTCCGGACAAGGCTGCAGCCCGCACCGTGCTGATTGGGCGCGGCGGTTCGGACACCTCGGCGGCCTATCTGGGCGCGCTGCTGAAGGCGCGGCGGGTGGAAATCTGGACCGACGTGGCCGGCATGTTCAGCGCCAACCCGCGCCAGGTGCCCGGGGCCCGGCTACTGCAGCGGCTGGATTACGAGGAGGCGCAGGAAATCGCCTCCACCGGGGCCAAGGTGCTGCACCCGCGTTGCCTGTCGCCGTTGCGTGAGCCGCGGGTGCCGCTGCTGATCAAGGATACCAACCGGCCCGAACTCGAGGGCACCGTGATTGGCCCCGAAGTGCGCGCGCACGCGCCCAGCGTCAAGGCGATCAGCGCGCGCAAGGGCATCACCCTGGTGTCGATGGAATCGGTCGGCATGTGGCAGCAGGTTGGCTTCCTGGCCGACGTGTTCGCCTACTTCAAGACCCATGGGCTGTCGGTGGACCTGATCGGTTCGGCCGAGACCAACGTGACGGTGTCGCTCGATCCCACCGAAAACCTGCTCGATTCGGACGCGATTGCGGCGCTGGCCAGCGACCTGGCCAAGGTGTGCCGGGTCAAGGTGATCGCGCCGTGTGCGGCGATCACCCTGGTCGGTCGCGGCATGCGCTCGCTGTTGCACACCTTGTCCGGCGTGCTGGCCGAGTTCGGCCAGTTGCGCGTGCACATGATCTCGCAGTCGTCGAACAATCTGAACCTCACCTTCGTGGTGGACGAGGAAGTGGTCGACGCGCTGCTGCCGCACCTGCACGATTTGCTGGTGGCCGCTGGCGCGTTGCGGACCGACGACAGCGCGCTGTTCGGTCCCAGCTGGCAGGCCCTGTACGGCGGCGGCGACCTGCTCGGTGCGGCGCCGGCGTGGTGGCGCGAGTCGCAGCGGCAGCGCCTGCTGGATCTGGCGACCGCAGCAACGCCCCGCTACGTCTACCACCTGCCCACCGTGCGCGAGCAGGCGCGCGAATTGAAGTCGCTGGCGGCGGTGGACCGCCTGCACTATGCGGTGAAAGCCAACACCCATCCGGCCATCCTGCAGGCACTGGCCGAGCAAGGTTTCGCGTTCGAGTGCGTGTCGCCGGGCGAGCTCGAAGCGGTCGCCGCGGTGGTGCCCGAAGCGACCCCGCTGCTGTTCACACCGAATTTTGCCCCCCGCGAGGACTACGTGCGGGCGCTGGCGACGCGTGCCACGGTGACGCTCGACGCCTTGCATCCGCTGGAGCACTGGGGCGAACTGTTCCGTGGGCACCAGATCGTGCTGCGGGTGGATCTGGGTCGTGGCCTGGGTCATCACGAAAAGGTGCGCACCGGTGGCAGCGCCAGCAAGTTCGGCCTGCCGCTGGATCAGCTGACGAATTTCCTGCAGCTGGCCGACACCCACGGCGTGGTGGTGCGCGGCCTGCATGCGCACCTGGGTTCGGGTGTGCTGGATGCCGCGCACTGGGGTGATGTTTACGGGCAGTTGGCCAGCCTCGCCGAGCGCATCGCCAGCGTGGTCCTGCTGAACATCGGGGGTGGCCTTGGCGTGCCGGCGCATCCGGGCGAGGCACCGCTCGACATGGCGGAGCTCGATCGGGTCTTGCGCGAGGTCAAGGCGGCCTATCCGCAGTACGAGTTGT
This sequence comes from Rhodanobacter sp., assembly GCA_036563155.1. Classification (GTDB taxonomy): domain Bacteria; phylum Pseudomonadota; class Gammaproteobacteria; order Xanthomonadales; family Rhodanobacteraceae; genus Rhodanobacter. The sequence goes on from DATCMT010000013.1 coordinate 168,702, forward strand.
GGATGGAACCGGGCCGCTATCTGGTCGCCGACGCCGGCGTGCTGTTGGCCCGGGTCACCCAGCTCAAGCAGAAAGCCGGCTTCCGTTACCTGGGCATCGACACCGGCATGAACAGCCTGATCCGCCCGGCGCTGTACGACGCCTGGCACAAGATCGTCAATCTGAGCCGGCTCGGCGAGCCCGCCACCGCGTTGTATCAGGTGGTGGGGCCGATCTGCGAAACCGGCGACGTGCTGGGCACCGATCGTCGCCTGCCCGAAGCACAAGAGGGCGACGTGATGCTCATTGCGCAGACCGGCGCGTACGGCAAGGTGATGTCGAGCCCGTACAACCTGCGCGATGTTGCCGAGGAAATTATCATCGAGTGACCAGGCCGCCTGTCGCGCGAAAGAGCGGCGATAATGGTGGACCGGTTGGAGACAGATGTGCCACAGACGACGCAACCACGCCAGACCCAGGTGTTCCGCTTCACCCGCGCCAGCTACGTCGATGGCGTGGCTGAGCTGGCCTATGCCTTCGACGATGGCGCGGAACTGGTCGAGACGATTCGTTTTCCCAACGCACCGTCCATTCCGGCCGGACGCCAGAGCGCCTTCGACGCCGCGTTGAAGTTGCTGCACCTGATTGCCGGCGTCAGCTACTACAAGGCGGGCGTGCCGCCGACGATCGAGCTGGCCGACGGGCCGCTGGACGATGCCACGGCCGACTTGCTCGATGCGCTGTATCTGCATGGCCTGGCCGAATTCGCCTACCGCAACGGGCTGGATCTGCGCGGACGAATAGCATTCCCGCGAAGCACAGCATCTCCCTCTCCCCTCAGGGAAGAGGGTCGGGGTGAGGGGCCGGCCAAACCGCAGACCACCAGTAAAAGCCATGCGCCTGATCTGGGCCTGCCACGGCGCACCCTGATCCCGATCGGTGGCGGCAAGGATTCGCTGGTGGCGGTGGAGGCAATCAAGGCGATCGGCGGTGAGGCGACCGCCGTGTGGGTTGGCACTTCCGCGTTGATCGCCGCCTGCGCCGAGCGTACCGGGTTGCCCACGTTGAATATCCAGCGCGAACTGGCGCCGGCGTTGTTCGAAATGAACCGACAAGGCGCGCGGAACGGACACATCCCGGTCACGGCGGTGAACTCGGCGATTCTCGCAGTCGCGGCGGTGCTGTACGGCTTCGATTCGATTGCGTTTGCCAACGAGCGCTCCGCCTCGGCTGCCACGCTGGAGTACGACGGCCAGCAGGTGAATCACCAGTGGAGCAAGAGCTACGCCTTCGAGCAATTGCTGGGTGACTGGCTGCATACCCATGTGGCGGGCGACTTGCACTACTGCTCGCTGCTGCGGCCGTATTCCGAACTGGCAATCACCCACGCGTTCGCCAAGCTCACGCCGTACTTCGACGCGTTCTCCAGCTGCAACCGCAACTTCAAGCTGCTCGGTCCCAAGCCGGTCGACCGCTGGTGCGGGCAGTGCCCGAAGTGCCATTTCGTGTTTCTGGCGCTGGCCCCGTTCCTGCCCAAGCCGCGGCTGTTGTCGATCTTCGGGCGCAACTTGCTGGACGATGAGACCCAGGCTGCCGGTTTCGACTCGCTGCTGGAATTCCAGGATCACAAACCGTTTGAATGCGTGGGCGAGGCCGCCGAGGCGCGCGCCGCGATGTATGCGCTGAGCCAACGGCACGAGTGGCAGGAGGATGCGTTGATTGCGCGCTTCCGCAGCGAGATCCTGCCGCAGCTCGATGTGGCGCAGTTGGCGCTGGAACCGTGGTTGCAACCCTCGGCCGAACATCGGGTGCCGTCCCGCCTGCAGCCGGCGCTGGCGACCATCGGCGCATGACCCACGCCATCCGTATCGCCGAACTGGCCGGTCGCCGTGTGGCGATCTGGGGTTTCGGGCGCGAAGGTCGCGCGGTCATCAAGACCCTGCGCACGGCGTTGCCGTCGCAGTCGTTGAGCTTGCTCTGTCGTGCCAACGAGTCTGACGCCGCGCGTGCATTCGACTCCGCCCTCGATGTCATTACAGGCGAGCCGGATGCAGCAATGCTGGGTCGCTTCGATGTGGTAGTGAAGTCGCCGGGCATCTCGGCGTACAAGCCTGCGTTGCTTGCCGCGCAGGTGCAGGGCACGCGGTTTACCTCGGGCACCGCATTGTGGTTTGGCGAGAACCCCGATGCCCGCGTCATCGCGGTCACCGGCACCAAGGGCAAGAGCACCACCAGCGCGCTGATCGCCCATCTGGCGCGCAGCCTGGGTGTGCGCACCGCGCTGGCTGGCAACATCGGTCTGCCGCTGCTGGAGTTGAATGGCCAGCAGGCCGAATTGTGGGTGATCGAGCTGTCCAGCTTCCAGACTGGCGAGGCCGGTCCGGTGGCGCTGGGCGTGGTCACCAGCCTGTATGAGGAACATCTGGACTGGCACGGTTCGCGCGAGCAGTACGTCATCGACAAGCTGAAACTGGCCGACGTCTCCCGCCAGTTGCTGGTCAACGCACTGCAAGCGAACTTGCTCGAACGCACCCAGGCCCATCCGCATCGGCTGCTGTTCGGTCGGCCGGCAGGCTGGCACGTTGCCGGCGGGTTCATTCGTCGCGGTGCGCAGAATGTTTTCCCGATCGCACAGCTGGCCGCGCCCGGTTTGCACAACGCACTCAATGCCTGCGCCGCACTGTCTGCGCTTGAAGCGATTGGCATCGATGCGCTGGCCGCCGCACCGGCGCTGGCCCGCTTTCGTCCGCTGCCGCATCGCCTGCAGCCGCTGGGCGAGCACGATGGTTGGCACTGGATCAACGATTCGATCAGCACCACGCCGTTGGCCACGCTGGCCGCGCTGGAGAGTGTGCACGGCCGCCGCGTCACCGTGCTGGTCGGCGGGCATGATCGTGGGTTGGACTGGACGCCATTTGTCGAAGCGATGCGCACGGCTCCCGCGCACGCCATCGTCTGCATGGGTGCCAACGGCGGGCGCATCGCCGATGCGCTGCGCACCGCCGGGGTGACAAGTCCAGTGGCGCTGGTCGCTGATCTGGCCGGCGCGGTGGCCGAAGCAAAAACCCGCACGCCCGCGGGTGGCGTCATTCTGCTGTCGCCGGGCGCGCCCAGTTTTGACCAGTTCCGCGATTATGCGGAGCGGGGTCGCCGGTTCTGTGCGCTGGCGGGCTTTGATCCGGCCAGTATTGCCAGTATCGAGGGGCTCGGGATTGTGGCTGCGCGGGGGGGCTGATTCACGGCTGCGCGTTGTTCTTGCTGCAATCAACGCGAGCAGCCGATCTCGGGCAACCGCCCCCATTGTTTTGCGTCGTGTTCACCGATTCGTGTGGCAGGATGGGTCTACACCCTCACGCGAAACGCATGGGCTCTTCGGCCCGCAGGACGCCATGTCTCATCGGGCCCCGGCCTTGGGAAAGAAATTGTTTGGCTGCCCGGCCATCGCCCGGCTCTGCGCGCTGTCGCTGATCGCCTTGGCGCTGCCTGCGTTGGGGCAGCAGACGGTTCCAGCAAAACCAGCGGCCGGCTCCACCGAGCTTCCCGGCGTCGTGGTCACGGCAACGCGTACCGGGCAACAGCCGTTTGATCTGCCGGTTTCGATCAATGCGGTGAACCTGCAAGACGTTCGTGCGAATCAGGCTTCGATCAACCCTTCCGAGTCATTGCGGGCCGTGCCCGGTGTGCTGGTGCGCGATCGCCAGAATGCGGCGCAGGACGCGCAGATCTCGATTCGCGGCTTTGGCGCACGCACCACGTTCGGCGTGCGCGGCGTGCGCCTGTACGTCGACGGCATTCCCGCCACGATGCCAGACGGGCAGGGCCAGGTGTCCAACTTCAGCCTCGGCGCGGCCGACCGCATCGAAGTGTTGCGCGGTCCGTTCTCGGCCTTGTACGGCAACTCCTCCGGCGGCGTGATCCAGCTGTTCACCGCCGACGGCACCGACCCGCCCGAGTGGCGCGCCATGTTTGGTGTCGGCCGCTACGGTGGCCAGCGCATCGAACTGGGTACGCGCGGCATCGTCGACGGATTCGATTACAACCTTGACCTGTCACGCCTGACGGGTGAGGGCTTCCGCCGGCACAGCCGGGCAGAACGTGACAACGGCAACGCCAGGCTCCGCTTCACACTGGGCCATGGCAGCCGCGTCACGCTGGTGGCCAACAGCGTCCTGTTGTTGCGAGCGCTGGACCCGAAGGGGCTGACCAGGCAGGAGTATCTGGCTGATCCCCGCCAGGCCGCACCGTCGGCGCTGCTGTACAACACGCGCAAAAGCGTGCGGCAACATCAGGCCGGCCTGGTCGTTGAGCATGACGACAACCACGGTGGCCAGTGGCGGGCACTGGCCTACTACGGCGAGCGCGCGGTGCAGCAGATCCTGTCGATCCCGCCGGTGGCCCAGCGCAGCCCGCTCAGCGCGGGCGGTGTGGTGGATCTGGCCAATGGTTACGGCGGGGTCGATCTGCGCCGCGGCTGGGTTGGGCAGCTGGGTGGTCGTCCGTTCGAACTGGTCGTGGGCAGCAACTGGGACCGCCAGAATCAACAGCGACGCGGTTACGAGAACTTTGTCGGCAGCACGCTGGGCGTCATCGGGGCGCTGCGCCGCAACGAACGCAACGTGGTCTGGAATTTCGACCAGTACGCCCAGGCGAGCTGGCGCCTCTCGCCACGCTGGTCGCTGAGTGGCGGCCTGCGTCACAGCAGTGTGCATTTCGGTGTCCGCGACAACTACATCACCGCCGGTAATCCGGATGACAGCGGGCGCCGCACCTATGCGGCAACGACACCGGTGGCCGGCGTGCTTTTCCGCGCCACGTCCGACTGGCATCTGTATGCCTCGTGGGGGCAGGGCTTCGAGACACCGGCGTTCAATGAACTGGGCTACCGCGGCGATGGCGGCAGCGGGCTCAACCTCGGCCTGCAAGCGGCGCGTTCGGACAACCTCGAGCTCGGCTCCAAATGGCGCTGGGCCAGCGCCAACAGCGCCCAGCTGGCATGGTTTCAGGCCGACACGCGCAACGAGCTGGCGGTGGACAGCAGCCGGGATGGCCGCACCACCTACCGCAACCGGGGCAGTGCGCGGCGTCGTGGCATCGAAGCCGAACTGCAGTTGTCGCTGGCGCCACGCTGGCAGGTCCACGTTGCCTACACCTTGCTCGACGCACGCTTCGCGCAACCGCTCGCCGGAACCACCGGCACACGCATTGCCGGCGTACCGCGCTCCGCACTGGATGCGAGCCTGCGTTGGGGCGGCAGCCGCGGATGGCACGCACAGCTGCAGTTCTCCGCCGTCGGTGCGGTGCTCGCCAACGACGCGAACACCGCCCACGCACCCGGCTACGGCTTGATCGATGCGAGCATGGGTTACGTGATGGACACGCCGCGCATGCAGATCGCGCCGTTCGTTCGCCTGGACAACCTGCTCGATCGCCGCTACATCGGCTCCGTCATCGTCAACGAGTCCACCGGCCGCTACTTCGAGCCCGGCCCGGGGCGCGCGATCTACGTGGGGTGTCGGGTGACGTTCCGGCCGTAGGGTTGGCGACCGGGGTGCGGAGTGCACCTGTTGGCCGGATATCCCGGGAAACTCTGGCCCCTGTCTTGACTGTTTTGGTCGGGGCCAAGAGCTTTCGTCCTCCTGCGGCGACCGAGGTACTTCTCTTTTGCTTGTCCACATGCGCGCAGGAGGACGAAACGCTTGTAATTCAGGAACCAACGCGGAGCCTGGTTCACTTGTCGGAGCGGCCCAGACACCGCGATGGCAAGTAAGGAACCGAACCTTCACCGCTCACTGGCGCGCGTTGCAGCTGCGAGAAGCTATCGCGTTGGCGGGCGAGCACCGTCCTTGCCGATGTCCATCAGCGTGAATTTGACACTTCAGCGCGTGTAGCTCACACGCGGCTCATTGACGCGCTTTGGTGCGTCGACGCTGATGTGTTCGCGCAGCCAGCTGGCGAATTCGGCTTCGGGCAGGCTGCCTTCGGCGAGGGCGATCATGGTGACGTATTTTTCTTCGTCGGTGGCAACGAGATCGGCACCGTTGAGTGCCAGGAACACGCGGTAGCAGACATGTGCGGTGCGTTTGTTGCCGTCGATGAAGGGATGATTGCGGGCGAGACCGAAGGCGAGGCTGGCGGCGAGGTCGGCGAGGTCGGGTGGTGGATTGCCATAGGCATGATTTTGCTGTGGGCGGGCGAGCGCGGAATCCAGCAGATTTTCGTCGCGTACGCCGAGGCCGCCGCCATGCTCGGACAGTTGGCGTTCGTGGATGGCGATGGCGAGCGGCCTTTCGATCCAGATGATCATCGTTACGGCCTATTGCGCCAATTTGTGCAGGACGTTGCGATCCTTGCGCATGACCTCCTCGGCCACTTCCATCTGCTTGGCGAGGGTGGGGTCGTAGGTGGTCAGACGGATGCCGTCGGGCGTCTCCAGCGCGAACAGCTCGTCGCCTTTTTCCAGACGCAGGCGGGTCAGCAGTTCGCGCGGCAGGATGATGCCGGCCGAGTTGCCAATGGCGGTGATCTTCAATTTCATGGCGGCTCCAGAGCGCGTTATAACGTATGTTATACGTCGGCGCCGACTGGAGTGCAACGGGCGCCAACCGGTGGAAGCGGCGCTGGCCGTCGCCAGTGCGGTCGTCATGACGCTCCCCACGAGTCGAAGCGGGCTGGCGCCTTGGCAACCGCCACCGCACTTAGAGAACAGTTGCGCGGTGGCGCAGGCTTCAGCCCCGCCGCGCGGGCAGGAACCGGCTGTTGCGCAGCAGGCCCGCCGAGATCAGCGACACCAGCACGCCGACCGGGAAGATCTCGGCAAAGACCATGGGCAGGCGGAACAGCGGGTTCGCGTACTGGACCTTGAACGCGTCCATGTCGGCGGCCAACTTCGCCAGCGTTTCGGCGCTTGCCCCTTTTGCCTTCTCACTCGCGATGATTGCTTGTGAGTAGCTGCTGGCGAAGTCCATGTGCGTCATGGCCTGCACCATCTCCCACGCGACCACGTAGAAGATCCCGGCGATCACGCTGACGCCCAGCCCGACCCCGAACGCTGGCCAGAATCCGATCACCCCGCCGCGATCCAGGTCACGGTGCCGCTTGATTCCCACGAACACCGCGCTCAGTGCGATCAGCATGGTGGTGTAGCCGATCAGCATGCCGTATGTCAGCGGCGGTATGCCGGAGAACGCGGTGAACGTGATGATCTGGAAACCGCCGACGACCAGGCCCGCGATCACGCCGTACTTCAGGATGGTGCGCAACATGGTGTTACCCCTTGAGTGGTGGATGGAGCCGTCATTGACTGCGATCCGAGCGCGCCCGGCAATCGCCCGAACGGGTGATTTCGGTGCATTCACCCGAATAGACCCGCGTCAGGGCACGATGCCCAGCTCGCGCGCCCGGCGAATCGCCTCGGTGCGCCGCTTCGCGTCCAGCTTTTCGAACAGCCGCGCCACGTGGGTCTTGACCGTGTTCGGTGACACGTGGAGCTGCGCCGCGATCTCCTTGTTGGAGCGACCGGCCGCCAGCTCGTGCAGCACCTCCAGTTCGCGCTTGCTCAGGCCCAGCGCCGCTTGTGCTTTCGGGTTGCCGTCGAAGGCGGCCGGCGCCGGCGTGGCGAAAACGCGCACGCCCAAGAGGATGCCGAGTACCAGGAAGCCGGCGGCGACCAGGAACAGGTAGATGTCACCCGAATGCATCCGCACCAGGCGCTGGTAGTCGAACCACTGCAAGGCAAGCGTTCCCGCCGCCAGCAACGCCCCGTAGCCAATCACCCGTTTCCACATCCCCGTCTCCGCGCGCACCGAACCAGGTCATCTTAGCGCTGGCGGGGAATCTCAAGATGCGTGCGGGCGTTCGCTGCGGAACAAGGCCAGCGCCACCGCGGCGGCGAACAGCGCGACGGCGCCGAACGTGGTCAGTGCGGTGGTGAAGCCCAGGCTCAACGCCCACTGGAACAGCAGGCTGCCCAGGCCGAAGCCGACGAACAGGGTGAAGGCCATCAGGCCCACCGCCTGGGCGCGATTGCCGCGCAGGTCGGTCACGATGCCGGCCAGCAGCGGTTGGGTCAGGTCGAAACCCAGCGACAGCGCGATAATCGCCAGTTGCACGGCCACCAGCGGGAACGGTCCCGCCAGCAACATCGCGCACAGGCCGGTCAATGCCACGCCCGCGGGAATGATTCGCGCGCGGCCGTGGCGGTCGGCGAGCCGTCCGATCACCGGGCCGAACAGCAGGCCGGGGATGCCGTAGCCCATCAGCGCCAGCCCGATGCCGACTTCGCCCAGGCCGAAGCGCTGATGCAGGTACACGCCCAGCCAGGTGTAGACGCCTGATTGCACCACGGCGTTGATCAGTACGTAGGCATACGTGCGTTGGGCACGGGCCTGTGCCAGCAGCGTCAGATAGCCGCGCCCGACCACCGACCATGCCGGCGCGACCGGTCGGGCCAGCGGCGGAAACGCACCGGCGCCGACGGCCACCAGCAGCACGGTGGCGCTGAGCGCGGCCACCAGCACGAACAGGCCGGACCAGCCCAGCACCGCCACCAGCAACGCGCCCACGCTGGCGCCAGTAGCGGTGCCGCCGGCAATCGAGCCAAACAGCCAACCCAAGGCCCGTCCGCGCAATTGAAACGGCACGACATCACCAATCAGGGTCAGGCTGATCGGCACCACGCCAGCCGCGCTGATGCCCGCCGCCACGCGCCACGCCAGAAACCCATCAATACCCGTCGACAGTGCGGTCGCCAGCGTGAAGGCGGTGAACAAGAGCAGCGATGCGAGGATGACCGTGCGCCGACCCAGTCGATCCGACAGCGGCCCGATAACCAGCACCGCCAACCCTTGCGACAGCAAGTACGCGGGCGCGGCCAGTCCGACCAGACCAAGCCGACTGTGCAACGCCTCGACCAGGGTGGGAAACAACGGCGCGACCATGAAGGCTTGCGCGAACACCAGAAATGCGGCGCTGCAAATGACCGGCAGCATCCAGCGTGGCGCGACCGGCGCGACGGATCGGTCGATGAGCGACGCGCTGGGGGTCAACGTTGCGCCTGCTGTCGCTGGTAGTGCCGGGCCACCCGCGCACGATTGCCGCACACCGCGGCCGAGCACCAGCGGCGGCGTGGGTTGAGTGCCACGAATTGCAGCACGCAATCGGGATGTGCACAGACGCGCAAGTGCACCGCGGACGGTCCGGTGAGCACGCTCACGAGGTCGGTGGCCAGCGCATGCAGCAGCACCTCGCGTCTGGATGCTTTGGTCGGACCGGCCAGGCGCGGACCTGCGGCAGTCCAGGTGAGGCGGGCCGATCCGACTGGTGCCGTCAGAGCGGCATTGAGCTTGCGCATCGCCGACGCCGACGGGCGCGATTCTTCGCGCCGGGCGTCAAGCAGGGCCACCATGGCCGTGCGCAGTTCCCGCACCGCGCGCAGATCGGTATCGGCGACCGAGCCGGACCAGGCCAGCCGCGCCGACTGCGCTTTCAGCCACGCGGCCAGTGCGGCGGGCGTGTCCAACAGATCCACCGCCGTGCCGTCGCGGCGCACGCAGGTATTCACCAGGTCGAGCGCCAGCGGTTCGCCGAGCAGGGGAAAGTTGTAGCGGGTAGCCATGTGCCCCGTGTCAGAGGAGAAAGGTCGGTTGAAATGATACTAATGGGTATATACATTAGTCAAAACAAGACACGGTGTGTGCCGCGCGTCACGAGCTACGACCGCAGCAATTCCGCCCCACGGGGCTGTCCGTCACTGGTCCGGCCCGAATCAGGCCGGACCAGTGACTTCGTGCCGATTGCGTCCACGCCCCGAAATGACCCGCGACCGAAGTCATCCAATATCAGTCGAACCAAGGAGATCGTATGAAGCTGTACTACATGCCCGGTGCTTGTCCGCTGGCCGCTCACATCGTGCTGGAATGGATCGGCGCGCCGTACGAGATTGTCGAAGTCAAACGCGACAAACTGAAATCACCCGAGTATCTGAAGATCAACCCCGGTGGCCTGGTGCCGGCCCTGGTGGACAACGACCTGATCCTGACGGAGAACGTGTCGATCCTGCACTATCTGGCCGACCTGCATCCCGACAAACAACTGGCCGGCGATGACACCCCGCGTGGGCGCGCCGAGGTCAACCGCTGGCTGGGCCTGATCAATTCCGACATGCACCAGAGTTTCAAACCACTGTTTGGGCCCGATCGCTTCGTGAAGGATCCGGCGCAGCACGACGAGCTGGCCGCCAACGCCAGCAAGAAACTGCGTGGCCTGTTCGAACTGATCAACACGCCGTTGACCAAACACGATTGGCTGGCCGGAACCAGGCGCTCGATCGCCGATCCGTACCTGTTCGTACTGTTGCGTTGGGCCAAGGCCAAGGCCATCGATCTGAGCGGGTTGACCGGGCTGGAGACCTTCTTCAAGCGCATGCATGAGGACGAAGGCGCCAAGGTGGCGATGCGGGCCGAAGGGATCTGAAAGTGTTTGCGGGCGCACCGGCGCTCGCGAACCCGCAATTCGCCGCGCGCTGCGCAGCCACCTGCGCGCGTTCTGCACGCAGGGCCGCGAACGCGGTCGTGCGGCGAATGCCGACCGCGGTGAAACACATTGCGATGTGAAATCAGGAGTGAATCAAGTCGTCATGCTCTGCCAGAAGCATGCGGCAGAGTTGCTTGTCGAACGACAATGGAACGTCGCGCACACATGACGTCGACATTCTTTCCCTGAACGCGAGCCGCAACACGACGTTGAGTCGCATGTTGCGCGCCTCAACATGGCCTTTGGCACATTCGCTGCTGCCACACGTTGGTAGAGTCGGCTCATGGTCATCCGTCCGCGCCGGTACTTCCGAGCTCTCTGTGTCGTGACCCTCGCCGCGCTGGCGTCGGGCGCGGCAGCTGGCGAGTTGCCGGATGATTTCGGGACCTACCAGTTTGAAGACGGCGCGTGCGTGAGCGGTGGACGCATTGACGAGGCGGGTACCGGCAACCTGCTGTTCATGGATGTCATGGGCAACCGGCGCGGCGGTTTGTTCAAAGATGACGGTACCCACTTCGAATCGCTGATCGGTCCAGCGCACAAGCTGGTTTTCGACGCAAACCGCGACACGATGTCGTGGATTGAGGGTGACAAGAAAACCACGGCCCGACTCATTCATGCACCGCGTCAGGAAGGGGTGACTTTCGCGAGCGATGGCGTGTCTCTGGCGGGCACGCTTTACCTCCCACGCGAACCCTCCGTGACGCCGTATCCGGGCATCGTGTTGTCGCATGGCTCGGGGCAGCAGACTCGCTATGCAGCCACCTGGGCGGCCTTCTTCGTCGATCATGGTTTTGCGGTGCTGGCTTACGACAAGCGCGGCACGGGTGAGTCGGGTGGCGACTACAAGGCCATCAACTTCGCCGAGCTGGAACACGACCTGGCGGCGGGCGTGCGTTGGCTGGCAGCGCACCCGGAAGTGGACGGCAAGCGCGTGGGCATTCACGCCACCAGCCAGGCAGGCTGGTACGCACCGGCGGTGGCGGGCGAAGCGCCGGTGGCCTTCCTGGTCGCGCGGGTTGGACCGCCGCTACCGGTAGGCCCGACAACGTTGCACGAGCAGACTGAGGAGTGGCGTGCAGCCGGCTTGTCGGCAGACGAGATCGATCAGGCGGCCGCGCTGTGGCGTGCGCTGATGGACGCAGCCGAGCACGGTCGTTCGCGTGCCGAGGCGCAGGCACTAATGGATGCCCAGCGGCCGGCGCCATGGTTTGCCAAGGCGTACGAAGGCTGGAACGAGGTCAGCCCCGCTTGGTGGCGTCAGCAGCAGGTCGACACGCGTTATGACCCGGTGGCGGACCTGCAACGCCATCCGGTGCCGACGCTGTGGTTCCTCGCCGAGCGCGATGAGAACGTGCCTTACACCGCCAGTGTCGCCGCCTTGCACGGCGCCGATCTGCCGAAGAACATGCTGACCGTGGTCAGCGTCGCCAATGCCCCGCACAGTTTCCTGATCACCGAGGCCGACGGCAGCATCCATTACACCAACGACTACTGGCCGCGGTTGTCAGCCTGGCTGCAAGCGCGGGGCTTCACCGGCCCCGCCACTCCCGCCGCGCGCTGCAGGTAATCCGGCGTACCCCGGCGGAATCAATTCAACCAAACCTGGCGGCGCAAGAGTTTGGTCGTCGCGCCGGTCCGCTCGGGGGATATGCCCACTAGAGAACGCCGTTGGCCGCTCCCGCGGTGAAACCCATGTGCTTCATCAGTGCCTGGAATCGAGGTTGTGAACGCAGATTGTTCCAGCGCGCATCGATCTTGAGGAAGCACATCCGCACGTCGCGCTGCACGTGCGCAAGTTCGAGCAGCTCCAACGCTTCATCATGGAGCCCCAGCGCATTGCTGATTGCGGCACGGCTGCCGCCCGGCACGAAAGCGGATTCGGAAAGCGTCCGTAGCTCCTCGCGCAACGCCTCTGCGCCCGCGCGGTTGCCGGTGGCAACCAAGGCTGGAGCGAGCGCGGCCAGCACTTGGCTGCTGCGGCCTGACATCGTGGCTGCCTGTTCGAGCATGCCGACCGCCGCAGCCGGGTCGCCCTGTGCACTGGCCATCGCTGCGCGCGCCAGCAACGCGACCCAGAAGCCAGGTGCGATTTCAAGCGCATGCGCAATCCGCTCATTGGCCTGCTCCGGGTACCCCGCCGCGGCGAGGAAGGCGCCTTCGAGTGCGTTGAGCAGGGGCGACAGCGGATCCAGTTCGCGTGCCAGGCGCGCATGTGTCAGCGCTTCGTCAGACCGTCCCAAATTGTTGAGCAGGTACGCGTAACCGAAGTGGCCGTCGGGGACACGCGCATCGAGGTCGATTGCCCTTTCAAACGCACGCTCGGCGCCGGCCCAATCCCAATCGTTCCAGAACAGATTGAAGCCATCCGCCGCGTGCGCTTCCGGGAGATTCGGATCAAGCGCAAGCGCGTGCCTGACAGCCGCCTTGGCGAGTGGGAACGCCAGGCCTGGATCCATGTCGCCTGTGATGGTCAGCACACGCCAAGCGAATGCCTGTCCGCTCCAGGCGCGTGCGTAGCCCGGGTCGATATCAAGCACCTGCCTGAACACGCCAATAGCGCGCTTTGCCCGCAACATGCTCGGTGCGTCGATCAGATCGCGCCCGGCGAGGTATAGGCGTTCGGCTGCCGCCAGCGGTTTCGATGCATCCGTGGTGCGGTGGCGATCCACGCCAGGACCGCATGTGGGCTCGGCGACGAACCGATAGCCGCGGCCAGGAATCGTGACGATGAAGCGGTGATCTCCTGCGCCGACACCGAAGGCCTTGCGCAGCGCGGAGATCGCCTGGGTCAGATTGTTCTCCTCGACTACCCGGTCCGCCCACACCGCAGCGAGCAGATCATCCTTTTCGACCACACGGTTTCGTTGTTCGATCAGATACACCAGAACGTCCAGTGCCTTGGACGTGAGGGGGATCGCCGCCCTGTCGGGACCAAACAGCTCACGTGACACGGCATCCAGCTGAAAGCCGGAAAACGCGTAGCGACGCCGGTCTGTTTCCACAGTCGTGCGCATCAGAGGATTTCATAACGTTTCAGGAAATTTAGCAGGATTCCCGGTGTTGTGTCGGCCATGGTGTTGCGGTCGGCGGCAACCGTGCCGGCGGCGGCGTCCATCGAGTGGACGTATCCCTCCAGCGTTGGGAGAAGCATCATGAAAATTCACGCCATCGTCACCGCCACCCTGTTGGCGGGCCTCGTCGGAATTACGGCGCTCTCGGTCGCGCCCAGCGTTGCCAGCGCAAGCGGATCGAAGGCGGAGTCGAAGTTCGAGATGGTGTCGGGCGCGGCTGCGGGCCGTATTGTGGGCACCTATGAAACCAGCGGCGGAGTCAGCGTGTGTGGATCGACGTTTCCGCCCAACCCGGTTGGAAACACACTGATGTTTCATGCAGGCGGTACGGTCACCGAAAGCCCGCGCTTTGCACCAACTGGCGCCCAGGGCGTGTTCGGTTTGCCCGGGGTGTTCACCCGCACCATCGGACTCGGGACCTGGTCGTACAACCCGATAACCCGCAGTTATTCGATGCGCCTGCGCTATGACTTCTTTATCGACGGAATCTACTACGGCTTCGGCACCGTCGATCGCGACATCAAGCTCAGTGCTGACGGCAACCAGGCTTCCGGACCGGTGAAGGCCTCTGTGTATACCGCTGGCGGCAGCACCATTGTTGACCTGTGCGGGCAGGTGGTCTCGACTCGCCTGTAAGCGTTTGGCGCGCGGAATCCATCAAGGAGGCGGGTTCCGCGATGCCGTCAGGACGCTTGGCCCGGACGGACGGCATCGCGGCTTGATAAGGGCGGAAAGTCGCGCGGCGACCAGGCGGCCTTGAAGCTGGTGCGAGCGTGGCGTTGACGTCACGCAAGGCGGCGTCCAAGGGCCGCAGATCGGGGCGCGGGACGGTGAACAATTCGTCCACTCTCGCGCGCAATTCACGCGCCGCACACAAAACCGTTGCGTTTCGACTGCGCTGTGCCGATCAGGGCCCTGCAGGGATCGGGTACGCTGCTGTGTGACTGGACTCCCGGAGGACGGACATGAAGCTTTTGCTGCTGTCGATTGCCTTGGTGTTGTCTGCGGTTGCCGCACAGGCGACTGACGTGAAGTATTACGACTTGCCCAGCGGCGCGCGTCCGCATGATGTGGCGCCCGCGCTGACAGCCGGCGGTCCGGTGTGGTACACGGCGCAGCGCCAGGGTGCGTTGGGCCGGCTCGATCCGAACACCGGCGAGGTCAAGCATATTGCGCTGGGCGAGGGATCGGCGCCGCACGGCGTGGTGGTCGGACCCGACGGTGCACCGTGGGTTACCGACAGCGGCTTGAACGCGATCGTGCGCGTCGATCCGCGCACGCATGAAGTGAAGCGTCATGCGCTGCCGATTGCGGACAACGCCAACCTCAACACCGCGACGTTCGATGCCGCCGGTCGCCTGTGGTTCACCGGGCAGAACGGTTACTACGGACGACTGGACCCAACCAGCGGCAAGGTCGATGTCTGGAAATCGCCGCGAGGTCGTGGTCCCTACGGCATTGCCACCACGCCGGCCGGGGATGTCTATTACGCCTCGCTGGCGGGGAGCCACATTGCGCGGATCGATCTGACCACCGGCAAGGCAACACCGATTGATCCGCCCACTGCGGGGCAGGGCGCCCGGCGTGTGTGGAGTGATTCGACGGGGCGGATCTGGGTCAGCGAATGGATGTCGGGACAAGTGAGCGTGTACGACCCGAAGTCGGTTGTGCCCGAAGACGCGTGGCGCGCGTGGAAGTTGCCCGGCGATCAGCCCAAGCCCTATTCGGTCTGGGTCGACGAACATGACAAGGTCTGGCTCACCGACTTTGCCGCCAATGCCATCGTCCGCTTCGACCCAATCACCGAAGCCTTCGAGAGTTTTCCCAGCACGGCCCGCAACGCGGCGGTGCGACAGATGCTTGGTCGCCCGGGTGAAGCGTGGGGTGCGGAGTCGGGCGCAGACCGGCTGGTGGTGGTGAAGTACTGACGCCACCGCGCGGTCGGTTCCCGGCGCGGGTCCGTTACGGCAGGACGGCTGGATTTGTCGGGCCGCGGCGTGGCCTGTCGTGGCCTGATCGCGACGCGCGTGGGAATCCGCGCGGGCGCCATCCAGCCGACCGCAGCCCTGGGCAGGTCACCGCGGCGTTCAATCCTCCCGATCTGGGCCCTTCGCTGACGCCTGCTGTCGGGGTTCGCGGGGTGGTCCCCGTGCACGCTCGTCGAGACCGATTGTCGGCTGAAATTGACCCACGAGACGCTTGACGGGAGAGGCTCTCGGCGTATAGTCGCTATACGTATGACTACTAGCGGACATGCCGCGGATATGCCGCGCGCGCTGCAGGAACTCGGTTTCACCGAGTACGAGGCGCGGGCGTATGTGGCCATGGCCGCTGGTGGCGAGTTCAACGGGTACGCGTTGGCCAAGGCCAGCGGCATTCCCCGCGCCAATATCTACGCCGTGGCCGGCAAGCTGGTGCAGCGCGGTGCGGCCCGGCGCGTCGAACGGACCACCGGTGTCGTCTATGTCGCGACCCGGCCCGATTCGCTGTTGCGCGCGATCGAAACCACCCAGCGCAAGGCCATGAGCGGTGCGCGCAGTGCCCTGTCGCGTTTGGCAAAGCATCACAACCCGCCCGCGGTGCTCAACCTCCGCGGTGACGAAGTGCTGGATCAGGCGCGCCAACTGATCGAGGGTAGTCATTCGAGTTTGTATATCGCACTGCAACCATCGGAGGCGGTGCAACTGGCTGTTCCATTGCGCGAGGCGCGCGAGCGGGGCGTGGCGGTAACCACGCTGTGTCTGGAGCGTTGCGAAGTGGAATGCGGCGGCTGCGTCGGGGATATCCATCGCTGCCACCTGGAACCGTCCGATGGCTCGCGTTGGCTGCTGGTCGTGGCCGATGCGCGTGTTGCGCTGCTCGGTTACATCACCGAGGGCGGCGTCACGGCCGTACTGACCGAACAGCCGCTGGTGGTCGACCTGACCAACGCCTACATCCAGCAGAGCACCACGCTGGCGTTGCTGGGTACCGAGCTGGCCGGACGTTTTGAAGGATTGTTGTCGGCCGAGACCCGTCGTCTGCTGGACGGCCTGTGCCCGACCGGAAATTTTCTCGCGCATATGCGCGAATTGAGTGATGCCACGTCGTCGACGACGTGACGCGCTTCCACCTGCAGGAGAGTCGATCATGAACATGCGTAAAAAGGTACTTGTGGCTGCGTTGGCCCTGGGTGGCGTGGCGTTTTGCGGCGTGAGCTTCGCCGAGGAGGCGCCCGCTGCTGCACCGGCGAGCCAGATGAACGCGTCGGCCATGAACTGGTTCGGCGGTGAGGCCTACAACGGCGCTCCGGCGCTGGATGTCACCGCGGCGCTGGTGAAGGCCGGTGGCGGTGCGAGCGATTTCAACTTTGCCACCGCGTTGGTGTCGATGCTGGGCCAGGACACGGTCAATGCCGAGGTCGCCAAGCTGACCAAGCAGTATGGCGAGGAGAACGTGACCAACTTCATCAATGGCATGACGTTTGCCGTGAAGGACGGGCTGATGCGCGCGACCGAGGCTGGCGTCACGCTGCCGGCAGCGCCGGCTGACCTGCATGGTGTCAAGCTGGCCAGCACGCTGGTTGCCGCCGGTACCGCAGCCGATGGTGCGTGGTGGTCTGGCCTGCTGTTCGACAAGGCTTTGTCGCATGACCTGCACGTCAAGGTGATGCAGGACATTGACGCCAAGTTTGGCCATGGCGCCGACGAAAACACCCACAAGATCCTGAACCAGGCGATGTTTGACGTCGCCCAGGCGTTGAAGGTGAAGAATGTGAAGCTTGCCTCGCTGCACTGAGGCGTAGCGCGCTCCGGCACGTAGGCCGGGGCGCCGTTGAAGTATTGAGGGCGTGCGCCGCAATCGCGGTGCGCGCCCTCATTTCGTTCGGGTCCAGAAAATCCTGGGCGTGGTCACGGCTTGATGAATCGGAACGTCATCCGATCCGATTCATCCACTTTCTCCAGCATGGCGCGTTCGCCCTGGGGTCAGTACCAACAGAAGCGTGCAAATGCGTTGGGACATGGACCGGTCCTCCGGAATGGAGAGTCGGGGCCGCTCTTGCCAATTCGGGCAGTTCTTCGGGTCGCGTGAAGTCGTCTGACGGCGGGCGCCCCGATTTGGTTGTTCACTTCTCGATGCGGTAGTTGAAGCTGGCGCGGCTGAAGTCGGTCGCCTGCTGCGCCTCGAAGTTCCAGCGCTTGCTGAGCATGTAGCGCAGCGTGACCACTTCGCCCGGCTCAAACAGGCCCACGCCGTAGCTGAGATAAAGCCGCGGCGACAGAAACTTGCCCACGGTGAACGCGGAGTTACCGCCCAGCGCGGCGCTGCTGGTCACGCCGATGTCGTCCACGCCAAGCCTGGATCCCACGCTTTTGGCCAGCAGGTTGCCGGCCGCCGAGCCCAGCGCCTGCGCGGCCGCGCCCACCGCGTCACCTTCGCCGCCCCGGACCTGGGACAGTGGCTTGCCGGTCACCAGATAGGACAGCGCATCGGACTGTTCCATGATCGGATTGGAGAACACGGTGAGGACCGGCCGTTGCGCCGTGCCCGACACCAACAGCCCGACCTGCTGGCCTTCGTCGATCGTGGCGTTTGGATTGAGCTTGCGGATGGCGCGGATATTCAGTCCGGGATTGTCGATGGGCGTGCTGGCGAACAGCAACTGGCCGCGCTGGATGTCCAGCTTCTGACCGTAAGCGCGATAGGTTCCGTCCACCGCGAGTTGACCCTGGCCGACGGTGGGCCGACCGGGACGCTCGATAACCGTGAGCACCCCGCTGACCATGCCATCCAGCCCCATGCCGACGACGTGTGTCTTGTTGCCGAGATCCACCTTGACGCGGGCGGTGACCGGCAACTTGCGAGCCGCACCCGGTGGCGGCTCGCGATCGAGCACGACCACGTCCGGCGAGGCCTGGATGGCACCGGCGCCGGGCAGCTTGTCGGCGTTCACCTCGGCACGGTCGATGCGCAGCGCGCCGCCGATGTCCATGCTCTTCGCATCGCTGGTGACGATCAGATCGGGCGAAACCACCAGTCGCGCGGCCGGGATGTCGGCAGCGGTGAATTGGGCCCCCTTGAGCGTGAGCCGGGTGCGCGCGTCGGGCCCGATGCCGGCGGTGCCATCGATTCCCAGCGTGCCGGCGCCGGACTGCACGCTGCCGCGAACCAGGAACTGCGCGGCATCCGCCGTGCTGATAGACAGCTGCCCCTTGCTCAGCTTCAGGCCGGCCGATGGAATCTCGACAGCAAAGTCGCGCACGTTCGCCTGTCCGGTCACCACGGGCCGGTCCAGCGAGCCGGTGAAGCGGAAGCCGCCATCAAACTGGCCCTTGGCGCCGACCAGTTCGCTGCTGAACAACTCGATGAAGGCGAGGTCGTCGGTGTTCACGTCGAGCCGGCCGGCCAGTATCTGCTGGGGGCCGCTGATGGTGATCTGGCCGTCCAGAAGTCCGTCGCGACCCAGTTCGCCGCGCACATCGATGTGCTGCCGCGCCGGTGAAAGGTCGGCAGTCGCGCTGAGCTGCCGATAGCGCAGCAGCGGCTCATCTCCATGATCGATGTGCCGGATGCTGCCTTGTGCCGAGGAGAGCGTGGCGGTGCCGCTGAGCGCCCCGGCGGAGGTGCGACGGAATTGACCGTTGCCGTCGAGTGTGCCGTCAGCGCGCACGGGCAAGTCGGCCCCGCCAATACCGTTCAGCAGCAGGGCCAGCGGCAACGCCTGCAAGCGGTAGTTCGCATCGAGTGTGCCGGATTTGCCCTGCGTCGCCGCGACGCACAAACGGGGTTCGCCCGCGCTCAAGCACAGCTCGGGAACATTGATTGCGCCCTGGTTGTAGCTCAGTGGCGACGGCTGTTGCAGGTGCCACGCCGGCATACCCTGCGGTTCAAGATCGAGTGTCGATAGCGTGCCGTTCCATCGCGATCCTTGCAGCGAGCCGCTCAGCGCCAGCGCGCCAGACAACTGACTGCCGCGCACGGACATGCGCAGTTGATGATTGCGTTGGCTGCCTTCGGCCAGCGCATTGAAGTGCTGGAACAGCAGCCCTTGCAGATGGACGTCGCGGGTCTGCAGCTCGAGCTTTCCGGCGGGGCGGCTGATGTCAGGAATGCCGACAATCAGATGCAGTGTGTCCGCGCGCTGTTGGCGCCATGTCAGCGACTGACCACGCAGCTGGCCGTTGACGCTCAGCTGCGGCACTTGGCCGCGGATCCTGAATTGGCCTTCCAGACGACCGTTGGCCTCAGGCAGCCAGTCGCCCAGTGAGGCGATTGCCAGTTGCAGGTCGATGTCGTTGCTGCGTCCGGGTTTGCCGGTGAGGCTGACCCGGCTGTCCGAAGAGCGAAGTTCGAGTTGGCCGTCGAGAACCCGGGTTGGCGCCAGGTGCAGCTTGCCGCTGCCGCTGAGGGTATGCTCGCGCAGCTCACCGACGAGTTGGCGGATTTCCAGTGTTGCGTCGGGGCCGTTGCTGGGCAGGCTGCCGCGGCTGGCAAGCTCGAAATTGACGGCGCCGTCCCAGCCGGCGAATAGTTGGCCGGGATCGAACCGGGTGGCCGTCGCCTGTGCCTGCCACGTCAGCGTGGGTTGCAAGCTCAGCGTGCCGTTCGCCTGCAGGCCACCTTGCTTTTGCTTCAGATCCAGCGTGTGAAGTTTGATGACTTGTGGCGTGCCGTCGACTGCGAAGGTCAGCTTCGCCAGTTTGCCGGGCGGGCCGAGATCGATCTGACCCCGGGCCTGATAACCCTCAAGCGTGCCCTTGGCGCTGAGCTGACCGTGGCTGGCCAGCTCCTGACCGGCCAGGGCTGCAGGCAACAGCAGCTCGTCCCAACGCACATCCAGCACGGCGCTCATTGGTTTTTCGGTCAGTTGCACACTGCCGCTTGCCTGCACGCTGCCCTTGACCTGCGGCGACCCGAGCTTGAGTTGCTGCAGGCTCAGCGTGGCGTAGTCACCGCTGAATTTTGCGCGCAGGGGTTCCAGCAGCAGCCGGTAGTCGTTGACGTCCAGGCTGCCCTGAATCGTGCCGGAGTAGCGGTCACCATGACCTTGCATGGCGACTGCCAGTGACTTGATGGCGCTTTCGCCGAGCAGCGGTGTGGGGTCGAAGCGTGGCGCATCCAGCCGGCCTGTCCAGGCGTAGGTCTCCCCCTGGGTCAGCTCCAGATGCAGCGTTATTACCGCGGGCGCGGTGAGTCTCAGGTCGAGTCGCGCCCGCTTGCCGTCGCCCTGCACGTCCAGCCTGCCAGCGTAATCGGTGTCACCAGCAGTCCATGCGAAGGCCAGCTTGCCGTTGCCTTGGTAGGTCGTGCCGAAGGCGAGATTGCCGTCGAGGCTGGCGTGACCGTCGGCTGCCTGCAACACCAACTGGCGCAGTTCAATTTCGCGTCCGGTCCAGCGGCCGGCGAGGTCGAGCCGATTGGATGCAAAGACCGGACGCCCGTCCTGCGTCACCTTCAACGTGCCGATGTGGGCTCGGTCGAGAACCAGGTCGAACGGCGGTTGCAGCGAGAATTCGCCAGTGCTGGCGGTGTCGTCGGTGGAAGCTCGTGGCAGCGCCACGTCGACACCGTCAAGATCGAGCTTGTTCGCGTGGATGCGTCCGGCCAGCAGTGGCCAGAAGCGCAGGTCGGCACGCGCCGTGGCCACGTTCACCACGGTGCCGTTACCGTCGTCGTAGCGCACGCCGGCCAGATCCAGCGGCCCGATCAGGCGGCCTCGCGCGTGCTGCACCTGCAACGCGCCATCGGTGGCGGTCTGGGCCCGGGTCAAGGCGAAACGCAGGCCGGAGTTGGTGCCAAGCAGCCACCACAGCGCCGCCGCCAGAATCAGCAGCAACACGGCGAGTCCCAGCGCAATGGACTTGACCCACTTCATTTTTCGGCCGCCTCCTGGGTCTCGTTGAACAGTCGCTCGTGGTTTTTCGTCGACGCCACTTTACAGATCCGGCCCGATTACCAGATGCAACTGGATGCCGCGTACACGGTCGTCGCGCACGGGCGTACCGACATCGATGCGGATCATGCCCACGGGTGAGCGCCAGCGCATGCCCAGGCCGGCGCCGAGCTTCGGTCGATAGTCGGTTCCACGAAACGCATTGCCGCCATCGACGAAGGCGGCCATGCCCCACTGGCGGGTGAAGTAGTGTTCCACTTCAGCGCTGACCACCAGCAGGTTGGTGCCACCGATCACGCGGCCGTCGGCATTGCGCGGACCAATCGACTGATAACCGTAGCCCCGGATCGAACGATCGCCACCTGCGAAGAAGCGCAATTGTGGTGGCAGGGCGGAGAAGTCGTCGGTTCGGGTGATGCCGGCGCTGCCGCGAAGAATCAGCCGGTTGCGTTGATTGGCGCCAAAGCCGTGGATCCACTTGGCATCGGCGGTCAGCTCGCTGAAACTGGTGTCGGACAGCAAGCTGCCCGCGGTACTGCGCACGGTCATGGTCAGCAGCCATCCGCGCTGCACGAAGTCCGGACTGTCAGCCTGCTTGCGCGTCAGCGAGGCCTCACCGAACACCAGCGTGCTCTGCCCTCGTTCGATTCCCGGTGCGTTGTCCGGTTCGCCGCCACGCCTGCCCACGGTAAACGTGCCAGACAGGGCTCGCACGCCGAGCGTGCGTGTCCAGCCGTGCCATTGGCGGGCTTCGTTGCCGACCAATCCCAGCGTGCGCGACTGCGATGTGGCCGTGTCAGCGTCGCGGAAGTTGGCACCGAAGTTGAAGCTGCGCTGATTGTCGCCTGGCATCGGGATCGAGTACAGCGTCGACAGCGTCTTGAGCCGCTGCGCCACCACCAGCTCGTTCTTCCACTTGTGTCCGCGCCGATTGACCCAGCGCCGCTCAAGGCCGCCGCGCATGCCCAAGCCGGTATCGGTGCCAATGAACGGCCCGCCGGTGTAGATCGTGCGTTTGGCCGGTGATAGCTGCACGGTGACGTCCACCACGCCACCGCCGGCCCCATCGGCATCGGGCAGTACGGTGACCACTGCGAAATAGTCGGCCCCGCTCAATACCTGCTGCAGGGCGAGCAGTTGGTCCTGTGAAAAATAATCGCCTGATTTGAAGGGCAGGTAGCGATCGAGGAAACCCTCGTTGAACTGCGAGCCCTCGAAGCGCACCTGACCGTAGCGGTAGCGCCGGCCGACTTCCCACGCCAGTTTGATTTCCGCGCTGTGACTGGCGCGCGTCACTTCGACCCGGTGGGTGACCAGGCGGGCGTCAAGAAAGCCGTTGGCAGTGAGTTGCGTACTCAGCGCATCACGGGCCGCCTGGTAGGCGCCGTGGTTCAGTGGTCTGCCCTTGAGTCGTTCGATGTTTCGCCGGGCCTGGCGAACCGCCGTCAGCTGCGCGGCTTCCGGGTCCAGCGACACTTCGACCGAACTGACCTTGACCGGCTCGCCCGCGCGCACATGCAGGGTCACGTGCCAGTCGTTGCCAACCTGCTGCAGCTCGCCGGTGACCGTGGCGTCGTAGTAGCCGTAGGGTTCGAGCGCCGCCTTCACCTGGTCGGGCGCGCGCTCGTACAGGCGCCGCACCTGGGCATCGCTGACCGTGCGCGTGGTGTACTGGGACAGTTCCACGCCGGCAATCGCCGCGGCCTTCAGCGGGTCGGCAATGCCGTCGACCAGCAACTGCACACCGGCATGCGCCTGCCACGCCAGCATCAAAAGCGGCAGGCAGAGACAAAGGCGTCGTGAAGTTCGGCGCATGCGTGAGGTTTCGTCCGGGCAGATGGAGGCATCGAGGCACGGTCAGCTTACCGAACTTGGCGTGGGGATCGAATGAACCCAGGCGCGCGCCCGTGGCGTGGCAGGTTAATCCGACTTGCGCTGCCGCTGGCAGCGGGCGCGTGGATCAGCCGGCCGTGTCGCCCGCCCGGTGCGCGATCCACGCGCCCGTCACTGCTGACAGGTAGGGGATCGATTGTGCCGCCAGGATGAACATCCACAGCGTTCCCTCGATGTAGCGGGTGCCGTAGCCGAGCGCCATGCCGGCAATGCACAGCATCAGGGCGACCGCCATCAGCAGCTCCTCGCGCACCGGCGCGAACGCGGCAAAGTTGCTGCCGCCCAGCCGCCGGCTCTTGGCGGTGACCACGAACGAGGTCTTCTCGCGGGTCAGCCCGTGCAGGATGCCCCGCGCGATCGCGTGCGACAGACCCATGCTGGCCAGCGATGCCATCAGCGTGTCGTACCAGCCACAGGGTACGCGGGCGCGGTACAGCACGATGCCGAAGATTGCCTTGGCGAAGAAGAAGCCGATCACCGGAATCAGGAACAGCTGCATCGGCAGGCTGAAGTACTGCGGGAAGGCGATCATGCCCGCCGTCCAGAACAGCGCCATCAAGGTGAAGATCAAATGCAGCGCGTCGGCGAACCAGCTGAACCAGCCAGTGAGGAAGTGGAAGCGCTGGCCGGCGCTGAGCGGCCCCTTCTGCGTCATCCAGCTCCAACGACCCTTGAGGATCTGCATCGCGCCGAATGCCCAGCGATAGCGCTGGCTCTTGTATGCCTTGAAGTCGGCCGGGGTCAGGCCCTTGCCCATCAACTCGTCGACATAGACCAGGTCGTAGCCGGCATGCATCAGGCGCAGGCCCAGCTCGGCGTCCTCGCAGATGGTCCATTCGGACCAGCCACCCGTGCCTTCCAGCGCGCTGCGCCGGACCATGGTCATGGTGCCGTGCTGGATGATCGCGTTGCGCTCGTTGCGGTGATGCATGCCGATGCGGAAGAAGCCGTCGTACTCCCAAGCTGTCATCCGGCGGAACGTGTTCTGCTCGAACTCGCGATGTGCCTGCGGGCACTGCACCACGGCGACTTTCGGGTCATGGAAGTGGCCCGTCAGGCTGGCCAGCCAGTCGGCACGTACCACGTAGTCGGCGTCGATCACCGCCACCACGTCGGCCTGCGGGTCGGTCTCCTTCAAGCCGAAGTTCAGCGCGCCGGCCTTGAAGCCCGGCCACGGTGCCAGGTGGAAGAAGCGGAAGCGTTTGCCCAATTGCTCGCAGTAGGCCTGCACCGGCTCCCACACGGCCGGGTCCTTGGTGTTGTTGTCGATCACCAGCACTTCGAAGTTTGCGTAGTCCAGCGCGGCCAGCGAATCGAGCGTGATCATCACCATCTCGGGCGGCTCGTTGTAGCAGGCCAGGTGGATCGACACGAACGGTTGCTTTGCCGGAGGATCGGGTTGCAGCATCCCGGCGTGACGCATCCAGCGGCGGCGCCACAGCACTTCGGTGAACTCGAAGCCGTTGATCAGCAAGATCGCCAGAATCGCCAGCTGTGCCGGGAACAGCAGCGTGAGCATGGTCCAGTCGATCCAGCTCAGGTAGAAGTTGAACGGCAATGTGGCCGACCATACGATCAGTCCGCACGCAAGCTGGATCAGCATGCAGAAGAACAGTCGCCCCGCCAGCTTGAAGCGGCTGAAACGGCGGGCGAAGAGAATCATCGGCAGCAGGGCCAACAGGCTCGCCGCGAGCCCCTTCCATGGCCAGGAAGTGTCCTCGACGACCGGGCCGGTCAGCGGGAATTTCAGCTGGCGGTCGGCATTGAACATGCCCCAGTACGCGCCCGTGCGGCCTTCGCCCAGGTTTTCCTTCCACGGCTGGTCGAACGCTTCCATCAGGTAGTAATCGATGTGTTCGAGCTTGGCCTTGTTCATCCAGTCGCGGATGAAAATCGCCTCGTTGGAAACCGACGGGTCGGCGTATTCGTGGCGGTCGCCGTTCGAGGGCCAACCAATCTCGCCAACCACCACCGGCTTGTCGGGGTAGTGCTGCACGATCGACTGGTAGGCGCCGAAGGCGGCGCCCACCGCGTCGTGGCGCACCACGCCGTTCCAGAACGGGAACAGGTGGATGGTGATGTAGTCCACGTGCTGCGCCAGCTCGGGATACTTCAGCCAGATGTAATCCGGTTCGGCGATGGACACGGGCTGGCGCACGGCCGCGCGAACCCGATCCAGGTACGCCATCATCTGCCCGGGCGTGAGGTCGTTGCGGAACAGCACCTCGTTGCCCACGATGACGCGCGTGATCGTATCCGGGTAGGCACGCGCCTTGGCGATCAGCAGCTCGATCTCGCGCTCGTTGTTGTCCAGGCGCTTGTCGATCTCGGCGCCGGCCATCACCTTCAGTCCTTGCGCCTGCGCCAGCCGATACAGCTGGGGGTTCTGCTGCATGGTGTAGGTGCGAATGTGATCGGAGTAGCGGTGCAGCAGCTTGAGGTCGGCGGCGATCTCGTCGTCGCTGGGGTAGTTCTGCTTGAATGGACTCTGGTAGCGCTGGAACACCGACACCGCGAAACCGCCGATCTTGCCGTGCCAGTCCTCTGGCCCGCGCGGCAAGTTGCCGTACCACCACAGCCCGATATTCATCGCCGCCACGATCAGAGCGAGCACGATCGCGGCGAGCAGCGGATACCGGCTGTTGTGGGTTGCTGCGGTGGCGCTCAAAAAAGTCCCCGAAGGAAGCCTGCGCAACAGGCGGTAAAGCCGCAAGAGCTTACCGAATGTGGGGCTGGCGGCCAATCGTTCAGCGAAATTTCGGTCAGCGTAACGTCAGGCCGCCGGGGGGAGCACTTTCGGCAAAGGCAGTGGGACAGGGTGTGGACGGCGCGGGAGCGGGGCGGCGCCCGCGGGGCTGGCGTTCCGTTCGCGAGCGACAGCATGCCTATCTCAGCGTCACGAAACCGCTGACTGGCAGCGAGTGATGCTGCCGGCAGCCCGTGATTATCGGGGTGGCGACCGCCACCGGTTATCATGTGCGGTCCAATGAATGATGCCCAGACGCCCGCTTCCAGAGCCGCCGCCGACCCGACCCTGCGCCAGCTGCGCCGGCAATTGGATGGGGTGTGTAGTCGCGACTATGGTCGGCTGCTTGGTCGCTTGCGCACGCTGTCCCGTCGACCGGATGAGAAGAAGCTGGCAGTGCTGGTGGCCGATATCGAGCGCTCCGCGGCCAAACGCCGCGCACGTGTTGAGGCCAAGCCCGAAATTCGTCTCGACGAATCGTTGCCGATCAGCGCCCGTGGCGACGACATCGTCAAGCTGATCCGCGCGCACCAGGTGGTGGTGATTGCTGGCGAGACCGGCTCGGGAAAGACCACCCAGCTACCCAAGCTGTGCCTCGCGGCGGGCCGCGGGGAAGCCGGCTTGATCGGCTGCACCCAGCCGCGCCGGCTGGCGGCCCGTTCGGTGGCGCGGCGCGTGGCGGAAGAGTTGAATAGCCCGCTGGGCGATTTGGTGGGTTTCCAGGTGCGCTTCAACGATCAGGTGTCCGAACGCAGCCTGATCAAGTTCATGACCGACGGCATCCTGCTGGCCGAAACGCAGGGTGATCCGTGGCTCAGTGCCTACGACACGCTGATCATCGACGAAGCGCACGAGCGGAGCCTCAACGTCGATTTTTTGCTGGGTTATCTCAAGCGCCTGATCGTGAAGCGGCCCGATTTGAAGGTCATCGTCACCTCGGCCACGATCGACACGGCCCGCTTCGCCGAGCACTTTGGCGGCGCACCGATCGTCGAGGTGGAAGGGCGCGCGTTTCCGGTCGAGCTGCGCTGGCGCTCGCTGGACGAGACGGCGGCGCGGCAGGGGCGCAGCAAGGACATGCAGCAGGGCAGCGCCGAACATATCGCCGCGGTGCTCGATGAAATCACCCACGACGACCCGCGTGGCGACGTGCTCATCTTCCTGCCCGGTGAGCGCGAGATCCGCGACGCGCACCAGTTGCTGTCGCGCCGGCAGTACCGCGAGACCGAGGTCATGCCGTTGTACGCGCGGCTGTCCGCCGGCGACCAGGACCGCGTGTTCAAGCCCGGGGTAAAACGGCGCGTGGTGCTGGCCACCAATGTGGCGGAGACCTCGCTCACCGTGCCGCGCATCCGCTACGTGATCGACACGGGCACGGCGCGGGTGAAGCGCTACAGCCAGCGCAGCCAGCTTGAACGGTTGCACGTGGAGTCGATTTCGCAGGCGGCCGCCGACCAGCGCAAGGGGCGCTGCGGTCGCGTCGGGCCGGGCGTTTGCTATCGCCTGTATGACGAGGCCGACTTCGCCGGTCGCGATGCGTTCACCGACCCCGAATTGCTGCGCTCGTCGCTGGCCAACGTGATCTTGCGCATGCTGGCGCTGAAGCTGGGTGAGGTCGACGACTTCCCCTTCCTGGATGCCCCCGATCCACGCGTGATTGCCGACGGCTTCCGCCGGCTCACCGAGATTTCCGCGATCGATGAAGCGCGCAAGCTCACCGCGATCGGCCGCACCCTGGCGCGACTGCCGATCGACGTGCAGCTGGCACGCATGCTGGTCGAAGGCGAGAAGCTGCACGCCCTGCGCGAGCTGCTTGTGGTGGTTTCCTTCCTGAGCATCCAGGACCCGCGTGAGCGGCCGTCCGACAAGCGTCAGCAGGCCGATGCGGCGCATGCGCTGTTCGCCGATCCGAAATCAGATTTCGCCGGCGTGCTGAATCTGTGGGGTGCCTACCACCAGGCACATCAGGAACTGACCCAGTCCAGGTTGCGCGACTGGTGCTCGCGGCATTTTGTCAGCTTCATGCGCATGCGCGAGTGGCGCGAGTTGCATCGGCAGTTGCTGCTGGTGGTGGGGGAGTTGGGTTGGACGCTTGAGGGTTTGTCCACCGCACTGAGTAAAGCGCGGAATGAGGGCTCTGCTCCTCCACCTGCTCGCAGGGGGAGGTTGGGAGGGGGTGAAGCTCTTCGCGCTGTTGCACAAAGTCAAAAGCGAACCACTCCCCAACCCTCCCCTGCAAGCAGGGGAGGGAGTCGAGATGGCGATTCGGCGAATCGTCTTTTCGAATCCGTCCATCGCTCTCTGCTTGCCGGTCTGCCGACCCAGGTCGGCCGCAAGGACGAGAAGGGCATCTACCAGAGCACGCGTGAGCGCAAGTTCCAGATCTTCCCCGGCTCGGCGCTGGTCAAGGCGCCGCCGAACTGGGTGTACTCCGCGCAAATCCTGGATGTGGGCGGGCGTGTGTGGGGCATGATGAATGCGCGTGTGGAGCCACTGTGGATCGAACAGCAAGCAGCTCATCTTTTGCGCACGCACTGCCGCGACCCGCACTGGTCGAAGAAGCGCGGTTGCGTGGTGGCTTATGAGCAGGTCAGTCTGTTCGGCCTGGTGCTGGTGGAGAAGCGGCCGGTCACGTTCCAGCAGCAGGATCCGGCGCTGGCCCACGGGATTTTCCTGCGCGAGGGGCTGGTTCGGGGCGACATCGACAGCAAGGTCGGTTTCGTGCGCGCAAACCAGCGTGTGCTGGACGAGGCGCTCGGCATCGAGGCGAAGCAGCGTCGCGAAGGCCTGATCCGGCATGAAGATGACCTGGTCGCATTCTTCGACGGCAAGCTGCCCCAGGACATTGCCAGCAGCCGGGCGCTGGACGCGTGGTATCGCAAGGCGCGTCCGGCCGAGCAGGCCGCGCTGCGCTGGTCGCTGGACGATGTGATGGCCGGTGGTGCGGGCCTGGACGCCAAGGCTTTTCCGGCCACCTTGGACTTGCCGCAGCACCGCTACAAGCTGGAGTACCGTTTCGTGCCCGGTGATGAGGCGGACGGTGTCACCCTGCAGCTGCCGCTGGCGATGTTGAACGCGCTGGCGGCCGCCCGCTGCGAATGGCTGGTGCCGGGTTTGCTGGTCGACAAGGTGGCTGAGCTGATCCGCGGGCTACCCAAGGGGCTGCGCCGCAACTTTGTACCGGCGCCGGATTTCGCGCGGGCCTTCGTGGAGTCCGAGACGCCACGTGACGCGCCGCTGGCGAGCGCACTGGCCGCCTTTCTGAAGCGCGCCACCGGCGTCGATGTCAGCGCCGACGACTTTGCGGCGATCGAGTTGCCGGCGCATTTCCGGATGCGCTATCGCCTGCACGATGAGCGTGGCAGGACGCTGGCCAGTGGCCGTGATCTTGCCGCCTTGCGCGGCCAGTGGGAGGGCCAAGCCCGCGAGGCGTTTTCGCGCAAGACCGACATCGAGCTGACTCGCGACGAGGTGGCCAGTTGGGATTTCGAAGAGATCCCGACGCAAGTGCGCTCGGACGGCGGCCTGACCGCATTCCCCGCGCTGGTTGATCTGGGTGAAACGGTGGCCTTGCGGGTGTTCGAGCGCAGCGACGAGGCGCGCGAGGCCCATCGCCAGGGTGTGGTGAGGCTGCTGCGCAACGCGCTTGCCAGTGACGCCAAGCAGGCGCGCCGGCGCTTGCCCGTCGGCAATTCGCTGGCGCTGAAGTACGCGCCGCTGGGGAGCGTCGATGGCTTGCGCGAGGATTTGGTCGAAGGCGGTTTCGCGGACTTGCTCGATCGCCACGAACTGGACGTACGTACCGCCGCCGCATTCGCGACGCTGCACACGCAGTGTGCGCGTGAATTGTTCGGCGCTGCGGTCGAGCGGTTGAAGCTGACGGAGCCGATCATCGAGGCGCAGGCCGAACTCAAGCCATGGCTGGAACCGCCATTGCTGGGTTTCGCCCGTGCCAGTTATGACGATTTGCGCGAGCAATTCGACGCCTTGCTCGACGCCGGATTCCTGCGCGAGCTGCCGCCGCTGCGACTCGCCCACTATCCGCGCTACCTGAAGGCGATGCGCCTGCGCGGCGAGCGCTTGCGCCAGGACCCGGCCAAGGATCAGCAGCGCATGCTGCAGGTGATGCCGTACTGGCGGGCGTACCTGCAACGCCGCGCAGCCGGGGCCGAGCCGGAGGCGCTGGCCGAGTTGCGCTGGCTGATCGAGGAATGGCGTGTGTCGCTGTTCGCACAGGAATTGAAGACCGCTGAACCGGTGTCGGCCAAGCGGTTGGCGAAGGCACTGGCGGGGTTGGATTGAGCGCGCGCTGATTACCGCCTGCCGTGGTCGGGGTCGGCTGATGCCGTGTGCTCAGTTGGCGGGCTCGACTTTTGCGGTCGTGTTGTAGCCCTGGACCTTCAGCGTCCAGCTGCCAAGAAACCCCGGTTTCACGGAAACCTCGGGGCTGGCCAGCGGTTTGCGGACCGTAAACGACCGGTCGTCGCTCACCCGCCATTTCTGACCGTTCTGCAAGGTCAATACGGTGCCGCGCTCCCAGCCATTGAATTCGCCGGCGATCTGGCTGGTAATGGTGTCGTCATGCTTCACCTTGGCGACCTTCGTCTTGGTGGCTTTCGGCTTACTGCCGAACAGGCCCGACGATTTGGCGGCGGCCGCCGTCGCAGAAGTTTCTTCGGAAGCTGGCACCTTGGTCGCCAGGACGGGAGCATGAACCGCCAGCCACTGCTGCAGGTGCTGCAGCTCGGCCGGACTCAACTTGTCCAGTCCAGCCCGGCTGAAGTCGGTGCTGCCCATCTGCTCCTGCAACGAGACCGTTTGCTGTGCGTGCAACGGTGCCACGGCGAATGCCGACAGCAGGATGATGGGCAGCAGGAGAAGTGAGTATGCTTTCATGGGTCGTGTCCATGGTGCGGCAAGCCGCGGGGAGGCGAACCGGTACGCTCGGCTGGCTGGCGTCGCGCGGAAGATCAGCCAAGCATGCCCGGCACTGTCCGTCGAGGCAACAGCCGGCGCGATCGTCACAGAGATGAAGGTTCACTAATGGTTCGGTCCAACCCAACGGAAACGCGTAGCCTGGCGCAGTGGCGCACACGGGCCAGCCGCCTGTCGCCGTTGTTGGCCGAGGCATTGGACGCCTGCACAGGACGTGCCGTAAGCGAGGTCGAGTGTTGCGACACGCTGGATTTGCTGGGCATGCTGGGTTGTGACGCGCAAACCCAGTCCGCTGCCCTGTGGTTCGAGCTGGCTCGGCTGGATCCGGCGCTGTGGGCCGAGAGAGGCAGCGAGCTGCCTGCCGGGTTGCAGCGCTTGGTCGCCGGCCAGCAGGCCGCCGAGCAAGTGTGGGCGTTGCACGCGCAGAGGGCGCCCGACAGCGCGTCGGAGGGACTGCGCCGGCTGTTGTTGGCGATCGTGCGCGATCTGCGTGTGGTGTTCGTGTTGCTGGCGCGGCAGCTGGCGCGTATGCGCGCCGCCGCGGCGTTACCGCCGGGGCAGGCGGCAGCGCTCGCCCGGTTGACCCGTGACATCCATGGGCCGTTGGCCAATCGGCTCGGCATCTGGCAGTTGAAGTGGGAGCTGGAGGATCTGGCGTTCCGCTTCCTGCAGCCGGACATGTATCGGCGTATCGCCAAGTTGCTCGACGAGCGCCGGATCGACCGCGAAACCTTCATTCGCGATTCGCTGGACCAGTTGCGAAGGTCGCTTGGTGCGGCCGGCATCGATGCCGAGCTGGCGGGGCGGCCCAAACATATCTATTCCATCTGGAAGAAGATGCAGCGCAAGTCGCTGGATTTTTCCGATCTGTACGATATCCGCGCAGTGCGCGTGCTGGTCGACGACATCAGCCAGTGCTATGCCGCACTGGGCGTGGTGCACTCGCTGTGGCCGCACCTGCCGGGGGAATTCGACGACTACATCGCGCGGCCCAAGCCCAATGGTTACCAGTCCCTGCACACCGCGGTGCTGGGGCCGTCGGGCAAGACCCTGGAAGTGCAGATCCGCACACGCCAGATGCACCGCGCCAATGAGCTCGGCGTGGCCGCGCACTGGCGTTACAAGGAAGGCGGCAGCAGCGACGCGGAGTTCGAAGCCAAGATTGCCTGGATGCGCAAGCTGCTGGATACGCGCGGCGAAGACGACCGCGCCCTGGCCGCCGAGTTGCAGACCGAACTGCTGGAGGATCGTGTCTACCTGCTGACGCCGAAGGGCGAGGTGGTCGACCTGGCGCGCGGTGCCACGGTGCTGGATTTCGCCTATCTGGTGCACACCGAGGTGGGTCATCGTTGCCGCGGTGCCAAGGTCAACGGGCGGATCGTGCCGCTGACCTTCCAGCCGCAAAGCGGCGATCGCGTCGAGATTCTCACCGGCAAGGTGGCCGAGCCCAGTCGCGACTGGCTGTCGCCGCATCACGGTTATCTCAACACCGCGCGGGCGCGCGACAAGGTGCGGGCGTGGTTCCGCCGGATTGCGCACGATGCGAATCTCGTTGCCGGCCGCAACATGCTGGAGCGGGAGCTGCGGCGCCTGGCGCTGTCCAGCGTCGACCTGGGCAAGTTACCGGCGGCCTTCCGTCTGCAGACCCAGGACGAGCTGCTGGTCGCGCTGGCGCTGGGCGAGGTCACACCGGGTCAGATTGCCCGGGTATTGCAGGAAATCGCCCATCCGCCCGAGCCCGAGGCCGCACTGCCCAGTGTGCCATCGGGTGCACGCCAGGTCGCGCTGGACAAGGCTGCGTTGACCATCGAGGGGATTGGCAACCTGTTGACCACGCTGGCGCGCTGTTGCCAGCCGCTTCCCGGCGATCTGGTTCGCGGCTTCGTGACCAAAGGCCGCGGCGTGTCGGTGCACCGCGCAGACTGCGGAAGTCTCGCCAGGCTGGCCCGGCGTGACCCGGAGCGGGTGATCGAAGTCAGCTGGGGCCGGGCTGCGGCGCAGGCCTATGAGGTGGACATTGAACTGCGCGGCTATGACCGCAAGGGCTTGCAGAAGGATGTCACCAGCGTGGTCAGCAACGCTGGTACCCATATCATCGCCTCGTCCAGCCGGTTGCACCTGCAGACCGGCGAGGTCGAGATGCGCTTCACCCTGCGTGTGCGCGATTTCGAGCAGCTGTCGACCTTGCTGGGCAAGCTGGAGGCGTTGCCAAACGTGATCGACGTACGCCGGGTGGGCGTGGGCTGAACAACTGCGCAATGCCCGCTGAACGCCCCGCCGGGGACCGGCGGCCCGATGTTAAGCTGCGTTGACAGTCTTCACAGCCATCCATCATGAGCGGACGCCGCGACAAGCACGACGCACATTCACCGGTTCGCACCGAGCCCACCCTGGGCGATCTCGGCCCACTGGATGCGCCCCGTGCACCCGGCTCCGATGGCTTGCCACAGGTGTCGGTCGAGCCGCGCCGGGCCCATGGACGGCCAATGCCGCCCAAGCGGCCCAAACGGAGCGGAAGCCGCGCGCGGTGGGTGATTCCCGCCGTGCTCTTGCTGGTGGTGGCGGTGGTCGGCGGCCTGTGGCTCAATCAGAACAGGCTGCGTGGACTGGTGCCGCGGACCGACTTCAACACCGTGCTGGTGCAGGCGCAGCAAGCCTTGCAGGACGGCCGTCTGGACGGCCAGGACGGCAGCAGTGCGCGGGAGCTGTTTCAGGCTGCCAGTGCGCTGGAACCGGACAATGACAGCGCGCGCGATGGCTTGCGTCAGGTCGGCCAGGCGCTGCTTGCCAGGGCCGATGCGGCCTTGCAGGCGGGGCAATTGAACCAGGCCTCGCAGCAGGCCGCGGTGGCCCGTGAGCTGCTCGGTGGGGGCAGCGATCTTGATCGGCTCGATCGCGCCATTGGCGCCGCGCGTGCCCGTCAGGTGCAGACCGTGGATCTGGTCGACCGTGCCAAGCAAGCGTTCGCAGCCGGCAAGCTGGATGGTGCGGAAGGCGCCGGCGCGCTGTACCAGCGAGTGTTGCGCGCTGATCCCGACAACGCCGTGGCGGCGCACGGGGTGGACCAGGTTGGCTACGCGCTGGCGGTGCAGGCGCGTCAGGCGCTGGATGCCGGTGACAGTGCAACAGCCGATGCGCGTATCGAACAGTTGGCCGCGTTGCAACCAAACAGCGGTGCGCTGCCGGCGCTGCGTGCGCTGCAGGCGCAGCGCCGCAAACAGGACACCAGTGCACTGGATGCCGCCTTGAAGGCGGGCCAGGAGGCGCTGCGCGCGGGGCGCATCGACGGTAGTGGCGACGATACCGCGCTGGCCTACTTCCAGAATGCACTCAAACTGGACCCCGACAACGCCCAGGCCCGCGCGGGTCTGGGCAGAGTAGCCCAGGCGATAACGGTGCGGGCCAGTGCCGCGCTGGATGCCGGTGACACGGTGCAGGCAGCCAAGCTGCTCGATCAAGCCGAGCAGCTGGCGCCGAAGTCGGCCGACCTGGCCGCGGCCAGGGCGCGCCTGGATCAACGTGCCGCGCCGACCCCCGAGGTGGCGCCCGCGGCGATGGCCGTGTCGCCGCAACAAAGTGCCGCGGTGGCGCAACTCGTACGACGTGCGCAGATCGCCACCAGCAACGGCAACATCATGATGCCGCCCGGCGACAGCGCCTACGACCTGTATCGCAGCGCATTGGCGATCGACGGCAACAACGAGGCGGCGCGTGACGGCCTGCACGCCTTGCCCAGCCAGGTGGAGGGGCTGTTCAACCAGGCGCTCGCCACCGGCAATCTGTCGCGCGCCGGCGACATGCTGGCCAATCTGGCGGAGCTGGCGCCTGGCGATGCGGCGCAGGGCGCCCGCAGCAATCGGCTGGCCAGCGCGTGGCTGGACCAGGCCGAGCAGCAGCTCGGTCGGGGCGACCGCATCGGTGCCAGCCAGTCGCTGCAGCGTGCGCGCAAATTGGCGCCCTCGAATCCGCGCGTGCTCGATCTTGACGCGCGCCTGCGGAACGGCGGGTAAGCCCGGCATGACGGTGCTGGTGTTTGGTGGCAGCAGCCAGATCGGTCATTTTCTGTTGCCACGCCTGGTGGAGGCGGGAGAGCCCGTGGTGGCACTGAGCCGGCGGCCGCGGAGCGGGCCGGCGGACATCCAATGGCTGCAAGGCACTCTGCCGAACGCGGTGCCGCCGCTGCCTGCGGCGTCGGCGATCATCAGTTTCGGGCCGCTGCGCGGTCTGGCCGACTGGCTGGCGTCCAACCCGATGGCCGATGCGCCGCGGGTGATCGCCACCAGCTCGATGAGCGCCGAGAGCAAGCGTGACTCCAGCGTGCCTGCCGAGCGCGAACTCGCGCGCGCATTGCGTGAGGGTGAGGCTGCGCTGGCTGCCGCCTGCGACCGCCAGGGCTGTGCGTGGACGATCCTGCGACCGACGCTGATCTACGGTGCCGGCCTGGACAAGAGCCTCACGCCGATCGCGCGACGCGCCATGCGGTTTCGGCTGTTCCCGCTGCCGGCCGGGCGCGGGCTGCGCCAGCCGGTGCATGCCGACGACATTGCACAGGCGGTGATGGCAGCCCTTGCTTGCCCCGC
The DNA here is from genome assembly GCA_036563155.1 of Rhodanobacter sp. Lineage (GTDB taxonomy): Bacteria > Pseudomonadota > Gammaproteobacteria > Xanthomonadales > Rhodanobacteraceae > Rhodanobacter. Next base: position 204,312 of record DATCMT010000013.1, read on the forward strand.
CGCGGCGGGTCGGACCCTGCCCATCGGCGGCGGCGAGCAAGTGAGCGCTGGGGAAATGTTTGCGCGCGTGCGCCGCAGTCTGGCGTGCGCGACCGTGCCGCTGCCGATGCCGGCGTGGCTGTTGCGGCTGGGCCAACAGGCGTTGCCGTCGCTGCGCGGCCCGCTGAGTCGACTGGATCGTGATCTGGTCGCCGACAACGGCGAATTGCAGCGCCTGCTCGGCATCCGGCCACGCCCGTTCCGTCCCGAAGCCGCGATGTGGCTGCCGCCGGCGTGAGCCCGCGTCGTTTTCCGGCGTGCCCGGTGGCGTGTCGTCGCAGGCCGCAGGCTTCGTGTCGTGGAGCGGCGTTGTGCCAATTGCCCGAATTCGGCCACACAATCGCCCGCCGCATTCATATGCCCGCCGGGTAGCAGGCCCTATGATCGACCCACTCGACCGCTGGATTTACCCACGTTGGCTTTTTTGAACCGGACTCGATCGTTTGCGCGCGGCAGTTGGCGCTTGCTGCGCATACCCTTCTGGATCGGCATGGGCCTGCTGGTTGGCTTTGTGCTGCCGTACACGCTGGTGCTCAATCAGCGCGTGCAGGAGCGTTTCAGCGAACTGGTGTTTGCGGTGCCGACCAGGGTCTATGCGCGCCCCCTGCCGCTGGCCACGGGCGTGCCGATGACGCCGGCCGCGCTGGAACTGGAGTTGACGTTTGCCGGCTACAGCGGCGACGGCAAGGGCGTCGTCGCCGGCAGTTGGATGAAGCAGGGTGCGCGCTACACGATTTCGTCGCGCGGCTATGCGGGGCCCGATGGCGGCGAGCTGCCCCACCGTATTCGCGTCACCCTCGGTCGTGGCGTGGTGCAATCGGTCCAGGATGCAGCCAGTGGCAAGGCTATCGAGTTGACTCATCTCGACCCGGCACGCATCGCCACGCTGTATGGCGCCAGTCAGGAGGAACGGCGATTTGTGCGGCTGGACGATGTCCCGCCACTGCTGGTCAGCGGTTTGCAGGCCGTCGAGGACCGCGATTTCAAGCATCACATCGGCATCGATTTCAGTGCGATTGCACGCGCGGCCGTGGCGAACCTGCGGGCTGGGCACACCGTGCAAGGCGGTTCCACCCTGACCCAGCAACTGGTCCGAAACCTGTTCCTGAGCCGTGACCAGAACATCACGCGCAAGGTCAACGAAGCGCTGATGTCCTTGCTGCTGGAAGCGCACTACAGCAAGGGTCGGATCCTCGAGGCCTACATCAACGATGTCTTCCTGGGACAGCAGGGCGCCCAGGCGGTACACGGCTTTGCAGCGGCCGCGGAGTTCTACTTTGGGCGCCGACTGGAGGACCTGCGGCCGCAGGAGATTGCCTTGCTGGTGGGCATGGTCAAGGGACCGAGCTTTTACGATCCGCGTCGTTCGCCCAAACGCGCGCTGGCCCGGCGCAATCTGGTGCTCAACGAGTTCTTCAAGACCAATCTGATCAGCGCCGCTCAGCTCAATGCGGCCCAGGCTGCGCCGTTGGACATCATCAAGAACGGCCAACTGCCGCACAACCGTTTCCCTGCCTTCATGGATCTGGTGCGCAAGCAGATCACCGCCGATTTCGACGAGAAGGCGCTGCGCGAGGGCGAGTTGTCCATTTTCACCACGCTCGATCCGGCTGCCCAGTTGTACGCCGAGCAGGCCATCACCAGCACGCTGAAGGGCCTGGGCAAGCGTGGCGAGGGAATCCAGGCGGCGGCGGTGGTGACCAGCGCGCAAACCGGCAGTGTGCTGGCGGTGGTCGGCAGCAGGATCCCGGGCGACCCCGGTTTCAACCGCGCGCTCGACGCGCGTCGGCCGATCGGTTCGACGATCAAGCCGTTCGTCTATCTGGTGGCGCTGACCCAGCCCGAACGCTGGAACCTGGCCAGCCTGATGGACGACAGTCCGATCAGCATGCGCCAGCCCAACGGCAGCTACTGGACGCCGCAGAACGACGATCACCGCAGCCACGATCCCTTGATCATGGTGGACGCGCTGGCCCATTCCTGGAATCTGGCGACGATCCATCTGGGTATGGAGGTGGGCTTGCCGCGGATTCAGGCGTTCCTCAAGTCCTTTGGCATCGGCGACATCAACCCCAGCCCGTCGTTGCTGATTGGCGCGCTGGATCTGTCGCCGCTGCAACTGAGCCAGTTGTACCAGTACCTGGCTTCGGACGGGCACGCGCTGCCGCTGGTGGCGGTGCGCGGTGTACTCGACGGCAACGGTCGCACGATCAAGCGCTATCAGGTCCAGCCCGGTCCGGGCGAATACCAGGAGGCGGCGCGTCTGACCACCTGGGCGATGCAACAGGTTGCCGAATACGGAACCGCCAGCGCGCTTGGCAATTCCGCGCTGGCGTCGTTGCATGCTGCGGGCAAGACCGGCACCACCAACGACATGCGCGACAGCTGGTTCGCCGGCTTCACCGGCGAGCACCTGGCCGTGTTCTGGATGGGCCGCGACGACAACAAGCCCACCACCTTGTTCGGTGCCAGCGGCGGGTTGCGCGCGTGGCGCGACCTGTTTGCCAAGCTGCCCAGCCGGCCGCTGTCGGCAGCGCCCGGCGCGGGGCTGGAGATGGCGTGGATCAACCCCGCCACCGGTCAGCGCACCGAACCGGAGTGCGATGGCGCACAACAGGTGCCCGTCATCATCGGCACCGTATCGACGAATCCCGAAGGTTGCTTCTGGCAGTCCCTGTTTGGCGGAAGCGACAACCCCACCTCCGGCGGTGCGATGAGCACCGCCCCCGTTTTCACTGGCGGAAATTGACCATGTTGTTTGCTACTCCACGCCTCGTTTTGCCGGCACTTGCCGCTGTGCTCCTGGCAGGCTGCGGCCTGTTCGCCACCGCGCCGGCGCCGGCACCGGTTGCCCCGCTGCCGACGCATGATCCGGTCGCCGCGATCCGCGCGGCTGGCGAGCGCGACAAATCGGTGATCGCCGTGAATCCGCTGCGCGATCCCGGCGTCACCGCATTGCAGGACTCGGCGAGGCTGGACGAGCAGGGTGGCAGGTACCGTGATGCCGCCAGCGCTCTCGACCAGGCGTTGAAGCTCAGCCCTGAATCGCCGGACTTGTTGCAGGAGCGCGCGGAGGTGGCGGTGCGCCTGGGAGACTTCGGTACCGCCGAGCGGCTCGCCCACCAATCGTGGTCGCTCGGACCGAAGCTGGGTCCCCTGTGTGCGCGCAACTGGCAGACCGTGGTCGAGGCGCGCCTGCGGGCGCGCGATGAGGCCGGGGCCGACACCGCGAGAAAGTGGGTGGATCGCTGCCACAAACCGGGGGTTCCGCGCTACTGACGGGGCCCCGCGAATGCGCGTGAGCCCTGGCCGGATTCCGGTCAGGGCGTTGTGGTGAATCCAGTCTCCGGTTTCGATCGCCCGAACCGCTTCAGAACAGCGCGGCAAGTACCAGCACGATGCCTATCAGGGAAACACCCCACACCAGCGAACGCAGGTAGGGAATTCCTGCCGCGTACAGTGGCACGTACACCAGTCGGGCCCAGAAGTAGAGCTGCACGCCAAGCACCGTCAGGTTGTCGTGACGCTGCAGCAGATGCGCCGCCAGTACGGCGACTGCGAACAACGGAAAGGTTTCCAGGAAGTTGGCACGGGCCCGGTCCAGCCGGCCCCCGATGCCGCTCAAAGCAGGCTTCGCCTCGTCGCGCGCGCTGGCCATCCAGCTCAAGCCCCGTTGGCGCATCAGAAACGTCGCGGCGAGTGCGATTTGCACCAGGCCAAGTACCGCGCTCCACACCAGCATGCACAGTTCTGTCGTCATCGCGATGGTCCTCCCCTGAAGGTATTTGAATCATGCACCCCGGCCGGCGCTGGTGCCAACCGCGGCCAGCTTCCGGGCTGGGCGGGCATCACGCCGGCGCCACAATTGCCACTCCACCCGTTCGAGCGAAATGCGGTCCCCGGCGTCGCGACCGTAGTAGGCCTCGACAATGTGCCCGGCGTCGTCGATCAGGAAGTCGGCAGGCATCAGGTTGCTGGTGTTCAGCCCAGCCAGGCCGACCAGGCGCATTCCCCTGAGGAGTGTCGGCACGCGGGTCACGATGGCCTTCAACTTGCGCCACCAGGAGCGCTCGATGCCGTAGCGCTCATGTGCACTGGAAGTCGGATCGGCGGCCAGCGGAAATGGACGCGGCCGGTGTCCGGCGAACCGCAGTACGTCGGCTTGCGATGCGCTGAATACGGCGACGATGTCCAGTCCGTTCTGCGCCAGCTCCGCGTGGCGGTTGGTCAGTTCGTAGATGCGGAAATTGCAGAACGGACAGGCGGCATCGCGGAAGAACGACAGCAGGGTGAGCCGGCCCGGTCGGGTGATCGCAATCGGGTGGCCATGGATATCAACCAGATCGAGTCTGGGTGCCTGTTCTGGAGCGAACAATCTCATGTCGATTCCCCCCGGCCGAATGGATGATTCACACTCTAGTTGATGCAGCGGCGTTACTGGGGGTTCCCGCAGGCGTTTTGCCGGCACGGCCCGCTCCGTCATACTTGGCGGGTGACCGCCCTCGATGACGCTGACCTGGACGACGTCGGCGCCCTGCTCGGTGCCGAGGGGCCGTTTGCGCGCGAGCTGCCGAACTTCGCCCCACGGCTGGCGCAGCAGGCCATGGCGCGTGCGGTGCAGCGCGCTATTGCGGGGCGTGACACCCTGGTCGCCGAGGCCGGCACCGGTACCGGCAAGACGTTCGCCTATCTGGTTCCGGCGCTGCTGTCGGGCGAGCGGGTGATCATTTCCACCGGCACCAAGACCTTGCAGGACCAGCTTTATTTTCGCGACCTGCCCAAGGTGCGCTCGGTGCTTGGCGCGCGGTTGAAGACGGCGTTGCTGAAGGGGCGCGCCAATTACCTGTGCCTGTACCGGCTCGACCAGGCCGTGCGCGAAGGCGCCGCGTTGGAGCGCACGCAGGCTGCCCAGTTGGCCACCATCCGCGCATGGTCGGCGCGCACCCGCCGCGGTGACCGCATGGAACTGGCCGAGGTACCGGAGGAATCGCCGCTATGGCCGCGGGTCACCTCGACACCGGAAAATTGTCTTGGCGTGGAGTGCCCGTTTTTCGACGACTGCCATGTGGTGAAGGCGCGGCGCGAAGCGCTCGAGGCTGACGTGGTCGTGGTGAACCATCACCTGCTGTTCGCCGATCTGTCGCTGAAGCAGGAGGGCTTCGGCGAGATCCTGCCCGGTGCTGCGGCCTTTATCCTCGACGAGGCCCACCAGATTCCCGAGTTGGCCGGGCAGTTCTTTTCGCAAAGCGTCAGCGCGCGCCAGCTGGCCGACATGGCCCAGGATGTCCTGACCGAATGCAGCGGCATCACGGGTGCCATCGGCCTGCTGCTGGAGCCGGTCGAAGCGTTGCAGCATGCGCTGCGCAAGCTGCGCCTGGCGATGGATCCGCTGCCGGCGCGCGGCGCCTTCCAGTTGCTCGATGATCGCCCTGAGGCACGTACCCAACTGCACGACTTGCGCGAATTGCTGGCCACGCTGACCGATCTGCTGGCGTCACAGGCCGAGCGCTCGCGGGGCCTGTCCAATCTGCACGAACGCGCGAAGCTGTTCACCGAACGACTGGATCGCGTGGTCGAATCGCATGACGAACGGGATGTCCGCTGGTACGAAATGTTTCCCCGCGGCTTCGCGCTGTATGCCACCCCGCTGGATCTGGCCGAACCGATGCGCGGCTTGCGTGAGCGGACCGAGGCAGCGTGGATTCTTACTTCGGCCACGCTGTCGGTCGGCGGCAGCTTCGATCACTTCGCGCGCCAGCTGGGGCTGGATGATCCACAAACACTGAGTTTGGAAAGCCCGTTCGATTATGCGCACCAAGGGCTGTGTTACTTGCCGACCGATCTGCCTGATCCGGGTGCGCGCGACTACACCGAGCGGGTGATCGAGGCGGTATTGCCGGTCTTGCAGGCTTCCGGTGGCAGGGCGTTCGTGCTGTTCACCTCGCATCGTGCACTGCGGCGCGCGGCCGAGCTGCTGCAGGGCAAGGTGCCGTGGCCGCTGTTCGTGCAGGGCAGCGCGCCACGCCCCCGACTGCTGGAAGAGTTCCGCACCAGCGGTCACGGGGTGCTGCTCGGCGCGGCCAGCTTCTGGGAGGGCGTCGATGTGGTCGGCGAGGCCCTCAGTGTCGTGGTGATCGACAAGCTCCCGTTCGCGGCGCCCGACGATCCGGTGTTGATGGCCCGCCTCGCTGCACTGGAGCAAGCCGGCGTCAATCCGTTCATGGGTTGGCAAGTGCCCAGCGCGGTGATTGCGCTGAAGCAGGGTGCCGGCCGGCTGATCCGCGACGTCGGCGACCGCGGCGTGCTGGTGTTGTGCGATCCGCGCCTCACCGGCAAGGGTTACGGCAAGCTGTTCCTGGCCAGCCTGCCGCCGATGCCGCGCACGCGTGAGCTGGCGGATGTGCGTGCCTTCTTCGGCGATTCGCCGGCCTAGCCGCTTTCGCGCACGGGCCGACGCGTGTCGTCGAATTGCCCGCGTTTCGACAGCGCTTGCCCGCGGGGACGCCGGGCGCGGTGGTGTGATCGACACTCGGATCATGGGAGTGTCGGACACATGGGCAAGTGGACTCAGACGGTGACCGCCAAGGTACTGGGCGTCGGCCTGCTGGCGTTGCTGATGACAATACCGTTGTTGCAAGTTCGCGAGTTGGTGCGCGAGCGGCAACACCTGCGGCAACAGGCGGTCACGCAGATTGCGCAAGGCTGGGGCGGTCCACAGGTGCTGGGCGGACCGGTGTTGGTGGTGCCCACCCTGCGCCAGGTGGTGCCCGCTGGTCAGACTGTGCCGCAGCGGCAGTCGGGCAGCGAGACCATGCTGCCCGATGCGCTGAAGATGGATGTGGTGATGGCGGTGCAGACGCGACGCTACGGGATTTACTCGGCGCCCGTATTCGTGGCCACGGTGAAACTCGCAGGCCGGTTCCGCGCGCAGGATCTGGCCCAGGCTCGCCACGCCAGCAGCGCGCCGTGGCAAGGCGGCAAGGCCGAGTTGCGCCTGCCGATTGACGACCTGCGCGGCCTGCAGGAGGTCTCCGAACTGCACATCAACGGCCAGCCGGCGCGCTTCGAATCGTCTGCGGAGCGGTTCGGCCCCTGGTCAAACGTGGTGGTTCCCATTGACCTGGATGCGCTGGGCGAGCAGTCGATCGACGTGGGCATCACGCTGAAGCTGGCCGGCATCGACGCCTTGCAGCTGCTGCCGCTGGCGCGCAGCACCGATGTGACGATGCGGGCGCCGTGGAGCGACCCGGGTTTCGTGGGTGCAGCGTTGCCGCTGGAGCACCGGATCGATCCGCAGGGCTTCAGCGCGCACTGGCACCTGCTCGACCTCAACCGCAGCTACGGCCAGCACTGGAGTGACGCCGAGGACATGAAATCCGCGCTGCGGGCGTCGACCTTCGGGGTGCAGCTGTACCAGCCAGTCGACGTCTACCAGCGCAATGTACGTGCCGGCAAGTACGGCCTGTTGTTCATCGCGATGACCTTTGTGGTGTTCTTTCTGTTCGAGGTGCTCAAGCGTCTGCGCGTGCACCCGGTGCAGTACCTGCTGGTGGGTGCAGCGCTGGCCACGTTCTACGTGGTGTTGCTGGCACTGTCCGAACAGATCGGCTTCGGTCCGGCGTACACGCTGGCCGCGGCCGCGGTGGTCGTGCTGGTGGGCGGCTATGCAACGGCGGTGCTGCGCGCGCGGCGTGCCGGCTTGCTGCTGGGCGGCGTGTTGGGGCTGATCTACGCCATGCTGTACGGGCTGATCGCCGCCGAACAGTACGCACTCCTGATCGGTTCGCTGGTCCTGCTGGTACTGGTCGCGGTGCTGATGTTCCTGACCCGCCGGATTGACTGGTACGGCTACGCACCGACCGCGACTGATCCACCGGCACCGCCAGCCGCTATCATGGGCAGATCATGAACCTGCTTGCCCTCGAGACCGCCACCGAATCCTGCTCAGTCGCCCTGATCCACGGCGACGAAGTGATTGCCCGCAGCCAGATTGCTCCGCGACACCACACCGAGCTGGTGCTGCCGATGGCCGATGATTTGCTGGCCGAGGCGGGCATCGGCCGCAACGCGCTGGATGCGGTTGCGGTGGGTCGTGGCCCCGGTGCGTTCACCGGCGTGCGCCTGGCCGTGTCGCTGGCACAGGGCATGGCGCTGGCGCTGGAGCTGCCGGTCATCACCATTTCCTCGCTGGCGGCGCTGGCATTGGAGGCGCCCGATGAAGAGGGGGCAGCCATCCTGGCCGTGATCGACGCCCGCATGGGCGAGATCTATGCGGCCTGCTACCGGCGCGATGCCGACGGCGGGTTGACTGCCCTGGACGACGAGCGCATCTGCACGGCTCAATCGCTGGTGCTACCCGAGGCTGAGGTTTGGCAGGTAGTCGGCACTGGCTGGGCAACCTATGGCCCGCTCCTGAGCCAGCGCCTCACCGGCAAGTTGCACTCGGCCGACGGCCTGCGCTACCCGCAGGCTGTCCACGTTGCCGAGCTGGCCCGCCGCGAGTTTGCTGCCGGTCGCGTGCAGGCGCCCGAGCTGGCCCTGCCGGTCTATCTGCGCGACAAGGTGGCATTGACCCTGGTGGAGCAGGGGAAGGCTTGACCACGTTCCACTGTCGCTCTGTGGTGCCCAGGTCATGCCGCCGGGTCCGCCAGTCGCACGGTGTTGCGCCCGGATGCTTTGGCCTCGTACATGGCTGCGTCGGCACGCGCGACGGCCTCATTGGCCGATTCGCCTCGGCGGATTTCCGTTACGCCTGCTGAAAAAGTCAGCGGTGGGCAGGTTCCGTGCGGGATCCTGGCCATCCGACCCAGCAGCCTTTGCAGGATCGCGACGCTCGCCTGGGCGCGCGTATCCGGCAGCATCGCGAGGAATTCCTCACCGCCCCAGCGCGCGATCACGTCGGATGTACGCAGCGTGTCCACGGCTTCGGCGGCGAACGCCTGCAGGACCTGGTCACCGAACGCGTGCCCCTGGGTGTCATTCATCCGCTTGAAATTGTCGAGGTCAATGATGGCGACGCTGAATGCGCTGCCATGGCGCTGGAAGCGGTGCTGCTCTTCCATCAAGCGTTGCTGGATGCAGCGCCGGTTGACCAGACCGGTGAGATGATCGTGGGTTGCCAGGCGCTGCACCTCCTCCATGGCGTCGGTCAGGGCGGCGCGCTGCGAACGCAACTTGCGCCGGATGATCGACAGTTGCGCCGCGATGAGCGACAGGGCCGGCAGCGCGATCGTGATCATCAGCACGTTGATCAAATCCAGCCGGAACTCACTGGCATGCAGCGCAGGGTCCAGTGCGGGGGATCTGCCCATGTGCAGCCCTGCCACGGTGGCCAACAGGCTCACCAGGGTCAACAGGGTGAGCCACATGATCTGGCGCCAGCCCAGCGAGAAGGCTCCGAAGGCGAAAATGAGCAGCAGCGGGTAAAGCGTCATGCTGCGCAGCGGCCCGCAGAGCACATAGGCCCATTCCACGGCGATCACGCCAAGCATCATCTGTACGGCGGTGATCGAGGGGTCGGCCAGGCGTTCACTCCAACCGCTTCGAAGTGCCGTGTATATCCCGATCAGAAAGATTGCCTGGAACACGCACCAGAACGCGTAAGAGGTCTGATTGCCGGCGCTCATCGTTACCGCAAGCCAGACAACCGGCGCGCTGAAGATGTAGACCAGCGCAGCCACGCCCCATTGGGTTAGGCGGATGCGCCGACGGGTGTCCGCGCCCAGAACCAGCGTTGTCAGGCGGCCGAACCGGGAATCCATGGACACGGCACTGGTGTCCGCCAGATTGGTGCGAACAGTTGGCTCCGGCAACATCTCCCCCTTCCTGTATGCGATCCACGCATGCCGTGAGGTGGTACCAACCGAGCCGTCATCAGCAGTGCAGAGGCGCGGAGACAGGCTTGTACCAACGTCACGGCTCGCACTGTACTACTGAACATTCGCCGGAAAGAAGCCGCGCGGGTCCGGCGGCTGACCACACGCCGGCGAATGGATCTGGCCATCCGGACAGATTTCCCAATCAAAGGCGGGGGCTCACCCGGCGTGTGTCACATCGGGCCTACTGGTGATTGGCGGCCAAGCGGCGGCAGCGCAGCGAACAGGCACGCGCGCTTCGATGCTCGCTGGATTCTGGTTCGAGCGGGAAAGGCCGGCAGCTGTGGCCGGCGTGCCCGCGATGGCGTCTCGATGGCGCCAAGAGTCGTGTCGCACGGGACGTCGCGGCATCGCATTTCGGCACCATGGTGATCGCCGCCCAGTTTCTCAGCAGTCTGCTGGACGCCTGACCGGCTTGCGGCCGTGGCGGTCTACAGTTGTCCGATGGCCCGCTGCACCAGCAGGCTGCTCACGGCCACCGCGATCCACACGCCCAACCCCAGCAGGATCGGCCGCGGGCCGCTGGCCGCCATCTTGCGCAAATTGGCGGACAGGCCAATCGCGGTGAGTGCCACGATGATCAGGAATTCGGCCAGCATGTGCAGGGCAGGTTGGATCGCCGTCGGGATCAGACCAGCCGTGCGCACCGCTGATGCGACCAGAAACCACAGAATGAACCAGGGAAAGATGCGGGCCAGGCTGAACTGGCCCACGCTGCCCGCGGCTGCGTGTTTGCGCCTTTCACGAGCCGCCACCACCAGGGCCAGAATCAGGCAGACCGGAATGATCAGGGTGGCGCGGGTCAGCTTGACGATCGTGGCGTAGTCGCCGGCTGCCTTGCTGTAGCTGTAGCCCGCGGCAACCACCGACGAGGTGTCGTTGATCGCCGTGCCGGCCCACAGACCGAAGCCGAGATCGCTCATGTGCATCAGGTGGCCAAGCAGCGGGAACAGCAGCACGGCAACCACGTTGAAGAGAAAAATGGTGGAAATGGCGAACGCCGTGTCGTGGTCTTCCGAACGGATGATCGGCGTGACCGCCGCGATCGCCGAGCCGCCGCAAATGGCCGTGCCCACGCCAACCAGCACCATCAACTTGTCGTGCACGCCAAGCCAGCGGCCGAGCCCCCACGCGGCCAGAAAGGCCGCGGTCATCGTGATCAGGGTGACCGACAGCGACTCCAGACCGGTTTTCGCCACCTGACTCAGACTCAAGCCGAAGCCGAGTGCGATGATCGACCATTGCAGTATTTTCTTGCCGGCGAAGGCAATGCCCGGGTTGTACCGCTCGCCCGGCGACAGCAGGTTGCGCACAACGATGCCGATCACGATGCCGATCACCGGCCCGCCGATCAGCGGCGCCCAGCGCCCCAGGAGCAGCGCCACCACGCCGATCGCCGTGGCCAGCAGCAAACCGGGCGCGTGTTGTTGCAGCCGGGTGGGGCCGATGGCGGGCGAAGGGGAATTCATGGACTGGCTCCGGCGAATGGCACCATTGTCCCTGAACGCATCAATCAGAAAAACTTGGAAATCGTGATTGCATGTATAACGTGGGCTGATCATGAACATCAGCCATCGCCAGCTTGACGTGTTCGTGCAGATCGCCCTGCATGGCAGCGTGCGTGCGGCTGCCGAGCGCCTGCACCTGACCCAGCCGGCGGCCAGCATGGCGCTGGCCGAGATGGAGCGGCAACTCGACGCCACCGTGTTCGACCGCGAACGGGGCCGACTGCACTTGAACGCCCGTGGTCGTGAATTGCTGCCGTTGGCACAGGAGCTGTTGGAGCGCCATGCCGAGTTTGGCCGACGCGGTCGCGCGGAAGGCACGCAGTTGGGCGGTGAAATCCGGATTGGTGCCAGCAATACCGTGGGCAACTATCTGGTGGGCGAACTGCTGGGCGATTTCGTGCGGGCGCACCCGCACGTGTCGATCCGCCTGCGCGTGGCCAACACGCAGACAATCGCCGCCGGCATGCTCGATCACAGCCTGGATATCGGCTGTGTCGAAGGGCCGGTGGCGCAACATCTGCTCGAGGCCCGCCCGTGGCGGGACGACAGCCTGGTCGTGTGCGCGCAGCCGGCCCACCCGCTGGCCCGCAAGCGCAGCTTGAAACCCGCGGATTTTGCCGGTGCGCGCTGGGTCCTGCGCGAACCCGGCTCGGCCACGCGGGCGACCAGCGAGCGGGTGCTGGCCCAGCTGCCGCCGGGCGAAACCGTGCTGGAGCTGGATCAGATCGAGGCCATCAAACAAGCGGTGATTGCCGGTCTGGGGATCGCCTGCCTGCCTGCGGTGGCCGTCGTCGATGCGCTGGCCACTGGTCGCCTGAATGCGCTGCACACCCCATTTCTCGATCTGCGCCGCAAGCTTTCCCTGCTGCTGCATCGACAGAAGTACCGGGGTACGCTGCTGGATGCCTTCCTGGCCAGCATCGACGCGCAGAATCGGGGGCGCTGATACCACGGCGGCCGCACCCTGGCCGGTCGCCTCAGTGCGCGGTGGAACCCACAATTTCGTCCAGCATCGACTGCGCCTGCTCGTGGGTATGGGCACGCAGCAGTTGGCGCATGTGTCGGCGCAGGTGTGCCTGGTCGAGCGTGGCCAGGCGGTCGCGCACCTGCAGGATTTGCGCCGGATGCATGCTGAATTCCTTGAGGCCAAGCAGCAGCAGCAAGGCCGTGAAACTCACGTCACCGGCGATCTCGCCGCACAGACTGACGGGCTTCTTCGCCCGGCGACCCGCGCTGAGCACGTGTGACAGCAGGCGCAGCAGGGCCGGTTGCAGTGGGTTGTAGATGTTGTCGAGGGCGTCGTTGCCCCGATCGGCAGCGAGTACGTATTGGGCCAGGTCATTGGTGCCGATGGCCAGAAAATCGCAGTGCTCCAGCAGCGCACGCACGTTGATCGCCGCTGCAGGCACTTCGATCATCGCACCCATCGGCAGTTTCTCCGGCAGATCGACGTTTTCGCGCTTGAGTTCCTGTCGGGCCAGCTTGAACAGCGTCCGCACCGCAATCAGCTCGTCGGGCTGGGTGACCATCGGCACCAGCACGCGCACCGGGCCGTAGCAGGCGGCGCGCAGAATCGCGCGGATCTGGGTGGTGAACATGGACGGATAGCGCAGCGACAGCCGCACACCGCGCACACCCAGCGCCGGGTTCTCCTCGCCGCGCAGGGCCAGCCCGGCGGCGTCGGCCTTGTCGGCGCCCAGATCGAGCGTGCGGACGGTCACCGGCAGGCCGCCCATGCCCAGGACCAGATCGCGGTAGGCGATGAACTGCTCGTCTTCCGACGGCAGGCGCTTGTGCTTGAGGAACAGGAACTCGGTGCGGTACAGGCCCACGCCATCCGCACCCCGGGCGCGTGCCATGGCCACGTCGACGGGCGTCTCGGCGTTAGCCAACAAGGTGATTTGCACACCGTCGAGAGTGCGCGTGGGCGCATTGGCCAGTTTGGCCAGTCGCCGCCCCTCAATCGCCGCGTCGCGCTGCCACGCGCGGTAGCGCGACAGATCCTGCGCCGCCGGATGCACGATCGCCTCGCCGGTCTCGCCGTCCAGCAGCAGCAGGTCGTCGTCGTGAATGTTCGACAGTGCGTCGCGGGTACCAACCAGCATCGGCAGTCCCAGACTGCGGGCCAGGATCGCACTGTGCGAATAGGGGCTGCCGGAACTGGCGACGACGCCGAGCAGTCCGTTGCCCGCCAATTGCGCCATGTCGCCAGGGGCGATGGTGTCGGCAATCAGGATCTCGCCCACACGTGCCGCCAGCTTGCGTTCCTCCGGACTGGTCTGGCGCTGCAACGCGGAAATCACCCGATTGATGACCTGCTCGACGTCTTCCTTGCGGCTACGCAGATAGGGATCGTCCATCGCTTCGAACACGGCCGAGAGGCGGTCGCGCTGCTTCTTCAGCGCGGCGCCGGGACGGTAGTGGCCGATGCGTACCAGGTCGTCCAGCCCGCGCAACAGTTCCGCATCGTCAAGCAGCAGGCTGTGTGCGTCGATGAACTCGTTGACCTCGTGCGCCAGCGCCCCGTGCAACTTGCCGCGCAACTCGCGCAACTCTTGCCGCGCCATGTCGAGCGCGCGATGCAGATTCTCCAGTTCGCTGTCGACTTCCTCCTCGGCCAGCGGACGGGTATCGACGGCGTAGCGGCTGGGCTGAACCAACCGTGCGCGGCCCAGCGCCATGCCATGCGCCGCGACCGTGCCTGACAGTACCTGCCTCATGGCCGGGCTCCGGCGGCAGGGCGTGTCAGCCGCGCAGCGGCACAAACGGGTGCAACGGTTTCGCGCCGGTGCCGTCGCGGTTTCCGATGGGTATTCGCTGATCCCTGCTGCATGCTCATGCTCCCTCGTCGAACTTGCGCTCGAACAACTGCACCACGGCGGCCAGCGCGGCTGCTTCGTCCGCGCCTTCCGCGCGAATGGTCAGCGGGCTGCCCAATCCGGCTGCCAGCATCATGACGCCCATGATGCTCTGTGCGTTGACTTCGCGGCCCTTGCTGACCAGCCACACAGTGGATTTGAATCCCTGCACCAATTGCACCAGCTTGGCCGAAGCGCGGGCATGCAGGCCAAGCTTGTTGGTGATAACGATTTCTTGCTCAAGCATGGTCAATAAAGATTCCGCTGCGGCCACCGCTGGCGGCGATTTCGGCGAGATCGTCCAGCGGCTTTTCCGCATAGTTGAGCACGCGCAGGAGCATCGGCAGGTTCAGGCCGGACACGCAGCGCAAATGGATTCCCAGTGAGCCCAGTGACAGCCCGATGTTGCACGGCGTGGCGCCGTACAGGTCAGCCAGGATCAGCACGCCCTGGCCATCGTCGAGTTCGCGCGCATGGTGGGCGGTGAGCGTGCGCATCACGTCAGGGTCGGCGCTGGGCGGCACTTCCACCGCGGCCACCCGCAGCGGCAGCTTGGGCATTACGTGACGGACCGCGGAAATCAGCGCCTGGCCGACCGATTCGTGCGTCATCAGCAGCACGCCCACGCTCATGACGGGGCCCCACAGACAGGTGCAGTGGTGGGGAGCGGGGCCATCAGTCGAGCTCGCGATGGAACGCCAGCACGCCGTCGCGCTGGGCGCGATAGTGGGCAGCGAGCTTCTCGACCAGGTAGACCGAACGGTGGCGGCCGCCAGTGCAGCCGATCGAAATGGTCACGTAGCTGCGGTCATCCTGGTCGAAGCGCGGCAGCCACGCGTCCAGCCAGCGGGCGGTGTCGGCAAAATATTCCTCGACCATGGGCTGGGACTCGAGGTATTCGCGCACCGGGGCATCCTTGCCCGACAGCGGGCGGAGGTGTGGCTGCCAGTGCGGATTGGGCAGACAGCGCGCGTCGAACACGAAGTCGGCGTCCAGCGGCAAGCCACGCTTGAATGCGAACGACTGGAACATCAGCGTCAGTCCCTCGGTGGCCTGCGCGTAACCGGTGGCCACCAGCCGGCGCAGCTGGTGCACGTTGAGTTCGCTGGAGTCGATCACCTTCTCCGCGATCGCCATCAGCGGGCGCAGCAGCCGACGTTCCTCCACGATAGCGTCAGCCAGTGATACGCCACGCGTTGCCAGCGGATGGCGCCGACGGGTTTCCGAATAACGCTTGATCAGGACATCATCGCGGCAATCCAGAAAGATCAGGTGCACTTGCACGCCAGCCGCCGCCAACTCGGACAACACGCTGGGCATCTGGGCGAAATCCGTACCGCGGTTGCGCACGTCGACGCCCACGGCGATCAGACGACGTTTGCTGTGGCCCTTGATCACGGCGTTGACCAGCTCCGGCAGCAAGGCCGAGGGCAGGTTGTCGACGCAGTAGAACTCCAGGTCCTCCAGCGCACGCAGTGCCACGGTCTTGCCACCGCCGGACATGCCCGTCAGCACGATCAAGTGGATCTCGCGCGGGTCGACCTGTGGATTGAGCAGGGTGCTGTTGTCGCTCATCTCGTCACCATGGGGGCAGGCGGCGCATCTGATGCGCCTGTCGATCGATAAAGGTCTGCGCCGGGTCGATGCCCTTGCTCTTCAGGGCATGGCTGCGTACTGCCGCCTCCACCAGCACGGCGATATTGCGGCCCGAGGCTACCGGAATGGTGATCATCGGCACCTCCACGTCGAGCACCAGGCGGTGACCGATGTCGCCGGTCAGGCGGGTCATCGCGTCAATCTCTTCGTCGTCGCGCAGAGGCTTGAGGTGGACCACCAGGCGCAGGTATTTGGACGCCTTTACGGACATGTGGCCAAACATCTCGCGTACGTTGAGCACGCCCAGACCGCGGACTTCCAGCAGATCCTGCAGCAGCTCGGGGCAGGCGCCATCGATCACGTCCGGGGCGATCAGGGTGAATTCGGTGGCGTCGTCGGCGACCAGCCGGTGACCACGGCTGATCAGTTCCAGTGCCAGCTCGCTCTTGCCGGAGCCGGCCTCACCGGTTATCAGCACGCCGATCGAAAAGACCTCCAGAAACACGCCGTGAAGGGTGACCTTGGCGGCCAGCATGCGTGCCAGGTGATATTGCATGTAGGTCAGCAGCTCGTGCCCGCGTCGGGAGCTGGACCACAGCGGCGTGTTGGTTTCCTCGGCCAGGTCGCGCAGGTCGGCCGGGATCGGCTGGTCCTTGGTCACGATCAGCGCCACCGGCTGATACGCGGCGACCTTGTGCATGACTTCCCAGCGCTGGCGCGAGTCCAATCCGTCGAGGAAGTTGAGTTCTTCCGACCCGATGATCTGGACCTTGTTCGGGTAGATGACGTTCAGGTAGCCGATCAGCGACGGGCGGCGCGCCTGCGCCATGCCCGGCTCCAGCACACGCGACTCGCCGCGCATGCCCGCCACCCAGCGCAGGGCCATGCGTTCGTGAACGCCGTCGTAAAGTTGTCGCGCGCTGATCCGATCCAAGCCGAGGTCCTTGTGTCGCATGTCGTGGCCCGACAGGCCCGCGACGACGTTGATATTGTGCCAGCTTGTACGGACGGGCGTGTTCAGAAAAAGAAACGGCCCGCGAGGAGCGGGCCGTGGTTGACTGGCTTGGATGCAGGTTATCCGTACTGGCGTTCTTCGCGCGCTTCGCGCTGGTGCTTGTCGGCCACCTTTTCGCGGTACTTGCGCAACTGGTTGACCAGCTTGTCAAACAATACGTCGATGGAGGCGTACATGTCGGCCTCGGTGGCTTCGGCATGCAGGGTGGCGCCAACCACATTCAGGGTGCCGTCGGCGCGTTGCTGGAGCTTGTCGACTGACAGCACGATGACGAGGCTCTTCAGTTTGTCGTCGAGGCGTGTGAGGCGGTCGAGCTTGGCGGTGGCGTGATCGCGCAGGGCCGGGGTGACTTCAATCTGCTGGCCGCTGAGTTGGAATTGCATGGTGCGCCTCCTCTGGTGGTGCAGTGCCGCGTTTCGCGGCGGGTGGACGTACCGGCCGGCACGCCGGTGGTACATCGTCAATCATCCTGTACTAACTATGGGAACGCTTTCCCGGCAGGCAAGTTCCCGCCGGCGCAAATGCATTTTTCAGCTTGCGCGCTGGCGCTCGCTGGACGTGGGTATGCGCAAGCCCTCCCGGTATTTGGCGACGGTGCGGCGCGCAACCTGGATGCCCCTGCGCTGCAGCTCCTCGGCCAGCGCCAGGTCGGACAACGGTTTGCGCACGTCTTCGGCCTCGATCAGCTTGCGCAGCATGGCCTGGATCGCCGTGGCTGATGCGCTGCCGCCGTCTTCGGTGGAGACTCCGCTGGAAAAGAAATACTTCAGCTCGAACGTGCCGCGCGGCGTGTGCATGTACTTGCGCGTGGTGACGCGCGAAATGGTGGACTCGTGCATGCCGACTTCCTCGGCGACCTCGCGCAGCACCAGCGGGTGCATTGCTTCGGGGCCGTAGTCGAGAAAGGCACTTTGCCGGCGCACAATGGCTTCGGCCACCTTGAGCAGGGTTTCGGCGCGGGATTCCAGGCTCTTGATCAGCCAGCGCGCCTCCTGCAGCTGGCCGCGCATCCAGCTGGCATCCTCACCCCGGGCTTTGGCGATCAGGCCGCAGTAGTGCTGGTTCAGACCCAGCCGGGGCTGGGCATCGGCGTTCAGGCTGACGCGCCAGCGGGTGCCGTCGCGGATGGCATAGACGTCCGGCGCCACGTATTCCACCGGCGTGGTGTCGAGTGCGGCGCCGGGCCGGGGGTCGAGGCTGCGGATCAGCACCGCCGCGTCGGTCACGTCGTCCTCGCTGGCGCGCAGGCGCCGTGCCAACCGGGCTACGTCGTTGCGTGCCAACAGCTCCAGCTCGGTGTCCACGATGCGCAGTGCCAGGTCGCGATGGGGCGTGTCCGGATCGAATTGCTCCAACTGCACGCGCAGGCAGTCGCGCAGGTCCAGGCTGCCCACGCCGGCCGGATCGAAGCCCTGCAGTTGGCGGCGCACATATTCGATTTCCTCGATGCTGGCCTTGAAGTCGGCGGGCAGGGCGGCCAACACGGCGTCCAGACCCTCGGCGAGGTAACCGGCTGGGTTGAGTCCGTCGATCAGCACGGTGGCGATCAGGTGTTGGCGCGGCGTGAACGAGGCGAGATTCAGCTGCCACATCAGGTGTTGCTGCAGGGTTTCCGGCGCGGCGTTCTGCGGCTCGAAATCATCGTCGCCGCGCGCGCCGCTGCTGCTGGCGCTGCTGCCGCTGCTGGAGTTGCCCGAAAAATCGATCGGAGTCTCCGCCGTCCCGCCGCCGTCTGCCCATTCACTGGCTGCGCCTTCGTCATTGCTGCTGGCGGCGACCGCCTCGGGACTGGGGTATTCGTTGTCGGCTTCGCTTGTGGCGATGGCGCCGTCTTCGTCGTCGTCCTCGATTTCCTCGGCGAACTCCAGCAGGGGGTTGCTCTCGGCGATCTGCCGCAGTTCGGCCTCGAGCTCCAGTTGCGACAACTGCAGCAGGCGGATGGCCTGCTGCAATTGCGGCGTCAGCGTCAGCTGCTGGTGGAGGCGAAACTGTAATGCGGGTTTCATGCCAGCCAGGTCGAAGGGAAACAACTCCATCCTAACCCGTGCCCGCGGGTGCCACCAGAGCCGTTGGCCTGGCCTGCCGTCAGTGCGGCGGCAAGGCGTGCGTCAAAGGCGGAATTCGCGCCCCAGATAGACCTCGCGGACCCGTTCGTCGGCCAGGATGTGCGCCGGGGTTCCGCGCGAAAGCACCTCACCCTCATTGAGGATGTAGGCGCGGTCGCAGATGCCCAGGGTCTCGCGCACGTTGTGATCGGTGATCAGCACGCCGATGCCGCGTTCCTTGAGATGCCGCACGATGCGCTGGATCTCGCCCACCGAAATCGGATCGACGCCGGCGAAGGGCTCGTCCAGCAGCATGTAGCGCGGATTGGCCGCCAACGCGCGGGCGATTTCCACGCGCCGCCGCTCGCCACCCGACAGGCTGATGCCCTTCTGCTGGGCGATGTGGGCGATCTTCAGTTCATCGAGCAGGTTTTCCAGCTCGGCACCGCGTTGTGGCGCGGCCAGATCGTCGCGCAATTCCAGCACGGCCATGATGTTGTCGGACACGCTGAGCCGGCGGAATACGGAGGCTTCCTGCGGCAGGTAGCCAATTCCCAGTTTGGCGCGCGAATGCATCGGCAGGCCGGTGATGTCGAGTTTGTCGAGCTTGATCGTGCCGCCATCGGCCTCGATCAGGCCGACCACCATGTAGAAGCAGGTGGTCTTGCCTGCGCCATTGGGGCCGAGCAGGCCGACCACCTCGCCTTCGCGGATCGAGAAGGCGAAATCCCGCACGACGTGGCGCGACTTGAAACTTTTCTGCAGACCTTCGGCGGAGAGCATCGGTTACGGTTGCCCGGGCGGCGTCGAGCCGCTGCTGGCCGGCGCCGGAGTGGTGGCGGGCGACTTGGGTTTGAAGGTCATGTGGACCAGGCCGTCACCGGCGCTCTCACCGGTCATCTCGCTGGTTGCCGTGTTGTAGGTGAGCTTGTCGCCGCGCGCGCTGCCCCGCCCTTTCTGGGTGACCGAAGCATTGCCAGAAAGCACCGCGATGCCCTTGATGTTGTCGTAGTCGAGCGTGGCTGCATGGCCGGACACCAGGTTGTTGTTGTCGTCGAGCTGTTCCAGGTGCGCCGGATTGCCGGTGATGACCACCCGGCTGATTTCGCTGTTGGCGTCGAAATAGACCTTGGCCTGGGCGCCCGTGGCTTTCAACGTGCCTTGGGTAATCGCGACGCTGCCGCTCAGCGTGCTGATGCTGTTTGGCTTCTGGAAGCCGTCGAAGTGTTTCGCGGTGACGTTCATTTCCTGCTGGCGATCACTTTCCCGCGCAAGCGCAGGCAGGGCGGCGAGCAGGCTCACCGCCGCGATGGCAAGCATGAACCTAGCGCTGGCGCGGCGGGAACGTGGCGTGGACGTCATCGAGCAACTCCAGGTGTTTGTCATTGAGATCGGCACGCATGCCAATACCGCTGATTCTAGTGCCCCCTTGCACCATCTGCGCCGGCTCCGCGGTTTCCAGCCGGTTCTGCCGGGGCCACGCGGTGACGTCGGCGGTCTGCAGGTGGGTTGCCGGCGCGTCGTCGAACCCGTCCCGCTGCATCAGGACCGGTCCCTGCAGCTTGAGCTGGCTGCCGTCCTGGTTGACCCATCCATACAGCGACTGGCCTTTCCAGTCAGGGACGTTGGCGCGGTTGGATGGCAATTGGAACGTGGGCGAATTGAGGTAGAGCGATTCGTCGCCCTCGCGGCGCTCCACGCGGGGCGACTGCAGGTGGAAACCGGGTTGCCCGTTATCGTCGAACTCGGTCAGCCTGGCATCGATGAGGACGTAGCCGGAGCGCGGCGGACCCACGAAATCGCTGGTTTTTGGCGCCGGTCCGAACCACCACAACAGCAACTGGGCCACGCCCGCGGCCAGTGCCACGGCAACCGTCGCGGCCGGCACCCGCCGGTCACGCAGCCAGCGCCGGACATTCACCGCCAGCGCTCCCTCTCGGCATCGCTCTTGCCCTGCGCGTGTAGGATCAGGTCGCACACTTCGCGCGCCGCGCCCAGGCCGCCGCTGGCCGCGGTTTGCCAGTGCGCTGCCTCGGCGACCCAGGGGTGCGCATTGGCCACCGCCACCGCCAGCCCGGCGATGCCCATGGCCGGCAGATCGGGCAGGTCGTCGCCGGTAAAGGCGGCCTGTGCGGGCTTCAGTTGCAACGCGTCCAGCAACTGCAGTAGGCAACTGCGCTTGTCGTGCTGGCCCTGGTAGACGTGCGTGATGTCCAGTTCCTCGGCGCGCAGCGCGACCGGGTGACTGATCCGCGCCGAGATGATCGCCACCTGCACGCCGTTTGCCTGCAGTCGCTTCAGCCCGAGCCCGTCATGCACATGAAATACCTTGGTCTCGCGGCCGTCCTCGCCGTAGCGCAGGCGGCCGTCGGTAAGCGTGCCATCGACATCGAACACCGCCACGCGGATCTTCGCGGCGCGTTCGAGGATGTCGCTGGTCAGGTTGGCGAGGTAGCTGGAGGGCACGGCTCTGCACAGTGATTGAGAAAAGGATGCTGAAAAACGCGTGGTGAGCGCAGCGGCAGGCGACTCGGGCTGGCGAGCTCAGCGCCAGCTCACGCTGTGGCACTCACTCCTGCATGGCGCATCACACCACACGGGCCCGGAGCAGATCATGAATGTTCAAGGCGCCGACCACGCGTTGTGCTTCATCGACCACCAGCAAGGCATGAATCTGGTGTTTTTCCATCAATTGCGCTGCCTCGGCGGCGAGCTTGTCGGGGCCGATCGTCTTGGGGCCTGGCGTCATCAGCTCGGCTACGGTGGCGCCGCGCAGGTCCACGTCCTCGTCGTCCAGTGCCCGTCGCAGATCGCCGTCGGTGAACACCCCGAGCAGTCGCTGATCGGCGTCGACCACGGCGGTCATGCCCAGGTGCTTGCGGGTCATCTCGACCAGCGCCGCGGTGAGGCTGGCGTCGGGCATGACCTGGGGGATCTCGTCGCCGGTGTGCATGACATCGCTGATGTGCAAAAGCAGGCGTCGACCCAGCGCCCCGGCCGGGTGCGAGCGTGCAAAATCATCCGAGGTGAAACCGCGCGCTTCCAGCAGCGCGATGGCCAGCGCGTCGCCCAGCACCAGCGCCACCGTGGTGCTGGTGGTTGGTGCCAGGCCCAGCGGGCAGGCTTCGTTGGAAATGCTTCCGTCCAGGTGCACGTCAGCCTGGGTTGCCAGTGACGAGCCTGGCTTGCCCGTGATCGCAATCAGCGGGATGCCCTGGCGCTTGATCACCGGCAGGATGAACAGCAACTCGTCGGTTTCGCCGGAGTAGGAAATCGCCAGCACGATGTCCTGCGGCAGGATCATGCCGAGGTCGCCATGACTGGCTTCGCCAGGGTGTACGAAGAACGATGGCGTGCCGGTGGAGGCCAGGGTGGCCGCGATCTTGCGCCCGATGTGGCCCGATTTGCCCATGCCGCTCACCACCACGCGGCCCTTGCAGCCCAGGATCAGCCGGCAGGCCTCGGTGAATTCGGGGCCGATGCGCGCGCTCAGCGCTTCAACCGCTGCCGCCTCGGTGCCGATCACCGTGCGCGCACTGCGCGTGATGGCGTCGGGGTTCATGTCGATCTTGGAGAGTGCGACAGGGGAAGCGTTCATGAAAGCTCGATGGGTTGGAACAGGGACGGAACTGGCACAGCAAGCGCAGGTGCGCCGACTGGAAACCGCTGTCATTTATGCGCCAGCGTATTTCCATTACCATGGCATGTCTGCATTTTAACGTCATAAGCCCGCCCGATGGATTCCCCCGGCCACGGAATCGGCACTTCGGCGGGCCCGAATTCGCGTATGGAAGACTTTCCGATGGACCCAGCCCGCATCAAGGCGATGATTGAACAAGGGTTGCCCGGTGCCCAGGCCGATGTCAGCGGCGACGACGGCGTCCATTTCGAAGCCACCGTGGTGGCCAGCCAGTTTGCCGGCAAGCTGCCGCTGGCGCGCCACCGGCTGGTTTACGCCACGCTGGGCGACCGGATGGGCGGCGAGATCCACGCGCTGGCCCTGAAAACACTCACCCCCGAGGAAATGGCGGCGCGCCGCTGATGGCCGCAGCCCCGCTTCTCCGGTAATCGATATCATCGAAGGATACGCATGGCCAAGATCCTGATCAGTGGCGGCACGCCGCTCAATGGCGAGGTCGTCATCTCCGGCGCCAAAAACGCCGTGTTGCCGATCCTGGCCGCTTGTCTGCTGGCCGACGGGCCCGTCAGCATCGGCAACGTGCCGCATCTGCACGATGTCACCACCTTCATCGAGCTGCTTGGCCAGATGGGCGTGCAGGTGGTGCTGGATGACCGCATGAAGGTGCATGTGGACCCCCGCACCACCAGCACCTGCATCGCGCCGTATGACCTGGTGCGCACGATGCGTGCGTCCATTCTGGTGCTGGGTCCGCTGATTGCCCGCTTCGGACAGGCCGAGGTGTCGTTGCCAGGCGGCTGTGCGATCGGATCGCGCCCGGTGGACCAGCACATTCGCGGCCTGCGCGCCCTGGGCGCCGACATCAGTGTCGAGAACGGCTACATCAAGGCGAAGGCCTCGCGGCTCAGGGGCGCCCGCATCGTGATGGACATGGTCACCGTCACCGGCACCGAGAACATCATGATGGCGGCGACGCTGGCCAAGGGCACCACGGTCATCGAGAACGCGGCGCAGGAGCCCGAGGTCGTCGATCTGGCCCATTGCCTGATGGCGATGGGCGCGCAGATCGAAGGCGCGGGCACATCCACCCTGGTCATCCACGGCGTGGACAGCCTGCACGGCGCCGAATACGAAGTCCTGCCCGACCGCATCGAAACCGGCACCTTCCTGGTCGGCGCGGCGATGACCGGCGGCAAGGTGCGGGCACGCCACGCCCGTGCCGGCACGCTGGAGGCGGTGCTGGCCAAGCTCGAGGAAACCGGCGCGCACATTTCCAGCGGCGACGACTGGATCGAGCTCGACATGGGCGGCCGCCGGCCCAAGGCCGTCAACATCAGCACCGCACCGTACCCTGCGTTCCCGACCGACATGCAGGCGCAGTTCACTGCGCTCAACTGCGTGGCCGAAGGCACCGGCGTGGTCACCGAGACGGTCTTCGAAAACCGCTTCATGCACGCCCACGAGTTGCAGCGGCTGGGCGCGGACATCCACCTGGAAGGCAACACCGCCATCGTGAAAGGCGTCGATCACATGAGCGGCGCGCCGATCATGGCCACCGACCTGCGTGCGTCCGCCTGCCTGGTGCTGGCCGGTCTGGTCGCGCAAGGGGATACCGTGGTCGACCGCGTCTATCACATTGACCGCGGCTACGAGAACATCGAGGAAAAACTCGGCGTGCTGGGTGCGAAGATCCGCCGCCTGCCGAACTGAAGCCGCACCTCGCGCCGGGGCGGTCGGCGGGGTCTTTCTGATCTGTTCGTGATCCTGGGGCTGACGCAGCCACTTTCCCTGCGCGGAGTTGGCGCGGCTCAGTCGGCCCGATAGCCCACCAGCTCCATTGTCAGGTCGCCGCCATCGTGCTGCGAGATCTTGACCGGCAACGGATACCTGGCCGGCACGTACCACGCGCTGAAACCGCGGTCGGCATCCGTGCGATCGACGCGTTGGGCATCGAAGCGGCCCGCGGAAACCTTGACCGTCTCCCTGCCGGTAATCCTGAAGTTCTGCATCTGCACTTCCTGGCGCACCGCCACCGGCAGGGTGACCTGTTGCGTGCCGTCGCGCAGGGCCAGGCCCAGTGCCAGGGCCAGCGTGTTGCGTTCGACCATGCCAGGGCTGGCCGGGTAGCGCAGCACGCCCGAGCCCTCGTCGACGCTGACCTGGCGCTTCGTCCAGTCGACCACCAGATGACGTCGCTTCTGCTTGATCGCGGTCTTGAACCGGTAGTCGTAGCTGATCGCCTCGGGCACGTCGCCTTTCCAGCGGAAGCGCGAGGACTCCTTGACGCTGGCGCCGAGCAGGGCGGCCAGTCCGCCGGTGCCGGCGACATTCTTGCGGTAGACCCACTCGCCGGCGTCGCCGGGGCGCAGGGAGATGGTGGCCACGCCCATCGGCTGGCCGCCTTGCGACACGTTGTACGTCGCCGTGAAGGGGCCGGGCGCGGCGGCACAGGCAGGGCCCGCGCCGAGCAGTGCGGCTACGCCGAGTACGAGAGTGAGCGGGAGACGGAAAGTCATGCGCCGAGTCTGCCCACGCCGGCCTGAACCGGCTCTAAGGCTGCAGGCCGTGCTCGCCCAGCAACAGCGGCGCGACCAGTGGCTGGCCGTCGAATCGAGGACCCTGCTCAAGCCACTGCAGGCGGCCGTTGGCCAGCAGGACCAGCACCGCGGGCAACAGCCGGTGTTCCAGCGGCAGCAGGCGGTCGGCCAACCCCTGCTCGTCGTCGCCGGGGCCAATGGTCATGCGCGCCTGCGCGATCACCGGGCCACCGTCCAGTTCGGCGGTGACGAAGTGCACACTGGCGCCGTGCTCGCGGTCACCCGCTTCCAGCGCACGC
Source organism: Rhodanobacter sp. (assembly GCA_036563155.1). Classification (GTDB taxonomy): domain Bacteria; phylum Pseudomonadota; class Gammaproteobacteria; order Xanthomonadales; family Rhodanobacteraceae; genus Rhodanobacter. The sequence goes on from DATCMT010000013.1 coordinate 229,724, forward strand.
CGATGGGTGTGCAGTCCACGGTATTTGGGCAGCAGCGAGGGATGGATGTTGATAATGCGCCCGACCCACGGCCGTAGCGCGTCGCCATCGAGGATGCGCATGAACCCGGCCAGCACCAGCAGGTCTGCGCCGCTGGCGGCGATGTGACTGAACAGGTCCAGGTCGAACGCGCGCCGATCCGGATAGCTGCGTGGATCGAGCGCCACCGTGGGGATGCCAGCCTCTTCAGCCAGGCGCAAGGCAGGTGCGTGCGCCTTGTCGCTGCCCACCAGCACGAAATCGACCGGCAGCTCGTCGCGCTCACGCGCAGCCAGCAGCGCGGCGAGATTGCTGCCGCGCCCGGAGACCAGCACGGCGACTTTGGGCGATATGTTCGACACGAGGGGGATCAGCCGATCTGCACGCGCTCGTCGCCCTGCGCCGGTACGACTTCGCCGATCACCGAGCTGGCCAGGCCGTGACCGGCCAACTGCGCGGACACCGCCGTCACCGCGTCGCGCGGCAGGATCACGGTGAAGCCAATGCCACAGTTGAACGTACGCCACATTTCCTCGCGCGCCACATTGCCTTCGCGCATCAGCCAGTCGAACACCGGGGGCAGCACGATGCTCGAGGCGTCCAGCGCCAGGCCGAGGCCGTCCGGCACCACGCGGATGATGTTTTCCTTGAGGCCGCCGCCCGTGATGTGGGCCATGCCGTGCACCGGCGCGTTCTTGAGCAACTCCAGCATCGGCTTGACATAGATCGTGGTGGGCGCCATCAACGCATCGACCAGTTTCACGCCGCCCAGATCCAGGTCGAACGGATTGCCGGCCCGCTCGAGAATCCGGCGGATCAGCGAATAACCGTTCGAGTGCGGGCCGCTGGAGGCGACGCCCAGTACCACGTCGCCCGCGGCGATCGCCGCACCCGTCAGCATCTGCGACTTTTCCACCGCGCCCACGGTGAAACCGGCCAGATCGTATTCCCCCGGCGGGTACATGTCCGGCATCTCGGCGGTCTCGCCGCCGATCAAGGCGCAGCCGGCCAGCTCGCAGCCGGTGGCAATGCCACCGACGACTGCCGCGGCGGTCTCCACGTCGAGCTTGCCGGTGGCGAAATAGTCGAGGAAGAACAGCGGCTCGGCGCCCTGTACCAGCACGTCGTTGACGCACATGCCCACCAGGTCGATGCCGATCGTGTCATGGCGATCGAGAATCTGTGCCAGCTTCAGTTTGGTACCCACACCGTCGGTGCCGGACACCAGCACGGGTTCTTTGTAGCGACCGCTCAGGTCAAACAGGCCGCCGAAGCCGCCCAGGCCACCCATGACCTCAGGGCGCAGGGTACGTTTGACCAGCGGCTTGATGCGTTCGACCAGCGCATTGCCGGCATCGATATCGACGCCGGCGGCGCGGTAGGTGAGGGCGTCGGACATGGCAGAAACCGGCAAGGGTGAAACGCGCAAGTTTACCAGCTTGTGGCGTGTCTGCCGGTCGATGCTGACGGTTGCGCGGTCCGATGTGATGGACGCTGGGGACGCGATTGGGCAGACTTCCCTGGAGATTTCTCCAGAAGATACCCACACCCATGCGCCTTTCCCGACTGTTGATCACTGCCGTGCTCTTGTTTGCAGCCGCGCTGCCGTCCGTGCGGGCGCAGGTGGCCAGTTCGCCGTACACGGTGGTGGTGCCGGTGGTCGACACCAGCGACGCCCAGCGCGATCAGGCTTTTGCCGTGGCATTGGGACAGGTGTTGACCCGCGTTGCCGGTGGCCAGGACCTGCGCAGCAACGCCGGCTACGGCGATGCGATGGCAAACGCCAGCGCGATCGTGCAGAAATTCCAGTACCAGCGCGCTACCACCGGCCTGGTTCTTGAAGTGGCATTCGAGCCCGGTGCGGTGCGTCGCCTGGTTTCGCAGTTGGGCGTGCGCAGCGCCGGGATCAAACCGCCGGTGCTGCTGCTGGTGCAAGGGCGTGACGGCAACCTGCTTGATGCCGCCGGGTTGGCCAGCCTGGCCGCGGCGGCTGATGCGCGTGGCACCAACGTGCTCTATCCCGACGCGGACAGTTTCCCGGATCTGACCAAGGTGGCTGCCGCCGATCCGGCCGCGTTGGCGCAGATCAACCGGCAGTACCGCACGGGCCTGGTCCTGCTCGGCACCCTGCGCCCCGGCGGCGCTGACTGGACGCTGGTATCCGGCGGCCAGGCACAACGTTGGAGCGGGCAGGGCGCAACCACCGACGCGCTGCTCGGAGCGGCCGGTACGCAACTCGTCGACCGGCTGGGCAAGCAGCTCAACGTGATCGGGGCGGGGCCGAGCCAGGGGAAACTCTGGATCAGCGGCCTGGATTCGGCGCTCGATTACGCGGGCCTGATGGCGGCGTTGGGCAATGACCCCAGCGTGCAGCAGGTGGTTACCGTGCAGGCACAGGACAACGCGGTGATGCTGTCGGTCAAGGCTTCCGTGCCGATCAGTGCGCTGGCGGCAAATCTCGCCGCCGGTGGCCGCCTGCTGGTGCAGGGTGAGGCGCATCCCGGTGCGGACGCCAACTTGCGCTGGTTGCACGGGAGCGTCCGATGAATCAAGCCGCGGAAATCTCGCGCCGCTGGCAGCTGTTCGCCATCGCTGCGGTTATTGTCTATTTGATCTGGCTGCTGGCGCCCGTGTTGATGCCGTTCGCGGTGGCGGCGACGCTGGCCTACCTGGGTGACCCGCTGGTTGACCGGCTGGAGCGGCTGGGGCTGAACCGGATGTGGGCGGCGACCATCGTCTTCGTGGTGATCCTGGTGGTCGTGGTCGGTGTGCTGTTGCTGCTGATCCCGTTGATCGTGCGCCAGATCGAGAACCTGGTCGCCAACCTGCCACGTTACGGCGACTGGGCGCAGAACACCGTGTGGCCGTGGCTGCAGGCGCGGCTGCATCTGGATCCGCACACCTTCGACAGCGATCGCATACTCGCGGCAATCAAGGAGCACATGGGCTCGATCGGCGGGGTCGCCACGGCGGTGCTGGGCAAGGTGTCGCGCTCGGGCGTCGGCATCGCGATGTGGCTGACCAACCTGGTGTTGATCCCGGTGGTGGCGTTCTACCTGCTGCGCGACTGGGATCGCCTGGTGGCCAAGATCGACGGCATGCTGCCGCGCTCGCTGCAGCCCACGATTGCCCGGCTGGCGCGCGAATCCGACAAGATCCTGGGCGCGTTCGTGCGCGGCCAGCTGCTGGTGATGTTGGCCCTGGGTGTGTTCTACGGCGCCGGGCTGGGCTTCGTGGGGCTGTCGGTGGGTCTGCTGATCGGCTTGGTTGCCGGCCTGCTCAGCTTCGTGCCGTACCTGGGTTTCATCATCGGTTTTGTCGCGGCGATCATCGCCGCGCTGGTGCAATTCGGCGACTGGACCCATGTGCTGCTGGTCTGCGGCGTGTTCGCGGCAGGCCAGTTGCTGGAAGGTTACGTGCTGGTGCCCAAGTTGGTCGGCGACAAGATCGGCCTGCACCCGGTGGCGGTGATTTTCGCGGTGCTGGCCGGTGGCTATCTGTTTGGATTCCTGGGCGTGCTGCTGGCCTTGCCGGCCGCTTCGGTGATCATGGTGCTGCTGCGCTACCTGATCGAGCGCTACCGCATGAGTGAGCTGTACAACGAAGCGGGGCCGGGTGATCCGGCGGATGCCGGGGGCGCGCCAGCCACCGAGCAGGCGGACGCCGCCGTGGTGGTGGCTCCTGCGGAACAGCCGCCCGCGTCATGAATCCGCAGCTTCCGTTGGCGTTGCGCTGGCCACGACGTCAGCGCTTCGAGCATTTTGAGCCCGGTGCCAATGCTGCTGCGCTGGACGCCGTGCGGGCGCTGGCGCTGCAGCCCGGTGCCCCATGGGTCTATTTGCATGGTGCGGACGGTAGCGGCCGCAGTCACCTGCTGATGGCGGCGGGCCACGCGGCAGTGACTGCTGGTCGGCGAGTGCAGTATCTGCCGTTGGCGGCGCTGGCCGATCCTGCCACGGTGCTGCGCGGCGTGGCCGGTAGCGAGCTGCTGGCGCTGGACGATCTGGGCGCCATCGCCGGCAACCGCGACGCGGAGCATGCCTTGTTCGACCTCTACAACCGTACCCGCGCCGACGGCAACGCGCTGTTGTTCGCCGCCGACGCCACGCCGGCCCAGCTCGGCCTCGGCCTGCCCGACTTGCGCTCGCGCCTGGGCGCTTGCACCCAGTTCGCACTGAAGCCGCTTGACGATGACCTGCGCCGGGTCGTGCTGAAGAAGCAGGTCGCCTCGCGTGGCATGGAGCTGGACGACAGCGTGCTGGACTGGCTGTTCGCCAGGTATGCGCGCGACCTGGGCACGCTGCTGGACCTGTTCGACAAGCTGGATCAGGCGTCACTGGCGGCGCAACGGCGCCTCACCATCCCGTTCCTGCGCGAATTCCTGCGCGAGGCTGATGCGTCGGCAAGCCCGTAAAGATTTCCCGGTGTGGCGGCGCGGGCAAGCCGACCCACGCTGCCGGGCCGGTTGTTCGCAGGAGTTGCCGCGCGTCGGGACGGTCAGGCTTTCAACAACGCCGGCGTGGCTTGCTGGCCGATCGCATCGGTCAGGGCCTTGGCCACATTGAGGTTGCCGGCGACGATATTGCCGCTTGCCGGAATGCCGTCGCGGCCGGCGAAGTCGCAGTAGCGACCACCGGCTTCGTGCACCAGCAGCACGCCTGCGGCCATGTCCCACGGCTTCAGGCCAATCTCGAAATAGCCGTCGTAGCGGCCGGCGGCGACGTAGGCCAGGTCCAGCGCGGCTGAGCCGGAGCGGCGGATGTCCTCGGCCTGGCCGAGGATTGCGCGGGTCATGTTGAGCTGCGTGTCGAGATGGTCGCGCTGGCAGAACGGGAAGCCGGTGGCAATCATCGCGCCACCCAGGTCCTCGCGTTTGCCGACGCGCATGCGACGGTCGTTGAGGAACGCGCCGTCGCCCTTGCTGGCGGTGTACAGCTCGTCGCGCAGCGGATCGAAGATGACGGCGTGGATCGGCACGCCCTTTTCCAGCAGCGCGATGGACACGCAGAAATGCGGGATACCGCGCAGGTAGTTGTGCGTGCCATCCAGCGGGTCGATCACCCAGGTCAGCGGGCCCTTGCCAATGGCGCCGCTTTCCTCCGCCAGGATCGCGTGGTCGGGATAGGCGCGGCGCAGTTCCTTGATGATTTCCGCCTCGGCCAGCCGGTCGACTTCGGAGACAAAGTCCAGCTGCTGCTTCTCGACGATGTTCAGTCCGTCGATGCGGTTCATGTAGCGCAGGATCACATTGCCTGCGGAACGCGCGGCGCGCGCCGCGATCGTGACGTGTGGTCTGGCCATGGTTTCGACTTGGGAAGAGAGCAGGGTTGCGGCCGGCAATTCTAGCAGAGGCGGGCCCGCGCCGCCCCGCGTCCACTATCCTAGTGCGCTCCGACCGCCACGCCGTTCCCCGCATGACCGACCATGATGACCTCGCCAGCCAGTTCCGCTTCGTGCTGGTGCGCACTTCCCACCCCGGCAATATCGGCAGTGCGGCGCGGGCGATCCGCACCATGGGATTCGAACGACTGGAGTTGGTGGCGCCGCATCGCTTCCCCGATCCGGACGCGAACGCGCTGGCTGCCGGAGCCGACGATGTACTGACCGGTGCCGGTATCCACACCGATCTGGTGGAAGCGCTGGCCGGCAGCACTCTGGCGTTTGGGCTGTCCGCGCGCCGGCGAGGGGTGAACCTGCCCGAGCTGTCCCCGCGCGAGGCGGCATCGCGGGTGCTGGCTGCGGCTGCCGGTGGCGCCCAGGTGGCGCTGGTGTTTGGCAACGAGCGCACCGGGCTGGAGAACGAGGAGCTGGCGCTTTGCCATGCGATGGTGCGGATTCCCAGCGTGGACGATTTCAGCTCGCTCAACCTGGCCCAGGCGGTGCAGGTGATGGCCTATGAATTGCGCATCGCGATGCTGGGCGACGACATGCCGCCGCACCCGCCCGAGCACGACGAGCCGCCGGCCGATGTGTCCCAGATGGAGCAGTTCTACCGTCACCTGGCGCAGACGCTCGACGACATCGACTTCCACAAGGGCCGCGAGCCCACCACCATCATGTTGCGCCTGCGCAAGCTGTTCCAGCGTGCCCAGCCGGACGAGCGTGAGTTGCGCGTGCTGCACGGCATCCTCGCCGATGCCCAGCGCATGGCCGGGCTGGCCAACCGCAAGTAGCCCGCGCGGCGTTATTCGCGGCGACTCCTCTGTGTGCCGCAGCTCCGCGCGGCGGGCATTGCCCGCCCTACGAGGTTGGCGCTTTTCGGCGGTACGGTACGGCCTCGCGTAGGGCGGGCGCTGCCCGCCGTTTTCCCGATGTGCCGCAGCTCTGCGCGGCGGGCATTGCCCGCCCTACGAGTTGGCGGTTTTCGGCGGTACGGTACGGCTTCGCGTAGGGCGGGCGCTGCCGGCCGTTTTCCCGGTGTGCCGCAGCCCTGCGCGGCGGGCGCTGCCCGCCATTTTCCCGTAGTGCCGGGCTACAGCCCCTCGTCGACCGGCTGCAGCGAAGGCGGTGGCGTCACCAGCAGCTTGTCGATGCGGGCGCCGTCCAGGTCGACGACCTCGAAACGGATGCCGTGCCAGGTAAACACCTCGCCAACTTGTGGGATGTGTGCCAACGCGGTCATCACCATGCCTGCGACGGTGCGGAAATCGTGCTCCTCCTCGCCTGGCAGCTTGCCGATCTGCAACAGTTCGCGCAGGTCGTCGGTGGACAAGCTGCCGTCGATCAGCCAACTGCCGTCGGCACGCTGCGTGATCGGGTTGTCCTCGCCATTGCCGCCATGGCCGAGCTGGCTGGCACCGATCACCGCGGCCAGCAGGTCATTGACGGTGACGACGCCTTCGATGTCGCCGTACTCGTCCACGACCAGGGCCAGCGGGGTTTCGGCGTCGCGGAATTCCTCCAGCAGGTCCATCGCGCGTGCATTGGCCGGTACAAACAGCGGCTTGGCCAGATAACCGAACAAGTCCGGCGTGCCCTCGGAAAAACCGTGCAGCAGGCGCTTGACCTCGACCACGCCGACCACCTCGCTCTCGTCGCCGCGGTAGACCGGATAGCGCGAGTAGGGCGTTTCGCGCATCACCGCGATGTTTTCCTCGCGGGTGGCGGCGACGTCCAGCCAGGCGATCCGGCGACGCGGCGTCATCACGCTGTCGACCGTGCGGTCGCCCAGGCGCAGCACGCGGTTGACCATGTTGCGTTCGTCCGGGTCAAGCACGCCTTGTTCGGCGCTCTCGGCTACCAGCAGGCGAATTTCCTCTTCGGTGACGACCCCGCGCCCGTGCGTATTGACGCGCAGCACCCGCAGCAGCAGATCGCTGGACACGTTGAGCAGCCACACGAACGGCGCGGTCAGTCGCGACAGCAGCAGCATCGGGATCGCCACCAGCGAGGCGACCTTTTCCGGTGCCGCCAGCGCCAGCCGCTTCGGCACCAGCTCGCCGACCACGATCTGGATGAACGAGATCAGCACAAAGCCGAGCACGATGCCCGCGACCCGTGAATACGGCAGCAGCCACGCCAGGCGGTCGCCGGTGAGGGCATTGGCGATATGGGCGCCCAGGGCGTCGCCGGCGACCGCACCCGTTATCAGCATGAGCAGGGTGATGCCGACCTGGACGGTGGACAGGAAGTGCTCCGGCGCCTCGGTCTGGCGCAGCGCGGTGGCCGCCTGACGGCTGTGCAGGGCCATCTGCTTGAGGCGACTCTTGCGCGACGCGACCAGGGCCATCTCCGACAGCGCGAAGAAGCCGTTGCACAGAGCAAGTACAAAGACGAGTGCGATTTGGGTCAGCATCGCAGGCGTAACGGGGGAGGGTGCATGGGCACAGTGTACGGGCTGAAGGCCCCATGCATCACCTGGGGCAAGTGAATGATGCGGAGCAGCACGACAGTCCTGTATTATTTCGCCTATTCCGTTAGCGCAGGCGTGGCCACTGATGTTCTCATTGCAGACGATGTTCGGCAAAGGCGACAAGTTTTACGGTTTGCTCGAGCAGAGTGCCGAGACCGCCCACGAAAGCGCCAAGGCACTGCATGACCTGTTGACGAATCCCGGTGCGGACCCGGTGATGGCCGCGTTCACCGTGACCCGGGCCCGCGAGAAGGAACTGGCGGCGCAGATCAGCGAGGGGCTGGTGAACACCTTCGTCACGGCGCTCGACCGCGAGGATATCGAGGCGCTCAATTCCTCGTTGTACAAGATTCCCAAGACCATCGAGAAGTTTGCCGAGCGCTACGAAATCGTGGCCGACCGTCTGGTCGGGGTGGATTTCGCCCAGCGTGCCCTGGTGCTGGAGCAGTCCAGCGCGGTGGTGGTGCAGATGGTCCACGAGTTGCGCCGCGGCTTGCGCATCGACCCGGTCAAGAAGCTGCAGGACCGCTTGCAGGCGCTCGAGTCCGAGGGTGACCGGATGTTGCTGGCGCCCTATCGCACGCTGTATCTGGAAGGCGGCGACGTGATGCGCGCCATGCTGGCGAAGGATCTGTTCGAGCTGATCGAGAAAGCCATCGACAAGTGCCGCGATGTCGGCAACATCGTCTATTCGATCGTGTTGAAGAATTCCTGAGGCCTCGCCTGTGACCAAGCGCATCCCGCAAGGCCCGGCGTCGACGCCGGTTGCCGGCCTTCCCACCTTGGTGGCTTGGGGGCGGGCATGACGATCGTCATCGCGGTGGTGGTCATCGCCCTCGTCTTCACCTACATCAACGGTTTTCACGACACCGCAAACTCCATCGCCACCGTGGTGGCGACCAAGGTGCTCAGCCCCGGCCAGGCGGTGTTGTTGGCCGCGGGAACCAACCTGGTCGGTGCGTTCCTGGGTACCGCAGTGGCCGCCACGATCGCCTCCGGGCTGATCAATGCCGGCGTGATCGAGATGAGCTCGCAGTTGCTGATCTGCGCGTTGCTGGCGGCCATCATCTGGAACCTGATCACCTGGTGGCTTGGCCTGCCGTCCAGCTCCAGCCACGCCCTGGTGGGTGCGCTGGTGGGCGCGGCCGTCGCTGCCTCGAACAACAATCTCGACTCGGTGATCTGGGCTGATGGCGGCTGGGTCAAGGGCAGTGGCGTGATCCCCAAGGTGGTGGTGCCGATGGCGCTGTCACCGATGGCCGGCTTCATCATCAGCTTCTTCCTGATGGCCGGGCTGTACGCGTTGCTGATCTGGTTTGCGCGGCGCAAGGGCTGGTTGCGCCGGCTCGGCCGCACCCCGTTTGCCACCTCGTTTTTTGGCAAGGCGCAGATCGTGTCGGCCAGCGCCATGGGTGTGGCGCACGGCATGAATGACGCGCAAAAAAGCATGGGCATCATCGCGCTGGCGTTGGCCGGTGCCACCGCCACGCACCAGTTCGATCACCTGCCGGAGTTGCTCCACTTCCTGCGCATCGAGGGCGATCCGAACGGTGGCTTCGAGATCCCGATCTGGGTCAAGGTGCTGTCCGCCTTGACCATGGCAGCCGGTACCGCCGGCGGCGGCTGGCGCATCATCAAGACACTGGGCCACAAGATGGTCAAGCTGCACCCGATCAACGGCTTCGCGGCCGAGTCCAGCTCCGCGGCGGTGATCGTGGTGGCGTCCGTGTTCGGCATTCCGGTGTCGACCACGCACAACGTGTCGGCGTCGATCATGGGTGTGGGTGCGGCCAAGCGGTTCAGTTCGATTCGTTGGTCGGTGGTCGAACGCATGGTCTGGGCGTGGGTACTCACCCTGCCGATCACCGCGTTTTTTGCCTACGCGCTGGTGCTGCTGTTCCGGCTGGTGGACTGACGGCGGCTGCGTCGCACCCGTTCTGTGAGCCGTGGCCAGGTCATGTGCGCAGCCCGGTCCGAATGCTGGAAAGGGGCGGGATAGTCGCGCTACAGCGAGTCGCCGCCGTCGGCGATGATCCGTTCCAGTTCGTCGCCCAGCACGCCCAGCTCCCGCACCACACGCTGCAGTTCCGTCTGCTCGAGCAGGTCGTAGGGACGGTTTTCGCACAGGTGCAGGTACGGCGAGCCATCCAGGTCGGCCACGGCGAGGAAGCCGGTGCGTTGCTGCCAGTTGAAGCGCAGGCAGCGATGCGGATCGATGCCGGCCAGCGGGCCAATCGGGGTGGAGATGCGCAGGTAACGCCGACCGGTCTCGTCTTCGAGTTCGGCCAGATAGATCCCCTGGTAGCGATCCTCCGCCAATTGCAGGTCGAAGCTGATCAGGTACGGATCGTTGTGCCGCAGCGCGTGCAGGCTGCCGATCTGGGAACGCACGGCTTCGAAGTGACGCATGCTGCGACTTCCGCTGGCGACGTGGGGTAGCTACTCTGCCACGTATTTCAGCCAGCGTCGCGTGATCGAAATGGATGCCGCAGCCCGAATCTATGCCGCCATAGCCGCGATCCCGCCCGGCCGCGTCGCCAGCTACGGCGCCATTGCGGCCAGGGCGGGGCTGCCGGGGCGGGCGCGGCTGGTTGGCCGGTTGTTGGGCGAAGTGCCCGACGGCATGGAGCTGCCGTGGTTCCGGGTACTGCGCGCCAGCGGGCACATCGCGATGCCGCCGGGCAGCCGCGGATTTCGCGAGCAGGCGAAGCGGCTGCGCGCCGAAGGTGTCGAGGTCAAGAATGGGCGCGTGCCGTTGTCGCGGTTCGGCCTGGATGGCGACCTCGACCACGCCTTGTGGGGCATACCGGACGCCTGACCGATCGCCTGGCCGACGCGCCACCGCCGAATTTTCCGGCGGCCGGGATGGGCTGGTTTGGTAGCATGTAGCCAATGAATACCTCCGCCCTCGGCCTGCTGCAAAGTGTTTTCGGCTATTCCAGTTTTCGCGGTCAGCAACAAGCCGTCGTCGAGCACCTGAGCGCAGGGGGTGACGCGCTGGTGTTGATGCCCACCGGTGGCGGCAAGTCGCTGTGCTACCAGATTCCCGCCCTGCTGCGGCAGGGCACCGGCATCGTGGTGTCGCCGTTGATCGCGCTGATGCAGGACCAGGTCGACGCGCTGCGCGAGGCAGGCGTGGCCGCCGCCTACCTCAACTCCAGCCTCAGCGCGGACGACCAGCGCGAAGTTGAGCGGCAGTTGCTGGCCGGCGAGTTGAACCTGCTTTACGTGGCGCCGGAGCGGCTGCTCACGTCGCGCTTCCTGGGCCAGCTCGAGCGTACTCAGGTGGCGCTGTTCGCGATCGACGAGGCCCATTGCGTGTCGCAGTGGGGCCACGATTTCCGTCCCGAATATCGCGAGCTGGCGATTCTGCACGAGCGGTTTCCCGAGGTGCCGCGCATCGCGCTCACCGCCACCGCCGACCGACGCACCCGCGAGGAAATTGTCGAGCGCTTGTCGCTGCAGCACGCGCGGCAGTTCGTCGCCAGCTTCGACCGGCCCAACATCGGTTACCGCGTCGGCCTGCGCCACAACGCCAAGCGCCAGCTGGGCGAATTCCTGCTCGGCCATCAGGACGAGTCGGGCATCGTGTATTGCCTGAGCCGGCGCAAGGTGGACGACACCGCGGCGTGGCTGGCCGAGTCGGGCATCGAGGCGTTGCCATATCACGCCGGCCTTGACGCCGCGACCCGCTCGCGCAACCAGCAGCGTTTCCTGCGCGAGGATGGCGTGGTGATGGTCGCCACCGTTGCGTTCGGCATGGGCATCGACAAGCCCGACGTGCGCTTCGTGGCCCATCTGGATCTGCCGCGCAGCATCGAGGGTTATTACCAGGAAACCGGTCGCGCCGGTCGCGACGGTTTGCCCGCCGAGGCGTGGATGATCTACGGCCTGTCCGACGTGGTCACCATGAGCCAGATGATTGCGCAGTCCGAATCGGACGACGAGCGCAAGCGGGTCGAGCGGCAGAAGCTGGAATCGCTACTCGCTTACGCCGAGGCCACCAGCTGTCGTCGCCAACTGCTGCTGGGCGCGTTTGGCGAAACCTACCCCGGCCCGTGCGGACACTGCGACAACTGCATCGCGCCGCCCAAGACCTGGGACGCCACGGTGCCGGCGCAGAAGGCGCTGTCGGCGGTGTACCGCACCGGCCAGCGCTTCGGCTCAGGTCATGTCATCGACGTGCTGCGGGGGCAGGAAACCGAGCGTGTGCTGAGCCTCGACCATCATCGGCTCAGCACCTTCGGCGTGGGTGACGACCTGGACGAAAAGCAATGGCGCTCCGTGTTCCGCCAGTTGCTCGCAGCCGGTCTGCTGGAAGCCGACGCCGAGGGTTATGGCACCTTGCGCCTTACCGCAGCCAGTCGCGGCGTACTCAGCGGCGGCGAGCGGGTCAAACTGCGCGAAGACGCCCGCCCCGAGCGCGCCAGCCGCCGCCGTCGCGACAGCAAACTGGTGACTGGCGGCAGCCTGGGCATCGAGGCCTACGAGCAGAGCACGTGGGATGCGCTGCGCAACTTGCGCACCCAGCTGGCCAAGCAACAAGGCGTGCCGCCTTACGTGGTGTTCCACGATGCCACCTTGCTGGCCATGCTGCGCGCCATGCCCGCCAACGAAGACGAACTGGCCACCATCAGCGGCGTCGGCGAAGCCAAACTCAAACGCTACGGCCGCGACTTCCTGGCCGTCATCAACGCGCAAGCGTAGGGCGGGCACCGCCCGCCAGCCCTTCGCGGATGCGCCATGCCCAAACGCGGCGGGCAATGCCCGCCCTACGAGGTCGAGGCACGTCGATGGCGCGGCACGATCAAACGCGACGTAGGGCGGGCACCGCCCGCCGGCTCTTCAACGGAGCGCCACACCCAAACGCGGCGGGCAATGCCCGCCCTACGAGGTCGAGGCACGTCGATGGCGCGGCACGATCAATTGCGACGTAGGGCGGGCACCGCCCGCCGGCTCTTCAATGATGCGCCACGACAAAAGCCGGCGGACATTGCCCGCCCTACGGGGTGTCGTGCGCGGGCGTCTCCGGGCTTTTGCCGTGTCTGGCTGCATACGTATTCAGGCGGACATGGCAACGGGCTCAGTGCAGACTCGGGCGGATTGGGTTGCCATGACGTTGGGGAGACGCGATGAGCACACAAAGCACGGCGGACGGGCTGGGCGGACACGCCACCGCGCGGGTGATCTTGATCTCGGCGGCGGCGGCGCTGGGCGGCTTCCTGTTCGGTTTCGACACGGCCGTGATCAACGGCGCGGTCGACGCGATCCGCGGCGGCTTCGTGCTGGATGCGGCGCAAACCGGCTTTGCGGTGTCTTGCGCACTGCTCGGCTCGGCGCTGGGCGCCTGGTATGCCGGCATGCTGGCGAACCGTTTCGGCCGCGTGCGCACCATGCAGGTGGCTGCGGTGCTGCTGACCGCCAGTGCGGTGGGTTCGGGCCTGGTCAGCGGCGTGGTGGATCTGGTGCTGTGGCGGCTGGTTGGCGGCATCGGTGTGGGCGTGGCCTCGGTGATCGCACCGACCTATATCGCCGAAGTGTCGCCGGCGCACATTCGCGGTCGGCTCGGTTCAATGCAGCAACTGGCGATCGTGTTGGGCATCTTCGCCGCGCTGCTCAGTGACGCCTGGCTTGCCGGCGCCGCGGGCGGCGCGTCGGCACCGTTGTGGTTCGGCCTGGCGGCGTGGCGCTGGATGTTCCTGGTGGCCGCGGTGCCGGCCTTGATCTACGGCAGCCTGGTGCTCGGCGTACCCGAATCGCCGCGTCACCTGGTCGCCAAGGGCCGCATCGACGAGGCCCGTGTGGTGCTGCGCAAGGTGCTGGACTTGCGTGACGAGTCGGCGCTGGAGAGCAAACTGCACGACATCGAAGACAGCCTGCGCTCGGAACACAAGCCGCGCCTGCGCGACCTGTGCGGCAAGACCGCCGGACTGCTGCCGGTGGTGTGGATCGGCATCCTGCTATCGGTGTTCCAGCAGTTCGTGGGCATCAACGTGATCTTCTATTACTCCTCGACGCTGTGGCATTCGGTGGGCTTCAGCGAGGCCGATTCGTTCACCATCACCGTGGTCACCTCGATCGTCAACGTGCTGGTGACCCTGGTCGCCATCGCGCTGGTCGACAAGATCGGGCGCAAGCCCTTGCTGGTGATCGGCTCCGCCGGCATGGCGATCACCCTGGCGCTGATGGCGTGGTGCTTTTCGCAGGCCACCGGCAGCGGTGCCGAACTGAGCCTGCCCGGTTCGGTCGGCATGGTGGCGCTGGTGGCGGCGAACGCCTACGTGGTGTTCTTCGGCGTCAGTTGGGGTCCGGTGGTGTGGGTGCTGCTGGGCGAGATGTTTCCGAACCGCATTCGCGCCACCGCGCTGGCAGTCGCCGCCGCCGCGCAATGGCTGGCCAACTTCGCCATCACCAGCACGTTTCCGGCGTTGGCCGAAGTGGGCTTGAGCTTCGCTTACGGGCTGTACGCGGCCTTCGCCCTGCTGTCGCTGTTGTTCGTGTTGGCTGGCGTGCGCGAGACCAAGGGCATGGAGCTGGAGGACATGCACGCCTGAGCGTTCTTCATCACGCTCCTGTCCGACAAACACTTGTTGACTGCGCATCCACCGGTCAGCGGCCGGTGGCATGCGGCACCCAAGGCGCAAACCGGCTAGCATTCGGGGTTGACGACACCGCGCCGTCACCGGAAAGGCTTGCAGATTGCGTTGGGGATGAAGGGGAAAACCACATCAATCGACATCGCCCACCTGGCCGGGGTCTCCCAGGCCACGGTGTCGCGTGCGTTGCGTGGCAGCCCGCTGGTCAATGAGGAGACCCGGCGGCGCGTCCAGGCCGCTGCCGAGCAGCTCAACTACAAGGTCGACAAAAACGCCTCCAATTTGCGCCGGATGCATACCGGCACCTTGGCGCTGCTGTTCTTCGAGGACCCCACCGCCGACGAATCGCACATCAATCCCTTCTTCCTGTCGATGCTGGGCTCGATTACCCGCGCCTGTGCCTTGCAGGGCTACGATTTGCTGATCTCGTTCCAGCAGTTCTCGCGCGACTGGCACGCGGATTTCGCCGACAGCAAAAAGGCCGACGGCCTGATCCTGCTCGGCTACGGCGACTACCTGACCCATCGCGACAAGCTGGAGAAGCTGGTCGATCAGGGCACGCGCTTCGTGCGCTGGGGTGCGGTGCTGCCGGATCAGCCCGGCGTGTCGGTCGGTTGCGACAATTTTCGCGGTGGCCAGGCGGTGGCCGAACACCTGCTGGAGCGCGGTTGCCGCCGGATTGCCTTCCTGGGCGATGCCTCCAGTCACTATCCCGAATTCTTCGGTCGTTATCGCGGCTATGTCGACGCCCTGCAGCAGGCTGGCGTTGAGGTTGATCCGGCGCTGCAGGAAAACGCCGAGAGCACCGAACAGTCCGGCTACGAGGCGATGCGCACGCTGATCCAGCGCAAAGCCGCCTTCGATGCGGTGTTCGCCGCCAGCGACCTGATCGCCATCGGCGCCCTGCGTGCGCTGGACGAACACGGCATGCGCGTGCCGCAGGATGTGGCGCTGGCCGGTTTCGACGACATCGCCACCGCCAGCTTCGTCAATCCGCCGCTGACCACGGTGCTGCAGGACACCAGTCACGCCGGCGAAGTGCTGGTCGACAGCCTGCTGGCCCTGATTCGCGGTGAACCGGTCGACAGCGAAGTGCTGCCGGTGAAACTGGTGGTGCGCCGGTCGAGCCTGCGCTGAGCGAGACTGCGCCGCCACATGCGAAAAAGCGACCGGCGCCGGCGCATGCCGTCCCCGGCCGTTGATCCGCTCGATGGAATGGCGGTGGGTCTGTCTCAGCCGCCCATTTTCTTCAGCATGTGGTCGATGACCTGGCCGTGCTCGTGTTGCGGGCTGAAAAGAATCACTTCCGCATCCTTGCCGACCTTCACCGTGTGCCCGGGCGGCCAGTAAAACAGGTCGCCGCCGTTGACCGCCTCGTGCGACCCATCGGCATAGGTGACCGTCAGCGCGCCCTCGATCATGTAACCCCAGTGCGGGGATTGGCACATATCCCCCTTGAGGCCCTGCAGCAAGGGAGCGATATCGGTGCCGGCGCCCAGTGAAAAGTATTCGCCGCCAATCGTGCCATACCCGGTGCAGTCGCCGAAGTCCGCCTGCTGGCGGGCAACGGCACCGGGGACATTGATCCGGGCGGGTATGTCTTGCTTGGCAATGCGCATGGTGGTGCCCTCACGGTGGAGTTCGTGGTGCGGCCTGACGGGTGGAACAAGCGGCGGCACAGCCGTCCGTAGTGCGTGTCAGACGGCGACGACGAGCTGCGTTCGGGTGAACGGTAACCAGCACGGGTGCGAAGCTTGCGCAACCGACGGCGCCAAGCTAACAGGTCGGGTGTTGACGATTTGGCAAGGACTCAGGTCCGTGTCGTTCGGGGCGGCAGGGCACGGCCCGAGCCGCAGCGGTGCACCAATTGAGGCGCCATGGGACTCCCGATGTCCCTCAGCCGGCGCTTCCAACCAGCACCGCCGCCAGCAGCCCACCGCCCAGCGCCGCGCTGACCAGGCCGAGCAGGGCGATGTAGCGGGTGGCGCGTGGCACCACGCGTTGGGCGAAGCGCTGATGCCAGCGCCAGGGCACCAGCAGCAGGCTGGCGCTGGTGGCCAGCAGCACCCAGCCAAACAGGTCGAAGCCCGCCGAGAACGCCATATGGGGCGCTTGCACCACCAGTGCCCCACCCACCAGCAGCCGCAGCGACAACTCCGTGTAATGCGCGCCCGCGGAGCCCGCAAATCCCAACAGGAACCGGCTCGCCAACGCCGGGCGCACCAGCGAGATCACGCCAAGCGCCAGCAGGTACACGCCCGATTGGACCACCACAAACAGCGCAACGGTTTCAACCAGCGTCATGGTGCAATCCCCCGTTCCGGCGTAAGCGGCTCCGCTCTCGCCGCGCATGCATTTCAGCAGAGATCCCCGTGTCAGAGAGGATGCTAGCGCGAGCCGCGGGTACACAGTTACTCAGCGCGCGTCGCCGGCCGCGCCACGGGTGCGTGCGGTAGTCGTCGCAACCATCGGTCAAATATCAGAAGTGAAGTTGGACGTGTGCCGGGCTGGGTGACCTTCCATGGAAGGTGCTGTCCGCGCGGTATCCCGGAAAAGTGGAATCAAGTTTTTCTATCTTCAGAAAACCGGCTCTGGGATTTTCTCCAGGGCGCACTGCTTATCAGCCGAAAAAGGCTTTGCAAAGCAGTCCTTTAAGTGACCGGATTGCCTCCGCATCGCGTGCTCCACGTGGGTGGTCGCCCGCCGGTGTGGCGGATAGCATGGCCGCGCCGCGGCAAAAACGGATGCGTTCAGTCCCCGGCTTTTTCCATTTGGGAGGTCAGGGGTCAGGTCTTGTTTTGCCACATCCCCGCCTGGAGGTCAGGGGTCAGGTCTTGTTTTGCCACATCCCCGCCCGCGCAATGCGACTAACCGTGGCGTAGTGCAAGCCGAAATGCTCGCCGATGGCCTTCAGGGTATAGGTGCCGCTGGCGTAGGCCGCGCGGATGGCACTGTCGCGATCGGGCGCGGCGCGTTCGTAGTGCGCCAGCGATTTCTGCGCGCGTTGTTTTCGGGGAACTTCCTGCGAAGGTGCCCGGGCACGCGCCGCCATCCGCTCCACGAATTTCTCATTGCCGAGGAACAGTTGCTGCGTGTTCTCTGGCAACGAAACCCCAGCACCCTCGGCAACAAAGCGCGCGAACGCCCGCCGCGCCGCGCCGCGCTCCTCCGAGAACAGCGCCAGCGTCTCGGCAACCGCCAGGGTGGCTGGCGCTGCCGCCTTTCCCATCACCGCCCGATAGCTGCTCCACGACCAGTCGGCGGCTGTGCTGCACAGCTGTGCCCGCACGGGGTTGAGCACGATGTAACGCGACAGCTCCAGCAGGTAGCTGTCCTTGTCGACCAGGATCGCCTTGTAGCGGCCTTGCAGCACGTGGCCGACCCGGCCATGGCGCCGGTTGAATGCCTGCGTGTAAACGCCATTCACCTCACGCATCCCGCGCGACAGTGTCGGCTGCAGGGTCTCAACCAGCAAGTGGTAGTGATTGCCCATCAGGCAATATGCCCACACCCGCCACTGGAAGCGCTCAGCCACCCGCCACAGGCCCGCACAGAATGCCTCTCGATCCGCGTCATCCAGGAAGATCGAGGCGCGCGCGTCGCCCCGCGCCATTACGTGGTACAGCGCTCCGGCAAATTCGATGCGAAGAGGGCGGGACATAGGCGCACACTACCGCACGGAATGTGGCAAAACAAGACCTGACCCCGCCACCACAGCACGAATCTTGGTTGGCAGGTTTGCGACCGGAGCCGGGGAACGAAAGCTCGCCTGAGCGGACCTGCTCGGCTTTCCACTTGTAAAGCTGGTTTCGCCGAATCCCCAGATCGATGGCTACCTCTGACGCCGGGCGCTCGCCCGCATCGAGCAACCGAACTGCTTCGCGCTTGAACTCTGCCGTGAATCGTTGGCGCTTGACCATTTGACACCTCCCAGGGGATTGTCCCTGTTCAAAGGTGTCCGTCAAACCCGGGCCAGCTCACCCTGACACCTTTTCCGCGGACACCTTTTCCGGACATCTCTTCCGTGCGCAGGATTGAGTTGTCAGGCGCGAAATGTGCCTTATGAATACTGTTGAGAAGCGTATGGACACGATTCAAGTAGCTCATAGGCGCCCGATGCGAAATCGGATTCGTCGATCTCACCCTCATCATATTCTTCAACTAGCTTCCCTCTGGCACGATCCCACGTACGCTCTGCCTCAATGACATCCGGGTCTTCGAAATAGATCGCAGTATCGTTTCCGAGCACCGCCGAAATTCCATTTCGTGCCTTCACGCGAATGTCTGGAGCAATCTCATCGGTTATGTCACCACATATGAAAGCTATTAGCCAAATCGCCTTCTCGACATCTGGCGGAAAGACGGTCTTATAAGCCGATAACTGGCGCCATTTGGCGACTGCGATGATGACGCAGGTAAGAGTTAAGAGGTGTTTAGTTTCCCCGTCTGTTAACTGTGTCGAACCATGGTTCGTCGTGTGAACCTGAACACCGGCGCTCACTACCGCCGGCATCTGTGCTGCAAGATCTTCCGAGAACGCGGTCAGAAATGCGGAAACATAGCGCGGCCTAATGAGATATTCGCTGGTAATCACGACGTATAACCAGCTGTGCTCCTCATCATCCAGACACCTTTCCTTACTTTTGAAAATAGCCATCTGTCACCTCCTTCCTGTACGGCTCTCGTGTCTGACGGTAAGTAGGCCATAAAAGTGGGGCGTTGCACCGAGTATGCGATGTTGCTGTACAGCGCTCAAGCACCCGGTCCTCCCGCTGCATCAAGTGCTTGGCGGAAATGGTTGTCACAGGTGCCAGTGGCGCTTGCGACGCTATTCGACACTTTTTCGCAGAAATGGTTTCAGCAGAAAAGGTCAGAAATGGTGTCAGGAACAATTAAAAGGCAGCAGCAATGGTGAAAGGTTTCCGACATCTTCTCCAACGACAGACAACTTCAAGCCAACAAATTCTCCCTAAACTGGCCCGGCTTTGGCGGACGCCTTTGCTACCTGAGCAAAAAATCACTGGGTCATTACAGCTAGTCACTAACTATGATTTCAAGCGCAGCTTGCCTAGCACCCAGAATTGTATGTGCAGACAGCGCAACTTTACCCTCATATGCGTCTAGAAAACGCACCATGGCTTGCGCAACCATGAGCATTGAGTCTGGCCAAGGCATGCCACTCATCCAGTCGACCATAGCTGTCAACCAGGCGTCTTCTGGTTCCATGCCACCATCGACCATGTACTTCGTCGCGATCTTGGCAACCTGACCCTTGTCGCCTGGATCGACACTGGTCGCGCTGAGCCACTTTGACCCGATGGTGCCGAGCTTGTGCCCAGCCATGAGTGCCTTGAACATGCGTGCTCCCCAATTGCCCCATTGTTTGATTTGCGGATAATGCTGAGCTCAGCTCCGGGCTGCCCGCATAGCGGAATGGCGGTCGGCTGCTGCGCTCCGTTAGGCATCAAACGATCTGTTCAACGCCAGAGAACGCCACGTGGTAAGACCCCTTGCGAAGCAAGACGCCAAGTTCGTAATCGTTCCTGGCATTGGCGTTAGCCAGACCGACCGACGCAAAGTACAAATCGTAGTCTCTTTCACAACAGTCATCGATCAAATCGGATACCTGCTCTTCCGATTCATCCAGCACTCCCTTGTTGGGGTACGTCGCCACGCGAACAATCAAGGCCGCCGTTCTGCCGTCCTTGAGTGCATAAATTTGAGGGTCATTCAGCACATTCTTATTTATATTTAGAATTTGCATACCAACCTCCCCAAGGTAGTCGGCCACGACTTTCGTTCCGAAGGCATGCATCTCGGCCGGGGTAAGAACGTGGTCACCATAGATGTTGGAAATTGCTTTTGGTATTGCCCAGCCCTCGAACGCCTCTAGAGTCATTTCCGGATCACCGTCACCAAAGTTAAAATGAGTTCCATTGGCGGAGTATGATCCTAGGCAACATGATACCGGCGTTACCTCTAGGTTGTATGAAAACGCGAAGCCTTCGGTGCGCTTATCAAATGCTAGAAGCCGC
Source organism: Rhodanobacter sp. (assembly GCA_036563155.1). Classification (GTDB taxonomy): domain Bacteria; phylum Pseudomonadota; class Gammaproteobacteria; order Xanthomonadales; family Rhodanobacteraceae; genus Rhodanobacter. The sequence continues at coordinate 250,225 of DATCMT010000013.1, forward strand.
CAAGGGTAAAGGTAGCCACCGTCGCGTCGCGTATACTTGGCGAGAACGAGTCGAAACGTGGATAGCTCAAACTCCTTTATAACGTGATACTTAGGCCTCGACGGCGGCCTGAGCTCCATACCAAAGGCTTTTAAGCATGTAAATGTAGCGGTGTCAATAAACCCCTCATCTGGCGTCGGTCCACTTGTGTGCTCGATGCGAATTCTGTCAATAACGTAGTCGTATATGTTCTGAGTGTTCTCGGAGCGGTCGCCGTGAAAGGATATGGCTCTATGATCGTCGATTGCTCGAATTGCGGCCTCTCTACGCACGCCTTGGTGCAAAAGAGTGATGTACGACTCGACAATAACGGCAATTGACGCCTCGGGAAGCGTCATCAGTTGGCTGTCTGAAAGCGTGTCGATCATTTTCGAATCAATGCCCATGACGGGTGCTGCTGGGTCGGTTTGAATTCGGAAGCGGGCGAGTTCGCGGATCAGCCGTAGCCTCTTTGATTGCGGATAGCCGAATAGCTTTTCGATAATGCCCATACCTTTCCCTTCCTATGCCTAACGCTTGAGTTGAGCGGCGCACGGTGCGCGCGTTTGCTTGGACGATGCGGCAAAATGGTGTCAGGGACAATTAAAGGCAGTCGCAATGGCGAAACTGTCCTGACATCGCCTTCATCGACAGCTAACTCCCCGGAAACAAATTATCCCCGACACATTTGTTCTTTTCTCGAAAGCCACTTCGTTGTCGGAAATTGTTCGTGGCGCCATTTTGTGCTGATCAACGGATACGGCAGTCTATAGCCACACCAGCAAGCCCAGCGCCGCCACTGCACGATTGCAAGCACATTAGGTAGGCGCGCTGGTTCGCTGAGCGATCGGCGACAAAAGCTACCGCCGCAGCTTTACAGCGCTCCGGTGACGCCCCCGAGAAGCACGCCATCGGCGTGGATCCACTCAGCCCATTGCACTCCATCGCAGCGGTCAGTACGCGCTGCGTGTAACTCGGCTCTGGCGCCACTGCAGGTGCTGGCGCTCCTGATATCTCAACAGCCGTTACGGGTGAAACCACAGGGCGGCTAGCCGCGAGCACCACGACCAGTAGAGCCGCCAATACGGGCAGCAGCATCAGTTGCGCAGGAACTGGTACGCGCCGGACCGAAGGAATCTTGGCCAGGCCCAGGCACAACGCACCCACAGCGATAGCACCGATCAATCCGGCGTACGCGCCGCCGGCAGCGCACGCCAGCAGCAAAACACCCCAACGGAATACTTTCAGCATGACCAACCCTCCCTTGGTTTCCTGGTAGCCAAGGTTAACGCTTGCGAAGAATGTTGTCGGGGACAAATAAAAGGCGGCAGCATTGGCGAATTTGCCCTGACATTATTTACAACGACAGCCACCTCCCCGGCAACAAATTGTCGCTGATACATTTTGGCCTTTTTGGGCATTAAGCGCGGGAGCGATTGGTACGGTTCACCGCGGAGTTGGTGACTGGACGTTGTTACTAGTAGAGCGATTGGACGTATTGATTTATCGGCTCAGCGAGAAGGTCTTGTGGATGGTCGCCACCGAAGGTGAACCATTTGCTCGCGCCGCTGATGATTTGGCTGGCGACAGGGCTGCCATTACGACTGTAAACCGTGATTTTCAGTTCAATCCTGTCTTTTTTACCCGACCACTCTGTGGCGCGATCTTCCCAGTGCAGGATCTGGGGCACCACGTAATAGTCGTAGGGCGTGGAGTTGGACGTCAGGCAACTCAGTTCGCTGCAGCTGGTCGCAAGCTGAACGTTGTTGCTGAAGCGGCTGAGCGCGGCGCGAACTGCATTCGCCGTCGCAGAGCCTGACGCTGGGTACGTTTGGTCGCCATACGCGCCATCTTGTGGCACGGCGACAAGTACGGACCCAGTGGCCGCCAGCTTTGACTGGGCTGGCGTGACAGTTTGCCTGGTGTAGGTAGACACGCAGGCGGCCAAGGCAAGCGACAGGGTCCCGGCGAGGGCTACTTTCAGGTGCGACATATTTTCCCCTTGATTGGCTGTAACCCTTGGTAGGGTTCGAAGAGCAGTGTAAACCTGCGCTCTTTACCGGACCTGTTCGACGAACAGATTCATCTTTGGCCTACAAGGATTGTCGGCAGGGCCTGACCTGGGTAGCGTGGTTCGGCCAGTGGATTCCGGCCTACCACTGGTATCTGGCACGGGCTGGTGTCAGCGAGAATTTGCGCGCTCTAGACTGGAAAGGAAAGTAGTCACGAGCGACAAGGGTTGTCTTGGGCACCATATTTGCTGCGCGACGCAGGCACCAATTTCACTGGGCTGGACGCCCCCGCTCCCGCATCAACCGCGTCAGCTCCACCACCAAATCCGCGCGCTGTGCCACTGCATCGAGCAAGTAAACCTGCACATCGTGCGCCGCCACAGTGGTGTGCAAAGCGTCGCCCGCAGCCACGTCAATAGGACCGCCACCGAGCGCCGATTGCCAGCGACCCGTTTGTAAGTAGTCGCTGACAGCGAATTCCGCGGGCGCGTCGGCCTTGTTGAGCAACACCAGCGCGATCTGATGCACGTCACCCTTCTGGTAGACGCGGTAGAACGCTGCCTGATCACCGGCGAATTTCAGCGGCAGCATCAGCCCGCGTTGCAGGGCTGGCGTGTTTTGGCGCAGTTGTGCGATGCGTTTGAGCTGACGGTAGATCGGGCTGGCGGCCGCGGAGTCGATGCGCGCCTGGCCGTAGTAGTTGCGGTTGCCCTGGTGTTCGGCCTTGCCGCGTTCGAAGCCGGTTTCCGAGCCGTAGTAGATGGCCGGGATGCCACGGGCGGTGAACAGCCAGTTGTTGGCGTCGATGAAGCCGTTGTCGCTGGCGTTCAGGCGGGCCATGTCGTGGTTGTCGTAGAAGGTGACCAGTTCGTAGGGGTTCTGGTACGGGCCGTTGGTGAGGTAGAGGCGGTCGAGCAGGCTGGCGTAGTCGCTGCCGGGGTGTTCGAACACGTCGGCGATGCGGCCACGCAGCGGGAAGTCGAGCAGGCTGATCGCGCCGTTTTGTGGCCAGGTGTATTGGCCGATGTTGTCGGGGCTGTAGTCGAACGCCTCGCCGAACATGAAGAAGCCCGGGTGTCTGGCGCGGATGCGGTCGCTGAACTGTTTCCAGAACGTGGTGGACATGTGGCTGATGGTGTCGATGCGAAACGCATCCGCGCCTTGCTCGATCCATTGCTCGTACGCGCCGACGAAATAGTCCAGCACGGCCGGGTTCTGGTCGTCGTTGTTGGACAGCTGCACCAGGTCGTCGTACGCGTGATAGAAGCGGTGCAGCGGATTGCGCACGGGGTCGAGCTGGTAGGGCGGCAGGTTCTGCTGGTCGGCGATCAGCTTGCCGTGCTGGTCGAAAATCTGGCCGTATTGCGGCTGGCGCTGCGGCATGCTGAAGGCGGGCGAGCCGTGATTGGCCACGATGTCCTGCACCACCTTGAGCCCGGCCGCGTGCATGCCGCGGGTGAACTGGGCGAAGTCGAGGTTCTTGCTGGGCAGGTGTTCGTCCAGCTTGTAGAAGTTGACGCCCCAGTAACCGTGGAAGCCGGTCTTGCCGCGGTCGGTGAATTTCGAACCCCAGCTCACCGGGTCGCCGCCGGTGAACGCCTGGTCGGGGTTGTCCACGATCGGGGTGATCCATACCGCGCCGAAACCCATGTCGCGGATGTAACCGGTGTTGTTAAGCACGCCCTTGAAGTCGCCGCCGAGGTAGCCGATGTTCGCGCTTTCGCCGGTGGGCGCGCCGGCCACCGGAATGTCGAAGGTGGGATGGGCGCCGCCTTGCTGGCGCTGGTCGTTGGAGGGGTCGCCGTTGACGAAGCGGTCGGTCATCACGAAGTAGATCGCGTCGGCGGCAAACGGTGCGTCGGTGCCCACGAATTCGGTGGTGGCCGGCGGCGGCGTGGTGGCTTGCGCCACGGCGCAGGCGAGCAGGGCGACGGCGAGACAGGGCAGGCGTTTGGGATTCATGGCGTGGGTGTCCGTGGGTCCGGTGGGGTCGGGCGCGCGTGCGCCATCACGCTGGCGCGTGGGCGGGTTCGGGCAGTTCGTCGGTCGGCTCGCGCACCCGCAGCGTGCACAGGCCGGCGATGATCAGGCTGACGCCACCCAGCCCCAGCGCCCAGATCGGCTGGTTGTGGAAGAACAGCTTGAGCAGCACGCCCAGCACGCTGGCGGCGAGCAACTGGGGAATCACGATGAAGAAATTGAAGATGCCCATGTAGATGCCCATCTTCGCGCTGGGCAGGTTGTCCGACAGCATGGCGTAGGGCAGCGACAGGATCGACGCCCAGGCAAAGCCCACGCCGATCATCGAGACGATCAGCCAGTGCGGGTCGCGAATCACCAGGAACGAGAGCAGGCCCAGTCCGCCCAGGCACAGGTTGACCAGATGACTGATGCGCAGACCCAGCGCGCGCACCATCAGCGGGATCAGGATCGCCGCCAGCACGCCCACGCCGTTGTAGGTGCCCATCAGCACGCCGGCCCAGTTGGCGCCTTCGTTGTAGGCGACCGAGGTGGTGTCGTTGCTGCCGTAAAACGATTCGGACACCGCCGAGGTGGTGTTGATCCACATCGCGAACATGGCGAACCACGAGAAGAACTGCACCCAGTTGAGCCGGCGCATCGGCAGCGGCATGCCGTGCAGGTCACCCATGATCTGGCGCAGCGCACCGCGGCTGTCGGTGAAGCGCAGCCACACGAACAGCAGGCCGAACACCACCAGTCCGCCGGCCAGCAGGTACAGCTCCTTTTCCAGCGAGAAGTAGCCGATCGCGGCCAGCAGCACCACGCCGCATGCCAGCAGCAGGCTGCCAATCTTCCACGCGCCCGAGGGGGGCGGCGAGGCTTCCTCGACGCGGTTGTCGGAGAACGCGGCCAACTGGTCGGGCGGGTATTCGCGGGTGCGCAGAATGGTCCACAGCATGGCCGCCAGCAGCACGAAGCCGCCGGCGTAGAACGCGTACTTCACGGTCAGCGGCACTTCGCCCGCGGGCGCGGTGTTGGCCACGCCGAACTGGGTCAGCACGTAGGGCAGGAACGACGCCACCACCGCGCCCACGGCGATGAACACGCTTTGCATCGCGTAGCCCAGTGGCCGCTGCGAGGTGGGCAGCTGGTCGCCGACGAACGCGCGGAACGGTTCCATCGAGATGTTGAACGAGGCGTCCATGATCCACAGCATGCCGGCCGCGATCCACAGCGTGGGCGAGTTCGGCATCGCCAGCAGGGCCAGCGTGGCCAGCACCGCACCGGCGAAGAAATAGGGCCGACGCCGACCGAAGCGATTCCAGGTGCGGTCCGAGTAGTAGCCGATGATCGGCTGCACGATCAGGCCGGTCAGCGGGGCGGCGATCCACAGTGCCGGGATGTCGCTGACATCCGCGCCCAGGGTCTGGAAGATCCGGCTGACGTTGGCGTTTTGCAGGGCAAAACCGAACTGGATGCCGAGGAAACCGAAACACATGTTCCAGATCTGCCAGAACGACAGCTCGGGTTTGGCCTTGCTCATGGCGTGTTGCCTGTGCGGGTGTGGGGTTGGTCCAGCGGCGCGATGACGAGCGCGCCGATGTCGGCCTGGTTGAGCGGGCCGTCGCTGCCGCCGGCGCCGCCGGTGTAGTGGGCGAAGCGGCTCAGGTAGCTCATGTTGAAGCCATCGTCGAGCGCGAACTGACAGCTCGCGCCGGCACGGGCGTCAAAGCGCGCGTAGGTGGAGGGCTGCTGGCCCACGCTGTGCGGCATCACGATCGGCACCCGTCGGGCGGCGCTGCCCGTGCAGCGGATCGTCAGCATTTTCACCGCAGCGGTGATGCCGGTGTTGATCGGGCCGTGCTCGTTGACGTATTCGAGCCACACGCCATGCGCGCCGCCGCTCGATGCCGTCCGATGGCGCGGCCAGGCGCCGGTCACGCGGGCGCTGTCGCCCACGCAGGTCGGCGGGCTGGGCAGGGACTCCAGTCCGTGCGGGTCAACGCGGGTGGCGCGCACGCAGTGCAGGGCGTGACTGAGTTGCAGCGTGCCGCTGCCGTCGATCCGCTGGGCGCGCTGGCCGTCGACATACAGTTGCTGCTTGCCGTCGGTTGTCACCGTCCACTGTCCGTTTTGCGCATGCAGCGTAGGGGCTGCCGGTGTTGCAGGCCCATACAGCGTGGCGTCGCGGCGCAAGGGCACGTCGCTGACGGTGATCGCCTTGAGCCCGATGGTGGTGGTGCGACCGTGCGTGCTGCGCCGGTCCGCCACCAGCAGGTTGCCGGTGAGCGCCGCGGGTCGTTCCAGCGTGATGGTGCGGTCGGCCAGGGTCAGCGAAATGGTGGAGCGGTCGCCGAACAACATCGGCACCAGCGCGGTGGGCAGTTTCGGTTCCACCCGCCCGTCGTCGGTGAGGCCGAACACGCCTTCGGTCACCATCATCAGGTAGCCGGCCACCGACCACAGCTGGCGCGGCGAGTTGACCACCGGACCGCTGAGCTTGCCGTCGTCCACGTGTTGGCCCTGGCTCAGCAGCTCGTAGTTTTCCATGTTGGAGCCGTACAGCGCCGCGCCGCGCATGATCGACTCGATTTCGTGGGCGATCCGCGCCGGTTGCTCCACCGTGCGGGCGGCGCGCAGGGCGTAGGCGCTGACAAATGGCCAGATCGCACGGTTGTGGTAGATCGGCTGGTCCGCGCGTTCGGGCCACAGCACCGGACTGCCCGCGGGCCAGGTCGGATAGTTGGCCAGCGCGGTGCGCGCCCGCGCGCCGTCGGCCACGCCGCTGGTGATCGCCAGCGCCGTACCGAGCAGGTCGTAGCTTTCCACCGGCAGGCCGTCGCCGCCGAGGTAGCTCATGTACAGCCCCCGATCGGCGCGCCAGAAGTGGGTGTTGATGGCGGCTTTCAGTGCTTCTGCCTGCGCCCGCCAGGTACCGGCCGCGCGCTGGTCGCCGCGTGCCGCCGCCGTGCTGGCAGCCAGTTGCAGCGCCTGGTAGTGCAGGACGTTGGTGGACAGCGCGTAGGACTGCGCGATGAAGGTGACGTTGTCGGCGGTCCATGCCGGATAGCTCTGCTCGCGCCAGTCCATGAACGAAGTCTCGCCCCGATACAGGCCCATGCGCGCATCGAACGCGACCTGGCGATCCTGTGCCAGCGTGTCGCGCAATGCGTCGTCCACCACGGCCGCGAAGGCGGCGTCGCCAAGCAGATGGCGCGCGCCCAGAAACCACACCACCCGATCGGTGCTGATCGGCCAGCTGCCGCCCGAGCCGGTGTCCTGCATGACGTACTGGCCCGCCGGTGTGCCCGGCTCGCGTACGCCGGAGAGTTTGAACTGCAGGCCGTTGCGTGAGCGCGCGGGGTCGAAGCGCCACAAGCCGAGGTCGACGGCGTAGGCCAGGTCGCGCGTCCAGACGTAGGGCCACTTCAATCCCGTCTCGAAGCAGTGGCAGGGGATCGGCTGGCCGTGATCGAACGCGCCGTCGCGGATCGCGGTGACCGAATTCTGCGCCAGGTCGTCCTGCGCCATCGCAAACAAGCCATCGAACAGCGTGCTGGCGGTGTCCGTGCGCAGCGGCTGCGGCGCGATCACCCGCTGGCCGAACGGCCACGCCAACGTGTAGCGCTGTGCGGCGTCGCGGCTGATGGCCACGTGCACACCATGCCAGTCCAGTCCGTCGTGCCAGGTCGGCGCGGCGGCGCCGGCCGTCAGCGCGGCGGCCAGCATGACGCTCAGCATGCGCAGGCCGGGCGCGGCATGGCGTGAGTGATGTGTTCGATCGGCATGCCCCCTCCCGCAACGCTGGTGTCGCGCCGATTGTCACGCGGCGCGCCGTCACTCCATGGTAGATAGCGTCGCACTGCAGCAACCAGCCCATGCATACGTATTCATCGCCCGCCAACGCGGCGACGTGGCCACCGCCACGCCGCCCGAAGGCCAAGTTACTGGGCCAGGATCGCGCCGTAGTGCCCGTTCACCGACACGCTGACCTGACCATTCTGCACCGTGTAGTGCGTGCCGGAGATCAGTTCGATGAGCTGGCTGCCGTTGGTCACGCTCAGCTGCCATACCGGCACGGTGATGGTACGTGTCACGCTGTCGTTGTTCAGCGCCACCGCGATGCGGTTGGTGGCGTCGAAGCGGCCGTACACATACAGCTTGTTGCTGTCGTCGGTAAGCAGGGTCATGAACGAGCCGGTGCGCAGTGCCGGATAGGCATTGCGGATCGTGGTGAGCTTCTGGGTCAGCGCCACCGCGCTGTTGGTGATGCTGCCGACGCTCCAGTCGAAGGTGCGCCGGTTGTCCGGGTCGGCCCCGCCCTGCATGCCGTACTCGTCACCGTAGTAGATGGTGGGCGTGCCGACGTAGGTCATCTGGAAGAACAGCGCCAGGTAGGTTTTCCAGATGTCGCCGCCGGCGCGGTTGCCGAAGCGGGTAATGTCGTGGCTGCTGAGGAAGTTGGACATCACCTGCTGCACGCCGGTGGGATAGTTGGCGCGGGTGCCGCGCAACCAGTTGTCGAATTGGCTGACGCTGAGTGACGCGTTGCCGCCGCCGTAGTCCTTGCCGGTAATCCACTGCGACACCGGCTGGGTGAAGCCGTCGTAGTTCATCGCACCGTCCCACTGGTCGCCGCCGGCAGTCCACGGAGCGGCATTGCCCCAGAACTCGCCCAGGATGTCGGCGTTGGCGTTGACCGACTTCACCGCGCTGCGCAGCTCGGCCATGATCTGGTGGTTGGTCGTGTTGCTGCCGTCGCCACCGGCGGCGTCAAGGTATTGCGCCGCGTCCAGGCGCCAGCCGTCGATCGAGTAGGGTGTCTTGAGGTATTTTTTGACTACCGAGGTGCTGGCGCCGTAGATCGCGTTGCGCACGGCCGAGCCGCTGGCGCCGTAGTTGAGCTTGGGCATGCTGGAAATGCCGAAGAAGCCGGAATAGCTGGTCGGCCAGCTCTGGAACGTGTACCAGCTGTACCAGGTGCTGGATTTCGATTCGTAGGCACCGCTGGTCGAAGTCCACCAGTTGTAGCGGTCGAACCACTGGCTGGTGTCGCCGGTGTGGTTGAACACGCCGTCGAGGAGCACGTAGCCCTTCGGGCCGTTGCTGGTGGCGTGGATGTCGGCAATCAGGGTCTGCAGCGTGGTGTTGCTGCCGAACGCGGGGTCGACCGTGTTGTAGTCCTCGGTATCGTACTTGTGGTTGGTCGGCGACAGGAAGATCGGGTTGAGATAGATGATGTTGGCGCCCACCGTGTTCTTGATGTAGCCGAGCTTCTGGTCGATGCCGCTCAGGTCGCCACCGAAGAACACCGCGCTGTTGCAGCCGTTCACGTTGGACACCACGCTGCTGCCCCACGCATGCTTCTCGGTGGCGCAGCCGGCATAGGTGTACTGGCCGTTGCTCACGTCGTTGGCGGTGCTGCCGTTGTAGAAGCGGTCGGGAAAGATCTGGTACATCACGCCGTTTTTCATCCAGTCCGGCGTCTTGAAGCCCGGAACAATGAAGAAGTCGCCGCTGGATGGCTCGGCCGAGGTGGTGCCGGCGGCGTTCAACCACGCCGTCGCGCTGCCGTCGTTGATCTGGAAGCGGTAGTACTTTTTCGAGGCGCTGGCCGGCACGGTGCCCTTCCAGTAATCGAAGTTGCCGGTGGCGTCGTTCGCCGACCACGTCATCGCGATCCAGTGGAAGGCGCTGTCGGCGCTGTCGTAATACTTGATGTTGGCGCTGCTGATGTCGCCCTTGTAGGTGCGCAGGGTCAGCGTGACCGACTGGCTGGATGTGGGTTCGACGTGGTTGTCGTAGAGCGGGCCCTGGTCGTGGAACAGGCCGTTCCACTCCACATTGTTGTCGTTGGTGGCGGCTTGTGCGCGGTCGTGCAGGGCAGGCAGGGTGTAGAGCGCGAGTGCCGCGCCGAGCGTGCATGCCAGGGTGGACTTGCGGTTGCGTATTGCGTGGTCGTGATGGCCCATCGAACATCCCTCTGCGGTTGAGTGGATACATCCGGTCCGTTGCGCCGGGTGGCGCGCGGGACCCTTGCTGTCGTGGTGGCCGCTACATCCGCGGCCTGGCGGCCGAACCCGCTTGGCCATCCCTGTGGTCTATCGGGTTTTGGGGTGTGGCTTTATCTCCAGCGTGAGGTCCATGGCGCGCGCCGCCGCCACGCGTAGCCAGGTGACGTCGCCGTAGCGATCACGTCCGCTGGCCCAGCCTTCGCCGCCGCTGCGCTGCAGGGCGTCGAGGCTGTCGAAGGCGGGGATCGTGCCGCTGACACGTTTGGCGGCGCCGCCGTGGATTTTCAGCAGGTAAAACCGCAGTGCCGGTTTGAAGCTGCCGCTGGGTTCGCCAATCGCGAAGCGGACGGTGTCGGCGTGGCGTTGCACCGACAGCGTCTGACTGAAATACGCGCCGTGTTCGTAGTCGTAGGTGGTGCCGTCGTCGTCGTAGTAGTCGAAGCTGCTGCGTTGGGCGGACGGGAACACATCGACGGTGAGCTGGGTGAGCGGTTTTTCGCCGACGTAATCCATCGGCGGCTGGGTTGGGATGATCGCGCCGTCGCGGATGAACAAGGGGATGTCGCTCCAGCCTTTGGCGTCGATCGCCAGGTGGATGGTTTGGCCACCCTCGTACGCCTTGCCGCTCAACCAGTCGGTCCAGCGGCCGGCGGGCAGGTAGATGTCCTTGCTGGTTTGACCTGATTCAACCACCGGAGAAACCAGCAGCCAGTCGCCGAACAGCCAGCTTGCGATGTCGTTGCGCACGTGGGCGTCGTGGGGCCATGCGAACGGCAGTGGGCGCACCAGGCCGACGCCGGTCGCGCGGCGCGCATGTTCGTAGCTGTAGATGTAGGGAAGCAGTGCGTAGCGCAGACGGATCGCCGCCGTCGCGACCTTCTCCGCCGTGGGGCCGTAGACCCACGGTTGGCGCTTCTGGCCGAAGTCGCCGTGCACGCGGAAGATCGGCGTGAACGCACCGAACTGGATCCAGCGCGCGTAGTTTTCCGGCGTGGGCGTGCCGCCGCGGAAACCGCCGCCGTCCATGCCCCATTGCAGCGCGCCGACGTTGATCGCGCTGAGCATGCGCACCCGCTGCGCCGCCATGCTGGCGAAGCCGGTGTCGATGTCGCCGGACCACAGGCCGTAGGCGTAGCGCTGGGCGCCGAGCCAGAAGTTGCGGTTGATCGACCACACGCGCTGGTTGGAGATCGCGCGCTGGCCGTCGTACAGCGCGCGCTGCATATTGAAAAACTGGCTGCCGTCGCCGCTGTCGTCGGCCTCGTCGTTCCACCAGCCGACAATGCCGGTGGCGAACGAGTGTTTCAGTGCGTCGTTGAAGAACCAGGCGCGCGCGGCGGGTTGGTCGAAGTCGATGTCGCGCACCGGCTTGTGCGAAAAGTAATCGTCACTGGCCGGTTTGTCGGCGATCCAGAAACCGTGGGCGCTGGCGTAGCGACCTTCAACCGTGTCCAGATGCACGCGCGGCTTCATGATGCCGGTGAGGTGGACGCCGCGGCGGTCCAGTTTGGTCTTCAGCTTGCCGCTGGGGCCGTCCGGAAACTTGCTGGCGTTCCAGCGGAATTCGCCGTAGTGGTCCTCGCCCCAGGCCTTCCAGTCGAAGTCGAGGGTGAAGTTGTCGATCGGGATGTGCCTGGCGCGGTACGTGTCGACCAGTTGCAGCAGTTCGGTCTGGTCGATGCCCCATTGGCTGTTGGTAAAGCCCATCGCCCACTTCGGGAACAGCGGCGAGCGGCCGGTGAGTTTCGCCAGTGCCCCGAAGATCTGCGTCGGCGTACCGATCAGGATGTAGTAATCATCGCGCCCGCCTGCGCTGCCACTGACCTTGATCGTGCCTGGCGCCAGCTCGAAGGTGGCGCCGTCGGCGTCAAGCAGTACGCCATAACCGGCGCTGCTCCACACCAGGGGTGCGCCGGCGTGGCCTTGCTTGCCTGCAGTCGCCACCTGGGTGCCGGTGCGCAGCAGGCCGGCCGAAGCGTCCTCGCTGGCGTTGTAGCCACCGATGCCGTACAGCGCGTCATGCGAATCGTGTTGCAAGGCGAGCTTGCCTGCGCGCAAGGCGGCGCGGTCGATCCGCAGCAGGGGCCGATGCTGGGCGTCGTTGATTTGCAGTTGCTGATGCTGCCGATCCCAGCGCACCGATCCGCGCTCTGAAGTGAGCGTCACGGTTTGCGCACTGCTGTCCGCTGGCGTGGGTTGGTACGGCGGCAGTGCGGTGGCGTGATCAAGCACCAGAGTGGGCGACTGGGCCTTGGCGGCGCGCAGGTGTTGCACGTGCACGATGCCCGGTGCCAGCAGGCGTACGCCGAGTTGGTCGGCGCCCAGCTGGATGGTGAGGCCGTCGTCGATGACGCGAACGGTGGCCGTTGGCGGCGCCGTCGCCGCGTGGGCGTTGGGCGCGCCGATTGCCGCCAGCGCGATGCCAAGACACAGTCCGGCGGAGAGGGCGCCGTGGCGGAGCGGGCAGGTAGTGGGCTTCATCGCGTCGGTCTCGCTGTCATTGCAGGATCGCCGTGGTGTAGGGCGGCAGGTGCAAATGCCCGGCCTGCCAGCGGGTGTCGGGCGAGCTGTGCAGTCGCAGGGTGCGGAAGCGATTGTCGTGCAGCGTCAGGTCCTGCGCCTGGCCGGACAGGTTGTGCACCACCAACACGTGGGTGGTGGCATCGTCCAGCCGCCATGCGGCGATGTGCGGGTTGGCCAGCGCCAGCGGATGAATCGCGCCGTCGCGCAGCGCGCTGATCTGGCTGCGCCAGTGCAGCAGCATCCGGTAGTGGTGCCACAGCGAATCCGCATCGGCTTGCTGGGCCTGGACCGACGCGCTGGCGCCATCGTGCGTGGTAAAAGCCTTCCAGGTCGTTTCGCCCGGCGTGCCGCCGGCACGCGTCCAGCGCATCGGTTCGCGCAGGTCGGGATCGGGCTTGACGCCGCGCATGCCCAGTTCCTCGCCGTAATACAGGAAGGGCTGGCCCGGCAGGGTCAGCAGCATCGCCGCGGCCATGCGAATGTGCTGGGCGTTCCCGTCGAGCTGGCTCATCACGCGGTTCTGGTCGTGGTTGGACAGGAACGGCGCGTCGGCGCCAGACTTGCCGGCAACCTTGCGATAGGCGGCATCGGCGTGCGCCAGCAGGGTGCCGAGCTGGCCGGCGCGTTCGCTGCGCGCGCTGTCGATCAATGGCGTGGCCAGCGGGAAGTCGAACACCGCATCGAGCGGCCCAAAGTACGGCGCCAGTTCCTCGGCGTGCTCGCGCGTCACCTCGCCCACCAGGTAAGCGGTGGGGTTGACGGCCTGCATGCCCTGGCGGAATTCGGACCACCAGGCGAGATTTTTTTTCAGCGTTTGCGGGTTGTCGATGTCGGCCTTGAAGTCGTAGTAGATGTGCTGGGCGGCATCCAGTCGAAAGCCGTCGACGCCCAGCTTCAGCCAGTACTGACCGACCCGGACCATCTCCCGCCGCACCGCCGGTGTGTCGTAGTCGAGATCCGGCATCGTGCTGGAAAAAATTCCCAGGTAGTGCGTCGTGCCGAGCGGGTGCCAGGCTTGCGCGCCCGCGGCGTCGGCAGCGTGCAGGTCGGTCTGCGGACCGGCCCAGTGGTACCAGTCGTGATACGGGCTGGCGGGATCGCGGGCCGCCTTGAACCAGGGGTGCTGGTCGCTGCTGTGGTTGATCACCAGGTCGATGATCACCTTGATGTGGCGCCGGTGTGCCTCGCGCAGCAGGCGCCGGAAATCGGCCAGCGTGCCGTACTGCGGATTGATGCCGTAGTAGTCGGTGACGTCGTAGCCGTGATAGCTGGGCGACGGGTTGATCGGCATCAGCCAGATGCCGCCGACGCCCAGTGCCTTGAGGTAATCGAGCTTCGCGGTGACGCCGTTGAGATCGCCGATACCGTCACCGTCGGTGTCGTACCAGCTGCGCACGAAGATTTCGTACCAGACACCGGAGGTGGCGCCGGCGGGGGCGTGGCTGGTCGTCGTCGCGGCGGCTGGCTGCGTCGCGCTCATCGCTGTCGCGGGCAGCATTGCGCAGGCAAGTAACGCGGCGAACAGGCAACGATGGAACATCGGTGACTCCAGCAGCAATGGGATGACTGGCAGATCGCCACGCCGCGCGGCGTGCGAAACCCGTGGATCAGACCTCAGCCTTGAAATGATGGGCGATGAAGTCGGCATGACCAGGCATGCCGGCCACGGCGCGGCCCACCAGGGTGCGGATGTTGGACAGGAACTCGTCCAGCTGCTCCCGCGGCAGGCCGTCGGCCAGCGGGTGGTAGCGCTTCGGCTCGATGCCCTGACCAAGCATCACCTGCAGCCAGCCGACTTCGGTGAACAGCTCCTCGCCCTGCCGAAAAATGTGGCCGTGGTGGCGGAACAGCTCGATGCGATCGGCCAGGCCGGCCGGGATATCCATGGTCGCGCATTGTCGCCAGAACGAGGTGTCGTTTCGTTCGGTCGCCTTGTAGTGCAACACGATGAAGTCGCGCGTCTGTTCGTACTCGGCGCGGGTCTGGCGGTTGTACTCGGCGGCCAGCGCAGGATGAAAGTTCCTGTCGGGGAACATCATCAGCAGGCGGCTCACGGCGGACTGCATCAGGTGGATGCTGGTCGATTCCAGCGGCTCGATGAAGCCGCTGGCCAAGCCCAGCGCCACGCAATTGCGGTTCCACACCTGTTTGCGGATGCCCGCTTCGAAGCGCAACTGACGTGGCTCGCCCAGGGCCGGACCTTCGAGATGGGAGAGCAGGGTGGCGGTGGCTTCGTCGTCGCTGAGGTGGCTGCTGCAGTAGACGTGGCCGTTGCTGTCCAGATGTTGCAGCGGAATGCGCCACTGCCAGCCTGCCTGCTGGGCGCTGGCCTGGGTGTAGGGGCGAAGCGTGTGTCCGTGTTCGCTGGCGATCACCACCGCGCGGTCGCAGGGCAGGTAACGCTGCCAGCTGTTGTAGCCGGTTTTCAGTGCGCCGGCGGTGAGCAGGCCGCGAAAGCCGGAGCAGTCGAGGAACAGGTCGCCGGCCACGATTTCGCCGCTTTCCAGCGTCACCGATTCGATGAAGCCGTCGGTCTGGCGCAGGGTGACGTCGAGCACCTTGCCTTCGGTGCGGATGACGCCGCGTTGCTCGGCGTGGCGGCGCAGCAGTTGGCCGAAGCGGCCGGCGTCGAAATGGTAGGCGTAGCGGATGCCGGTGAGCGGGCTGTCGCCGACCTTGTCCATCCTGGCGAAGCGATTGGCGTTGGCCGCCTGGGCGTTGATCGAGTGCGCCCACAAGTCGGGTGCGGCGCTGTTCTGGCGGCGGCTGCGCAGCCAGTAGTGCTGGAACGGGGCCAGGCCGAGTGGCAGGCCGATGTCGCTGAAGGCGTGCAGGTAGCTGTCGCCGATGCGCCGCCAGTCGTTGAACTGCACGGCCAGCTTGATCGTGCCGCGGCTGGCCTTCAGCAGCTCATCCTCGTCGATGCCGAGGAACTGGCTGACGTGGCGGATTTGCGGAATCGTGGCCTCGCCCACGCCGACCGTGCTGATCTGGTCGGATTCGATCAGGCGGATCTCAAGCTGCGGTCCCAGCGCCTGGGCGATCAGCGCCGCCGCCATCCAGCCAGCGGTGCCACCGCCCACAATCACGACGCGGCGGATGCGTGGGTCGTTGCTGTCTTCGCTCACGAGCATTCGCGTTGCTCCTGCCGCTCACGGCCGCCGTGGCGGACGCGTGGATGCCGAAAAAAAGCCCCGCTGAGAGTACGCAGCGGGGCAGCTTGGGGAGACACTTCGTGGTGATTTACTGGAACTTGTACGAAACGCCGAGATCGTAGCGGCGCCCGTAACGTTCCCACGTCAGTACCTGACGCGGATCGTTGTTCTGGAAGGTCGTGAAGGTCTTGTTCGACAGGTTGGAGCCCTGTGCGATCAAGGTCAGGCCTTTCAGGCGACCGCTGTCGAAGCTGTAACTGATCTGGGCGTCATAGGTGCTGCCGCCTTCGATGGTCTGCTCGATGCGGGAAGCACTGATGCCGGACACACGACCAAGAAAGCTCGAGCGATAGCTGTCACTGATGCGCGCCTCGAAGCCGTTGTGCTGGTAGTACACGGTGCCGTTGGCAACCCACTTCGACAGGCCCGGCACGGTGATCGGCGTACTGTTGCCGGCAAACACCAGCGAGCTGCTGGTGCGATTGCCCGTGAGGATCACGCCGAGGCCGTCAAGCGCCGGAGTGAACAGGTTCATCGGCAGGTTCAAGGTGGCCTGGGCGCCCTTCACATAGCCGTGGCCGTCGTTGGTCGGGCCAGAGACGATGCCCTTGGTGGTGCCCAATTGGGCCTGTTGTGCCGGCGTCAGGCCGAACGGCAGGAACGAGCCGAAGTCGTACAGGTAGGCCGCGTTTGGATTGATGTAGTCGCTCAGCTTCAGGTAGTAGCCTGACAGCGCAAAGTAACCGCCACCACTGCGGCACAGGTCCGAGTTCTTCGAGTCATTCGCGTTGCACTCATAGCCCGAGCCGCCCGAGAAATAGTGCTCATAGCTGACGTTGTAGTTGTCGGCCATGGTCGGGGCCAGCTTGGGATTGCCACCCGATGCGCTGAAGTAAGCCTGGTTCGGGTCGGTGGACTGCAAGTGCGTGATGTCTCCACTCACCCCGAGGCTGGCGTTCATCTGGTCCATGCGCGGCCGGGACAGAGTGCGCGCCGCGCCGATGCGCAGGTCGTCATGGTCGGTGAGGCCGAAGATCAGGTTGGCGCTCGGCAGGTAGCGGGTGAACGTGGTGCTGGCGGTTACCGGAATCAGCTGAGTCTGCCCGCCGGTGATGGAACTGCCCGGCGCCACACGCTCACCCGTTCCGCGTTGCGAAGTGCGTGGTGTCTGCACGCCGAAGTTGCCACGCAGGCTGATACCACCCACGTACGTGTCCAGGTTGAACTGCACATATGGGGTGAGTGTCTTCTCGCGCACTTCCCAGTTCGGTGGCAGCGACAGCGACGAACCGAAGGTCGGTACCTGCTGCAGGGTGCCATCGGAGATCAGGTCGAAGGGGTTGTAGCAGAGCTGAGGGCCCATGCCCATCCACGACAGCGGGCTGCATTGGCTGCCCGTGAACGGCGCGGAGGTGATCGCGTTGCCGCCACTGATGAAGCCGCCGCCCAGGGTCAGGAAACTCTGGTCGATGTGGTAGGTCTTGTTGCGGGTGCTGTGTGCCACGCCAAACTCCACGCTGGACAGCGGGCCGCTGGAGAAGCTGCGCTCCACGCTCAGGCGCAGGTTGGCGAGGTAGTCGACCGTGTTCGGCGCATTGATGAAGCCGGCCTGCACCACGTCGTTGCCGCCGCCCCAGCCTTGTGGGTCAGTCAGCACCACGCCACTGGTGTAGTCCAGCGACGGGTTGAGGTAGAGCAACCCACCGTTGCGTTCGACGAAGCCGATGGTGTCGGTGGCGCCGTTGGCCGGAGTGAACCCGGTGCCGGAGTAGCTCTCGAGGTTGATGTCGCGGCGGGTGGCGCGCGAGTAGTTGCCGTCGAGGTTGGCCGTCCAGTCTTCGTTGATGGTGAACTTGTTTTCCCAGTTGAAGTTGTAGACCCGGGCGCTGGTGCGGTTGTAATCGTTGCGGATCACCGGTTTGACGTTGGTGTAGGTGCCGCTCTGGATGAAGCCGTTCTGCACGTTGCCGCCTGGCTGCAACTGGGCCGAACTCCAGAACAGCGGGAACTCCATGCCCTTGGCCTGCTGCACTTCCTTGAAGTTGTCGTAGGTGAGGTCGATGGTGCCCATGTAGTGGTCGTTCGGCTGCCACTGCACGGTGGCCAGCACGCCGTTGCGCTTCATCGAGTCGGAAATGCCGAAGTTCTTGGCGCCGCCGATCACGGCGTTGCCGTTGCCGTCGGTCGGGTAGCCCCAGGGCTGCTGGTGCTGGATCTGCGCGGGGTTGGACTCCAGGTCGACGCCCAGGGTGACGCCGACGGTGTGGTCGGCAAACTGGTTCACCCACACGCCATTGAGGTTGTAGCCGCGGTCGCTGACGCCGGGACCATCTGCCAGCTGGGACATGTCGTTCCAGATGTAGTGGGCGTTCACCGCGGCTTCGGGGCCGTCTTTCTCGAGCGGTCGGATGGTGCGCATGTCGACGGTGCCGGTCAGACCTTGACCGATCAGCGAGGCCGACGGGCTGAGGTGCACCACCACGCTGTCGAACCAGCTGGACGGGTACTGGTCGAACTGCACGTCGCGGTTGTTCGATGTGCTGACCTGTTGGCCACCATTGACCAGCGCAGTGGAGAAGTCCGGACCCAGACCATGGATGGTCAGTACCTGCGGACGACCGCTGAGTGTCTGCACGGCCAGGCCGGGCACGCGGCCCAGGGTGTCGGCGATGCTGACGCCGGGAAGTTTGCCGATCTGCTCGGCCGACACGGCCTCGACAATGCTGTTTGCATTGCGCTTGAGTGCGGTGGAATTCTCGATGCTGCTGATGAAGCCGTTGACTTCGACCGCCTGCATCTTGTGCGCCTTGCGCTTGCCGTCGGTGGTGGTGTCCCTGGCGGCCTCGTTGGATGCGTCGGTCGCGGACGTCGTGGTCCGCTCGGGCGCGCTTTGTTGCTGGCCGGCCGAAGGCGCGGTTGCGGCATAGGCGCCGGCACTGGTGCCAAGGCACACCGCTGCGATCGCCATCGCCAGCGCGTTATGTTTCAGAACCATGGATTCCCCTCCAGCAAAAATAGTGTGTCGCCATCGATCTGGGTTTTCTTGGATTCCCCGTTCCCCGCGCTTCCGTCGGCGACGACCGTCGGCAGGTGCGCCGGCAAGAATTTCGACGGCGTGGGCGCATGGTAGGCCGGGGCTTCCGCGTTGATGCACTTTCTGCATACGTATTCATGCGGAGCACGATGGCTTGTTTATCGCAATGCAACATCGTGCAGCCGCGACCCGCGTGCGGACAGCGCGGCTGGTGGTGCGGCTTGGCATGGTCCGCATCGCGCGGATCGCCGACGATCCTGATCTGCACGCGCGATGTCGCAACTGCAGCACGAATGAATACGTATGCACATCCATTCTGGCCGCCATGGTGCTGCGGCTAAGCTGATCGCCATTCGACGACGAGCACGCCACGGCGTGCTCGTCTCATGTCGCGGGGACAGGTTCAATGAGTGATGCACCCTGGTGGCGCGGCGCCGTCACCTACCAGATTTATCCACGCAGTTTCCTCGACACGGATGGCGATGGCGTGGGCGATCTTCCGGGCATCATCGACCGGCTCGACTACGTGGCCAGCCTTGGCGTCGACGCGATCTGGATTGCGCCGTTCTTCCGTTCGCCGATGGCGGACTTCGGCTATGACATTGCCGACTATCGTGATGTCGATCCGTTGTTCGGCACATTGGGTGATTTCGATGCGCTGCTGGTGAAGGCGCACAGCCTTGGCCTGAAGGTGATGATCGACCAGGTGCTCAGCCATACGTCGGTCGAGCACGCCTGGTTCAAGCAGAGTCGCCAGAGTCGCGACAACCCGAAGTCCGACTGGTACGTGTGGGCTGACGCAAAGGCGGACGGCAGCCCGCCCAACAACTGGCTGTCGCTGTTCGGTGGCTCGGCCTGGCAGTGGGAGCCGCGTCGCGGCCAGTACTATCTGCACAATTTCCTGGCCTCGCAGCCGGATCTGAATTTCCACCACGCCGAGGTACGTGCGGCGATGCTCGACAGCGTGCGCTTCTGGCTGGACAAGGGTGTGGACGGCTTTCGCCTCGACGCGATCAACTTCTGCTTCCACGATCGCGCGCTGCGCGACAACCCGCCCAAGCCGAAGGCGCAACGGGTGGGGCGCGGCTTCAGCCCGGACAACCCGTACGCTTTCCAGTATCACTACTACAACAACACGCAACCCGAGAACCTGAGTTTTCTCGCTGAGTTGCGCCGCTTGATGGATGGCTATCCCGACGTGGCCGGACTGGGCGAAATTTCGTCGGAAGATTCGCTGGCGACGATGGCCGAGTACACCCGCCCCGGTCGCCTGCACATGGGCTACAGCTTCGAATTGCTGACCGACGATTTCAGTGCGGGCTACATCCGCCACACGGTGCAGGCGCTGGAAGCACAGATGGCGGAGGGCTGGCCGTGCTGGGCCATCTCCAATCACGATGTCGAGCGCGTGCTCACGCGCTGGGGCAGGGGACAGCCGTCACCGCATCTGGCCAACCTGTTGACTGCGATGGTCTGTTCACTGCGCGGTTCGGTGTGCATCTACCAGGGCGAGGAACTGGGGCTGACTGAGGCCGAGCTGCCGTATGAGGCGCTGCGCGATCCGTATGGCATCGCATTCTGGCCGCAGTTCAAGGGACGCGACGGCTGCCGCACGCCGATGCCGTGGAGCGACGCCGATGCGAATGCCGGCTTCAGTCGCGGCAAGCCGTGGCTACCGGTGCCGCCCGAACATCGCGAGCTTGCGGTGAGCCGGCAGCAGGCCGACCCGCACTCGTGTCTGAACGGCTTTCGGGCCTTCATGCGTTGGCGCAAGTCACTGCCGGCCCTGCGCTGGGGTGACATTACTTTCATGGAAACCGCCGAGCCGGTCTTGGCATTCACGCGCAGCCTGCCGGGGCAGCGCGTGCTGGTGGTCTTCAATCTCGCCGATGCCGACTGCGAGGTGCGCCTGCCCGGCGCGCTCGGTACGCAGCGGGCGCTGGAGGGCCATGGCCTGGCGCAAGGTCAGCTCGACGGCGATTGCCTGCGTCTGCCGCCCTACGGGGTGTGGTTCGCCAGCGTCGAGTGACCCTGCCGCCGCGTCGTGCGCGGCAGGCGCTTGGCCCGCTTCCCGGTGTGCCTTGGACTGCGGCGACGGCAACCCTCCGCCAGCAGCGGCGGAGGGCGCGTCGGGGCCGGGCTACTGACGATCGCCGGCGGTGGTGTCACGGATCGCGCGGAACTCGGAATCCTTGCTCCAGTTCGGCCACTGCTCCGAATTGGCCAGGTCGTGGCCGACCGTGTAGAGCAACTGCAGGTTGCGCGCCATGCCGGTGAATTTCCAGCTCGCTTGCCACTCGTCGGCGGGCTGGTGGTAGCGCCGGGTGGTGTAGTCGTCCCGCTCTGCCTTGCCCGCGGCGAGGCCGCCGTCAACCCAATCGTTGCCGGAGCCGAATGACACGGCCGGTACGCCGCGCTTGGCGAACGAGAAATGATCGGAGCGGAAGAAGTAGCCCGCCTCGGGCTTGGGGTCGGCCGTGTAGGTCATGCCGGAGGGCTTGGCGGCCGCGATGAGGTCGTCGAGCAGACCCAGCTTGGCACTGCCGGAAATGGTGAAGTTGCGCGCCGGTCCGTTCGGGTCGAGCGCATCCATGTTCAGCACGCCCACGGTGGTGGCCAACGGATACAGCGGGTTGGCGGCGTAGTACTCGGAACCGAGCAGGCCCTTCTCTTCGGCGGTGACGTTGAGGAACACCACCGAGCGCTGGGGTCGGGCGCCCTGGGCGAACGCGCGGCCCATTTCGATCAGCGCGGCGGTGCCGGTCGCATTGTCGACCGCGCCGTTGTAGATCCGGTCGCCCTTGGCGTCAGGCGCGCCCACGCCGAGATGGTCCCAGTGTGCGCTGTAGATCACCGTTTCATTGGGGTGCTTGCTGCCTTCGACCCGCCCGACGATGTTGTGCGAGGTGATCACTTCGGAGTCCACCTTGAAGTTTGCTGACAGGCTCTCGCCCTTCAGTGCCACCGGCTTGAAGTCGCGCGTCTGAGCCTGCTTCTTCAAGGTGTCGAAATCCAGCCCTGCGTGCTTGAACATCTGCACCGCCAGATCGCGCTGGATCCAGCCTTCCAGTGACGGATGGACCGCGCCGGGCTTGTCGCGCACGATGTCGAACATGGCATTGGTGTTCGAGTTCTTCACCGTCGCCCAGCCGTACGAGGCCGGTGCGGTTTCGTGGATCACCAGCAGTCCCAGCGCGCCCTGCCGCGCCGCTTCCTCGAACTTGTAGGTCCAGCGCCCGTAGTAGGTCATCGCCTTGCCGCCGAAGTCGCCATGGCCGGTTTCGAAATCGGGGTCGTTGATCAGGACCACGGCGATCTTGCCGTGCAGGTCGACGCCCTTGAAATCATCCCACTGGCGTTCCGGGGCCTTCACGCCGTAGCCGACGAACACCAGCGGCGCATTCTTGATGGCCACGCTGGTCGAGCCGTCCATGGGCGCGCGCAGGGCGATCTGTTCGCCCTGGGTCAACGCCATGCGCTGGTCGCCCAGTGTCAATTCCAGCGCCGGCGTGCCGATGATCTGGCTGCGTTGCAGGGGCACCGCCTGGGTCCAGAGGCGCTGGCCGTCCTTGAGGTCACCGCCAGGCTGCAGTCCGGCCGCCTTCATCTGTGACACGACGAAGTCGATCGTCTTGGTCTCGGCCGGCGTGGCCGGGCCGCGACCCTCGAAAGCATCCGAAGACAGGGTCTTCACCGTGGCGGACAGCCGCTCGGTACTGAAGGCGGGTGCCTCGGCGGCCTGGGCAACCGAGAACGAAGCCATGACAAGGGCGGAAAGTAGAAGTCGTTTCACGTGCGTCACCTGTCGGGGAAAGGGATCCGTCGATGGTAGTGGGCCTATCGCGAGCGGTTCAACCGGCACCGACAGCCCCGTGGCAGCCCACTCCGGCGTGGCGCGCGGCGGGAGCGCCGAGGTGCTGGCCCGTGTCCGGCGCGATGCAGTTCGCTATAGTGCCGGTTGCTGCAGGGGCGAGGGGATTCGATGAGACAACGTGACCAGATGCCGGAGAGTCCCTCTGCGGGACGGGCCGCAGGACCCCAGGGCACGCGGTATTTTTCCACCGAGGCATTGCGGCGTTACGCCAGCGACCTCGGCGACGGCGGTCGTGGTCAGGCCACCGCGCGTCAGCCGGTGCTGGAAGGCTGCAGTCCTGGCGTTGCCGGGCACCGATTCACCCTGCGCGAGGGGCGCCAGGCCATTGGCCGCCGCGCCGACAGTGACATCGTGATCGGTGACCTGAGCGTATCCAGCTGTCACGCCTGGGTCACCAATCAGCGCGGGCGCTGTGTGATCGTGAACACCTTGTCGACCAACGGCACCTTCGTGAACGACCGGCGCGTCCACGAAGTGGCGCTGCAACACGGTGACCATATCCGCTTCGGCGAGGCGGAGTTTGTCTTCCTGACGCGCGAGGCCGGCCAACCGAATCCCGCCGTCCACCGGTGGATCGGTGCGGCCGTGTTGCTGCCGATGTTCGGCGTGCTGGTGTGGTTGTTGCTGCATTCGCCGTGAGTGATCCGGGCATTCCAGCGCAGGTCGGCCGCTACCGCATCGAAGGCGTTCTGGGCGAAGGCGCCATGGCGGTCGTGTATGCCGGCTTCGATCCCGAAATTCAGCGCAAGGTGGCGATCAAGTGCCTGCATCAGGGGATTGCCGCTGATCCCGAATACCGGCGCCGGTTTCTGGTCGAGGCGCGTGCCGCAGGCCATCTGACCCATCCGCACATCGTGACGATTTTCGACGTGGGCGAAACCGCGGATGGGCGCTCGTACATCGCGATGGAGCGCCTGCCGGGCGACACGCTGGCCAGCAAGGTCGGTCGCGACGGCTTGCCGCCGCTGGCCGCGATCATCGATCTGGTCGGGCAGATAGCCGCCGCACTCGACTATGCCCATATGCGTGGCGTCCTCCACCATGACATCAAGCCCGAGAACATCATGTTGGTCGATGGCTGGAACTACGCCAAGATCAGCGACTTCGGCATTGCCGAGCGCCGGAGTCCGCAGCGGGCTGCCGGCGGCGCGCCGTCGGAAATTGGCGGCACACCGGCGTACATGTCGGTCGAAAGGTTGCGCGGGGAACGCAGCGATGCACGCAGCGATCTGTTTTCGCTTGGCGTGGTGCTGTACTGGCTGCTGACCGGCCGGCTGCCTTGGCCGGACACGGGCAACGTGCAGCAACAGATACGCCGTCGGCTGCGCACACCCCGCCTGCCGATCCGTCCGCGCGATCCAGCCACACCACCTGTCCTGATCAGTATCGCGCGCACGTTGATGGCACCGGCGGTGTCGTCCCGTTACCAACGGGGTGCGGAGGTGATCGACGACTTGCGGCTGGCCGCGCGCGAGTACGAACGCCAGCTCGAGCAGCCGCTGGCCACGCGCATCATCTCGTTGCGGCTGCGCTGGGCTGGCAGCCTGGGGGCAATCCTGTGTCTGGTGCTGACGCTTGGTCTGGCGGCGATCTACACCCAGCAGAGCACCGCGGTGACCGGGGTGGCGGTGGATTTCGGCAGCTCGATGGGGCTGATGGTCGCTGGCGAGTCGGCCGAGAATCTCTTGCTGGGCGATCAACCGGCCACGCGGGCCTTGGTGGCGGATGTTGCGCGCAACCGGCAAATCCATTACTTGGTCATCGCGGGTCGCGACGGCCGGATCATCGCCAGCACACGTCGCGACGAAGTGGGGCAGCAACTGTCTGCCGCCGTGGGTCGGAAGCTGGATTCGGGCCCGGGCGGTGTGTCGATCGTTCTCGGTGGCGCCGCCGGCGGGACGGGTCAGTCCGGCATGCTGCTGTTCGACGTGCCGATCCAGTATCAGGACAAGGCCGTGGGCGATCTGCGCCTCGGGATCAGCAACCAGGCGTTGCAGTCGGCGCAACGAACGACACTGTGGGTGATCGCGATGGTGTTGCTGCTGACGCTGGCGGCCGTGGTCGGCGCGGCGTACTGGCTGTTCCGTCGTCCGCTGAATACCTTGAACCTGCTGGGTGAGGCGCTGTTGCGGGTGGCGCGGGGTGATTTTGGCCATCGGATCCGGTTGGTTCGCCGCGATGAACTTGGTCGCCTGTTTGCTACTTTCAATCTGATGAGCAGCGCGCTGGAAACCCGGCGGGACCAGCCGGAAGAATCGCGCTCGCCCGACGCCACCGCCGACGCCACCCGGCCGACCCGGATCATGTCCAAACCAGCCGGGTCCGACGACACTTCCGAAGCCTGAGGCAGGCTCAGTACTGCTTGAGCCGCTGCTTCAGTTCCAGCGCACGGGCCCGGTAGATGACCGCCGGTTCGTAGGTGGGCGCAATCGCCAGCAGCTTGTTCCACAGGGCAATGGCCTCGTCCAGCCGCTGATCGCGGTACAGCATGATGGCGCGCTCGTGGTAGGAGTCGAGCAGTTGCGTGCGCAGTGCGGCCGCGGAAGCTCCGTCGGGTGGCAGTTTCGGGTCGATCGCCAGAGCCTGGTCGAGCCGGGCCAGCGCCTGATCCCGGTGCCCCTGATCCAGCAGGGCGACGCTTTCGCTTTGCAATTGACGCGCCCGCGCCGCGGGTGTCGCCGGTGCGTTGGCGGTGGCTGCAGACGGCGCCGACAAAGCGTTGCCGGTAGCGCCGCGCGCGGGATCAAAACCGACTGCTCGGCCCGCGGCGGTTGGAATCTGCAAAGTCTCGCCGGCGCGCAGCAGCGACGGATTGGTCGAACCGTTGTAGCGGGCCAGCAGCAGGAACAAATCCGCGCTGCCAAGGTAACGCGATGCCAGCGTGCTGTACGACTCACCCGCTTGCACTACATGGGCCCGCGAGCCTTCGCCCAGCTCTTGCCGAGGATCCACGGTGAGCTGGCGCAGGATGGCCCGTGCCGATCGGTCACCCGGGTGCTGCTTCAGATACTGGCGCAACGCCGCCTCGCCCCTGGCGTATTGGCCCGATTGGAGCAGCTGATTCATGATCGCGGTCAGGGAGAGATTTTCGGACTCCGCTGCTGGCGCGGCTGATGCGGCCGTCGGCGGTTGTGATGGCGTGACCACGACCGAGGCGTATCGCCGCGGTGGACCGCATCCCGCCAGAACCAGGGCGACGATGGCGGCAGCGATCAGCGTCGCCGACGACCGCCTCTGGCGGGTGGGCCGCGACAATGTAGTGGGCGCTGGCAGGTTCATGTCGATTCGTCAGCTCGCTTGCACGCGGCAGCCGGCGCGGCAGACAACCTGATTGCGCATTGCCCCAAGCAATCTGCAAGCGTGCGAAAGCAACCGGTCGGCCGGCGCTGGTGACATCACACAATGGTTGAATCGCTCGATCATCATCCGGCGGCTTCTCTTGCCGTGTCGATTACGAGGGCGGAGCGCGCCGTCGGCCGAGCAGTATAGCCGCAGTCGTCTGGCGCGCCCTTGCGCGGTGTGCCGTTACGCCTTCCGCGTGCGCCGCGGTTTGGCTTGTGCTGCGGCAATCAGCTGCTGCAGGTAAGCGATGCCTTCCTCCTCGGGGAAAAAGGCAACCACGTCGGCTATGTCGAGTTCGTACCGCTTGCGCAGTGCCAGGAATTCCTCGCGTGCCCTTGCGATGCGCTGCGCCGCCGCTGCCTTCTTGCCAAGTGGCTTGCTGACAGGCGGTTGCTCAGGCTTGCGCTCGAGCTTGCCAAGCTCATCCTGGAACTGGCGGAAATCGTATTTCTGGGGAGTCATGCAGAAGGCGCGTTGTCGATGGGGAACGTGATTTTCGCACGTTGGCGCGTTCTGCCGTTGCCCGTCCCATCAGGGGTTGATGGTGAGCTGAAAGCAATCATTCGATTGCCGGGTCGGGCGGAAGCCGCCGCTGCCCGCAGCTGGCACCGGCATCACTTCGCCCGCGGAGACCGTGGGTCACGCCGTGGCGCGTTGCCGGGCGCGGACGTGCGTGTGGATGGGAGTGTTGTTTCGCGAGTCGCGCGCCGCGCTGTAGGCCTGCGAAAAGAGCGTGGCAAATGGCTTGTCCGAATCGGACGGGCCTGCCTGTGCGGGGGCCGGGTCGTTCCGCGCGGCAATCAGGCGCAGACGGACGCTGGTTTCGGTGCTCGGTGCGTCAGCCTCAGACGCGTAGCTGGCCAAGGTTTCGCGGCATCGTGCATACCGTTGACGCAGCCGGTCAGCCAACAGCCGCTGTGTACTGCCCGCGGCACCCTGCTTGAGTTGTTCATCCATGGCGGCTTCTCGATTGAGAATTCAATGTGGTTCGCTACAAGGCGAAGCAGCATTCGTGCCAATGTCTGGAATCGTGACGGAGATCACGCTGGGACCTGAATGGCGCACGCGCCAATATCGGACCACGCAGGCCCGAAGAATGGCGCAGATTGGCGCTTCCCGGGGGATCGGGGCGTTTGCCCCATCGGTGCGAATATCCATCCGATCGAGGCGCGGCGGTGTCTGTATGCCGACCAGGAACCACCCCTTTGGACGCGCTGTCGGGGGGTGCAAAAAGGTCGGCGAGTGACCCAATACGACCAGCCGCCCCGGCCCGTAGTGCCCGTGTCGACACCCGCCACAAAAAAACGGCCTGCATCGCTGCAAGCCGTTCTTTGAAGATGGTGGCCGGGGACGGAATCGAACCGCCGACACGGGGATTTTCAACGTTTGACACGACGAAACGAATGGCGCCAAGCCGCGACGTGATTGGCTTGGCATAAGGGTTTCTGAGGCACCCTCCGGCACCAGGCGGCACAGAAAGGCACGGTTTGCCGTTACCCAAACGTAACCCAAGAAATTTGCGTGATCGTTCCCGTCGAACGTTCGTCGAGCAGGGGACGAAAAATGAGGGGTGGCGCAAAGGGGCGCGACCTAGTGCTTCTGGTTCCACATGGCAAGCGCCACCGTTGTCTACCAACAGGCGGTCGGGCAGGTCACCCGCGCCGTTACCGCATTCGCGTGAGGCGCTATCGGTAATATGGATCGCTCACGCATGGCGCGATCATGAAACCGAATAACCAACGACAACGGGTGCTGGCCCTCTTTACGGAGAAAGCGAGGGCGAAGAGGCCCGCCTGATCCAGTTGCGGATAGCCCGTCCTAGCACGGACTA
Organism: Rhodanobacter sp.; assembly: GCA_036563155.1. Classification (GTDB taxonomy): domain Bacteria; phylum Pseudomonadota; class Gammaproteobacteria; order Xanthomonadales; family Rhodanobacteraceae; genus Rhodanobacter. The sequence goes on from DATCMT010000013.1 coordinate 277,990, forward strand.
TCCCAAGCTAACCCCCACCGCCTGCGCTGTCCTCTTGGGTGGGGTGTAGACTCACCTCTCGGGGGAAATCAAGGAAATTCCGGGATGGGCAAGGGAGCATTGGCCGGCCTGATTTTGGTCGCGGCCATCGGCGTCAGCCAGGTTGCACAAGCGCGCTTTCTAAGCGTTGATCCGAAAGGCCCGAAGCCTGGGAATACTTCCAGTTTCAATCGCTATTCATACGCGAACAACAATCCGGTCGTGAACATCGACCCGGACGGACGTTATGCGTGCGGCAGCACGGACAAAGCGGTGTGTTCCCAGATTGATGGGTTTGTCCACACCATGAACACCGCCTTGTCCCATCTGGACCGGAAATCGGCGACGTATGCCTCCCTTAATGCGGCCTCCCAACACATCGGCAAAGCTGGCGATGGCAACGGCGTGACGTTGACGGGTGGCTCATTGAAAGAAGGCCAGATTGCGGTGGCCAACTCCGCCACCCTCATGACTATCGACACCAAACAGGCCACCACGCTTTCCGCGCCCTTCCGGCAATACAACTCCGGGCGCAGCTCAGAAGGTCTTGTAAAGGCGTTCGGTGCATCCGCTGTCGCCCACGAGGGGCAACACCAGTTGGATTACCTCAATCCGAAAATCGGTTAACCCACGGATCGCACGACTGAAATGACGACCGAAATGAACGCGTATCGCACTGAGTTGGGGGTTGCCAAGGGGCTCAGCCTCTCCACCGATCTCTATGCGCCCGGCGCGTTGCCGAAAGACGTCAACCAGCGTGTGCAGGAAGCCGCAGCGGCCTCCACCGATGCGTTCTGCAAGGCCAACGGATGCTGACCCTACGGGCTGGCTTGGTGGTGGCCCTCTGCCTCGTATCCGCATGTTCGGGGGCCCAGTCCGTCGCCCCAGCTGCCGCCCAGTCCGTGTGCCAGCTTTACGCCACCCGTTCGTCCCCCAACCACCAACCGGTTCTCGTGCATGCCACTGCCTGGGTGGCGCTGCGCCATGGTGGCGCCCTGTTGCAGGACGCCAGCTGTCCCAAAATTGCCATCGGCTTTCGCTTTGCTGACGAGGCCCGCGATCGGCCTCTGGTCAAGAAATTCAGTGACGCCATGACTGGGGATGTCATGAACCTGAAACCGCGCCTGTTCGATGTGCACTTGAAAGGCACCTATTCGGGCGCTACCGAGGCCGAACCCAACGGGTTGTTTGTCGTGAGCGACGTTGAAGGGTTCAAGCAGCAGCCATGAGTCGGTCCGTCTGCAGCATGGCCCGATGGTTGGGCGTGGTCGTGGCATTATGTTCGACTCAAGGGTGACCCAGACCATCGGCCCCATTCGCATCCCCAACGCTCCCAACGTGCACGCTACGGGCTGACCGTAGCCGACGTGGTGGCGTTTTCCCCAGAGAATGAGAGGATTGCCTATTTGCAGGGCTTGCTGGAAGCGGCAGGGTAGAAGCCTGTGAGGAAGGAGAGGGCGGAGTAGCCCGCCTGATCCAGCTGGGGATAACCCAAACTTGCACGGACTATCCCAGGCTATCCCCACCGCTTGCGCTGTCCTCTCGGGTGGGGTATGGACTCAGGTTTCGGGGGAAATCAAGGAGATTCCGGGATGGGGAAGGGAGCATGTGCCGGCCTGATTTTGGTCGCGGCCGTCGGCGTCAGCCAGGTTGCACAAGCGCGTTTTCTAAGCGTTGATCCGAAGTCACCTAAGGATGCTCTGATTTATTCCCGATCTGCGGCATCATAGCGACAGTCCCCAGGAAGCGCTCGTCGATGAAGCAACGTTCCTTCGCCTCGTTGAGTTTTGAGTCCAAGAAGAAGCCGACACGTCGGGAGAAGTTTCTTG
>DATCMT010000024.1:0-194764 GCA_036563155.1 Rhodanobacter sp.
ACCGGTTACGGAAATGCAGTCTGACACTCCTTGTACCCGCGCAGCACTGACACGCAGCACGTAGAAAACAAAACAACACCGCTACCGGCAGCCGCCCGAAAGCCCAGGGCCAAAGCATCATGCGCCCGGGATTGACGGGAACTCTCTTACGGAATTGTTAGGGCCCACTTGCTCTCTGCCACGGGAGCCCGTACAGAACGATCTTATCAACGGCCGCTGACAAGGCAACTCTCAACTGAGCAGGATCGCCGGAGCAGGGCCACCATTTGTCACTGGGGCCAAATAGAAAGCCAATGTATGGAAGCTTGGCAAGAGCAGGCAGCTTGGCTGGAATGAGATGCCCAATGCGCATCCGGCGGCCGTGAGGGCAGTGGTGCTCCTTGGCTTGGCCAATATTGACGCCAGGACTGTCCCCGTCAACGTAGACGCCAAGGTTGACGGTAAATTTGCCTGCCAGTGAGCGCTGCCCCAGTTGGAAGTTGACCAGCTCAGACACGCGCTGGTCTGCCAACAGACGCCGGAATGTGCGATTGCCGTCGAACGTGAATCCGTGCCCCGCAAGAACTGGGACCACGATCAGCCCAAGTGCCTCGTCAAAAGCGTCAGATCTCGTGGACACGATGGTGGGCCCTAACGCTGGAGTTAAGCGGCGGCGTAGCCGTCCGCTTGAATGAGATGTTAGACGCCAACGTCAATCCTTGCGAAGGCGCCATGCGATTGGGAAAAAAATAGCGTTGCGGAACCAAGTGCTGAAATAGAACAGGTAGGTCAGACAAACGAATGGAATGACGATGAGAATGACCTTGTGACCCTCCAAGCCAGCTGCGTTGGTGATGAGTACGAGGGACGAGACGATTGAAGCGCCATAAGCTGTATAGAGAGCATTCATGGATTTGTCGTCCCTGGTGACCTCGGCTGTAGCCTCTGCAGTGCGCTTACGACGACGAATATGAGCATCACGAAGACATGCAGATGACGCAAACAGCACCAGCGCTGTTTCTATGATTGCGACCACTAAGATGTCAGAGTTTTGCATTTGGCGCCTAACGCTGGAATTAAGCGGCGGCGCAGCCGTCCGCTTGGATGAGGTGTTAGGCGCTACCGCCGCCAGAAAAGCAGGGACGAAAGCGCCGACTGACGCCAGACAAAGAGACGATCAAGCATACGCGCTGGCACAAACAGGAAGCAAAGCCCGGCAACTAAAAACGCGCCAGCAAACAAGGCTGCGGAAAGTTTTGCGCCGAACGCTGTAGTGGGCGCGCCGTTGTAGACGATGGACGCGCTTGGGTCCAAGACGAGCGGGATGAAAGAGAGCAACAGCATCCCGCCGATAAGCGCCCATACAAAGCCCATGAATCGGAAGAGGCGACGATGCCGGCGCATTTTTTTTAGCAGCTGAGGATTCATACGCCTAACGCTGGAATTGAGCGGCGGCGAAGCCGTCCGCCTCGAATGAAATGTTAGATTGCGTGCCTAGTTTCGCTTACCTAGCGAAGGAATACCGCCGGAAATTGTGTAGATGCTTCTCCTGCGCTTGCCGCCGTGAGCTGCTCGAATTTGCTTGCGTTCTTCGGGTGGCAACACTCTGCATTGGAGGCACATGCGCTCGTGCGGAAACATACGTTTGTTCTTGCCGCACACGAGGCATCGCCGTGTAGATTTACCGTCGTTCGTGTGCGCGCCACCTGACACTGCCTGCTTCGCAAACTGAGGTCGTTTGTCTGGCTTGCGCATAGGCTCCCCAAAGATCTAACGCTGGAGTTGAGCGGCGGCGCAGCCGTCCGCCTCGAACGAACTGTTAGCCCGTGCGACGTACTCGCGCAGGCGACGTGCGATCCGCTCGCCGGACTGGTTACCAAGAATGATGAACTCCAGACGCCGTTTTAGCGTTTGAACAATTACTCGCCCGTCATGTGGGTAGTAGCCCATTCCCCATTTCTTGCGGGGATTGTAGGCCACTGATGTGATCTCGGAGAGACTGAACATGAAGTTTGCTTTGTTCTCGCGGATTAATTGGCAATCTGAGACATACGAGAGCGGATCATCCAGGTCGCCTTGAACTGCGAGAGAGTGGGTGATTGAGCGAGCTAGCCCAATGCCGCTCTCGACGGACGTCAGGCCACGGCAGACTTGCCCGCGAATCTTTTCTGCAGCAACAGAAACCAAGTAAGTACGGTTGAGTATCAACCCGTAATACTGCATTGCGACGAAGGACCACATTGCTTCCATAGGGCTAACGCCAAGTAGACCCCAAAAATGGGGCATTGCGCCGAGTATGCGACCTCGTTTCCGACCGGACAAGAGGGGAATTCCTACAACGGATCAGGTGCTTGCACAGCAGCGTGGTGCTTGACGTGGGCGCACGGGTTCGGCGTTATCAGACACATTTGAGGGTGTATGAGTTACGCACCCGAAATTAAGGGTGTAACAGGGGCGAAAATGCTGCCAGAAAAGGGATCTGGTTCATTTGCCCGCCCCCTCACCCGCATCACACCATCGGCAACTTCAACCCCTGCTCTTTCGCACACTCAACCGCTTCCTCATACCCCGCATCCGCGTGCCGCATTACCCCGGTCCCCGGATCGTTCCACAGCACCCGGGCAATCCGCTTGTCGGCCGCTTCGGTGCCATCGCACACGATCACGATGCCGGAATGCTGCGAATAGCCCATCCCTACCCCGCCGCCATGGTGCAGCGACACCCACGTCGCGCCGCCGGCCACATTGAGCATCGCGTTGAGCAACGGCCAGTCGGACACCGCGTCGGAGCCATCCTTCATGGATTCGGTTTCGCGGTTCGGTGAGGCGACCGAGCCGGAATCCAGGTGGTCGCGGCCGATCACCACCGGCGCTTTCAGCTCGCCGTTGCGGACCATTTCGTTGAACGCCAGACCGAGCTTGTCGCGCAGGCCCAGGCCGACCCAGCAGATGCGCGCGGGCAGGCCCTGGAACGCAATGCGCTCTTTCGCCATGTCCAGCCAGTGGTGCAGGTGCTTGTCGTCGGGAATGAGTTCCTTGACCTTGGCGTCGGTCTTGTAGATGTCTTCCGGGTCGCCGGACAGCGCGACCCAGCGGAACGGGCCGATGCCGCGGCAGAACAGGGGGCGTACGTAGGCGGGCACGAAGCCGGGGAACGCGAATGCGTTTTCGCAGCCGACGTCCTGCGCCATCTGGCGGATGTTGTTGCCGTAGTCGAACGTGGGAATGCCCTGGGCGTGGAACGCGAGCATCGCTTCGACGTGGGTTCTCATCGACAGCTTGGCGGCACGCGCGGTACCGACCGGATCGGCCTGGCGGCGTTCGAGCCATTGCTCCACGGTCCAGCCCTGCGGCAGGTAGCCGTTGACCGGATCGTGCGCGCTGGTCTGGTCGGTGACCGCGTCGGGTTTGACGCCACGCTTGACCAGTTCGGGCAGGATCTCGGCGGCGTTGCCGAGCAGCGCGATGGATTTCGCTGCGCCGGCCTTGGTGTATTTCGCGATGCGGGCCAGTGCGTCGTCGAGGTCGTTCGCCTGCTCGTCGACGTAGCGGGTCTTCAGACGGAAGTCGATGCGCGATTGCTGACATTCGATGGCCAGCATGCATGCACCAGCCATCACGGCGGCGAGCGGTTGCGCGGCGCCCATGCCGCCGAGTCCGGCGGTGAGGATCCACTTGCCGCGCAGATCGCCGCCGTAGCTCTGGCGCCCCATTTCCACGAACGTTTCGTAGGTGCCCTGGATGATGCCTTGCGAACCAATGTAGATCCACGAGCCCGCGGTCATCTGGCCGTACATCATCAAGCCTTTCTTATCGAGCTCGTTGAAATGCTCCCAGGTGGCCCAGTGCGGTACCAGGTTGGAGTTCGCGATCAGCACGCGTGGCGCGTCGACATGGGTGCGGAACACGCCGACCGGCTTGCCGGATTGCACCAGCAGGGTCTCGTCGTCGTTCAGCTCGCGCAACGATTTCAGAATCGCGTCGAAGCACTCCCAGTTGCGTGCTGCCCGCCCGATGCCGCCATACACCACCAGCTCGGCCGGATTCTCGGCCACGTCCGGATCGAGGTTGTTCTGCAACATCCGGAATGGCGCTTCGCTGAGCCAGCTCTTGCAGGAAAGCGCGCTGCCGCGTGGCGCACGGATGGTGCGGGTGGTGTCGATACGGGTGGGTGCAGTCATCTCGAAGGGCTCCGCTGTGTCAGACGACTGATTATAGGTCAGCCGCCGCCGCAACTCCGGCGTGCCAGCGGGAGCCCGGCACGGCTTCCGGCACTGGCATCGGCCCGCCACTGGGCGGAAGCTTTGGCAACGCAGCCCACACGAGGACACGCTTATGCCAAGCCAAGGTCGATGGTTGTTGTTCGCGCTGCTGGCCAGCACGGGTTTCGCCGCGTTCGGGGCCACGCCGCCGCCGGCCGACATCACTCCGGCCTGCGCGGTGTGGGTACGCGAACTGTCGTTCGCGCAAAGCGTGCAGCAACATGATGCGGCCGCGTTTGCCGGGCATGTGATGGCCGATGCGATCTTCGATGCGAATTCAGCGCAGCCGACGCGCGGGCGCGCTGCGATCCTGCGGAAATGGGCCCCGTACATCGACGGCAAGACGCAGCGGCTGGCTTGGTATCCGCAGCAGGTGGTGGTGACGAGCGACGGCACGCTGGCGTATTCCAGCGGCGTCTATCTGTTCGAAATCCACGCGACGGATGCGGAGCCGAGCTATGCGGTCGGCAATTTCTCAAGCACCTGGCGTCGCGCGGCTGACGGGGTCTGGCGTGTGGTGTTCGACGGCGGCGACGCGGGCAAGTCGGCCGACAAGGCGGACGTGGCGGCTTTCTACGCAGGTCGGCGCACGGCTTGCCCGGCCATGGGTACGCACTGAGCCGCCACCGGCGCACCGCTGCCGCCCGTCCCGACCAGGATTCGGTGACCGGTCGGGCGCGCCCCGGGCCGCCGCACGGCACCGTTTGACGGCACCCCGCCAGCAGCACAGACTGGACGGCGGGAATCCAGGCATGACTCTTACCGTCATTGCTTGGAGGTTGCCATGTACAGCACCTGTTCGATCAGTCACAAGCTTCTCGCCGCCAGTGTCCTTGCCGTCGCCGCGGCCAGCGCCGCGCAGGCATCGGATGCCAAAGCGCCAACCGACGCGCAGATGATCCAGAGCGCGATGCGCGCCGCTCCTGCCCACGTGTCGAAGCACGCCACGATCGTGGCCATGGGCGCCGACGGGAAAATGCGCACGTTGCGCGAGGGCACGAACGGATTCACCTGCATGCCGGACAGCCCGGCAACGCCCGGCCCGGACTCCATGTGCATGGACAAGAACGCGCTGGCGTGGGCGCACGCCTGGATGTCGCACGAACCGCCGCCGCCCGGAAAACTCGGCATGATGTACATGCTGGAAGGCGGCACGGACGCGAGCAACACCGATCCGTACGCGAAGAAACCGGACGCCGGCAATCACTGGATCAAGACTGGTCCGCACGTAATGATCGTTGGCGCGGACCAGGCGTTTTACGACCAATACCCGAAAGGTGCGCAGCCGGACACGTCTGCGCCGTACATCATGTGGGCCGGCACGCCGTACCAGCACTTGATGGCGCCGATCAAATGAGCTGCCCAAGCCAGCCACGCCTCACGAAGGGGCGAAGCGTCCGCGCTGGCTGATGTCCTGGACCGGTTGCACCTACCGCCCCAACCGGCCCGATTTCAACCCTTCGGATTGATGTCCGAAAACGGCGAGTCAAGCCGCCGCCACGGTGCTAGCCTGCACCCATGAACAAACTCCCTGCCCTGCCCGACGCCAAGGTCTGCGAACAGGCCCGGCGCAGCCGCGACGCCCGCTTCGACGGGCTGTTTTTCACGGCGGTGAGCAGCACCGGCATTTACTGCCGACCCGTGTGCCCGGCGCCACCGGCGAAACGGGCGAACGTGCACTACTACGCGAACGCCGCCGCCGCGGAAGCGGCCGGCTTCCGGCCGTGCCTGCGCTGCCGACCGGAATTGGCACCCGGCAATGCGCAGTGGCGACGCGGCGAGCACGCGGTGGCGCGCGCACTGCACTTGATCGAGTCCGGTGCGCTGGCGGAACAATCACTGGACGAACTGGCCGCAAGCGTCGGCCTCGGCGCGCGCCAGTTGCGCCGGCTGTTCGTCGAGCGCATCGGCGCCCCACCGATCAGCGTACACACGACGCGCCGGCTGCTGTTCGCGAAGCAATTGTTGACCGAGACCGCGATGCCGGTGACGGAGGTGGCGCTGGCATCGGGCTTCCGTAGCCTGCGCCGCTTCAACGCCGCGTTTGCCCAGGCGAACCGCATCCCGCCGCGCGAACTGCGCCGGCACCCACACGCGGCGAGCGGCACCGCCATGGTGTTGCGGCTCGGCTACCGCCCGCCGTATGACTTTGCGGGCCTGCTCGCGTTTTTCGCGACGCGCGCGTTGCCGGGTGTGGAGTACGTCGACGCGACCCGTTACGCGCGGGTGTTCGGCGCGGCGGATGCGCCGGGCTGGCTGCGCCTGAGCGCGTGGCCGGAGCACGACCATGCGCTGCGGCTGGAATTGCACTGCCCGCAACCGGCCCAATTGCTCGGCGTGGTCACCACGCTGCGGCGGATGTTCGATCTCGATGCGAATCCGCAGGCGATCGCGGATGTGTTTCGCGGCGACGCAATCCTCGGCCCGCTGGTCGCCCGCCACCCGGGCCTGCGCCTGCCCGGCGGCTGGGACGGTTTTGAGATCGCGGTGCGCGCAATCCTCGGCCAGCAGATCAGCGTCGCTGCCGCCCGCACGCTGGCAACGCGTATCGTGCGGCGCTGGGGCGAACCACTGGCGACGACGCCGCTGCCGGGCCTGGACTGCCTGTTCCCCACGCCGGCCACGCTGGCCCAGGCGGACCTGCGCGAGATCGGGGTGACGACGACGCGCGCCGCCACCATCAGCGGCATGGCGCAGGCATTGCTGGACGGCCGCGTGGATTTCAACCCGGCACAGTCGCTCGATCACTTCGTGGCGCGCTAGATCGCGCTGCCCGGCATCGGCGAATGGACTGCACATTACATGGCGATGCGCACACTGAGTGACCCGGACGCGTTCCCCGCCGCCGACCTGGTCCTGCGCCGCGCCGCGAGCGACGGCACCAACCCACTGACTACCGGCGACCTGAACCGCCGCGCCGAAGCCTGGCGACCGTGGCGCGCGTACGCCGTCATCCATCTGTGGCGCAGCACGACCGACGCGCCGCCAAAGCCCTCCAAACCCGCACGACGGAAATCCCGCTGATGACACACCCCTCCGACGCCATCCACTACGCCGACATCACCAGCCCGATCGGTACGTTGCGCCTGATTGCGGACAACGAAGGACTGCGCGAGATCTGGTTCGAGCGCGAGAAACGCCCGCAGACCGTACCGCCGGACTGGATCCGCGCGAACGCGTCGCGGTTGCCTGCGCCCATCGCGGCGGCGCGCCAGCAGTTGCAGGAATACTTTGCCGGTGAGCGCCAACAATTCAGCCTGTCGTTGCACCCGTTGGGCACGCCGTTCCAGTTGGCCGTGTGGCAACAACTGCGGCTGATCCCGTACGGCACCACCATCAGCTACGGCGAACTGGCCCGCCGCGTAGGCAACCCCGCCGCGTCACGCGCGGTGGGCGCCGCGAACGGTCGCAACCCGCTGTCGATCGTGGTGCCGTGTCACCGGGTGATCGGCGCAAACGGCAACCTCACCGGCTTCAGCGGCGGACTGCCGATCAAGCAGAAGCTGCTGGCGCTGGAGCAACGCCACACCCGCGGCGACCTGTTCGCAGACTGATCCTCACACTTGGCGAGCGCGCCGGCGGTGCCCCAAGCCAGGGAAGCCATCTTCACCGCCAGATCAGCCTGCCGCGGCCGGTGTTGCCTGGACTGACCTGGCGACCCGCACGCCGCTGACCAAGGCGGTCAATGCGTCGGCTGTTCTGACCTGGGAAATTCCGTCGGGATTACCCGCCCCAGCGCAGCGTCATCGCGCTGGCGATCCAGCAAGTCCTGTTGCGCGGCGCGATCGCGCTCGTGTTGCGCCTGCCTGGCCTGCTCGCGTCGTTTGCGGGCACCCGCGTCGTCGCTGGCAGTGCGCCCGGCGACGTCGGCCACACCCTGACGCAGCTGCTGTTGCTGCTGACTCTTTTGCAAATCGTCGCGCAGCTTCTGCTGTTGCGCGTCCTGCTGGAATTGCACACTGGGCGGAACCGGACGAATCGTCGGCTGCGTCGTAGCCTGCCACGCGCAAACCGCTCCCAGCGGAACGATCGTCAGCACGCCGGTCAGCAACAGGCGTTTGAGCGGGCCGTGCCAAAAGTTACGTGTCATGGTCATCGGGCTGCGTAATCATGGGAGTATTGGCTATACATCCTGGGATCCGCGGCATGAAATTTCTGTTTCGCGCGCTGCTGTGTTCGTTGGCGGCGTTCAGTTTCGGTTGCACCACACAGCGCTCAGTCGATTCCACGGCAAGCACGACCACGGAACGTGTGTCGGCGCCGCTGCTGCTGATTTCGATCGACGGCTACCGCCACGACTACTTGCAACGCGGGCTCAGTCCGACGCTGGCGATGCTGGCGCAAGGCGGCGTGCAAGCGGCGTCGATGCAACCGGCATTCCCGTCGCTGACGTTTCCAAACCACTACACGATCGTCACCGGATTGACCCCCGACCACCACGGTGTGGTGAACAACACGATGCTCGACCCGGTGCTGGGCAAGTTTTCGCTGCGAGCCAGGGACGCCATCAGCGATGGCCGTTGGTGGGCCGGCGGCACGCCGATCTGGGAGACTGCGCACCGGCATGGGCTGCGGACGGCGACGATGTTCTGGCCCGGCTCGGAAGCGGATATCCACGGCCTGCGGCCCGACTACTGGAAGCCATACGACGGCAGCGTGACGCCGGACCAGCGGGTCGACCAGGTGCTGGCCTGGCTGGATCTGCCCGAAACCGAACGGCCGTCGTTCCTGACCCTGTACTTCGACGCGGTCGACCATGCCGGCCACGTGTACGGCCCCGATACGCCGCAGATGGACGATGCGCTGCGCGCGGCCGACGCCGCCCTGACGCGGCTGGTAAACGGACTGGAACAGCGCGGCCTGTTCGAGCGGATCAACCTGATCGTGCTGTCGGACCACGGCATGGCCGCGGTGCCTGAAGCAAACAGCGTGATGATCGACCAGCTGATTCCGATCGACCAGGTACAAGTCGTCAGCATGGGCATCCTGGCCGGATTCAACCCGACCTCCGCCACGCCAGCCGCGCAGGCCCGGTTCGCGCAGGTCAGGCAAACTCTGGAACAGCCGCAGCCGCACATGCAGTGCTGGGACAAGAGCCGCGTGCCGCAGCGCCTGGCCTACGGCAACAATCCACGCGTGCCCCAGTTGCTGTGCCTGGCGAACGTGCATTGGCGTATCACCACCAGCGAACACGCCGCTGCGCGCAAGGGCCGGGTGAGCCTGGGCGAACACGGGTTCGACAATGCCGAGCCGCTGATGCAGGCAATCTTCATCGGCCACGGCCCCGCATTCCGGCACGGCGTGCAGGTACCGGCCTTCCCCAATGTGGACGTCTATCCGTTGATGACCCACCTGCTGGGCCTGCCTGAGGCGGCCAACGACGGTAACTTTGACGCGGTCAAAGGCATGCTGAAACCCGCCGCACACTGAGTCCCGCCCGCTGCCATAACCACCGGGCGCGCGTGGGATTACGCGCTGCGATCGCTGCGCAAGGCGCGGACCGCGTCGTCGTCGCCCGCAGCACCGCGCCCGCTGAGCCAGCCGAACAGCGCGATGCCCACGATGATCGCCACGGCGCCGAACGCGGTGTAGCCCCGCGGCCACGACTCGCCCAGAAAAAGCACGCCCAGCAAGGTGGCAAACAGCAACTCGGCCGCCTGCATTGCCTCGACCGCGGCCAGTGCCGTGGGGTCGCTGCGCACCATGTCGGTGGCACGGAAAAACAGGATCGTGGCAATCGTTCCCGATGACAGCGCCACGCCGCCAGCCAGCAAGGCCTCGCGCCCGGTCGGCGGGCCGATCGTGAACCAGGCGACCAACGCGAACAGCAGCCACAACGGCCAGCTGCAGACGGTCATGCCGAACACCCGCTGCACGGCGTTGAGTTGGCTGCTGCCGTGCTCCAGATGCAACAGCAATTTCCGGTTGCCCAGCGGGTAGGCAAACGCCGCCAGCACCACTGCCCCGATCGCCAACCAGTCGCTCCGGCTCAGCTGGCCCTGTGCGTGCCCCCACTGCAGGCCAAACACGCCCGCCACGATCAGCGCGCCAAGCGCCAACGTGCGCCACGCCAGCCGGCGCCGCCCGTCCCGATAGATCAGCGGCGCCAGCAGTGGACCGGCCAGCACCGTGGTCTGGAAGCTGCCGGCAACCAGCCACGACGGCCCGCTGCTGGCAGCCCAGGTCAGCGGCACGCCGAACAGCACGAAGCCCACCGCACTCCACAGCAACCATGGGCGCGCGTGCCGCCGCAGTTCGGTCGGCAATTCACCAAGCCCGCCCTGCCACGGCAACACCATCGCCAGCAGCGGCAGGGTGAACAGGTAGCGCAGAATCACCGCCCACGCCCAATGACCGCCGGAGGTGACCAGGCTGCGGTTGAATACGTAGGTGAACGTGAAGAACAGCGCCGAGACGAGCGCCAGTCCCACCGCAACGAGAGCATGGGAGCGCATGTCGAGCCACCAAAAGGGGCGCGTAGTTTCGCAAATCCCGGGCGCGCTGCGTAGCCGATCAACGTGGCAGCACGGCACGCCTCACCCGGAGCCGGATGTCATTGCCACCCGGGCGCTGCGCCCGGGTGGCTCAGTTGCCTCTCAGTTCCAGCGCCCGCTGCGGCCGCCCAGACTGAAGCGGCCGGCACCCAGCAACAGGATCGCCAGCGCGGCCGCAAAGAACATCCCTTGCAGTTCCAGCGCCCAGCCGCCAGTGTCGTTGAGCGTCACCAGCTGGGCCATGTGAACCAGAACGACCGCGACCAGCATGTTGACCATCACCAGCAACGCGCCAACTCGCGACCAGATACCAAGCAGCAGCAGAACCGGCGCCGCCACCTCACCCAGATACACGCCATAGGCCAGGAAGGACGGCAACCCCGCCCCGGCCAGCAGGCTCACGATGAAACCCGGCCCGTGAATCAGCTTGGCCACCCCATGAAACAGGATCAGCACGCCCAACGCGATGCGCAGCACCAGTCGGCCCAAATCGGCAGAATCTTGCATGGAAGCCCTCCCGGGGTCAGTTGAAGATCGTTGCCACCCACGCAATCTAGTCCAATCCCGGGCATCGGGATACCACAGCGTGCGCGTCACGGCGAGCCGCCCGTTCACCCGGCCGACTGCGCGCCGGGCGTGTGGAATCACCCCGCGGCCAGGTGCGCCACCACCTCGCGATAACGCGCCGCGATCCGCGCTTCGTCGCGATGATGAAACCCCCGCACCTGCCAGCTTCCCCGGGTCATCACGTCACGCACCAGCGGGACATTGCCGGCGAACAGGAAGCTGTCCAGCATCGAGCGTGCATCGCGGGCGGCGAGCGCCGGCGCATTGTCATCCAGCACGATCAGATCGGCATCCGGCGCCGCCACCAGTGGCAAGCCGGCAGCCTGCGTGCCGCCCCGCAAGGCGGCTGCCCACAGTGTTTCGCCCACGCTGACACCCTGCCCGCGGGCCGCGATGTTGCGGTGGCCGCTGGTCAGCCGCTGGCCGTACTCGAGCCAGCGCAGCTCCTCCACCGGCGATACCGAGATATGCGAGTCGGAGCCGACCCCCAGCACCCCGCCCTGGTCCAGATAGCTCGCCAGCGGAAACAGTCCGTCACCAAGATTGGCCTCGGTGGTGGGGCATAGCCCGGCCACCGCGCCACTGCGGGCGAGCTGTGTCGTTTCCTGCGCCGTGAGGTGGGTGGCGTGCACCAGGCACCAGCGCGCATCGACCTGGGCGTGGTCGAACAGCCATTCCACCGGGCGCGCCCCGCGCGTGGCCAGACAGTCCTGCACCTCGCCGACCTGTTCGGCGATGTGAATGTGGATCGGACACGCCTGCGCGGCCGGGTCGGCCAGCAGCTCGCGCATGGCCTGCTCGGGCACGGCGCGCAGCGAATGCAGCGCGATGCCGATGCGCACCGTGTCACTCATGTGCGGGCGTAGTGCTTCGAGCAAGCGCAGATAGCCGTCCAGGGTGTGACCGAACCGGCGTTGCCGTGGGGTCAGCGCGCGGCCGTCGAAACCGCCGCTCATGTACAGCACCGGCAGCAGGGTCAGTCCGATGCCTGCTTCCCGCGCCGCTGCGATCAACGCCAGCGACATCGCTTCGGGCTGATCGTACGGCGTGCCATCCGGCTGATGGTGCAGATAGTGGAATTCGCACACATGGGTGTAGCCGGCCTTCAGCATCTCCACGTACAGCTGGGCGGCGATCGCCTGCAGCTGTTCGGGCGTGATCAAGGCGGCGAACGCGTACATCGTCTCGCGCCAGCTCCAGAAGCTGTCGTCCGCCTTGCTGCGGCGTTCGGCAAGACCGGCCATGGCACGCTGGAAGGCGTGCGAATGCAGGTTCGGCATGCCCGGCAACACCCACGCGCCCAGTGCCTCGGGCGTCGTTTCCGGCGATGATGCCGAGTCGTCCAGCTCCACTTGCCACACCGCATCCCGTTGCCAGCCACCCGCGCGCCAGGCGTGACCGGCGCTGAATTGGCGGACTCCAGCAAGCTTGCCCATCAGATCACTCCATAGACGCGACGTGCGCAGTGTAACCGGGGCAGGCGTGAACACTTCACTCCACGGGTAGTCTGCCCGTGCATAATCGCGCCATGGCCAAAAAAAATCCCGAGAACCGTCCCCGGCTGCTGTTGCGGCAAGCCGCCCTCACCGACGTGCCCCAGCTGGCAGCGCTGACCGCGCGGGTGTACTCGCCGGAATGGGGACATTCCGAAGAGATGCTCCGCTCCCAGCAGACGCACTTCCCGGAAGGCCAGTTCGTGGTCGAGTACGACGGCAAGATCGTGGGTTTTTGCGCCACGTTCCGGATTGATGAAGCCACTGCGCTGGCGCCGCATACCTGGATGGAGATCACCGGCGGCGGCATGGCCTCACGCCACGTGGGCGATGGCGACTGGCTGTACGGCATGGAAGTGGTGGTGCACCCGGATCACCGGCGCATGCGCATCGGCCAGCGCCTGTACCAGGCACGCAAGCGCTTGTGCATGGACCTGAAATTGCGCGGCATCGTGTTCGGCGGTCGCATTCCGGGCCTGGCGAAAAACCTGGGCCGCTACGGCAGCCCCGAGGCCTACGTGCAGGCCGTGGTGGACCGCCAGCGCCGTGACCTGACGCTGAGCTTCCAGCTTGCCAATGACTTCGAGGTGATCGGGCTGCTGCGTGCCTACGTGCCATCGGATCACGAATCGCTCGGCTATGCGGTGCATCTGGTCTGGCGCAACCCGCGCCTGCACAACCAGCCCGACATGCCGCCGGTCACCTCGCAACAGCGCCTGCCCGATTCGGTGCGGGTCGCGTCGGTGCAATACCAGCAACGCCGGATCACCACGTTCGAGGAGTTCGCCACCCAGGTCGAGTACTTCACCGACATCGCGGCCGACTACAACGCCGACTTCGTCACCTTCCCGGAACTGATCACGCTGCAACTGCTGTCGATCGAGAACACCGAACTGTCGCCGGGCGAATCGATTCGCAAGTTGAGCCAGTACACGCCGCAGGTGAAGGAGTTGTTCTGCCGCCTGGCGGTGCATTACAACATCAACATCATCGCCGGAACCCACCCCACCGAGCAGGCAAATGGCGACATCCACAATGTCTGCTACGTGTGCCTGCGCGACGGCTCATTGCACGAGCGCGAGAAGCTGCATCCCACGCCGAGCGAACGCAACGTGTGGAACATCACCGGCGGTGAAAGCGCCGCCTCGATCCTGACCGACTGCGGCCCGATCGGCGTGATGATCTGCTACGACGCGGAGTTCCCGGAAGTGGCCCGGCACCTCACCGATCAGGGCGCGCTGATCCTGTTCGTGCCGTTCTGCACCGACGTGCGCGAAGGCTACCTGCGCGTGCGCTACTGCTCGCAGGCGCGGGCGGTGGAGAACCAGTGTTACGTGGTGCTGTCCGGCAATGTGGGCAATCTGCCCGGGGTCAACAACTTCGATATCCAGTACGGCCAGAGCTGCATCCTCACGCCCAGCGATTTCCCGTTCGCGCGCGACGGCATTGCGGCCGACTCGACCCCGAACAGCGAAACCGTGCTGTTTGCGGAACTGCGCCTGGACAGCCTGGCGCGGGCGCGCAACGCCGGCGCCGTGCAAAACCTCAAGGATCGCCGCTACGACCTGTACGAAACCCGGTGGCGTCCGCGCTGACCGGACAGTCTGCAATAATCGGGGCATGCCCGAGCCTCGCGAACCCGCGACGAGATCGACCAACCCACGCCTGCACGCGTTGCTCGGCCATGAGTTTTTCGCGGTGCACCACTGGAAGCGCCGGATCCTGCTGTGGGTCGGCGCGGTACTGGTGGCGCTGGCAGCCATCGCGTTCGCGGAAGCCAGCCTGTGGTCCTACCGCCTGTTCCAGCTGATCCTGGGCTACGGCGTGTGGATCCCGCTGATCCTCACCCCGGTGGTGTTCGGATTGCTGACCTGGGTCACCGAAGGCCGCTTGCGCGCCGCACGCGGCAGCGGCATTCCGCAAGTGATCGCCAGCCTGCACATCGAAAACGGGGGATTCCGTGCGCGCATGCTGTCGCTGCCGATCTCGCTGGGCAAGATGGCGCTGACCCTGGTGGCGCTGGCCGCGGGCGCGTCGATCGGCCGCGAGGGCCCCACCGTGCATGTCAGTGCCGGCCTGTTCTATTCGCTGGGCCGTCGTTTCGGATTCACCGACCCCAAGGCCTCCTCGCGCTTCATCCTGGCCGGTGGCGCGGCCGGTATTGCGGCAGCGTTCAACACCCCTTTGGCCGGCGTGGTCTTTGCGATCGAGGAGCTGGCCGGCACGTTCGAGCACCGCTTCAGCGGCCTGCTGTTGACCGCCGTGATCATCGGCGGCGTCGTTTCCCTGGGCATCCTGGGCAACTACTCGTACTTCGGTGAAGTCGAAGCGAGCCTGCCGCTGGGCAGCGCCTGGCTGGCGGTGCTGGTCACCGGGGTCGTGTGCGGTCTGCTGGGGGGCCTGTTCGCCCGGCTGATCCTGCTCAGCCGGCGCGGCCCGCTGGCGCAGATCGGCCGCCTGCGGGCGCGCTGGCCGGTGTGGTTCGCCGTCGGCTGCGGCCTGGCCCTGGCCGTGCTGGGCATCTGCACGCACAACAACATTTACGGCACCGGTTACGATCAGGCCCGCGCGATCGTGCAGGGCACGGTCGGCATGCCCGACCAGAGCTTCGGCATCGCCAAGCTGGTGGCAAACGTGCTGTCCTATTGGGCCGGCATTCCTGGCGGCATCTTTTCACCGGCACTGGCGGTCGGCGCCGGCCTGGGCCACAACATCGCCCAGTTTCTGCCAGGCGCCCCGGACGCTGCGGTGGTGCTGCTGGGGATGAGCGCATACCTGGCCGGCGTCACCGGATCGCCCCTAACCTCGGCGGTGATCGCGATGGAGCTGACCGACAACCAGCAGATGGTGATTCCGATCATGGCCGCCTGCCTGCTGGCCCGCGCCGTCGCCTCGCTGTTCTGCCCCACACCGGTCTACCGCGACTATGCCGAGCGCATGGTGCGGGATTTCGAGAGCCAGCAAGTGAAGTCGGTCGATGACGCCCCCGCGGCGCCGCTGCCTGCCGCCGCAAGAACCACCGCCTACCCCGACGACGCGCCGGACCACCCCACACCCCCCGCGCCGCACTGATGGAGCTACCGCAATGACCGCATCACCGTGGGACCTCCTGCTGCTGAATGTCACCCTGGCGTCGTTCGCTGACGAGGACGGCTACGGACTGATCGAACACGGCGCAATCGCGGTCCATCACGGCCGCATTGCCTGGCTGGGCCCACAGGATGCGCTGAGCGACGCGCCGGACGCGCTGGCGACGACGGTGGAATCGATGGACGGCGCACTGCTCACGCCCGGCCTGATCGACTGCCACACCCACCTGGTCTTTGGCGGCGATCGCGCGCACGAATTCGAACGGCGCCTGCATGGCGACACCTATGAACAGATCGCCCGCGCCGGTGGCGGCATCGCTTCCAGCGTCAACGCCACGCGCGCCGCCAGCGAGGAACAGCTGTTCGCCCAATCGCTGCCGCGCGCCCAGGCGCTGCTGGCCGACGGCGTGACCACGCTGGAGATCAAGTCCGGCTACGGGCTGGACCTGGAGACCGAACGACGCATGCTGCGGGTGGCGCGCCGACTGGGTCGCGAACTGGGCGTGGGGGTGCGCACCAGCTTCCTCGGCCTGCATGCCTTGCCGACCGAGTACCGCGACCGACGCGACGACTACGTAACCCTGGTGTGTGACGACATGCTGCCTGCCCTCGCCGCGGAAGGACTGGTCGATGCCGTTGACGCATTCTGCGAAGGCATTGGTTTCACGCGCGAGGAAACCCGCCGTGTGTTCGAGCGCGCGCAGCAGCTCGCGCTGCCGGTCAAGCTGCACGCCGAACAGCTGTCCGACCTCGGCGGCGCCACGCTGGTCGCCGAGTTTGGCGGGCTTTCAGCCGATCACCTGGAGCACCTGGGCGATGCCGGCATCAAAGCGATGGCGGCAGCCGGCACCGTGGCGGTGCTGCTGCCCGGTGCGTTCTACGCGCTGCGCGAGACGACCCTGCCGCCGATCGCCCAACTGCGTGAGCATGCCGTGCCCATCGCGATTGCAACCGATTGCAACCCCGGCACGTCGCCGCTGCTGTCGCTGCGGCTGGCCGCCAGCATGGCCTGCACGCTGTTCCGGTTGACCCCGCAGGAGGCGCTGCGGGGCATCACGGTCAACGCAGCGCGTGCACTGGGCTTGCACGATCGCGGCACGCTGGCGGTCAACCAGCGCGCCGACCTGGTCGCGTGGCAGGTGCGGTCGCCGGCGGAGCTGTGCTACTGGATCGGTGGTCCACTGGTACACAAGGTGTGGATCGGCGGCGAATCAGTGACGGCCTGAATCGTTCATCCGCGCAACGACCGCATCAAAGAATTCCGCCGCCAACTCGGCACGCACCGGCACGCGGCACCAGTGTGGCTGGGCAAAACGCCGGCACTTGACCGTATCCTTGTCGGTCATCAA
The DNA here is from genome assembly GCA_036563155.1 of Rhodanobacter sp. Classification (GTDB taxonomy): domain Bacteria; phylum Pseudomonadota; class Gammaproteobacteria; order Xanthomonadales; family Rhodanobacteraceae; genus Rhodanobacter. The sequence continues at coordinate 17,233 of DATCMT010000024.1, forward strand.
CACCGGCAGATCGTCCGCAAACGCCAGGTCGGTCGCCACGAACGCGTGATGGTCGGCAAACGCGTGCTCAATCACGTCGATGCCCGCCGCGCGCAAGCTGTCGAAGAATCGCTGCGGATGGCCGATCGCGGCCACCGCGTGCACGCGCTGCCCGCGAAACTCGGCCAGCGGTCGCACCCGGCCATCGACCAGCCCCACAACCTCGTCGCCGCACAATTGCATCGGGAACTCGCCGTGTTCGGCCACACCGCCGTTGCACACGCGCAAGTCCACCTGCTGCAACCGACGCAAGGGTTCGCGCAACGGCCCGGCAGGCAACAAGCGGCCGTTGCCGAAGCGCCGCTCGCCATCGATCACGCAGATTTCCACATCGCGCGCCAATGCGTAGTGCTGCAGACCGTCATCGGCAACCAGTACGTTGCAGCCAGCTTCGAGCAACAGTCGTGCGGCGGCCGGACGATCACGCCCCACCGCCACCGACACACCCGCGGCCCGAATCAGGCACGGCTCATCACCAACCTGCAACGGATCGGGCTTGTCATCCAGCAACAGCGGCGCGCGCTGGCTGCCACCGTAGCCACGGCTGACCACGCCCGGGCGGTAGCCGCGCGCACGCAGGGCTTCGACCACGGCGATCGTCAAGGGTGTCTTGCCGGTGCCGCCCACGCTGATGTTGCCGATCACCACCACCGGAGCGGGCAAGCGCACCCGGCGCAGCAGCCCGATCCGGAACAGGCCGCGACGCAAGCCGGTTGCGCTGCCATACAGCGCCGCCAGCGGACGCGTCCACCACGGCAGTGGACCGTTGCCGTACCAGGCTGACTGCAGCGTGTCGATCAACGCCATCAGGAATCCTTCAGCCGCCGTTGGCGCCGGCAGCCGAGTCGTGAAACTGCATCCGATGCAAGGCCGCGTAGGTACCCTGACTGGCGATCAGTTCTGCATGGCTGCCACGCTCGACGATGCAGCCGTGGTCCATGACCGCAATCTGGTCGGCGCCCTCGATGGTCGACAGCCGATGCGCGATGACCAAGGTGGTGCGGTCACGCATCAAGCGCTGCAGCGCCTGCTGGATCAACTGCTCCGACTCGGTATCCAGCGCGCTGGTCGCCTCGTCGAGCACCAGGATGGGCGCATTCTTGAGGATTGCGCGGGCGATCGCGATGCGCTGGCGCTGGCCGCCGGAAAGTGTGTTTCCGCCCTGGCCGATCTGGGTGTGGATGCCTTGCGGCAAGTGCGCGATGAACTCCATCGCATTGGCCGCCTCGGCCGCGGCGATGATGTCGCGCTCGTCCGCTCCCGCCAGCTCGCCATAAGCGATGTTGTTGGCCACGGTATCGTCGAACAGCACCACGCTCTGTCCGACCCAGGCGATCTGGCGGCGCAACGAGCTCAGGGTGTAATCGCGGTAGTCCTCGCCATCCAGCACGATGCGTCCGGCGCTGGGTTCATAGAACCGCGGCAACAGGCTCACCAGGCTGCTCTTGCCACTGCCCGAACGGCCGACCAGGGCGGTGACCGTGCCAGGTGCGCAACGCAGGTCGATCCCGCGCAGTGCCTCGGCATCGTTGCGCGGATAACGCAGGCGAACACCCTCGAAGCGCAGGTCGCCGTGGGTGCGCGCCAGTTCCCGCTTGCCTTGGTCCGGCTCCGGCGCCTGGTCGATGACATCGAACAGATCATCGGCCGCGGACAGGCCACGCTGGATGTTCGCCTGCACCTGGGTCAGGCGCTTGAGCGATGGCATCATCGCGCCCATCGCCGTCAGCACCGTGATGAACACGCCTGACGTGATGCTGTCGATGACGCCCGGGCGCGTGCCCAGGTAGACCAGGGCGGCCAGCGCAAACGCGGCCACGGTCTGGATCGCGGTACTGGCGGCGGCACTCGTCGCCACGATCTTCAGGTTGAGTCGGCGGGCCCGGAGGGTGACGTCGTCGAAGCGCTGCGCCTCGTGCGGTTGCCCGCCATAGATGCGCACCTCGCGGTGCGCGCCGATCGACTCCTCGACCGCACCGGTGACCGACCCCATCATGCCCTGGATGCGCCGGCTGATCTGCCGGTAGCGCCGGCTCACCACGGTGGCGATCAGCACGACCGCGGGAATCATCACCAACAGCGCCAGCGTGAGATAGGCACTGTTGTGCACCATCACGTAGAACATGCCGATCACGGTGACGCCTTCGGTCACCGCCACCTTCACCGCGTCGGTTGACGCCGAGGCCACCTGCTCGCTGGTGTAGGTGATCCGCGAGATCTGCTGACCCGACGGTTCGCGCCCGAAGAAGGCAGCCGGCAGCCGCAGGTACGAAGCGAACACATCGTGCTGGATCGACTGCACGATGTTGCGCCCGATGTAGGCAATCCCGTAGTTGCTGACGAAGGTGCCGATACCGCGCAAGCCGAAGATCGCGATGATCCAGATCGGCATCCAGAAGATCAGGTACGGATCCTTGTTGAGGAAAAGATCGTCGAACATCGGCCGCAGCAGATTGGTGAACGCGGCCAGGCCGCCACCGTCCACGGCCATGCCGATCAGCGCGAGCGTGCCGATCGGCCAGTACCGGCGGGTGTAGCCAAGCAGGCGGGCATACACACGCCGACTGTGTGGATCCCAGATGCCGACCTTGCTGCTGCTCATTGCCCCGCGCCCGGCTTGCTCGGCGTGGTCGCAATCGACAGCCGGGTGAAGCCGAGCTGGCCCAGCGCATCCATCGCGGTCACCACGTTCTGGTTCGGCGTCATGGCATCGGCACGGATCGACACCGGCCGTGCGCGGTCGTCGCCCGCATTGCGGGCGATGGTCTGCTTCAGCGCCTCGATGCCCTCGCCCATCACCTCGTCGCTGCCGACGTAAAAGCGCCCGTCGCGATCGATCATGATCGTCAGCGGCGGTGCGCTCATGTCGTGATCCTGGGTGCTCGCCTGCGGCAATGTCACCTGCATGCGCGAGTGCTGGATGAACGTGCTGGTCAGCACAAAGAACATCAGCAGGGTCAGCAGCACGTCGATCAACGGAATCACGTTGATCTCGAAATCGTCGCCCCGGCGGTTGTTGCTGATGCGCATGGGTACGCTCAGCCTGCGTTCGGCGCTGTCGGCGCCACGGCGCGCCGCGACCGTGCCGTCGCCGCGGTTGCGGTCAGGGTCAGATCATCCAGCAATGCGGTGGCTTGCTTCTCCATATCCACGCAGTAACCGGCCACGCGCGAACGGAAGTAGCGATGCAGCACATAGGCCGGGATCGCCACGGTCAGACCCGAGGCCGTGCAGATCAGCGCCTCGCCGATGCCACCGGCCATCTTGGCCGGATCGCCGATGCCACCGGCCATCACGTCCATGAACATGCGGATCAGGCCGATCACGGTGCCGAACAGGCCCAGCAGCGGGCCGATCAGCGCGATCGTCCCCAGCGTATTCAGATAGCGCTCCATCCGGTGCACGACATGTCGCCCGGTGTCTTCGATGCGCTCCTTGATGATTTCGCGGGGCTGTCGCCGCACCGCCAGGGCGGCCGCCAGCAGCTCGCCCAGCGGCGAACCGTTCTCAAGCGCCACCAGGTGCCGGGGATCGAGCTGGCCCGAACGGGCCCACTGGCGCACTTCCTCACCCAGTCCCGGCGGCAGCACCGACTTGCGGCGCAGGGTCCAGCAGCGTTCCAGCACAATCGCCAGGGCGAGCGCCGAACAAATCAGGATGGGCACCATGGCCCAACCGCCAGCCATCAGAATTTCCAGCACTTTTCGACCCCAAGGCGTGATCCGACAGGAAGCGCGCATGATAGCAGTCTCGCCCCGCGGTACTGCGGCGTGCGTGGCATTCCTCACTCGCGCCAGTAGCGGCGTCCGCGCAGACGCCAGCCCGGCTGGCGCCGCGGCGGCCCGGCAACCGGGAAATCCAGCTCGATGGCACCCTGCACCGCGGTGTTGAACACCGGCACGCCCGCCTCGGCGTAGCGGGCCAGCACCTCGGGCCTGGGATGCCCGAAGCGGTTGCGCCAACCTGCCGAGACCACGGCCAGCTGCGGCCGCACGGCGGCGATGAAAGCCGCACTGGACGAAGTCTTGCTGCCATGGTGTGGCACCACCATGATGATCGGCGGCCCGCTACCGATTGCGGTCCGCAACCGGGACTCCACCGCCGAGCTGATGTCGCCGGTCAGCAGCAGGCGCCCGCCGTCACCCTCCACCAGCACCACGCAAGAGCTGTCGTTGTCGCGATTGCCACCGCCCACGGGTGGACTCAGTACCCGAAAGCTCACATTGTCCCACTGCCACGCCTGACCGGCCACGCATTGCCGCATCGGCACATGCATTCGTGCCGGATCGCCGGCATAGCGTGACGCCAGCGGAAACGCCTGCGCCACGGCTGTGGCACCACCGGCATGGTCATTGTCGCCGTGGCTGATCATCAACATGTCCGGCCGGGTAATGCCCAGGGCGTGGATCGATGGCAACACCACGGCCTCGCCCAGGTCGAACCCGGACGGGTAGCGTGCCCCTGCGTCGTAGACGAGCGCGTGTTCATGGGTGCGCACGAGTACCGACAAGCCCTGTCCCACATCGAGCACCCAGACCTGGAACGCGCCGGGCGACGGCCGCGGCACCGGTGGCCACAGCAGCGGAAGAAAAAGCAGCAGGCCCAACCCGCGCAGCGGTACGCCGCGAGGCAGAAACAGCCACAGCGCACCCAGCACGGCCAGCAGCACCGCATGCAGATGCACCGCCGGGAGATACCAGTGCGCGCCCGGCCACGTGGCCATCTGTTCCAGCAACCACCACTGCCCGTGCGCAACCAGCGCAGCCAGCCACAACACCGGCGTGGCCAGCGGCGGACACAGGCCCAGCAGCAGCATGCCCAGCAAGGCGCACGGCACGATCACGAAACTGACCACCGGCACGGCGATGAGGTTGGACAAGGCACCCACCAGCGAGGCCTGGCCGAAGAACCACAGGGTCAGCGGCAGCAAGGCCACCGTCATCACCAGTTGCCCCGATGACAACTCATGCAGGAAGGCCCGCAGACCGCGTCCCCGCGCCTGCAGACAGAACATCAGGAACGCGACCCCGACGAAGGACAACCAGAAACCGGCCGCCAGCACCGCCAGCGGATCGACCAGCACGATCGCAATCAGGGCCAGCGCCAGCGACTGCGCGCCGTTGCCGCCGCGACGGCTGCAACGGGCCAGTGCCACCACCGCGATCATCAACAAAGTGCGCACCGTGGGCAGGCCGAAACCAGCCAGCGCGCTGTACACGGCCGCCCCCAGCAAGGCAGTGGCCGCCTGCGCCTGCGGTCGCGGCAGCCATAGCCCCAGGCTGGGCCACAAGCCGTAGAGCAACCACGCCAGCCATACCCCGAACACGGCCGCCACGCCGACATGGAAGCCGGAGATCGCGATCAGGTGGGACACTCCATTGGCCCGCGCGACCGCCCAGTCCTGCTGCCGCAGCCCGCGCGTGTCACCGACGGTGAAGGCACGCAGCAAGCTGGCGTCATGGTGATTTCGCACGCGTGCCGCAATACCCTGCGCCACCGCTGCCCGCACCCCGTCGACACACCATGGTGCCGGCGCCAGGCGGATGTTGTCCGCGTCATCGCGCACGTAACCGGTGGCCACGATGCCACGCTCCAGCGCCGAACGTTCGCTGTCCGCGCCGCCCGGATCAAGCAATCCGCGCGGTCGCTTCAGCCGCAGCAGCAGGCGCCAGCGCGCACAAGGCTGCAACGCGGGCGCGCCCTGGTACCAGGACACCGTGACAAGCCCGCGCAGCGCGATCGGTCGGCCAGCAAGCGCCGCGCGCTCCACCCGCATGGTGAAGCGGGTGGCATCCGTATGCACCAGTGGCAGATCGGCGACCGTGCCGACGACCACAAGATCGGCTCGCTCGAGCGGGCGCGGCAAGCGCGCGTCCATCGCCAGGCCACCACGCCATGCGGCCCACGCGATCCCCAACAACAGGCAGGCAATCCCGCGCCCGCGTGGAAGGCGCCACAGCAGCCCCGCCGCGGCCAGCACCAGCACGGCCAGCAACCAGCGCGGTGGCAGCTGCGGCAGCCACTGCACCAGCAACATCCCGGCCAGCAGGGCCAGTGCCACCGGGATTGCCGTCATCCGCCCCATGCCCTGCCTTCCGCTCCATCCTGGATGCGTTCGAGCCTAACGCGGCTACACCAGCGATGAAGATGAAATACCTGTAGGCGTGCGCCTGCCCGGCACGGCAAAGCGCGACCGCTTGGCACCCCACGTGCGCAGGGCGGATGGTCGGCAGGTCAGGCCCGCGGGCTTTCCAGCAGCACGCCGTTGTGCAGCTCGAAGGTCCGGTCCATGCGCGCGGCCAGCTGCGGATCGTGGGTGACCAGCACGAAGCTGGTGCCAATCTCGCGATTGAGTTCCAGCATCAACGCATAGACTTGCGCCGCATTGGCCTCGTCCAGATTGCCGGTCGGTTCGTCACCGAGCACGCAGGCAGGCTTGGTCACCAGGGCGCGCGCCACGGCGCAGCGCTGGCGCTCGCCGCCGGACAGTTCGGACGGTTTGTGATGGGTACGCCCACCCAGCCCGACCCGCTCCAGCAAACTCGCAGCCTCACGTTCGGCGGTGGCGATCGCGGTGCCGCGTATCAACAGCGGCATGCACACGTTCTCCAACGCGGTGAATTCGGGCAACAGGTGGTGGAACTGGTAGATGAAGCCGAGCGAGCGATTGCGCACGCGACCCCGCTCGGCATCGGACAGCTTCGACAGCACGCGGCCATCCACCTCCACCTCGCCGGCACTGAGCGTGTCCAGTCCACCGACGATGTGCAGCAAGGTGCTCTTGCCCGAACCGGAGGCACCGACGATCGCCATGGTCTGGCCGCGCTTGAGCGCAAAGCTGACGTCGCTCAGCACCTGCGTGCGCAGGCCGCCTTCGTCATAAGTCTTGGCGACGCCGCTGGCGCGCAACACATTCTCGTTCGACGGCATCGGGTTGCTCTTACTCATAGCGCAGCGCCTGCGCCGGATGCGTGCGCGACGCGCGCCACGCGGGGTAAAGGGTGGCCAGCAGCGAGAACGCGAACGTCAGCAGCGCAGTCCAGCCCACGTCGTGCAAGTCGAGCCTGCTGGGTACTTCGCTGATGTAGTACACGTCGGGCGACAGGAAGGTGACGTGGAAAGTGTGTTCGATCCACTTGATGATGCTGGGCAGCTTCCATGACAGCAGCGAACCGAAGCCCACGCCGAAACCGATTCCCACGAAACCGACCAGCACACCCTGCACCATGAACATGCCCATGATGCTGCGCGGCGTGGCACCGAGCGTGCGCAGGATGGCGATATCGGCCTGCTTGTCGGTGACCAGCATCATCAGCATCGAGATCAGGTTGATCACCGCCACCAGGATGATCAGCGACAGGATGATGAACATCACCATCTTTTCCATCGACAGCGCCGCGAACAGGTTGGCGTTGGTGTCCATCCAGGTTTGTACGCGATAGACCTGCCCCAGTTGGTTGGCCAGGTCGGTGGCAACCGGGCGCGCACTGAACAGATCGTCCAGCCGCAGCCGGATGCCGGTCGGGCCGCTGAGGTCGTTGAGCTTCTCGGCATCGCTGATATTGACCAGGGCCAGGCCCGAGTCGAACTGTTCCATGCCCAGCTCGAACGTACCCACCACATGGAAGCTGCGCATTCGCGGCACGCTGCCCATCGGGGTGGCACGCAATTGCTGCACCACCATGGTGACCCGGTCGCCCACTGTCACACCCAGCGTCATCGCCAGCTCGCGGCCCAGCACGATGTTCCAACTGCCCGGCGTCAGGTCGGCGAGCTTGCCATCGAGCATGTGTTTGTCGATGTCGACGACCTTCGGCTCCTGCGCCGGCTCAATGCCGCGGACCAGCGCGCCACTGGACCGCCGCGCATTCAGGTAGGCCTCTGCCTCGACGTACGGTGCGGCGCCAAGCACGTGCGGATTTGCCTCGGCGATCTTCAGCGCGCGCGGCCAGTCCTGCACGGTCTCGCCGATACCCGACACGGTGGCATGCGAAATGGCGCCCAGAATGCGCGAGCGCATCTGGTAGTCGAAACCGTTCATCACCGACATTACCGTGATCAGCGCAATCACGCTGATCGCGATGCACACGATCGAGACAGTGGAAATGAACGAGATGAACTGGTTGCGCCGCTTGGCACGGGTGTAGCGCAGGCCGATGAAAAGTTCGAGCGGTCGAAACATGGACGGTTCGCTGGTGAGGAATCGCAGGGCGGGCCGCCCGGTCGCCCATTATCAGGCATTCGGCGGATGCTTGGGCGTTGGCCCTGTACCGTGGATTCAGATTCGGGGAAGCGCCTCGTCGAGCTGCACCGTGGCCAGGCGCATGCGCAGACGCCGGCGGGTATCGGCGTCGCTGTTGTCGGGCACCAGCAGCAACACCTGGACGCCCTGCCCGGTCGTTCGCAGCCGCAACAGCACGAGCCCGCCGAGCGTACGGAACGAGACCAGGGTGGCGGCGACATCTTCCTGGTTGCGCAAGCGCAGCGTCCAGACATCGTCCGCGCCCCAGCCAGCGGCCGCGACCGGGTTTGCCGCCAGCCGATGAAGCGCGTGCCAGGTCAGCAGTGCAACGGCGATCACCAGCAGCAGTTTCAGCCCTGTCGGCACGGCACTCAGCGCAATCGCCAGCAGCGCGAGCGCCGCCATCAGCAACAGCACCCGTCGCAACAGGCGCGGTGGCCGATACTCAAAGCCGATTGCGGGCGCGGATGTCATCGATGATTGCCTGCCAATCCGCGCGATCGGAACGGGCACGACCCATCACCCAGTCCCACAGGTCCGGATCCTGTACATCCAGCAGTTCGTCGAACGCTTGTTGCCGGTCCGGGTCCGCGCCAGCGAAACACTGATCCAGCCAACCGCCCAACAGGGCGTCCAGCTCCCGGGTACCGCGGCGGGCACGCCAACGCAGGCGCTTGATCCTGGCCTCATCCATGCAGTGTCATCGCGCGATGCGCCTCCGTTGCTTTGACGCCGCCGCACACACAGGAACGCGGCGAGGGAACACGGTTGACCGAAACCAGCATCACGCAAAAGCCTCAGTCAACTGGTCGCCCGGGTTTCCCCGGTTCGGCGGCACGAATCGCGCGAACCCGCCAACCAGTCGACTTGCCCCCCGACGGGGACCAGGGATCACACGCTGCGGCGTTCCACCATCAACTTCTTGATCTCGGCAATGGCCTTGGCCGGGTTCAGACCCTTGGGGCAGGTGCGAGTGCAATTCATGATGGTGTGGCAGCGATACAGTTTGAACGGATCTTCCAGATCATCCAGCCGTTCGCCGGTGGCTTCGTCACGCGAATCGACGATCCAGCGATAAGCCTGCAACAGGATTGCCGGGCCCAGATATTTGTCACCGTTCCACCAGTAGCTCGGGCAGCTGGTCGAGCAGCACGCGCACAGGATGCATTCGTACAGGCCATCGAGCTTCTTGCGCTCCTCCGGCGACTGCAGCCGCTCCTTGCTGCCAGGTGCCGGGCTCTGCGTGCGAAGCCACGGCTTGATCGAGGCAAACTGGGCGTAGAAGTGGGTCAGGTCGGGCACCAGATCCTTCACTACCGGCATGTGCGGCAGCGGATAGATCTTCACGTCGCCAGCCTTGACACTGTCGATCGCGCAAATGCAGGCCAGCGTATTGACGCCGTCGATATTCATCGCGCACGAACCACAAATCCCTTCGCGGCAGGAGCGGCGCAGGGACAGCGTGGGGTCGATCTCGTTCTTGATCTTCAGCAGCGCGTCCAAAACCATCGGGCCGCAAGCGGCCAGGTCGACTTCATAGGTGTCGATGCGCGGATTCTGCTCGTCATCCGGCGACCAGCGATAGATGCGGAACGTCCGCGGCTGCTTCGCACCCTTGGCAGGGTAATGCTTGCCCGGCTGGATCCTGGAGTTCCGTGGCAGCGTGAATTCACCCATGGCATTGCCCTTCAAAGTTCTCGAAAACTGGACGTGAAACCGATCGCACCGACTCAGTAGACACGCTTGGCCAAGGCAACCGATTCAACCTCATCGGTCATCGTATTCATGTGCACCGGCCGGAAGTCGAAGCGCGTTTTACCTGCTGGATCTACCCACACCAACGTGTGCTTGAGCCACTTCTCATCATCGCGCTCCGGGAAATCCTCGCGCGCATGCGCGCCACGGCTCTCTTCACGCTGCTCGGCCGAATGCATCGTGGCCACGGCCTGCGCCAGCAGATTGGACAGCTCCAGCGTTTCGATCAGATCGGTGTTCCAGACCAGCGAGCGATCAGAAACCTTGACGTCCTTGAACGAGTCAAAGACCTCGGAGATCTGCTGCTTGCCTTCGGCCAGCGTCTCGCCGGTGCGGAACACGGCGGCATCCTTCTGCATCGTGCGCTGCATGTTCAAGCGAATCTGAGCCGTCGGCGAATTGCCGTTGGCATGGCGAATCGCATCGAAGCGCGCCAGCGCCTTGTCCAGCACATTGGCGGGCAGATCCTTGTGCAGGGTGCCCGGCTTGATCAGCTCCGCACAGCGGAACGCCGCGGCGCGGCCGAACACCACGATGTCCAGCAGCGAATTGGAACCCAGTCGGTTGCCACCATGGACGGACACGCAAGCAGCCTCGCCAATCGCGAACAGGCCGGGCACCACGGCATTCACGTCGTCACCGCGCTTCTGCACGACCTCGCCGTGGAAGTTGGTGGGGATGCCACCCATGTTGTAGTGGGCCGTCGGCAGCACCGGAATCGGTTGCTTGGTCACATCCACGCCAGCAAAGATGCGGGCCGATTCGGAGATGCCCGGCAGCCTTTCGTGAAGGACCTCGGGACCAAGATGCATCAGGTTGAGGTGCAGATGATCCTTGTGCTCACCGATGCCACGACCCTCGCGGATTTCGATCGTCATGGCGCGGCTGACCACGTCACGCGAAGCCAGGTCCTTGGCATGCGGCGCATAGCGCTCCATGAATCGCTCACCCTCGGAGTTGGTGAGATAACCACCTTCGCCGCGAGAACCCTCGGTGATCAGGCATCCAGCGCCGTAGATACCGGTGGGATGGAACTGCACGAACTCCATGTCCTGCAAAGCCAGGCCCGCGCGCAGCACCATGCCGCCGCCGTCGCCGGTGCAGGTGTGCGCCGACGTGGCGCTGAAGTAGGCCCGGCCGTAGCCACCCGTCGCCAGCACCACGGCCTGGCCACGGAAGAAATGCATGGTGCCTTCGTTCATATCCAGCGCGAGCACGCCACGACAGACGCCCTCTTCGTCGAAAATCAGGTCGAGCGCGAAATACTCGACGAAGAACGTGGCGTCATGCGCCAGCGCCTGCTGATACAAGGTATGCAGCATGGCGTGACCGGTGCGGTCAGCCGCCGCGCAGGTACGCTGGGCGGTGCCCTTGCCGTAATGTGTGGTCATGCCGCCGAACGGGCGCTGATAGATCTTGCCTTCCTCGGTACGCGAGAACGGTACGCCGTAATGCTCCAGCTCGATCACCGCCTCCGGCGCGTGCTTGCACATGTACTCGATCGCGTCCTGGTCGCCCAGCCAGTCGCCACCCTTGACCGTGTCGTAGAAGTGGAAGCGCCAGTTGTCCTCGCTCATGTTGCCCAGCGCGGCGGCGATGCCGCCCTGTGCTGCCACCGTGTGCGACCGGGTCGGGAAGACCTTGGTGATGCACGCCGCCTTCAGCCCCTTCTCGGCCAGGCCGAAGGTGGCGCGCAGGCCCGCGCCACCGGCGCCGACCACGATCACGTCATATAGATGTTGTTGAACCTTGTAGCTTTCCATGAAATCCGGGCCTCGCGTCTTGTCTTAGGGGGTCAGCGCAATGCGCAACACGGCCAGCACGCCGGCGAGCGCGCCCAACACCGCGAGGAACCTGATCGCCACCAGCACGACCACTTCCTTCCACCGGGTATGCACGTAATCCTCGACCACCACCTGCAGGCCCAGCACTGCGTGCCAGAACATCGTGATGACGAACGTGATCAACAACAGCGCGTTCCAGGGCTTGGCAACCGTGTCGCGCGCCGTGGCGTAGTCGGCATTCAGCAGGCACAGCACGGTGACCACGAACCAGACGCCGAGCAGCACGAGAGCCACCGCGGTCACCCGCTGGATCCACCAGTGGTCCGCACCGGACTTGGCTGAACCCAGACCGCGGGCGACCTTCAGCGGATTGCGGCGATCTTTCACGACACCTTCCTTCGCGCTCATGCCGCACCCCCTGCCATCCAGACGTAAGCCCAAACCAGTACGGTGAGCACGACGCTGCCACCGACGGATAGCCAACTGGAACGCACAAACTGGGGAATCTCGAAGCCGAGGCCAACGTCCTGGACCAGATGCCGGATACCGTTGCACAAATGGTAGAACAGTGCCCAGCTCCAGCCGACCAATAACACCAGCCCCAACGGACTGGCGAGAAATTCCTTGAAGCGACTGAAGCCGGCTTCGCCCGAGGCCAGCTCAAGCAGACCCCAGACCACCAACAAGGTACCCACCGACAGGGCGACACCGGTCGCGCGATGCGTGATGGAAGTCATCATCTGCACCTGCCTGCGGTAGATCTGCAGATGCGGTGAGAGTGGTCGTTGCGTGTTTGCCATAGCGGCTACCCTGTGTGGAATCGCTGATGTCCGTGCCGCACTCGACCCTGCGACGTAACACGCCGACGACGAGCGCGGCGGTCACTCAAAAGTCGATGCAGCGTCCGTTTTTTTCCCAGTCCCCGTAGCGCGTGGGATCGAGCGCCGGCCGCTCCGTCGGCTTGCTCCCGGCCGCCGGATTCGCGGGCGTACCCGGTGACTCCGGCGAGTCCGAAAGCGGTAATGTTTCAGTTGGAGGGAAAGTGTCGGACATGATCTCTCTAAGCCGGCCAAGATTAATACTTGCGGCAATGCAGTACAACTGCACGGCGCGCGCTTCCGCCTACCCTGTTACTTGCACATCATGCCATCCGTCCCCAACTTTGCGAACCTCATGTCCACATTCCATTTTGCCGAAACGCTGCTGATTGATGGTCCCGACGCCATGTCATTTGCGCAGGCACAGTTCAGCAGTCCGGTTGACTCACTGCCCGTCGCGCACTGGCAGTTCAGTGCATGGCTCGATCCACGTGGCCGTGTCCGCGCGCTGTTCCATCTGGCACGACTCGGCGACGATCGCTATCTGCTGCTGCTGCGCGGCGGCGAAGCACGGACGACGGCGGAGGAATTGCGCCGCTTCGTATTCCGCTCGAAGCTGGGTATCTCCGCACTGCCAGCGCTCAACCTAGCCACCGGCCCGGCGCAGCCGATGCATCGCGTGACTGACGACGGCGATGTCGTGTCACTCGGCTGTGATTCGCACAGCCTTTGCATCAGTTCGTCCGCTCGTGGCGATGATGCATGGCGCTTGCTCCAGTTGAGAGCAGGTTGGCCCTGGCTACCCTCATCGCTGGCCGGTGCACTGCTGGCGCCGGCGCTGTCGCTTCAGCGCCTGCACGCCGTCTCGACCGACAAGGGATGCTACCCGGGCCAGGAAATCGTGGCGCGACTGCACTTCCGCGGCGGCCACAAACGTCATCTGCACCATGTCAGCATTTCGCGGGCAGCGAGTGCCGGCGACATGCTGTATCGGGACGGTCGCGAGATTGGCTGTCTGCTGGATGTCATCACGACGGAAGCCCACACCGAAGCACTCGCGGTGTTGAGCGATGAGATGGTCGCGCTGGCAGTTGATGGCCATGCACTGTCCTGCGACAACGGCATCGACATAAATCTCATTGCGACGTGGACGCCGTGATTGGTGCTTGTTTTCAAAGACATTTCCATGACCGCTGTCGCTGACGAATCATGAGCAACAGTTAAATCGCCGCACCTCGGCACTTGTCAGCCACACATTCGGCGGCTAGGCTCCGCCGATCGAATATCGCGGCATCCGGCGAACGGGATGTCGATACACGCGACGAATCGGAAGAGTCCGAATCGGCGCGACCCGGCGGCAACAGGGCCGGATGGAACATCGCCTCGCAATGCAGCGAGTGCGTGATCGTCGAAGGCAGCACGGCTCGTTTGGCCGTCCATGACCCGACATCAAACAATCCCCCGAGCAGCGCGAAGCGCCACTCGACCCGCCACAATCCCGTGGCAAAGCGCCTTGGCCACAAGTTTCGGTCAATGGCGGTAGATCCAGGTGGAACGGCCTGCCCGCCCGTCCATCGCAACGGCGTATGAAGTTGAAGTTGGCTTCGCACGTACAGCACGTTGGAGGCAGAACCATGAAACTTTCCATGCTGTTGTGGCTGACATCCTTGATGCCCCAGCCGGTCGCGGACCAGGCCTGTCTGGCGACCACAGTCTATCTTGAGGCGCGCAGCGAGCCGGTCAATGGCCAGCTGGCGGTCGCCGAAGTTGCGCTGCGGCGGCGCGATCGCGGCCGTTGGGGCGACACCGTCTGCAAGGTGGTGACATCACCACATCAGTTCGCCACATCGACCACGCCCGGTTCATTCGACATCACGAACCTGAAGGCATTCTCGAAAGCCTGGGGCATCGCCGGCACGTCGATCAGCAACTGGGAATTGCCGGCCGCGCAGCGACGCGTACTGGTGCCGCACGCCGATCATTTCGCCACGACCGCGATTTCGCCTACGTGGTCGCAGAATCGCCCCAGCGTGACGATCGGCGAACATTCGTTTTATGCCGTGAACTGATTCCCGCAATCACCACACTGCACGCGCAACAAAAAAGGCCCTCTCTCGAGGGCCTTTTGTTTGGACGTCCAGACGTCCGTGCGTCAACGGCTTGCGAATCAGCGAGCGTAGACGTGGTCTCCGCGAACCTCGACATAATCGCCGCGCCGCACGCCGGGATTGTTTCGCTGGGTCACCGTGACGTACTGGCCATTGTCCTGACGTACCACGATGCGCCACGCCACTTGATCGCCGCTGTTGCGCTTCCCAACCTGGTTGCCCACCACGCCGCCAGCTACTGCGCCGGCCACCGTGGCCGCCTTGCGGCCGTCGCCCTTGCCAACCTGATTGCCAAGGGCGCCACCGGCAACCGCACCGATAATCGCACCCAGCGTTCCGCCGCTGTTGTTGCCGTCGATGTAGACCTGCTGTACCTCCTGCACCACACCACAGGACTGGCAGCGGACGGGCGATCGTCCCTGCCCTTCATAGCTGCGATTCGAATATCCGTCGTTACCGTAGGGTGTCGAGGCGCAGCCGACCAGACCAAGGGCGCCACTCAGCGTGGCCGCGATTGCAATTTTCTTGACCAAGGCATTCATGGGATCACTTCCAATTCCGGAGGGTGGTTTCAACGAGCGTCGGATACTGCCGTCACGCCTTCCTGCACCTGTACCCGATCACCAGGATCGTGGTCCATGCGTACCGTACGGGTGACTCCGTTGTACTCGTAGCGCACGTCGTAGCCGACGATCTTCGTAGTGGTGTTGTTTACGGTTTCGCATTTGCGCTCCACTGCGGTGGTCACCTGCGCATGCTGATTCTTGGCCTGAATGCGATTGCCTGCATAGCCGCCGCCGACGGCACCTGCCACGGTCGCCAGCTTCTTGCCATCGCCACCGCCGATCTGGTTGCCGACCAGCCCGCCCACCACGGCACCGA
Organism: Rhodanobacter sp.; assembly: GCA_036563155.1. Taxonomy (GTDB): domain Bacteria; phylum Pseudomonadota; class Gammaproteobacteria; order Xanthomonadales; family Rhodanobacteraceae; genus Rhodanobacter. The sequence goes on from DATCMT010000024.1 coordinate 32,861, forward strand.
TCGCGGTGCCGGCAATGCGATGCTCATCCTTGGGCGGTGCGGTATGCGTTACCGTCTCGTCATGACAAACCTGCTTGGGGCGGTTCGTGGTTGACCGGACCGGATCCACGCTGACCACCTTCGCATACTTGACGGCCGCCTCCGCGCCCGCACCATCGACGGCCGAACCTGCGTCTGCGCTGCGGTTGCAAGCGGCAAGACCAGTCGCCAAAGCCGCCGCGACCGCGATATTGAGTACATTTGCCGTGACCCTGTTCATTGCAACGCTCTCCTCTGTTTTGATTGGCCGGTTTGCTACGCCTTGGCGCAACAACCTGCGCAACCATTGAACCGTTGTACAACTGAATCGCAGTTAGCTCACCACCATCACATAATCTTCATGCCGGGCTCCCGAGAACCGGCGCCAGTGCACGAAATCGCAAACATGATCCAACTCATCGACAGCCATGTGCACCTCGACCATACCGCGTTCGCCGCCGATCGCGCCGCGGTGATCGAGCGGGCGCGCCTCACCGGCGTCATCAGCATGGTCGTGCCCGGCGTCGACGCAGCAAGCTGGCCCAGGATCAAGGAACTTTGCGCCCGTCACGACGGACTGCACCCGGCCTACGGTCTGCATCCGATGTTTCTGCGGCATCATGCGCCGGAAGATGTGGACGCACTGTCTTCCTGGCTGGAGTCGAACCGCGCCGTGGCGCTGGGCGAGATCGGCCTGGATTTCAGCGTCGAAGGGCTCGACCACGACTTGCAACGGACCTACTTCGCTCGTCAGCTGGCGCTTGCCGGCGATCACGACCTGCCGGTCATCGTGCACGCCCGTGGGGCCCTGGAAGAGGTTACGCTTGCCCTGCGCCGCCACGGTGGCTTGCGCGGCGTGGTGCACAGCTTTTCCGGCAGCGAGGAGCAGGCACGTCAATTGTGGGCCATGGGCTTTTGCCTCGGCATCGGTGGCCCGATAACCCACGAGCGCGCCCGGCGACTGCGTCGGATCGTGGCGCAGATGCCGCTTGAGTTCCTGTTGCTGGAAAGCGATGCGCCGGACCAGCCTGGCGCGACCCACCGCGGCGAACGCAATGAACCTGCCCTGATCACCGAGGTCTTGCGCTGCATTGCGACGTTGCGTGCCGAGTCGGAAGTGGAGCTTGCCGCGGCCACCACCGCGAATGCCCGTCGACTGATCGGAATCGCCTGAAACCCCTGCCACAGGTCACTTGTCAGTGGCCGCGCGCTGCTGTTATGTTTTTACTTCATCAATGAACTATGCACTAGTGAAATGGCGCGTCTGGGCAACCGCATTGCGATGATGGACGAGGGGGTCGGCCGTACCGGCATGATCATTCCTGAGTTGCCGGCCACGGAGGCACGACTGTGTCGGTTGATGATCATGCTTGGCGCCGGCGTCGAAGCTGAGCTCGAATCGACGCTCAAGCCACACAAGCTCAATCACAGCGAGTTCCTGACCCTGATGATCCTGTACAGCAGGCCGGACGGATGCTCCACCCCTGGTGAGCTGTGTGAGTTGGCGACCCAGCGCCCCACCAACATGACGCGCATCGCCAATACGCTAACCAAGCGTGGGGTGATTACGCGCCGCGTGGACGCGGAGGATCGCCGCCGCGTAGTGATGCAAATCACCGGCGCCGGGCGGCGTTTCGTGCAGAAGATCCTGCCCCCCATGTTTCCCCGGATCGCCACCCTGTTTGCCGGGTTCAGCTCGAACGACAAGCGTCAGCTTGACCGTCTGCTGCACAAGCTTGGCGACAGTCTCGACCGCATGAGCGACCAACCCCCATCATGAACGACTCCCTGATGAAGTCCGCCCTGCTTCGCAGCCGCACGATGCTCGCCGCCGTGACCGTGCTGATGCTGGCCGGTTGCGCCGGTGCGCCGGCCAGACTCGACGCGCCGGATCTGCGCAATGACGCTCCGCTGGCCGGCCTGCAGACGCCGGTTCGCCACGGCTGGCCCGACGCCCAGTGGTGGCGTCAGTACGACGACCCGCAATTGGACGACCTGATGGATCGCGCCATGCACCAGTCGCCCGACCTGGCGTTGGCGCAGGCCCGGGTGGCCCACGCCGAGCAGTCGACGAAGCTCGCTGCAGCCCAGCTGGGTCTGTCCGTCAATGGCCGCGCCGAGGTGTCACGCCAGCGGCTGAGCGACTACGGCCTGATTCCGAGCAGGTTCCTCGGCTTCAGCTGGTACAACCAGGCTGATCTGGGCGTGCAACTGCAGTATGACTTCGACTGGTGGGGCAAGAAGCGCGCAACGATGGAGGCTGCGCTGGACCAGGCGCGCGCGGCGAGTGCGCAGCGCAGCGCCGCCGCGCTGGCAATCCAGTACGCCGTGGCCAACACCTACTTTGACTGGCAGGCCGACCAGGCTCGACTGCGACTTGCGGACCAGTTGCTGGTGACCCAACAGCAATTCACCCACATTGCGACGCTGCGCGTGCGCCAGGGCGTGGACCTGCCGGACGAAGCGCAAAAGGCCCAGGCGCAGCTGGCCGCGGTGCGCGAAATGCAGGCGGCCCTGGCCGGCTCGGCAAAGATCCGCCAAGCCGCGTTGGCCTCGCTGCTCGGCATCGCGCCAGCGGAATTGCCCGCCCTGCAGCCGCGGCCTCTACCGGCAGTCGAACGCGGCCTGCCGGCGGACGGCAAGCTGGACTTGATTGCGCGGCGCCCGGACATCGCCGCCAGCCGCTGGCAGGTCGAGGCGGCGCTGAAGCGCACTGACTCCGCCCGCGCGGAATTTTTCCCCGACATCAGCCTCACCGCGCTGGCGGGCCTGTCCAGCATCGACATGGACAAATTGCTCACCGCCGGCAGCCGCACGTTCGCGCTGACGCCGGCGCTGCACTTGCCGATCTTCAACAGCGGTCTACTGCAGGCCAACTACGGCGTCAGCAAGGCCCAGCTTGACGCGGCCGTGGCGCAGTACAACAGCACCGTGCTCACGGCAACCCGCGAAGTCGCCACCCACGCCCTGGCCGCCGAACAAATCGCGGCACGCCGCGTCGAACAGCAGGCCCAGGTCGATGCGGACCAGCACCTGCTGGCGAACGCCCAGGCTCGGGCGCGCCAGGGTGTGCGTGACCTGCGCGAGAGTCTGGGCGCCCAGGCCGCCCTGTTACAGCAGCGCGATGCCGCCATCCAGCTGCAGGCGCAGGCCGTGAGCACCGACCTGGCCCTGATCAAGGCGCTGGGCGGCGGCTACCACCATGTCGACGCCGCATCGCTGACATCCCCCACCATCTCCGCCGGAGCCGCCACCCATGAGCGCCACTGAATCCGTTTCCACGTCCGGCGTCGGCGCCGACAGCGGCTTGACTGCCAGGGACCCGCGCAAGCGGCGGCGTGCCTTGCTGATCGTGACAGCCATTTTCATCGTGTCCGCGGTGCTCTGGTTCCTGCTGTGGCTGTTCGTGCTGTCGACCCGGGTGGTGACGGACAACGCCTATGTCGGCGGCAATCAGGTGGCGATCTCGGCGCAGGTGCCCGGCACCGTCGTGGCGATCCTGGCCGACGATACCGAGCACGTCGACGCAGGTCAGGTGCTGGTGAAACTGGACAGCACCGATGCCGACACCCGCCTGGCGCTTGCCCGCAGCGCGCTGGCCCAGGCCGTGCGGGGCGTGCGCCAGCAAACCAGTTCGGCCAGCAGCGCCGACGCACAAGTGGTCGCGGCCGGGCTTGAACTGAAAAAGGCCGAGGCCGACCTGCAACGCCGCGTACCGTTGATAGCCGCTCAGGCCGAATCCCCGGAGATCGTGCAGCACCTGCGTGATGGGATCGCCCAGGCGCGGGCGGCACTGAAAGCCGCCGAGGCCCAGGCGGCCGCGGCGCACGCTGCCACCGAGGGCACCGACGTGGCGCACAATCCAGCGGTGCTGCAGGCCCGCGCGAATTTTCGAGCCGCCTGGGTCGCGGCACAACGCAACGCCATCTACGCGCCCGTCTCAGGCTACGTTGCCCAGCGCAGTGTGCAACTGGGCAACAGCGTGCAGCCCGGCCAGCAACTGATGACCGTGGTGCCGCTGCATGATCTGTGGATCGACGCCAATTTCAAGGAAAGCCAGCTGCGCCACATCCGCATCGGCCAGCCTGCGAAAATCGTGTCGGACGTATACGGCGGTGGTGTGGAATTCCACGGCAAGGTGATTGGCCTGGGCGCCGGTACGGGCAGCGCGTTCTCGCTGCTGCCCGCGCAGAACGCCACCGGCAACTGGATCAAGGTCGTGCAGCGCGTGCCGGTGCGCATCTCGCTGGACAATCACGAACTGGACAAGCATCCCCTGCGCATCGGACTGTCCAGCAAGACCACCATCGACATCACCGACGATCGCGGCGAGATGCTGGCTACCCGGGCCATCCAGCCGCCCGTGGCACAGACCGACGTATACGACCGGATGGCGAGTCAGGCCGATGAGGAAGCCGAACAGATCATTCGCGCCAACCTGCCCGCCACCGCCCGCTGAGCCCAGGCCATGGTCGCCACGCCCGCTGACGCCACACCACTCAAACCACTGCAGGGCGGCGCCCTGGTCCTGCTGACCCTGGCGGTTGCGTTGAGCACCTTCATGGAGGTGCTGGACATGACCATCGTGAACGTGTCGGTGCCGCACATCGCCGGGAGCCTGGGCGTCAGTCCCAGCGAAGGGACCTGGACGATCAGTTCATATGCCTTGGCCAGCGCCATCATGCAGCCACTGACCGGCTGGCTGGCGCGCCGCTTCGGCGAAGTGCGGACCTTCGTCTCTTCGGTGATGCTGTTTGTGGTGTTCTCGATGTTGTGCGCGATGGCCACCAGCATGCCTGCGCTGGTCGTCTTCCGCCTGCTGCAGGGCGCCGGCTCCGGCCCGATGGTGGCGCTGTCGCTGGCGCTGCTGTTGTCCAGCTATCCAAAGGCAAAACAAGGGATTGCGTTGGCGCTGTGGGCGATGACCGTGGTGGTGGCGCCGATCTTCGGGCCGATCCTGGGCGGATGGCTGACCGACAATTTCTCGTGGCCGTGGATTTTCTACATCAACGTACCGGTCGGTCTGCTCGCGGCGGTCATCACCTGGACACTGCTGCACAAGCGCGAGACCAAGACCTTCAAGATGCCGATCGACGTGGTTGGTCTGGTCCTGCTGGTTGTCGGCGTGGGCGCACTGCAGTTCATGCTCGACAACGGCAAGGACAACGACTGGTTTGCCTCCCCGCTGATCATCACGCTGGGCATCGTGGCGCTGGTCTGCCTGACGTTCCTGATCGTGTGGGAGATCCACGCCAAACACCCGGTGATCGACCTGTCGTTGTTCAAGCGGCGCAACTTCACGGTGGCCGTGGTCGCCCTGTCGCTGGGCATGATGGCGTTCTTCGGCATCAACGTGGTGTTTCCGTTGTGGTTGCAGATCACGCTGGACTACACCGCGACCTGGGCAGGTCTGGCCAGCGCGCCGGTTGGCGTGCTGGCGTTCGTGATGGCGCCGATCATCGGCGCCAATATCCAGCGGCTGGAACTGCGCGCGGTGGTGACGTTTGCCTTCATCGTCTTCGCGGTGACCTCGTTCTGGTTTGCCACCTTTGACAGCTCGGCGTCGTTCGGCACCCTGGTGCTGCCGCGCTTTGTCATGGGCATCGGTATTGCCTGCTTCTTCATTCCACTCAACCAGATGTACCTGTCCGGCCTGCCTGCGGATCAGGTCGCCAGCGCGTCCGGACTGGCCAATTTCTGCCGCACGCTGGGGTCGAGCATTTCCACCGCAGCGACGGTGACTCTGTGGGAACACCGTGGCGACTACCACCACGCCATGCTGACCGAGCACATCACCCAGGCCACGCCGGCCGCGACGGGCTTTCTGCAGCAGGTGCAGCACGCCGGCTTCTCGTCCACCCAGGGACTGGGCCTGGTCGACCGCCTGATCGGTCGCGAAGCGCTGACCCTGGCGGTCAATGACGTCTACATTGCCTGCGGCGTCATGTTCCTGGCCTTGATCCCGTTGCTGTGGTTCGCCCGACCGCCATTCGGCAATACCGGTGGCGCCGTGGGGCACTGATGCTGCGCTCGCGCCAAGCGATTGCTGCAACCACCCGGTGCAGCATATTTGTCGCCCGCCGACTGGTGCGCCGCAATATATTCTGCTAGCGTTTGCCGCATGGCAAAGACAAAACGCACGATCAAGAAGTATCCGAACCGTCGTCTGTATGACACGGAGATCTCCAGTTACATCACGCTGGAGGAAGTGCGACAGCTGGTCCTGGACAACGAGGACTTCGAAGTCCGCGATGCCAAGAGCGGCGATGACCTGACCCGCTCGGTCCTGCTGCAAATCATCTCCGAGCACGAGGACAAGGGGCAGCCGATGCTGTCGCCGCAACTGCTCAGCCAGATCATCCGCTTTTACGGTGATTCGTTGCAGGGCTTCATGGGACCTTACCTGGAGCGGAGCCTGCAGGTGTTTCTGGATCAGCAGACCCAGTTCCGCAGCCAGCTCAACAACCTGATGGGCCAGACTCCCTGGAACACGCTCAACGACCTGACCGAGCGCAACCTGGCCGCGTTCCAGGCAATCCAGCGCGGCCTCGTGGACACTGCCGCCAAGGTCGTTCCGACCCCGGCTTCCGGCGGCCGTGGCGGCAAGAAGAGCGGCTGAAGCCGGTCCGCTCCTGCGGCGCGTCGTGACCCGCCGCCTGTTCAATCACTGACCCGCTTGCTGCAGCACAACCTGTGCTGCCCTGCGGAATGATCCTGCCCGAGGAACACCCAACCCATGAGCCAAAGCCTTCGTCCCCGCCGCACTGCGCTGGTTACCGGCGGCATCGGCGGTCTCGGCACGGAAATCTGCCGCCAGCTGGCTGATGCCGGCCGCCGCGTGATTGCGGTGGACCTGGCGTCCCGCACCAACCGCGTAGCTGCCTTTCGCACGGAAACCGCCAGCTTCGGCGACGCCATCACGTTCGAGCCTGCCGACGTCAGCGATTTCGACAGCTGCCAACAACTGGTCACGCGCCTGCAGGATCAGTTCGGCAGCGTCGACATCCTGGTCAATGCGGCAGGCATTACCCGCGACGCCAGCCTGCGCAAGATGACACCGCAGCAATGGCACGAACTGATGCAGGTGAATCTCGACGGCGTCTTCAACATGTGCCGAAACGTGGTGGAAGGCATGACTGCACGTGGCTTCGGCCGGATCGTCAACATCAGTTCGGTCAACGGCCAGACCGGCCAATTCGGCCAGACCAACTACTCCGCCGCCAAGGCCGGCGTGCACGGCTTCAGCATGGCGCTGGCGCGCGAAACGGCGCGCAAGGGCGTGACAGTCAACACCGTGTCGCCCGGCTATTGCGACACCCCAATGGTCGCTGCGGTTCCCGACGAGATCCGCGCCCAGATCATCGCCGGGATTCCGGTCGGCCGCCTCGGCTCGCCGGCAGACATCGCCCGGGCCGTGGCCTTCCTGGCTGCCGATGACGCCGGTTACATCACCGGCGCCAACCTGCCAGTGAATGGCGGCTACTTCATGAGCTTCTGAGGCCGCCCTTCGCCGACCGTGTGGCCCCAGGCGTCTGAACCGCTTCTGATTTGCGTCGACCCCGAAAAAGTCGCATTGACCGGCGACGGCCTCAGGCGTAAGTTCCTGCAATCCGGTTGCGCCGTCCTGGGGGGACATCCTGCGCGTCGGAACGCACGGTGGCCTGGCCGATCAAAGCGGCGCGGGGCGTCGTTCCAAACCATGAAGAGGGGAAAACTGATGATGCATAAACCACTTGCCGCTGCGCTGTTGGGCGCGATCGGCTTGGCCGTCATGTCAGACGCCAGCGCTGCCACGCAGACGCGTGTCCAGGCTCAGTCGATGGGCAAGATTGCACCCGCGGCACTGGCCAACCGCATCGGCCTGGACGCTGACGCCTCGTTGTCGCCGAGCCTGCAGGCACACACCGCGCACGGGACATTGAAGACCCGTGAGCAACAGAATTTCCGTGGCGTTCCCGTGTATGGCCGCCACGTGGTAGTCGAACACGACCGCAGCGGCAACGTGCTCGGCGTCAGCGGCAACATTTCCCAGGGCATCGACCGCGACGTCAAATCGGTCGCGCCCGGCATCAGCGGTGCCCGTGCCACCGCCCTCCTGCGCGAGCACGCCGGGCTGCTGCCGTTGGGTATTGGCGTCAATGGCATCCGGGATAGCGACATCCAGAACGCCAAGAGTGATCTATACATCTACGCCGAGGGCAACCGCGCCCGCCTCGCCTACCTCACTTCGTTCTTCGTCGATCGCAACGGCAACCCGACGCGGCCGATGGCGATCATCGATGCCAATACCGGCGAAGTGATCCAGTCCTGGGAAGGCCTCACCACCAAGGGCAAGCCGGGCGGTGGTGGCGGTGGTACCACTGGCACTCCGGCCCTCGCCACCGGCGCCGGCGGCAATCTGAAGACCGGTCAGTACTTCTATGGGACCGACTTCGCCTCACTGGCCGTGACCCAGTCCGGCTCGACCTGCTACATGCAGAATCCGGACGTGGCGACCAACAACATGGCCGGCAGCACGCGCCGTGGCACGCTGTGGAGCTTCACCTGCCCGAACAGCAGCGGCGACGGCGTGAACGGTGCCTATTCGCCGATCAATGACGCCCACCACTTCGGCAGTGTGGTGCACGACATGTACAACACCTGGCTTGGCGCACCGCCGCTGAGCTTCTCGCTGGTGATGAACGTGCACTACGGCCGCAACTACGAGAATGCGTTCTGGAACGGCACGTCGATGAACTTCGGTGACGGCGCCAGCTACTTCTATCCGCTCACCTCGCTCGACGTCACCAGCCACGAGGTCAGCCACGGCTTCACCGAACAGAACTCCGGCCTGCAGTATTCCGGCCAGTCCGGCGGCATCAACGAGGCGTTCTCGGACATGGCCGGCGAAGCGGCCGAGTACTTCGATCGCGGTCACAACGACTGGCTGGTGGGTGCCGAAATCATCAAGAACGGCACCGCGCTTCGCTGGATGTGCACACCGACGCTGGACGGCCGATCGATCGACAATGCGGCAAACTTCACCAGCTCGATGGACGTGCACTACTCCAGCGGTGTCTACAACAAGGCGTTCTGCACGCTGGCAAAGAGTTCGAACTGGAACACGAAAAAGGCGTTCGAAGTCTTCGCGCACGCCAACGCGATGTACTGGACGGCCACGACCAGCTTCAACTCTGGCGCCTGTGGCGTTGAAACCGCAGCGGACGACTACGGCTACTCACGCAGCGACGTGGTGGCGGCGTTCAACGCCGTTGGCGTGACCTGCCAGTAACCCGTATGTAACCAGCAAGGGCTGGCCCGCGAGGGCCAGCCCTTGCTTTTGCCGCTTCTCCCGCTGTACCGCACCGACCGCAGCGGTCGACATTTGCAGTCCGGACCCGCTTGCGGAACAGTGTGGGAATTCCATCGTCGGATCGCAGCATGGTGCAGCAACCCATCACCCTCATTGGCGGCGGCCTGGTCGGCGCGCTGTTGGCCCTGCGGCTGGCGCAACGCGGGTTTCCGGTGGAGGTTTTCGAAAAGCGTCCTGATCCCCGGTTTGCCGGCTTTTTGGGTGGCCGCTCGATCAATCTCGCGCTGGCCGAACGCGGGCTGCATGCCCTGCGCAACGCGGGCCTTGCCGAGGATGTGCTGAAGCTGGCCGTGATGATGCGGGGACGGATGGTGCACGAGCGCGGCGGCAACAGCGGCCTGCAGCGCTACGGCGTGGACGACAGCGAAGTGATCTGGTCGGTGTCGCGCAGCGCGTTGAATATTTTGCTGCTGGATGCCGCCGAGCGCGCCGGCGTACGCCTGCATTTCGGCCAGTCGCTGGTGGACGCCGACTTCGCACGGCAACGCATCCAGCTTGCCGACGAGACGGGAAGCAAACGCGAATGCGACGCCGGACTGCTGCTCGGCGCCGACGGTGCTGGCTCGGCCCTGCGCGCCGCGATGAACGCGCATGGGCCTCTCGGAGAGCGCATCGAGTCGCTTGGCCATGGCTACAAGGAACTGGAAATTCCGCCTGCTGGTGAGTTGCCAGCGGCCGCGCTGGCGCAGAGCGGCGGCCGCGACCAGTTCGCGCTGGAACCCAATGCCTTGCACATCTGGCCGCGTGGCGGCTACATGTGCATCGCACTGCCCAATCCGGAGGGCAGCTTCACCGTCACCCTGTTCCTGCCCGGCCAGGGTGACGCACCCAGTTTCGCCACCGTGCCCGACAGCGCGGCGGCCGGAACGTTCTTCAGCGAACAGTTCCCCGATCTGTTGCCGCTGATTCCGGACTTCAACAATGACTTCGATCACAACCCGGTCGGAACCTTGTCGACGCTGTACCTGGACCGCTGGCATCTGGATGGGCGCGCGCTGCTGGTCGGCGATGCCGCCCACGCCATCGTGCCATTTCACGGTCAGGGCATGAACTGCGGTTTCGAGGACACCGTGGTACTGGCCGACCTGCTCGCGGCGTCGCCGCACGAGAGCGCAGACGTGTTTGCCGAGTTCCAGCGGGTCCGCCAGCCCGACGCCGACGCGATCGCCACCATGGCGCTGGAAAACTACGTCGAGATGCGCGATTCCGTGGCCGACCCGCACTATCTGGCCAAGCGGGCCCTGGGCGCCAAGCTGGCTGCACGTATCCCGGGCCACTACATGGCCCGTTACCGGCTGGTGACGTTTACCCACCTGCCATACGCCTATGCGCTCGAACGTGGGCGGGCACAGGATCAACTGCTGGAGCAACTGCTGCGCGACACGCCAAACGTTGCGGATATCGATATAGCTGCTGCCGCGCAGCTGGTCCAGTCGACGCTGCCCCCACTGCCACCGCTGCGTCATGGATGAGGCCCTGCTCGAGGCGTTTCGCGCCACCGCGTACCACGTCTGCCTCGATACGGTGAGCTGGGCCACCATTCGGGTGGACCTGCCCTTGCCCGCTGAGGCACTGGCGCTGGTCGGCACGCGCCCATGGGCCTTCATCACGGCATGGAACCCGCAGGCGCGCCGACGCCCGGCCGCGGAAAACCTGACCGCCCAACAGCACTTGCTGGCCGCGCTGCAGGCCCGCCCCGGCACCATCGTTCGCCCGGCGCTCGGAGTCGGACCCAGTGGCTGGAGCGAACCCAGCCTGTTCGTGATCGGGCCGGATATCGACACGCTGGACGAGCTGGCGCGGTCGCATGGGCAACTGGCCTATGTGTACGCCGAGGGAACCGCAGCGGCTTCGCTGCGTCTACTTGACTGAGCGACCCAGCGGCAGCACGCCGCATGGACAAGCACCCTCGCCATTGCGGACAATCGAGGCAATGACTGCAGCCAGTACCGCCGTGCCCCTGCTTGAAGCACGGGCCCTGAGTTTTTATCGCCAGGACGAACCGGTGTTCGCGCCGCTGGACTTCCAGTTGTTCGCCGGCGACCTGACCCTGGTGGAAGGCGACAACGGCAGCGGCAAAACCACGTTGCTGCGCATGCTGGCGGGGCTGCTGCACATCGGCACCGGCATCTTGCACTGGCGTGGCGCACCGTTGCAGCGCGACCACTGCGCTGGCGACATCCTGTTCCTCGGTCACCAACTCGGCCTGAAAGCCGACCTCAGCGCACGCGAAAACCTGGAGGTGGCAGCCGGCCTGCATGGCGCACGCGCAGGACACGACGCCGCTTCGGTGCTGGCCCGGATCGGCTTGCGCGGGTACGAAGACGAACCCATACGCCGCCTCTCCGCGGGACAGAAAAAGCGTGCCGCGCTGGCCCGCCTGATGTTGTTGCCCGGCGCACTGTGGCTGCTGGACGAGCCGTACGCAAATCTCGACCGCATCGGCATCGCGCTGGTGAACGATCTGCTGCAGCGTCACACCGCCGACGGCGGCGCGGCCATGGTCACCAGTCACGGCACCGTGAGTTTCCACGGCGGCGAACCCCGACGGATTCGCATGCATGACTGATCGCCGTCGCCCCGCGCCCGCATGCCAGGCCCAGCTCGTGCGACAAGGTGTGCCGGCATGAGCCACTCGCGCACCGCCACGGCTTGCGTCGCCATGCTGCGGCGTGACCTCACGCTGGCCTGGCGTCGGCGCGGCGACATTGCCATGCCGGTGCTGTACGCGCTGATCGTCACGATGCTGTTTCCGTTTGCGCTGGGGCCGGAAGACACCTTGCTGCAGCGGATCGCCGGCGGGGTGATTCTGGTCACCGTGCTGCTGGCCATGCTGCTGGCGCTGGACGCGATGTTTGCCAGCGACATCCAGGACGGTTCGCTCGAACAACTGGTCATGGCGCCGCAGCCGCTGGCACTGATGCTGGGCATGAAGATTCTCGCCCACTGGATCACCACGGCGCTGCCATTGATCGTGATCGCACCGCTGATGGCCGCCATGCTGCACCTGCCCGGGACGGTCATTCCGGTGCTGCTGCTGGCGTTGCTGCTGGCCACACCGCTGCTCAGCCTGCTGGGCGCCGTGCTGGTGGCGCTGACGGCCGGCACGCGGCGCTCTGGTATGCTGCTCGCCTTGATGTTGCTGCCACTGTGTGTGCCGGCCGTGATCTTCGCCGCCGGTGCCGTCGCGGCTGCCCAGCAGGGATTGCCATGGCTCGCGCCGGTTGCCTGGCTGGCAGCCGCACTGGTGTTGGCCGTGGTCCTGGCGCCGCTGGCCTGCGCCGCCGCCCTTCGAATCGCCCTGGATGCATGACAGGTATGGCTAACTGGATTCCGCTCTGGTTGCACAAGCTCGGTTCACCACCGACGTTCTACCGTTTCGCTGGCACCCTGCAGCCCTGGATGGTGACGCTGGCCCTGCTGCTTGGCGCGATCGGCCTGTACGGTGGCCTGGTGCTGGCACCGGCCGACTATCAGCAGGGCGACGCATACCGCATCATCTTCATCCACGTGCCCAGCGCATGGATGAGCATGTTCATCTATGCGGTGATGGGTGTGGCCTCGTTCATCGCGCTGGTGTGGCGGATCAAACTGGCCGAGGTCGTGGCGATGGAATCGGCGCCGATCGGCGCAGCCTTCACCTTCATCACCCTGGCGACCGGCTCGCTGTGGGGCAAGCCGATGTGGGGCACGTGGTGGACCTGGGATGCGCGGCTCACCTCCGAACTGGTGCTGTTGTTCCTGTTCCTGGGTGTGATCGGCCTGTATCACGCGTTCGAGGACCGCCGCCAGGGCGCGCGCGCGGCTGCCTTCCTCGCCATCATCGGCATCATCAACGTACCCATCGTGCATTTCTCGGTGCACTGGTGGAACACCCTGCACCAGGGCAGCACGGTCAATGTCTTCGGACCGTCCAAGATGTCGGCCGACATGTTGTGGCCGTTGCTGATCATGACCCTGGCGACCAAGTTCTATTACATCGCCAGCCTGTTCCGGCGCGTGCGAACCGACCTGCTGGATCTGGAGGGTGGCAAGGACTGGGTGCGCAAGATCGCCGAAAGCGAGGCGAACCGATGAACGCCCTGTACCAATTCCTCGCCATGGGCGGTTACGCAGCTTACGTCTGGCCCGCCTATGCATTGTTTTTCCTGGTGTTGATCGCCGACTTTGTGGCGCCGCGCCTGCGCCGCCGCCGGGTGCTGACGGAACTCCGCGCGCGGCTGGCGCGTCAAAGTGCACGACAGGAACGCCAATCCATGCCTACTCCAACGCCGTCCGGCCAGGGTGACTGATTGCCATGCCCATGAATCCCACACGCAAACGCCGACTCACCATCGTGGTGTCGATTCTCGCCGCCACGGCGGTGGCCACCGCGCTGGTGGTGTTGGCATTGCAAAACAACATGAACTACCTGCTGACGCCAAGCCAGGTGCAGTCGGGTGAGGCAAGCGGCTACTCGACCTTCCGCCTCGGCGGCATGGTCCAGTCCGGCTCGATCCAGCGCTCCAGCGACTCGCTCAAGGTGACCTTCACCGTGGTCGACGCCGGGGGTGCCATGCCGGTGGAGTACACCGGCATCCTACCGGACCTGTTCCGCGACAACCAGTCGGTGATCGCCACCGGCCACATGGACGGCGCCCGGTTCGTGGCCACCGAAGTGCTGGCCAAGCACGACGAGACCTACATGCCGAAGGAACTGAAAGACGCCATGGCGACGGCGCATGAGGGCAAGAAAATTGACGAGGCTGCAAGCGCGGACAATGCAGTGGGGAACAAGGGTGGCTAACTCCGTGTCAGATCACCTTGTTCGAGGCAACAGCCGGATCGTGCCACTCCCGCCGCACCACAACGATCCCGGATCGCCATCCCCCGTTTCCCGGACCCAGCCATGACTCCCGAACTTGGCCAGCTGGCGCTGATTCTTGCCCTGCTGCTGGCACTGGCACAAAGCATCCTGCCCCTGATCGGCGCATGGCGCGGCAATCGTGCACTGATGGCGGTGGCACGCCCTGCAGCAGCCGGCCAGGCAGTCTTCGTGGCCCTCGCATTCGGCATCCTGGCCTGGGCGTTCCTGCGTTTTGACTTCTCGGTGCAATATGTCGCCGACAACTCGAACCTCGCACTGCCCTGGTATTACCGCATCGCCGCGGTGTGGGGCGCACACGAAGGTTCGCTGCTGCTGTGGATCCTGATCCTCAACGTGTGGACCGTGGCGCTGGCGGCTCTCAGCCACAAGCTGCCCGAGGTATTCGCATCGCGTGTGCTGGCGGTGATGGGCTTCGTGGCCGTGGGATTCCTGGCCTTCATCATCTTCACCTCGAATCCGTTCAGCCGGCTGCTGCCGATGCCGGGTGACGGCGCCGACCTGAACCCGGTGCTGCAGGACCCGGGCATGACCTTCCACCCGCCGATGTTGTACATGGGCTATGTGGGCTTCTCGGTCGCGTTCGCGTTTTCGATCGCCGCCCTGCTCGGTGGCGAACTGGAGCAGGCATGGGTCCGCTGGGCGCGGCCATGGACCAACGTCGCCTGGGCCTTTCTTACCTTTGGCATCGTCGCGGGCAGCTGGTGGGCGTATGCGGAACTGGGCTGGGGTGGCTGGTGGTTCTGGGACCCGGTGGAAAACGCCAGCTTCATGCCGTGGCTGATCGGCGCTGCCTTGATCCACGCGCAGGCGGTGACCGAGAAGCGCGGCTCGCTGCGCGCCTGGACCATCCTGCTGTCGATCTTCGCGTTTTCGCTCAGCCTGCTCGGCACCTTCCTGGTGCGTTCGGGCGTGCTCACCTCGGTGCACGCGTTTGCATCCGATCCGCGCCGCGGCGTGTTCATCCTCGCCTTCCTGACCATCGTGGTGGGTGGCTCGCTGCTGTTGTACGCATTGCGCGCGCCGAAGGTGCTTGGCGGCAAGCGCTTCAACGTGCTGTCGCGGGAAACCGCCCTGGTGATCGGCAACCTGATGTTTGCCGTGGCCGCCGCCATGGTGTTGCTGGGCACCTTGTTCCCGCTGATCGGTGACGCACTGAACCTGGGGCGGATCTCGGTCGGGCCGCCCTATTTCGGCTTCCTGTTCCCGCTGCTGATGCTGCCGATCGTGCTGCTGATGCCGTTTGGTCCGTTCCTGCGCTGGGGCAAGGGCGACCCGGGTTTGCTGAAAAGCCTGCTGCTGCGCGTGCTCATTGCCGCACTGGCCTGCGCCATCATCGCCGCGTTCTTCGTCGACGGCCACCTCAAGGCCACCCTGGGCGTTGCGGCTTCGGTGTGGATCGCCGTCGGCGTGCTGCTATATGCCTACAAGCGCTGGCGCGAAGCGCCTCGCGGCCGCCGCTACCCGGCCGAAATGGCCGGCATGTTGCTGGCGCACATGGGCGTGGCGGTTTTCGTGGCGGGCGTACTCCTGTCCGAATCGCTCAGCGTGACGCGGGACGTGCGCATGACGCCGGGCGAGAGCCAGCACATTGGCAGCTACGATTTCCGCTTCGACGGCGTGCATCGGGTCGACGGCCCCAACTGGAAGGCCGACCAGGGCGTGGTCACGGTCACCCGCGACGGCAAGGAAATCGCCGTGATGCATCCGCAGAAGCGCACGTACCTGCGTGGCCAGGTGCAGACCGAGTCGGCGGTGGACGCTGGCGTCACCCGTGATCTCTACGTCGCGCTGGGCGAACCGATGGACCCCAAGGACGTCGAAGGCGCGTGGGCACTGCGGCTTTACTACAAACCGTTCATCCGCTGGATCTGGGGCGGTGGCCTGCTGATGGTGCTGGGTGGGCTGGTCTGCGCCGGTGACAGGCGCTTCCGGCTCAAGCAGCGCGTCGACGCGGACGCCGATGCACCAGCCTCCGTGCCGCTACGCACGCAGGAGAATCGCGCATGAGCCGGCTGTGGCCCTTCGTCGGTTTCATGCTGCTGGTGGGCCTGTTCGGCTTCGGCATCTGGTGGAACACCCAGCACGACCCGAACGCCATTCCGACACCGCTGCTGGACAAGCCGGCACCGCCATTCGACCTGCCCAAGTTGTACGAACCCGACCAGCAGGTCAGCAAGGCCGACCTGCTGGGCAAGCCGTACCTGCTCAACGTGTTCGCCAGCTGGTGCATCGAGTGCGGCGTGGAACATCCAGTGTGGACACGCGAAGCGCCGACACTGGGCGTCGCACTGATCGGCTACAACTACAAGGACGAACCCGATGACGCCAAAAACTGGCTGGACCGTCACGGCGATCCGTACGCCCTGGTAATTGCCGACCTGCCCGGCCAGACCGCGATCGACTTCGGCGTGTATGGCGCACCGGAAAGCTTTCTGGTCGACGCCAAGGGCGTGATCCGCTTCAAGCACATCGGTCCGGTCACGCCCGAAGTGATGGAACGGCAACTCAAGCCGGCGATCGCGGCGATGCTGAAGGAGACACCGTAATGAACCGGCTCCGCGCCAACTCCCTGCTGCGGATGCTGCTCATCGCCATGCTGGCACTCGGCGGCCTGGCCCACGCACAGGCGATCGAGCCCCTGCCGTTCGAAAGCCACGCGCAGGAACTGCGCTTCCAGAAGCTGACGCACGAGCTGCGCTGCCCGATGTGCCAGAACGAGACCCTCGCCGACTCCAACGCACCCATCGCACGGGATCTGCGCAAGCAGATCTTCCGCATGATGCAAGCGGGCAAGAGTGACGCGGAGATCAAGCAATACCTGGTCGCCCGCTATTCCGAGTTTGTGTTGTACGACCCGCCACTTACCGCAGGCACGGCGCTGCTCTGGTTCGGCCCGCTGCTGATCCTGCTAGGCGGCGCCGGCGTGGTGCTGGTGGCGATCCGGCGGCGCAGCCGAGGTGGCCGCGGCGCCGCCGGACCAACCATTGATCCCGGGGACGACTGGTGAAGACTGTTTTTCTGATAGTCGCTGCAGCGATGGTTGCTGTGGCGTTGGCGGTGCTTTTGCTGCCGCTGTTGCGCCGTGGCCGTCAGTCCGGCAGCCCGCGCGGCGTGTTCGCCACGGCCCTGTTGGTTGCCCTGGTCTTGCCGCTCGGCACCGGCGCCATCTACTTGCTCGTGGGCACGCCGGCGGCGCTCAACGGCGTCAGTCAGCAGGCATCGGCGCTGCTCAGCATGGAGCAGGCGCTCGCCGAGCTGCGCACCCACCTGCAACAGCAGCCTGACGATTTGCAGGGCTGGATGCTGATGGCACAGACCAGCAGCATGCTGCGCCAGCCAGCCGTGGCGCGTGACGCGTTCGGCCAGGTACTCCGGCTCGCCCCGAACAACGCCGAAGCGATGGTCGGCTGGGCCGAAAGCGATTCGATAGCCCGCGATGATCATCTTATCGAGGGTCGCGCGCTGGAGCTGCTCAAGCGCGCCGTGCAATTGCACCCCGACAGTCAGCGTGGCCTGTGGCTGCTTGGCATCAGCAATTTCCAGCGCGGCGATTACGCTGGCGCGGCCAGCACCTGGCGCCTGTTGCAGCCGCAGTTGGAGCCCGGTTCACAAGTCGCCGTGGCGGTGGCCCAGCAAATTGCCGTGGCCGAGGCCCGCGCCGGTGGCGCACCGGCGGCGGCATCCAGCAGCGCGCAAAACCAGGCGCCGAGCGCGGCCCTGACGGTCGAGGTCGCACTGGCGCCGGCCCTGAAGAGCAAGCTGCAGGCAGGCGACGCGCTGTTCGTCTACGCCCGCGCACCGGACGGCCCGCCGATGCCGCTGGCCGTGGTTCGCCTTGACCCCGCCACGCTACCCACCACCGTCGCGCTGACCGACGCCATGGCGATGACACCGGCGTCGAAGCTGTCCTCGGCCCAACGCGTCTTCGTCGGCGCGCGCATCAGCCGCAGCGGCCAAGCGGTGGCCCAGCCCGGCGATCTGGAAGGCGATGCGGGCGTGGTGGCAGTGGACCGCTCGACGCCCGTCAAGATCACCATCGACAAGGTCCATTGACCGTGGGTGACGCGCGCCGTTACCTGGCCCTGCCTTCGCCGTTCCCGATGAAGCGCGGTGGCGAGCTTCACGGCGCGCAAGTGGCCTACGAAACCTGGGGCACCTTGAACGCCGCGGCCGACAATGCCGTGCTGGTGCTCACCGGCCTGTCGCCCAGCGCACACATGACGTCGAGCCAGGAAGATCCCACGCCAGGCTGGTGGGAGGACATGGCTGGCCCCGGCAAGGCCATCGACACCACGCGCTGGTTCGTGATCTGCGTGAACTCGCTGGGCAGCGACAAGGGCTCGGCGGGCCCCGCCTCGATCGACCCGGCCACCGGCGAGCCCTACCGGCTGGAGTTTCCCGATCTGGCGCTGGAGGATGTCGCCAACGCGGCGCACGCCGTCGTCAGCGCCCTCGGCATCACCCGCCTGGCCTGCCTGATCGGCTGCTCGATGGGCGGCATGAGCGCGCTGGCCTACATGGTGCTGCACCCGGGCAGCGTCCGGGCGCACATCAGCGTGGACACCGCGCCGCAGGCGCAACCGTTCGCCATCGCAATCCGCTCGCTGCAGCGCGAGGCGATCCGGCTCGATCCGAATTGGAACGAGGGACGATACGACGACGCCAACTACCCGGACATCGGCATGAGCATTGCGCGCAAGCTCGGCGTGATCACCTACCGCTCCGCGATGGAATGGAATGGCCGCTTTGCCCGCATCCGGCTGGACCCCGAGCAGCGCGAAGATGAACCGTTTGGCCGCGAATTCCAGGTCGAATCCTACCTGGAAGGCCACGCGCGCCGCTTCGTGCGTCACTTCGACCCGAACTGTTACCTGTACCTGTCGCGAGCCAGCGACTGGTTCGATATCGCCGAATACGGTCACGGCAGCGTGCTCGAAGGACTCAAGCAGATTCGTATCGAACAGGCCATGGTCATTGGCGTCAGCACCGACATCCTGTTCCCGATGCAGCAGCAGGAGCAGATCGCGGAAGGCCTTGAGGCCGCTGGCGCGACAGTGGAGTTCGTGGCGCTGGATTCTCCCCAGGGCCACGATGCGTTCCTGGTCGACATCGCGAATTACAGTCCTGCAATCGGTGGCTTCCTGAACAGACTGGGGTCCGCGTGAAACGGGCGCTGGTAAGATAAGCCCTGCCCCGCACTCGACCGAGACAAACATGCTCACCATGGATTTCCCCGGCAGCCGCACCCTGATCGACGCGATCGACGCCGCCATGGCCAAGCCGACCACTCCCGAGCTGACCGACAAGCTGCGCAACAGCCTGTGCAAGCTGATCCGGGACAACATGGTGACCCTGCCCGACTGCGTCTTCGAGGCCAACCCCGACCATTACGCGCGCCGCGAGTTGTATCGCAGCCAGGAACACGGCTACTGCGTGGTGGCGATGACCTGGGGCCCCGGCCAGGGAACCCCGATCCATGACCACGACGGCATGTGGTGCGTCGAGGGCGTCTGGCATGGTGCCCTGGAAATCGTGCAATACGAACTGCTGGAAAACGACGGCCAGCGCTACTGCTTCCAGCCGGTTGGCTCGATCCAGGCCGGTGCAGGCTCCGCCGGCAGCCTGATCCCGCCGCACGAATACCACAGCATCCGCAACCCCAGCGACAGCGCCGTCACCGTCAGCCTGCACGTGTATTCCGGCCCGATGATGCGCTGCTCGGTGTTCCAGCCGCTGCCCGAAGATCGCTGGTACGGTCGCGACGTGCGGCAATTGGGGCTCGACCGCGTCCACTGAACACGGCATAATTCCCCGCTCACACATGCCGGTGTGGCGGAATGGTAGACGCGGCGGACTCAAAATCCGCTGGCAGCGATGTCGTGGAGGTTCGAGTCCTCTCACCGGTACCAATTGAGGGTTTCAGGCAACACCACCGAGCCCCGTGAAACACCCGAAGCCCGCATAACAGCGGGCTTTTTCATGCCTGACGTGTAGCAAGCAGTCTCATCGAATCGCAGGGAAGCTGACGGTATCTGACGGTACTTTTGACGGTACTTGTGTAGGATGGCGACCAAGGGCCGCTGCCAACGCGCCCAGAATCGCCCCGCTCTGCACCCTGAGCGCCGCCAGATACCGTCAATGCTCACAGACACCGGCATCCGCAAAGCGAAGCCCGCCGACAAGGCCCGCAAGCTGACAGACGGTGGCGGCATGTACCTGCTGATCAAGTCGGACAACGGGCGGTACTGGCGGATGGACTACCGGCACGGTGGCAAGCGCAAGACGCTGGCGCTAGGCGTGTACCCGACCGTAACTCTTGCTGATGCCCGGCAACGTCGAGAGGATGCCCGCAGGCTGCTGGCGAACGGCACCGACCCCAGCGAGGTACGCGCTGCGGAGAAGATTGCGGCGGCGGTAGCAGCCGCCCTCTCTGCAGACACATTCGAGGCAGTCGCCCGTCAGTGGCTGACGAGGCGAGAGGCCAGCGGAGACACTGCCGCGAGCACGCTGGCAAAAGACCGTTGGAGGTTGGAGTCGTACTTGTATCCCTTCATTGGTGCCTGGCCGATTGCCGAGGTCACGGCGCGGGAACTGCGCGACACCCTGCGGCCCATTGAAGAAAGCGGGAAGCTGGAGACTGCCAGCAGGGTGAAGATAACCGCTGGGCAAGTCTTTCGCTGGGCAGTACTGGAGGGGAAGGCTGACGCCGACCCCATCGCGCCGCTGCGGGGCTTGTTCACCACACCCACCCCAACCCATCGTGCCGCCCTGACCGACCCTGTGAAGATCGGTGAGTTGCTGCGGGCAATTGATCGGTTCACTGGACGGCTGACCACGCTCACTGCCTTGAAGCTGGCCCCGCTGACCTTCGTCAGGCCCGGCGAGCTACGCAAGGCGGAATGGTCAGAGTTCGATCTAGACTGCGGTATCTGGCGCATCCCCGCGGCCCGCATGAAGATGAAGGCGGCGCACGTTGTCCCGCTGTCTGCGCAGGCGGTCGAGGTACTGCGCGACATTCACCCGCTGACCGGTAGCGGCGTGCTGGTCTTCCCTGCCATCGACAGCAGCGGCAAGGCGATGAGCGAGAACACCGTCAATCAGGCGCTGCGGCGGCTGGGGTTTGCAAGAGACGAGATGACCGGGCACGGCTTCCGCAGCATGGCAGCCACACGCTTGAATGAGATGGGATGGAACGCCGATGCCATCGAGCGGCAGCTGGCGGCACACGCGGAGTCGAACAAGGTGCGTGCGGCGTACACACACGCGGCGCAGTACCTGGAGGAACGCACACGCATGATGCAGACATAGGCCGACTATCTGGATGGCTTGCGTACAAATGCGAAAGTTGTGGCGTTCAGGCGCAAGGCATGACCTAAAGGCCCACGCACGATTCCTGCTTGTCCGATTTGATCTGTCGTTTTTCCGACCACTCACAGTCACCCCGGTGCACAAGAACACACCACGTCATTCACTACAACAGTGCCACTGAGACGTCAGGACTTATGATCCAAGTCAATTGAAGGGACGCCCGTTAAAAGCGACCTGTGAAAGATTTTTAGCTCAAGTGGGTAGTTCCGCGTCGATTTGCCCGGAAAAGGTCAAGGATGCTGCAACCGGCTGGCGCGCCATTGAGTGATGAAAGCAGATCACACATTCCGCGAAGTTCGCCGCGAACTCTCGCATGGATTCTTGCGGAACCATTTCACTCCATATGCTACCGGGCTCCAGACGCGCTGGGATCTGGCGCACCGTTATGATCCCTTGCCTCGACGGTCTCTTCCAGCGCTTCCAGCCCCGCGCCTTTTCAAAGGCGCGAAAGGTTATATTCGTTAGCGTTGTGGCTTCGCTGCCCACGTTGGATACACAGAATGACATGCGTTCAGTGTGATCGATACCTACCCCGGGCATCACAGTAATAAAACCGGTACCAACCTCTACCCGCAATTTGGCACGGTAAACAAACTTCATAACCTCGAATCCGCCTAGAGCCGAAGACAGAACCGCGCCCCAGATCGCAAGGAACGTTACCATCACTGGACCTGTATGCTCGATGGGCAGACGTTCTCAAAGATGCGCCAGAAAGTCTGACCATTGTAATTGAATTCGCAATTCCACGCCGCTTTGTATGTGACCGTCGTCACCCGCTCTTGGCGCCCGGTCCAGAACGCCCTAACCGAGTAGTCAGGTGTTGCAACCGGAACAGTGGGCGCGGGAATCGGAACGGCCGGGGCGCTGAGCACACCATCGGAAGCGGCGGCGACACCGGCAGCTAGCAATGCTATTTCCATCTGCTTTTCGTGCCTCGCCTTGAGGGCCTGTTCCTTTAGATCAGCGATTGGAACAGGCCGTCCAAGTCGACTCAATGCGCTAATTGATGCAGGATCGCCGTAGCGCGCTCCCATTGCATATAGCTTTACCGCTGTGTCAATGTCCGGTGGACTCCCCGGGAATCCACCCTCCGCGAGCATGGCGGCGTTAGAAAATGCGATTGGAAGGCCTGTTTTGGCGGCGAGAAGGAAGTTTCCATATGCCTTTGAGTAATCCACCTCCATCCCTGCCTCGGGGCATCCGTGCTCCCATATTACGCCAAGATTATTTAGCGAATTACCGTATCCAGCCTTGGCCGCCGGAAGCATGATATCCACTGCAGCTTTGCAGTTCCCGGCATTCATTTCGTTGAGGCCGCGTCTCGCTGCCACAAACGAGCAACCAGACAACGTTAGCGTGATTACAACACTGACAAACGCGTTTCTAACGGCTTGGTAAGCCATGAAGACCCCCCGGGCACTGTGGTCGCACTTTGTACCGTATGCTCGGACTAGGCTGTCTGCAAGCGCTACGTCGGTGTACCTAAGCAATCGAAACGCTTAGGCTTGCTCGCTGACGCACCCAAGATTGGTCGGCTACGAGCGGCTCCGCGAGCGGCAACACCCGGGACGCGCTAGCAGTGCGCTCCCTTCTGATCGATCTAGCTCGACACGACTCGGTAGTTGGCGGGAAAGGCCCACCCCACTGGCGCCACGACGGGCCTGAGGCGTTGCCCTTGCCCTAAGCCAGAGCCTGGACCATGCGAGCTGGCGCAACGGGGCCGTCCTCGGAACTTGACGGGTTTAAGCGCTAACTTAGGAGTAGAGCCTAACCAGCTCCGCCCTCGCCGTAGTGCGACGAGTACAAGGCGAAACGTAGGAGGAAGGTCACGCCGCCCCGGCCTGATCCACCCCGGTGGATATAACCACGAACGTAGGAGGAAAGCCCCATCGACCCCACCGACACCCGAGGTAGCCCACGCGGCCCCCGGCGCCTCCGAGTGCCCATCAGTCGGGCATACCCCATCACCAGCACCACCCACACATGCGGCACGGCCGCCCACAGCCAAGAGAGAGACCGACGCATGATCGACTTTGATCCCGCAGCACTCGCCGCAGCCATTGCTCTGAGCGAGCCGCTGAACATCCGCACCATCGCCTTTGACGTGCCCACCTTTGATTGCCTGAAAAGCTTCCAGCGCAAGCTGGAGAGTTTCCTGCGCAGGGATACCGGAAACGCCGACGTAGTGAAGTACCTGATTCACACACACCCGGAAGTGAAGGCGCAGACCCATGTACGTTGACACAGAACTTCAGCGGCTCCAGGTCGCCGAGGTGCGACACCTGCCACTTGATGCGCTGAAGACTGATGACACTTTCCAGCCCCGCGAGGCCCGAATGGTGCCTTTCAGGGATCGAACAAGGGTCGAGAGGCGCAGCGAGGAACACATCGGAACCATGCGACTTGCCCTTGAGTCAGCCCACGGCATCAAGCTTGAGCCGGTGCTGGTTGCGGAGGTGGACGGCGTGCCGTTCGTACTCGATGGACACCATCGGCTGAAGGCGTACAGCAGGGCACAACGGAAGACCATCCCGGCTCGCGTATTGCCCATGGCACGCACAGGAGCTGTGCTGGCGTCCAAGCTGGTGAACTGCGCGGAGCGTGCGCTGGAAATGCACCCCGAACAGAGAAGGGATGCAGCTTGGCAGTACATGGCCGCAGTGACGCACCGAGGGCCAGGGGATTGCCCGAAGAGGAGTCCTTGCGGGTCATCGCAGGCCGATCTGGGATGTCCCCGGATACTGCACACCGAATGCTACGCAAGTTGCCCGAGGTGAACCCGACAGACTGGAGCGAGGCAGCACTGGATACCGTACCGAGTGCATTGCAGGACCCCGCCTTGCGTGGGGTTTTTCATGATTTGCGGCCCGCTGCCAGAACGGCGACGCGGCGGCCACGGACCGTCCTTGCGGTGCGCCTGCGCTCCCTCGGTCCCTTAGAGCTCCCGCGCCACGCGGAACCCGACACGGCCACTGCGCACGTTGCCAGCGACCCCCTGGCGGTACGCGGAGTCCACCTGCTCGGGCGAGCTGCCCCAGGAGCCGCCGCGCACCACATGGGTGGGACAGCCGGGGTTGACCCACGCGCTGCCATCGGTGGGCGCGCGCAGGTAACTGTCGTGCCAGCAGTCCATTACCCATTCCGAAACGTTGCCGTTGATGTCGTACAGGCCAAACGGGTTGGCGGCGAAGCTCATCACCGGGGCGGGACCCCAGTAGCCATCGCGATACCCGGCGAACGCATGACTCCAACGCCGCCCGCTGCGCGAGCGATCCCCTGAACCGGTGACGTTCTCGACCTGGGACCTGGGTGCGTCGTCACCCCACCAATAGCGGGTGGTGGTTCCGCCGCGCAATGCATACTCGAATTCTGCCTCGCTCGGCAGTCGATAAGCCTTGCCGGTGCGCTGGCTGAGCCATTCGGTATACGCGTGGGCATCATTCCACGACACGTTGACCACCGGCAGCTTGCCATCGGCGCGGCGACCGGCGTAGTCGTCCTGCCACGTCGCGGAACTTTCATCGCGCATCGCGCCGCTGCGTTCGTCGTACACGCTGGCGCCACCCAACTTCACCGAATCGGGCACATAGCCACTGGCGCGGACGAACTCGCGAAACTCCGCCACGGTCACTGCCGTGCGCGACATCGCGAATCCGGAGCTGATCGTGACCAGGTGCTGCGGCTGCGCCGCGGCAATCCGGTCCGCGTCGCTGGCCGGTGCGCCCATCTGGAAACTGCCGGTGGGAATCACCACCATGGCGGGGGACTTGCCGGGAAGGTCCACATAGCGATCACTGAAGACATCGCCGGGCTTGTGGCTGGCATAAAGTCGCGCATTGGTCAGCTGCTCGTCGAACGCCGGGAGCGCGGCCAAATCCGGCGAAATCACCCGAGCCTGTTCGGCCAATTTCGTTGCCAACGTCAAGTTTCCAGCATCCAGCGCCGAGTGTGCCTGGGCCAGCACGCCAGTCGCCCGCTGCTTGCGCATGCCGTCGATGCGCTGACGCACATCGCGCATCTGCTGCGAACCGGGTCTGATCGCCCGCGCCTTGGCCAGCTCGCTGTCGGCGCCTGCGAAGTCACTCTGCGCCACGGCGGCCAGTGCGCGATCGAGCACAGCCCGCTGCACCCGGAAGATGCCCTGCTCGGCCACCGCATTTTGCGGATCCAGCCGTTGCACCTCGCGATAGATATCCAGCGCGCTGCCGCCGGCTGGCTGGTCAGCCTTGCCTTGCTGCAGCAGACGGGCTGCCTCGGCCAGCATTGGGCGTACCTGTTCCAGGATCTTCAGGCTCTTTTCCAACTGCGCCACTTCAGCATCCGCGTTGGGCAAGGTACGAAGCGCGCGCAGCAGCTCTTGCGCGGCATCGACATCCCCCATCGCAATGTCCTGGTCAATCTCCGCCACCAAGCGGGCCCGCACGTCGAACATGCCTTGCGCGGCGCGACGGCTGTCGGGCTTTTCTTTCAACGCCTGCTCGAACAGCGCGGCCGCACTGCTCGGATCGCCGACCAACCGACCAGCGTGCAATGCCTTGGCAGCCTGATCCAGCAGGGCCTGCACTTCGGGCGGATCAGCGCTAAGCTGTTCGGGCAGGCTGGCGTTGCTGCTGTTGCGCGCCGCGATCACTGCCGTCGGTGCCAACGTCAGCGGCGGACCCGCGTTGAGCTCGCTGAACGCCGACACCCGCTCCGGCTGAAGTCCGCTGCCCGGCAGGGGCGTGCCCAGCGACATGGACCGGACCGGTGCCTCGCCCGGCTCGACATGGAACAGCCTCGGAAAAAAGTGATAGGTCAGCGCGAATCCCAGCACGACCACCCCGAGCGCACCACCGAGGGCGCGCTGACGGCGCAGGGTTGTGTTGTTCGGCATGGATGGGCGTCCTTGGTACGGCCTGTTATCGTGCGCTGCTCACCATAGGCACAAACCGCCGACAGGGCAATCCGCGTCTGCGCCATTTTGAAGGAGAACTATGTCACTGCCCGAAACCCCTGCCGCCGACTGGATCGACCGCCCCGATACACTGCAGGCCTGGCTGGAAACGCTGCCTGCCGATGCGGCCATCGGCATCGATACGGAGTTCATGCGTCGCAACACCTTTTATCCGCAGCTGGCCCTGCTCCAACTTGGATACGACGGGCGCTACGCGCTGATCGATCCGCTCGCATTCGATATCGGCAACGCCCTGCAACCGCGACTTGGCAGCGGCCCTGCGCTGACCATCATGCACAGTGCCAGCGAAGACCTGGAAACCCTCGCACCCTTGCTGCCGGATGGCCCGAACCTGTTGTTCGACACCCAGATTGCCGCCGCGTTTGTCGGCATGGGCCTGGGCGTCAGCTACCGCGCCCTGGTCGCCGAGCTGACCGGGGTGGAGGTGGACAAGGGGGAGACCCGCTCGGACTGGCTGCAGCGCCCCTTGACCGCATCCCAACGCAGTTACGCCGCGCTCGACGTCGTGTACCTGAAAACCATTCACGAACAACTGGCCGAACGCCTGCAGCAACGCGACCGCAGCGCCTGGCATGCGGAGGACTGCGAACGGCTGAAGCAACGTGCCTGCCACCGCGACGGCGATCCGCAGCCCCAGCGCGCGCTGCGCACGGCCGCTGAGTGGCCAGCTTCGCAACAGGCGCTGCTGCGCCGGCTGTTGCTGTGGCGGGATCGCAGCGCCCGCCGCCTCGACGTGCCACGCCCGTGGTTGCTCGACGACTCGCTGGCACTGAGTCTGGCCCAGCAGCCGCCCGCCAGTCTGGACGCCCTGGAACAGCGCTGCCGCGGCCAGCGCGCCTTGCGTGCCGCCCAGCGCAGCGAGCTGCTCGACGTGCTCGCCCCGGCCGTCGACGCCGAAGAACTTGCCAGCACCGCAGCCATTCCCGCCCATCCGCAAGGCGAAGCAAAAAAGGCCTTGTCAGCGATGAAGCAGCTCGTCGACAGCCGCGCCGCTGAGCTCGACCTGCCCTCCGGCCTGCTCTGCCCACGCAAGGTGCTGGAGGAATATGTGGTCACCGCCCAGTGGCCCGACTTCCTCGACGGATGGCGGCGCGACGTACTGCATGACGACCTGCCCGCCCTGCTGCCTGCCTGAATGTCCGTCAAAAGTCCTTGGCGAAGTCCCGGCACGCTGCTAATATTCGCCGCTTACGTGGGGCGGTAGCTCAGCTGGGAGAGCGTCGCGTTCGCAATGCGAAGGTCGTGGGTTCGATCCCCATCCGCTCCACCACGTGACTATCCAGTGCCATCCAGAAAAGTCCAGAACCCCGCCACAAGGCGGGGTTTTTCTTGGCTTGAACGCACCGATGAGACCTGAAGTAATCCATCGGCTTCCAGTCCACGCCGGGGGTGGAAGTGGGGATAACTGCTGTTTCCATCCACGGGTTACTCACGCCCACCATGGCCCTGTCCCATACGAGCATCCGCGGCATCAAGCCCGGGACGAAACGGGTCAAGGTGTGCGCGACCTGCAACCATGCCGAGCACATGCCGGAGCGCCGCAAGATGATGCAGGCTTGGGCGGGCTACCCGATGCCCTGCGCGCCGGTGCCGACGTGTTGCCGACCAAGCGCAAGGTGGGCTGAATCGTCCATCACCTTCCACTTGCACTCAATAACGTGTAACGCTACGCTATACACATGATTCGATCCTTCCGGCACAAGGGTATTGAAACTTTCTTCCGTACCGGCAAGGCATCGGGCATACAAGCCAAGCACGGCAAGCGCCTCCGGCTGCAACTGGGTCGGCTGAACACGGCCAGCGGCCCGCAAGACATGAACGCACCCGGCTGGCGACTGCACCCGCTGAAAGGCAAGCTCGTCGACCACTGGGCCGTCTGGGTGGACAGTCACTGGCGGTTGACCTTCGCGTTCGAGAACGGCGACGCCGTGCTGGTCGATTACCAGGACTATCACTGAGGACAACACCATGACCACCATGCACAACCCCCCGCACCCCGGTGAAGTGCTGCGCGAGTGGCTGGACGGCATCACCGTCACCAATGCCGCCGCACGGCTGGGGGTGACCCGGGTCGCGCTGTCGCGCGTATTGAACGGCGCGGCCGGCATCAGCCCCGACATGGATCTGCGCCTGTCCAAGGCGCTGAACACCACGCCGGGAAGCTGGTACGCCATGCAGAGCAACTACGACATGTGGCAGGCACAGCGGCGTTTCCGCGCCAAGGTGCGGCCCATCACGCCGACCGCCACGGCTGGTTGATTGCGATAAATCGAGCGGTCGTCGACGTGATTAGGCCATGTCGCCGACCTTCCACCGCCACGACCTCAAGGGGGTCGAGATCATGGTAAACGCGATTGTGACCTCGCCCCGAGAAACGTGGATGTCGCGAGCATGCATCCCACCTGGTACGGCGAGGAAAGCCACGACCCAGGCCCCATGAGTCGCTCGCATGTGAATTTCCCCCTTGCAGCCGTCCCCAACGCCTCCGCCAACCGAGTACAAGTAGCCGGGGACGCAAGTCACCGGCTTTTTTGTTGGCATTCGTCCGCGCAGCCTGCCGCGTGTCCGGCTCAGGGTGACCGCCGCGTGCCGCTCCCACCCAGTTTTTCGAGCAGCTCAGCCTGTGCATCGCGAGCCCGCTCTCCTTCAGCGCGTTCCGGATGCAGGTAGCGGCCGTCGGGCTGGAGCAACGAGGCGCCGGTGTTGTCGGCCAGATAGCTCTGCAGCGTGCCGACGATGCGCTTCTGCATCGTCTTGCGTTCGATCGGGAACGCGGTTTCCACCCGTCGACCCAGGTTGCGCTCCATCAGATCGGCACTGGACAGGTACAGTCGGGGCGCGCCGTCATTGGCAAACCAGTAGGCCCGGCTGTGTTCCAGGAAGCGGCCGATGATCGAGCGCACGCGGATGTTCTCCGACACGCCCGGCACGCCGGGGCGCAGGCTGCAGATGCCACGCACGATCAGGTCCACCTGCACCCCGGCGATGCTGGCCCGGTACAGTGCGCGGATCACTTCAGGCTCGGTCAGCGAATTGACCTTGATGATGATTTGCGCCGGCCTGCCTGCAGCAGCGTGGGCGGTTTCGCTGGCAATCAACTCCAGCAGCGCCTTCTTCAGGGTGAACGGCGCATGCAGGAGCTTCTTCATGTGCAGTTCCGTGCCCATGCCGGTGAGCTGGCTGAACAGCTTGTGCACATCGCCGCACAACTCCTCGTCGGCGGTGAGCAGGCTGTAATCCGTGTAAACGCGCGCGTTGCCGGTGTGGTAGTTGCCGGTACCGAGGTGTGCATAGCGCACCAGCTGATCGCCCTCACGGCGCTGGATCAGCATCAGCTTGGCGTGCGTCTTGATGCCCACCACGCCGTAAATCACCATGGCGCCGGCCTGCTGCAGCCGCGATGCCAGGGTGAGGTTCGACTCCTCGTCGAAGCGCGCCCGCAGCTCGACTACCGCCGTCACTTCCTTGCCCGCACGGGCGGCATCGACCAGCGCATCGACGAACTCGGAGTTGGCGTTGGTGCGGTACAGCGTCTGCTTGATTGCCAGCACCTGCGGGTCCTTCGCCGCCTGACGCAGCAGATCGACCACGGGCGCGAACGACTCGAAAGGATGCAGCAGCAGTACGTCCTTGCGTGCAATCACCTGGAACATGTCCTCCGCGTGCTGCAGCGACTTCGGCAACGCCGGCACCAACGGAGGATATTGCAGGCTCGGCCGGATTACCTTGTTGGCGATACGGAACAGCCGCTCCAGGTTCACCGGCCCCTTTACTTCGTACAGATCCGACTCACCCAGACCAAACTGCTTGAGCAGGTAATCGGTGAGATCGCGGGGACAGTTGTCGGCCACCTCCAGCCGCACCGCGTCGCCGAAGCGGCGCGAATACAGCTCGCTGCGCAGCGCCAGCGCCAGATCCTCGATGTCTTCCGGGTCCAGGGTGAGGTCGGCATTGCGGGTCAGCCGGAACTGGTAACAGCCCAGCACATCCATGCCGGGGAACAACTCCGCGGCATGGGCATGGATGATCGACGACAGCAGCACGAAATTGTCACCGCCGTCGCAAACTTCCGCCGGCAGCGGAATCAACCGGGGCAGCACCCGCGGTGCAGGCACCACGGCCAGACCGGAGTCCCGCCCGAAGGCGTCCACGCCGTCGAGCCGCACGATAAAATTCAGGCTCTTGTTGACCAGCAGCGGGAACGGGTGGGTCGGGTCCAGGCCGATCGGCGTCACCAACGGCGCCACTTCCTGCTGGAAGTAACGGCGGATCCACAACCGCTGTTCGTGCGTCCACTGCGTGCGCCGCACGATGCGGATCTGCTGCGCCTCAAGCTCCGGCAGGATGCGCTCGTTGAGGATCGCGTACTGCCGCTCGATCTGCTCGTGGGCAATCTCGCTGATTGCCGCCAGGGCCTGTTTCGGGGTCACACCGTCCGGCCCGACGATCTCGTGATCCAGCGCGATCTGCCCCTTGAGCCCGGCCACCCGTATCTCGAAGAACTCATCCATGTTGCGCGAAAAGATCAGCAGGAACTTCAACCGCTCCAGCAGGGGCGTGCGTTCGTCGACCGCCTGATCCAGCACCCGGATGTGGAACTGCAGCTGCGACAGCTCGCGGTGGATGTACAGATGGCTGTCTGTCAGGTCCACTGCTGACGCATCGTTGGCGGCTGAAAGGGTTGCATCGGTCGACAGGGGTTTGTGGGTCGCGCGACTGGTCATGGGTCCACCCGATCCGGTACGAGAAAACTGGTGCTCCATGTTAGCCCGCCCGGCCGCGGCATGGCCGTGGCACGCCGCTGACAGCCACGCGGAGCCTGTTCCCTCGCGCATGGCACATGCGCAAAACGGCCCTTTGCCTTAACGTGGGGCAACCTTGCCAACGCCACGCGCTGCGCATCACCCCAAGCCGTCACGCCCATGCAGACCCGCGTCGAGAGCGCCCCCCCTTCCAGCGCCACCATTCCCCTGACGAACGCAACGCTGGCGCCCACAGGCACCCGCTTCGCAGTCCTTGGCAGCATCAGTTTCGCGCACATGCTCAACGACATGATCCAGTCGTTGATCGTGGCGATTTATCCGATCCTGAAAAACGACTTCAGCCTGAGCTTCGTGCAGGTCGGCCTGATCACGTTGACCTTTCAGCTGACCGCCTCGATGCTGCAGCCGCTGGTCGGCATCGTCGCTGACCGACGACCGATGCCGTACTCGCTTCCGATCGGCATGGGCTTCACGTTGTGCGGCTTGCTGCTGTTGTCGATCGCGCCGAACTTCCCGACGCTGCTGTTGGCGGCTGCGCTGGTGGGAACCGGCTCGTCGGTGTTCCACCCGGAGTCTTCGCGGGTGGCCCGGATGGCCTCGGGCGGGCGGCATGGCCTGGCGCAGTCGCTGTTCCAGCTTGGCGGCAACACCGGCTCATCGCTGGGACCGTTGCTGGCCGCCTGGATCATCGTGCCCCACGGCAGGGGCAGCGTGGCGTGGTTCTCGCTGGCCGCCCTGCTGGCGATCGTGGTGTTGCTGCAGGTAGGTCGCTGGTATGCCCGCCACCATGCCGAACGCAGCAAGTCGCCGCCCCGCCATTTCACGATTTTGCCGCTCTCGCGCAAACAGGTCATCGGCGCGCTGGTGATCCTGGGCCTGCTGATCTTCTCCAAGTATTTTTACCTGGCCAGCCTCAGCAGCTACTACACGTTTTATCTGATCCACAAGTTCGGCGTGTCGGTGCAAAGTGCGCAGGTGCACCTGTTCGTATTTCTGTTCGCGGCGGCCGCCGGCACGATGATCGGAGGCCCGGTCGGCGACCGGATCGGACGCAAATGGGTGATCTGGGCATCCATCCTGGGCGTGGCCCCGTTCACCCTGCTGTTGCCACACGCCAACCTGATGTGGACCGGTGTGCTGACGGTGATCATCGGTCTGGTGCTGTCGTCCGCGTTCTCGGCGATTCTCGTCTACGCGCAGGACTTGATGCCGGGCCGCGTCGGCATGGTCTCGGGCATGTTCTTCGGCTTCGCTTTCGGCATGGGCGGCATCGGCGCCGCGGTGCTCGGCGGACTGGCCGATGTGCGCGGCATCGAATACGTCTACCAGGTGTGCGCCTACCTGCCGCTGATGGGGCTGATTACGGTATTCCTCCCGGTACTGGAACAAGCGAAGCCCGCGTAAGTCCATGGGCCGCATCCGCCATGGGCGGGAGTGGTCGGCCTGAACGACCGGCTAGTTGCCGATCACCACCGGCTCCGGCTCCAACTGCAGGCCGAATTGCCCGTGAATCACCTGCATCACGCGCTGTGCCAGTGCCCACAACTGGGGTCCCGTTGCCTTGCCATGATTGACCAACACCAGGGCGTGGCGGTTGGAGATGCCGGCATCGCCCTCGCGCAGGCCCTTGAGACCGGCCGTCTCGATCAACCATGCGGCGGATAGTTTGCTGCGACCATCCGCCTGTGGCCAGACGGGCAGATCGGGATGATTGGACTTGAGCGAATCGGCCAGCGTGGCGTCGACCACCGGGTTCTTGAAGAAGCTGCCGGCGTTGCCGATCACCGCCGGATCGGGCAACTTTTTGGTGCGCAAGTGCACCACGGCTTCGGCCACATGGAATGGCGCGGGATGGTCCACGCCCATCCGCGCCAGGTGCTCGTTGATCCCTGCATAGTCGGTACGCAGCGCGCGGCTGCGCGGAAGCACGAATCGCACGGCGGTGACGATGTAGCGTCCTGGCTCGTGCTTGAACAGGGAATCGCGATAGGCAAATACGCAGGCCGAATGATCCAGCGTCACCACGCGGCGTTCCCGCAAGTCCCACGCCTCGACACTCTCGACAAACTCGGCCACCTCGCAACCGTAGGCGCCGATATTCTGGATCGGGGCAGCACCCACGGTGCCAGGGATCAGAATCAGGTTTTCCAGGCCGGCGTAACCCTGACCCAGTGTCCAGCGCACGAAATCGTCCCAGCGTTCACCCGCGGCCACCGCGATGAGCGCGCGCTCGCCATCGCTCTCCACCTGGACGCCGCGGGTGGACATCGCCAGGACCGTGCCATCGAAGTCGCTGGTGAAAAGGACATTGCTGCCCTCGCCCAGGACCAGCAACCTGCTGTTGCGGACGGCAGGAAAATCAAGCAACTCGGGCAGCTTGCTGGCATCGCGGATGTCCGCCAGCAGGCTGGCTCGGGCAGCCACTCGCATGGTGTTGCGGTTGGCCAGCGGCGCGTTTTCGATGAGCGTGTAGCCGCCCATGTCTGTCTGTTCAACCGGCATGTCGATTCTCTTCAAAGGGCCGACTCGCGCTGCCGGCGAATCTCGTTGACGCATTCGGCGACCAACGGCGGACCACGATAGATCAGCCCCGAATAGAGCTGGACCAGCGATGCGCCGGCGTCCAGTTTCTCCGCCACGTCACTGCCATCGAGAATGCCGCCCACGCCGATCAGCGGAATGCGGCCCTGCAGCCGTCGATGCATGCCAGCCAGCACGGCCGTGGACTGCGCGAACAACGGTTTGCCGGACAGGCCGCCAGTCTCGCCACCATGCGGATCATCCGCCACGGCGGCATGGTCGATCGTGGTGTTGCTGCAGATCACGCCGTCGATGCCGGTATGCAAGAGCACCTCGGCAATCGAATCAAGCTCCCCGTCGTCGAGGTCGGGCGCGATCTTCAACAGCATCGGCTTGCGTTGGCCATGCTGCGAACCCAGTCGCTCCTGGGCCTCACGCAGCACCGAAATGAAGCGACGCAGGGTCGCCTCCTGCTGCAGATCACGCAGCCCCTTGGTATTGGGCGAGGAGATGTTCACCGTGACATAGCTGGCATGCTCGTAGACACGGGTGAGGCACAGCAGGTAATCGTTGACCGCCTTCTCGTTGGGCGTGTCCTTGTTCTTGCCGATATTGATGCCGAGCACGCCGTGGTAGTTCGACTGCTGCACGTTGCGCACCAGCGCATCGACTCCGCCGTTGTTGAAGCCCATCCGGTTGATGATCGCTTCGTGCTGCGGCAGCCGGAACAGGCGTGGCTGGTCGTTGCCTGACTGCGGTCGCGGCGTCACCGTGCCGACTTCGATGAAGCCGAAGCCGAGTGCATCGAGCGCATCCAGATGCTCGGCGTTCTTGTCCAGGCCGGCAGCCAGGCCCACCGGATTCGGAAACGTGATGCCAAACGCGGTGGTGGGCAGATCCGCCGGTGGCGGTGCCAGCCAGTGCGCAAAGCCGCTGCGCTGGGCCACGCCCAGCGCATACAGGGTTACGCGATGCGCCGTCTCGGCATCGAGCTTGAACAGCAAGGGACGCAGGATGTCATACATGGATCAAGCCAGTTGGCCCGCAGGGGCGCGGGTCTCGCCGGCCGAGTTTATCCCGCCATGCCGGTCGCATCGCGCAACCGCTTCACACCAGGCCGCAATGGCCATGGTTGCGACCGAAGGCGCGAGTCCGCGCTGACGGGCTGCGATTGCTGGTATTGCCGTAGCCTGGTCGTCAGCCATTGAGCAGCTGCCCGCCGTCGACCACCAGAGTCTGTCCGGTGATCCAGCCGGCCCATGGCGACGCCAGAAACAGCGCGGCATGGGCGACCTCCTCCGGCTTGCCAAAACGGCCGAACGGAATCCTGGCCAGGGTGGCGTGATAGCTCTCCGGCTGTTCCACCCCGCGGCGTTCCCACAGGCCACCTTCAAACAAGATCGACCCCGGCGCAATCGCGTTGACGCGTATGCGGTGCTCGGCCAGTGCCAGTGCCTGCGATGTCGTGTACTGACTCAGCGCCGCTTTCACAGCCGCATAGGCCGCACCGTTTGCGCGCGGGCGCAGCGCGGCGATCGAACTGGTGTGGAGAATGCACCCATGCGGTGACGCCTTGAGATGCGCCTGGGCGGCCCGCGATGCGCGCACCGCCGCCATCAGGTCCACCTGGATGCCGGCCAGCCATGCCTCATCGCTGTCGTCGAAGCCGTAGCCGCTGGCGTTGTTGACCAGCACGTCAATGCCGCCCAGCGTGGCCGCTGCATCGCGCACGTAGTCCTCGATCGCCGCCGCGTCAGCCAGATCGCAACGCCGCGCGTGGGCAGGGACGCCCAGCGCGGCGATCTCCTGCCGGGTCGCCTCCAGTGCCGCCGCACCGCGGGCGCAGATCGACACGGCCGCACCGGCCTGCGCAAACGCCAGGGCGATACTGCGCCCAATCCCGCGGCTGCCGCCCGCCACCACGACACGGTAACCGCTGAAATCGAAACGGGCCTGAGACGGGTTCGTCATGGACCGCTCAGTGCCAACCTGCGATGGCGAAGCCGAACATCACCACGGCGATCAGCAGCAGGATTCCCACCACGCACAACGCCAATTGCGCGTACCCGAGCACCAGCCCGGCCACGGCCATGCCGTCGCCCTCGGGACGCGACTCCGGCGGACTGCGGCGGATCTCGCCGCGGGCCAGATGGCCACAGATAATCGCCACGATCGCGCCAATCAACGGCAGCAGGCACCAGGCCAGGATGCCGAAAACCAGGCTCACCACGGCGAGCGAACTGGTGCTGGTCCCGGGGCGATAGGATGGTTGGTTGCTCATCGGTCGCTCACTCGTCAGGGAGGCGGCACAGTGCTGTATCGCAAGACCGGCCACGGACGGCAGCGCCGCCGTGGCCAGCCTGCGCGACTACACCGTGAACTTGATGCCTTGTGCCAGCGGCAGCGCATCGGAGTAGTTGATCGTGTTGGTCTGGCGGCGCATGTAGACCTTCCATGCATCCGAGCCGGACTCACGACCACCGCCGGTTTCCTTCTCGCCACCGAACGCGCCGCCGATTTCCGCGCCGCTGGTGCCGATGTTGACGTTGGCAATGCCGCAATCCGAACCGGCCGCCGACAGGAACTGTTCGGCCGCGCGCAGGTTGTTGGTGAAGATCGACGAGGACAGGCCCTGCGGCA
Source organism: Rhodanobacter sp. (assembly GCA_036563155.1). Lineage (GTDB taxonomy): Bacteria > Pseudomonadota > Gammaproteobacteria > Xanthomonadales > Rhodanobacteraceae > Rhodanobacter. The sequence goes on from DATCMT010000024.1 coordinate 69,343, forward strand.
CGTCGTTCTGCATGTCGATCGCCTCGTCCAGCGTCTTGTACGGCATCACGTAGAGGATGGGCGCAAACGTTTCGGTCTGCACGACCTCGCTCGAATTGGCCAGGCCGGTGATGATCGTCGGCAGCACGAAGTTGCCCTTGCGATCGGTGAGCGCCTTGCCGCCGGTGCGCACCGTGCCGCCGGCCGCCTTGGCTTTCTCGACGGCGCCGAGGAAGCCCTGCACGGCGTCGGGGCTGTTGAGGGGACCCATCAGCGTGGTCGCCAGGGTCGGGTCGCCGATCTTGCCCTCGACCTGGTGGTACGCCTTGACCAGCGCGTCAACCACGCTGTCGTGGATCGACTCGTGCACGATCAACCGGCGCGTGCTGGTGCAGCGCTGGCCGGCGGTGCCCACGGCGCCAAACACGATGCCGGGAATCGCCAACTTCAGATCGGCCGTTTCGTCGAGGATGATGGCATTGTTGCCGCCCAGTTCCAGCAGCGAGCGGCCCATGCGCCGGGCCACCCGCTCGCCAACATGGCGACCGACCTTGGTCGAGCCGGTGAAACTGATCAGCGCGACGCGCTTGTCGTCGACAAAGGCCTGCGCCAGCTCAGTACCGGCATCGTTGAACAGGAAGAACAGGTCCGGGAAGCCGCCAGCCTTGAGCGCTTCATTGCAGATCTTCATGGTCGCGACGGCCGACAGCGGTGCCTTCGGCGACGGCTTCCAGATGCAGATGTCGCCGGCGACGGTCGCCAGCATCGCATTCCAGGCCCACACCGCGACAGGGAAGTTGAACGCGCTGATGATGCCCACCAGTCCCAGCGGGTGGTACTGGTCGTACATGCGGTGACCCGGACGCTCTGAATGCATCGTCGAGCCGTACATCATGCGGCTCTGGCCCACGGCGAAGTCGGCGATGTCGATCATCTCCTGCACTTCGCCATCGCCCTCGGGCTTGATCTTGCCCATCTCCAGGGCGACCAGCGAACCCAGTGCATCCTTGTGCTTGCGCAGGGCGTCACCGCACAGCCGCACAGCTTCGCCGCGCTGCGGCGCCGGCGTGGTGCGCCAGACCTTGAAGGCGGCCTGGGCACGCTTGACGATCAACTCGTAGTCGGCGGCGCTGGAGGCATGTACGGTGCCAAGCACGTCGCCAGTGGCCGGATTCACCGGCTTCAGCGCACCGGCATCGGTGGTTTTCGACCATTCGCCCTGACCGAGGTAGCTGCCGGACTGCTCGCCGCCGAGGCCGAGCGCACTGAGGATTGCATGGGACATGGATGTCTCCTGGAATTGCGGTGCCCACGGGCACACTGAATGAAAAACGACAGCTCGATATTCTAGCAGGGGTGGCGAATTCGCCCCCAATCGACCGCCTGGTTCGGGCCAGGCCCTACCCTCTCATCTGCCAGCCAGGGCACACCGCCAGCGTCCGGAGCGATCTCCGTGGGCCAGCAACCCGGCGGATCGCGCCGTCGCACGATCCATGCGAAAATCCCGCTGCTGCCCTCGTAGCTCAGTTGGATAGAGCGGCCCCCTCCTAAGGGGCAGGTCGGACGTTCGAATCGTCTCGAGGGCACCATTTTCGTTGCGCGAAGCCTCGCCATTCCGGCCTTTGTGCGCTGTGGCTCAGGAACTGCACGACAGCATCGAGCAACCTGCCTTGTGCCGCGCCCAGTCCGGCCGCTTCCGGGCGAATGCCTCGCGACCGGGTTGCTCATCGTACGGATGGCGCATCACCTCGAGCAGCTCGACAATGCCCGACGGATCGCCCGCGGTAGCGCGGTCGATCGCCTGCTGGGCCAGGTAATTGCGCAGCACATAGCGGGGATTGGCCTTGTGCATGCGCTCGCGTCGCTGGGGCGCTGACAAGGGATCGTCGGCCAGCCGCGCTGCGTAGCGGACCAGCCACGCCTGCAACGCCGGCTCGGCGGTGAGCCGCTTCGCCTCGTCGTAGAACGCATCGCCAAACGGCACCAGGCTGGGTGCCGACGGGTCGAGCGCCGACAGCGCGCGGAACCACAGCGTCATGTCGATCTCGGCCTGCTGCATCAACCCGTGCAGCGACGCCATCAGCTCCACATCGTCATCGCGACATGCGGCGAGGCCAAGCTTGGCCGCGACATTGGCCCGGTCGGCGGCGGCGTACACCGCTGCGTAGTGCTGCAGCCCGGCTTCGAGCGGCTCGACGTTTTCGAACAGCGGTGACAGTGCGCTCGCCAGGCAACCCAGGTTCCACCACGCCACGTCGGGCTGCTGGCCGAAACGGTAGCGACGGCGATGCACATCGGTGGTATTTGGCGTCCAGTCCGGATCGTAGTTGTCGACCCATCCGTACGGACCGTAATCAATGGTGAGACCCAGGATTGACATGTTGTCGGTGTTCATCACCCCATGCACGAAACCCACCCGCATCCAGTGCGCCAGCATGATCGCCGTGCGCTCGCAAACCTGGGTGAACCATGCGGCGTACAAGGACTCACCGGCGCCTTCGAGTTCCGGGAAGTCCCGCCGAATCGTGAAGTCGACCAATTGGCGCAGCAGCGCCACGTCGCCCCGCGACGTGGGCAGCTCGAAGTTGCCGAAACGGATGAACGACGGCGCCACCCGGCACACGATGGCGCCCGGCTCCGGCGCCGCGTGGCCGTCGTAGAACATGTCGCGCACGACTGCCTCGCCGGTACCGATCAGACTCAGGGCGCGCGTGGTCGGCACACCGAGATGATGCATGGCTTCGCTGCACAGGAATTCACGCACCGACGAGCGCAATACGGCGCGACCGTCCGCGCCACGCGAATACGGCGTCGCCCCGGCACCCTTCAGTTGCAGCTCCCAACGCTCGCCGCGCGCATTCAACACCTCACCCAGCGAAATGGCACGACCGTCACCCAACTGGCCAGCCCAGTTGCCAAACTGGTGTCCGCCATAGTTCGCCGCATGCGGCTGCATCCCTTCGAGCAGGGCATTGCCGGCGAACAGTCGGGCAAACTCGGGTGTGGCCACCTCCGCCTCGCTGAAGCCCAGCACCGCCGCCATTTCGGCCGAATGGGCCAGCAACTTCGGTGCGGCCACCGGCGTAGGATCGACCCGCGAATAGACTGCGCCATGCACCTGGCGTACGCCGGCACCCTGGTCCGGATCACCGGGCAGGTCGCGGACAAACGCGTTGTCGAAATCAAGATGAAACATGGCTACCCGCCGGCTCGACCAGATGCAGCTTATATTCGGCCTCGCACTGCCACATGCAAGCGCCGGGTTGCCGACAGCAGGCGCTATAGTCCATCCGCCCCGACTCCGAGACGCCCATGACGGACACACAAACTCCACTCGGACTGAACGCCGACGCCCTGCCCGAGGACGCTCCGTACCTCGCCGCGACCACGCGCTGGCTGGAGCGTGCGGTGATCGGCCTGAATCTGTGCCCATTCGCCCGCGCGCCCCACGTGCAGGGCAGGCTGCGCATGCGGGTGAGCCACGCCCGCGACACGGACACGCTGCTCGATGATCTTTGCGGCGAGCTGCAGTCGCTCAATGCGCTCACCCCCGACGAGTGCGAAACCGGGCTGCTGATCCACCCGTTCGTGCTCGACGACTTCCTCGACTACAACGATTTCCTGGACGTGGCCGACGTGGCGGTGCAGACGCTGGGGCTGGAAGGGGTCTGGCAGGTGGCCAGCTTCCATCCCCACTACCAGTTCGCCGACAGCGGGCCGGACGACACCGGCAACCTCAGCAACCGCTCGCCCTGGCCCACGCTGCATCTGCTGCGTGAATCCAGCGTCGAGCGGGCGATGGAGCAGATGAGCGACACCGATGCGATCTATCGACGCAACATCGAGACGCTGGAGCGGCTCGGAGTCGACGGCTGGCAGGCGCTGTGGCGGGACATCGCGCGCTGACCAGCGCGTCGGAACGCGACGTTTACACACGTGTGCGGCGGAGCTGTCATGCTGACGAATGCACAAGCTCCCCCCACCGTATGGCGAAAGCATCGACCCCAACGTGCACTGCAACACGTGCGAGGCGGTGTGCTGCCGGCTCACCGTGGTGCTGATGCCCGAAGACCGGGTTCCGGCCTGGCTGGTCACCCGCGACGAGAGAGGCATGGAAACGCTGGCCAAAGGGGAAGATGGCTGGTGTGCGGCGGTCGACCCGCACACCTTCGGCTGCACCATCTACAACGACCGGCCGAGCATCTGCCGGAAGTTCGCCATGGGTAGTCCCAGCTGTCGCGACGAGCGACACCGCTGGTTCGGCGCCAGGATTCCCACCGCGGTGCACCTGTTGTAACGGCATTTGCACCGGGTACCTGCCCGCGCAGCTGTCGGGTGCCTACGCTGCGAAGATCAGGGCGATTTCATCGGCATCCATCACGCGCCATTCGCCCAGTGGCAACTCGCCCAGGCTCAGCGCGCCGATCGAGACACGGGTCAGCGCCTGGACGTGATTGCCGGTGGCGGCGAACATGCGGCGCACCTGGTGATAGCGCCCTTCGGTGACGCTGAGTCTGGCGTGACGCGGCCCCAACACCTCAAGCACGGCCGGCGCCAAGGGGTCGGTCTCCGACTCCAGCAACATGGTGCCACTGGCGAACAGCGCGCCCTCGTCGCCGCGCAGGTCCTGCGCCAGGGTCGCTTCGTAGACCTTGGTCACCTGCGCCTTGGGCGAGATGATCCGATGCAGCAAGGCACCGTCGTCGGTGAACAGCAGCATGCCCGAGGTGTCACGGTCGAGTCGCCCCACACTGGAGAGCGCCGGGCTGCGCACGCCGTAGCGCGGCGGCAACAGATCGTAGACCACCCGACCCGGATCCTTGCGCGAGCAGGTGACGCCCAATGGCTTGTTCATCATCAGGGTCAGGCCCGGCGGCGGATCGAGCGGCTCGTCGTCGATCCGGATCGTTTCGTACGGCACCACGTCATCGGCGTACAGCACCTCGCCGTCGGCATCGGTGATCCGCCCGGCCCGAAACAGCCGCGTCACATCCTTGCGGCTGCCGTAGCCCAGGTTCGCAATCAGCTTGACCAGCTTCACCGGCGCACCCCGCTCGCCTCAATCACCTTGAATCCGTCGCGCACGACGATTGCACGCACCTCCCGGAACAGCGAAGCCAGCACGGCCTCATACGGCAGGTGCCGGTTTGCCACGATCAAAAGTCGCCCGTCCGATTGCAATGCTTCAGCGGCAGTGACGATGAAGGCGCGACCCAGTCCGGGCAAATCCGCGCGGCCCTGATGGAACGGCGGATTGCTGACAATGGCGTCGTAGCGCTGCGACAACCCGCGCGTGACGTCGTGCCAGTGCACGGTCACCTCCATCTCGCGCCCACATTCGCGCATCACCCGCGCCAGGTTCAGTCGGGCCGGCTCCAGCGCGCGCGACTCGGCTTCATACAGATCGATGGCAGCGACCTGCGGACAGCGCGCAACCACCTGGGCGGCCAGATATCCGTAGCCCGCCCCCAGATCGGCCACGCGCCCATGCAGGTCAACTGGCAGATGCTCGGCCAGCAGGGCCGAGGCCCGGTCGATGCGGTCCCATGCGAACAGGCCCGGCCGGCTCACGTAGCCATCCACAATCACCCGCGGCGCATCCAGCACCAGCCATCGGGCGAGCAGCTCCTGATCCACGCTGGCCGGCTGCGGCGTGCTCCAGAACACCCGGCATTTGTGCTTGGACAAATGCTGCACGGCGCCCGCCAGCTTGATCAGATCCGCCTCGCCGGATTTCGCACCCTCGGCATTCGGCATCGCCGCCAGCACGCTGCCACCCGGCGCCAGATGGCACAACGCGTGCGCAAAGCAGGCGCGCGCCTCGTCGCGTTGGCGCGGCGGCAGCACGATCACCAACGGAAACTCCTCGCCGTCCGCCGGCTCGCCCACGCGCATACCGTTGCGCGACAACTCGTCGGCAAACGGCATGAAGCTTTGCTCGCACAACCATCCGGGCTGCGCGAGTGCGCGCAACCCGATGCCGGCCCGCGCTCGCACGAACAGCACGCGGCCGTCCGCTGGCAGCTTCAGCTGGTCGGTCGCGAACGGCACCAGCAGCGCGTCCAATGCGGCGCCGGGAGCTGCCATCTGAATGCCTGCAACCGTCACCTGCTCACCATCGGGCACATGGAAGACACATCGTGATCAAGCCGCCACACGGCGTCCCGCGCGCTCGATCCAGCGATACATGACGAAGGTGACCGCCACGAAGACCGCACCACCAATCCAGATCGCGGTGCCGTGGAAGCCATCACCCACCATCGCCAACGGCGCGTTGCGGTTGGCAAAGCCCAGCTTGTCGGAAAACGCCACCAGCGCCGCGACAATCACGCCGAGCAGGCTCTCGCCCACGATCAGACCGGATGCCAGCAGGACGCCCAGCTGCTTGGTCTGCTCCGTCCCCGGGCCGCGCTCGGCGCGCCGATCGAACCAGGCACCGACCAGCGCACCGACCACCACCATCATCGTCGTCGAAGTCGGCAGGTAAATGCCCAAGCCGACCGCCAGCGGCGGCAAGCGCATCGACCTGCCGGTGCGCTTGCCGGTTCGCGCCAGCGCCTCGTCCAGCACGATCACGCCCACGCCGATCGCGGCGCCGATGCCGATCAGGCTCCAATCGATGTCACCGGTGATCACGCCTTGCGCCAGCGCCGAGATCAGGCCGGCTTGCGGTGCCGGCAACGCGCGCGAGGGATCAACACCTGGCGCTCCGATGAAACCGTAAGCCTCATTGAGCAGGTCCAATACCGGCGGGATCACCAGTGCACCGGCAATCACGCCGATCACCAGCGCCCACTGTTGCAGTGACGGCGTGGCATCGACCAGTTGGCCGGTCTTGAGATCCTGCAGGTTGTTGTTGGCAATCGACGCCACCGCGAACACGATCGAGGTGATGAACAGGGCGAAGGCCACCAGCGCCTTGCCCGCCTCGGCCGGCATCAGCGATTTCACGCCGACCACCAGCAGCAAGGCGGCGATGATCACCACCAGGATGCCGACGCCGGACAGCGGGCTGTTCGACGAGCCGATCAGGCCGGCCATGTAGCCGCAGACGGCCGAGACCAGGAAGCTCAGGATCACCACGAACAGCACGCCGCCGATCACCAGCAGCGCGGTATGGCTGCCCAGTCCGCTGACGATGCTGAAATGACCCAGCAACCAGGCCACCGGAATCAGGCACAACAAGGTCACCAGACCCACCACGCCGATCGGGATGTCGCGCTCGCTGCGAGGCAAAGTATCCACCTTGCCGGCCTTGCGCACGCGCGAAGCCGCCATCGCCCCGGCCAGACCGCTGACCACGGGCTTGACCAGTTTGGCCAACGTCCACACCGCCGCCACGCCAATCGTGCCCGCACCTACAAAGCGCACGTAATGGCTCCACGCGCCCTGGGCGACATCCGACGCCGCACCGGCTTCCGGGTACAGCAGCAAGAAGTGCGGCACCGCCCAGCCCCAGCCGATCAGCGCACCGACCAGCATGGCGATGCCAACCCACAGTCCGACCAGGTGGCCCACCGCGAACAACGCGAACGACAATGAGAAGTCAAACCCGGTCGCGGCGCCCTTCTGGCCGACGCGGAAGTAGCTGGAAACCGCCTCGGCGAACAGGTGCGTCTGCACCAGCACGTAGAACGCCGCCGATACGATCGACCCCACCACGACCGCCTTGAGACCGCTGCCGCCGGATTCCACCGATTCGGCGGCGCCCTGCGAATGGCCCGAACCGACCTTGAGCACCTCGGCACAAGCCACGCCCTCGGGATAGGGCAAATCGGAATCGGTCACCAGCGCGCGCCGCAACGGGATCGTGTACATCACGCCCAGGATGCCGCCCGTCGCGCAGATCCCGAACGAGATCCAGAACGGAAAGCCGTTCCACCAGCCGACGATGATCAGGCCCGGCAGGACGAAGATGATGGCCGACAACGTGCCGGCCGATGAGGCGATCGTCTGGACGATGTTGTTCTCCTGCATCGTCGAGCCCTTCATCGAGCGCAGGATCGCCATCGAAATCACCGCCGCCGGGATCGACGTGGCAAAGGTCAGGCCGGCCTTGAGGCCGAAAAACACGTTCGCCGCAGTGAAGATCACGGTGATGATGATTCCGAGGATCACGCCGCGCAGGGTGAATTCGGTGCGCGGCATCGCCGCGGACAGTGGCTGGGCACTCACAAGAAGCTCTCCCCCGAAGAAACAGGGGTGGAAGATAACGTGGAACGGGCTCCGATGGTTATCCCCGGCTGCCGGAGACGAGCCCTCACAGCATCAGCGAGCTCTCGAACCGACGCGACTCACCCGACAACGGGTCGACAAAAGCCAAGGCTTGCGCCAGCAGTTTCAACGGATTCTCGAAATGGCCCTCGCCACGGGCCGCCAGCGTCGGGTACAGGCTGTCGCCGACGATTGGCGCGCCCAGCGCCGCCATGTGCACCCGCAGCTGATGCTTGCGACCGGTCACCGGGAAAAGCGCGTAGCGCCAGGCGTCAACGCCCCGCTCCAACACGTCGATCCGGGTCAGGCTGTTGGGTTCGCCATCGATCTCGCGCATCCGGAAGAACGGTTCGCCGGCCACCAGGCGCGAGTGGCGGCTCAAGGGAAACTTCTGCTCGGGCAGCGGCGGTGCCAGCGCCTCGTAGCGCTTGTCGATCCGCCGCTCACGGAACAGCGCCTGATAGGTCGACCGACTGGATCGTTGGGCCGAAAACAGCACCAGACCCGCGGTGAGCCGGTCGATCCGGTGCAGCGGCACCAGGTCGCGATTGCCCAGCTGCTTCACCAGCCGACGCAGCAACGTCTGTTCCAGGTGGTCGCCGGCCGGAATCACCGGCAGAAAGTGTGGCTTGTCCACCACGACCAGATGGTCATCCGCATGCAGCACCGTCTCGACGAACGGAATCGCTCGCTCGTGCGGCACTTCGCGGTAGTAGTGAACGCGCATGCCCGGGTGGTACGCAGTCTTTGCCGAAATTGCCGCGCCGTCGCGATCCAGCACCCGCCCACGTGCAACCCGATCCGCCCACTGCGCCCGATCCACCGCCTGGAAGTGCGCGCACAGCGCGTCAAGCACCGTTGTCCAGGGGCCCGGTGGCAAATGCACCGTGCTGGCCGACGGGTCGCGGCTGAATGGATACGTGGGGTGGGTCATGGCGGGCGCCAGTGTAATGCGCTTGGGCAGCCCTCCCGCGTCGCGATGCGCAAAAGCCAGAGCGCGTAGAATGGGTGGCTTGTTGTCTCAAGGCATGCCCATGGCACTCAACGCCACCATCTACAAGGTCGAACTGCAGGTCAGCGACATGGATCGCAACTACTACGCGACCCATGCGTTGACCCTGGCGCGACACCCGTCGGAAACCGAGGAGCGGCTGATGGTCCGCCTGCTGGCGTTCGCGTTGTACGCCGAAGACCGACTGGAGTTTGGCAAGGGCATCAGCGACGAAGACGAACCGGCGTTGTGGCTCAAGTCGTACACCGACGAGATTGAACTGTGGATTGAGGTCGGCCAACCGGACGAGACCCGGATCCGCAAGGCTTGCGGTCGCGCGCGGCGCGTGGTGGTGATCAACTACGGTGGCAACGCGGCGGAGATCTGGTGGACCAAGCATGCCAGCGCGCTGACCCGGAACAGGAATCTCACCGTGCTCGACATCCCCGTCGCCACCGTGACCGCGCTGGTTGCCCTGCTCCAGCGCGGCATGCGCCTGCAGGCGCTGATCCAGGACGGCCAGCTGCAATTGCTGGACGATGCCGACGCCGTGGCGGTGGACCCGGTCAAGCGCCTGGTTGCTGATGAGCTGGTGAGCTGACCCGGCCTCGCGGCCCGCGATCACGCGATTTCACGCATACTCTCCGCCCATCACCACCCGCCATCCGGAGTCACCCATGCGCTGGTCGCTGCCCCTGCTGATCGTGTTCGCCCTCGCCGCCTGCAGCACGCCGCCGGCCACCCCTACCAGCGGGACGGTGGACAAGCTCACCATCATCGACACGAAGCTGGGCACGGGTGCCGAGGCCGTGGCCGGCATGGACGTGCTGGTGCAGTACACCGGCTGGTTGTACGACGAAAATGCCAAGGACAAGCACGGCGCGAAGTTCGACAGTTCGTTCGACCACGGCGCACCGTTCAACTTCCCGCTGGGTGCCGGCCGGGTGATCAAGGGCTGGGACCAGGGCGTGGCCGGCATGAAAGTCGGCGGCAAGCGCACCTTGCTGATCCCGGCCGAACTGGGCTACGGCGCACGCGGCGCCGGTGGCGCCATTCCGCCGAATGCTTCGCTGGTGTTCGACGTGGAGCTGGTCGACGTCAGCGCGCGCTGAGCCTGCCAAGACGCACTCGGCCGCCCTACGCCCGTCGACCTGCCACTTCCGCAAACCGTAGGGTGGGCACCGCCCGCCGCTGCCTCGCCGCACAAGAGCCGGCGGGCATTGCCCGCCCTACGCCCACCGACCGGCACTTCCGCGAACCCGTAGGGCGGGCATTGCCCGCCGCTCCTGTCCCATAAAAGCCGGCGGGCATTGCCCGCCCTACGCCCGGCTGGCGGAATCTCAGTCTTCCTGCGCCGCGGCCTCGCGCCCTTGCTGGCGAATGATCGCTTCCTCGCGTGCGTCGATGATCGACTGCATCACGCTGTCGACGTCCGCAATGCTCTCGTCAAATTCAAACTGGCCGGTGAGTTCGCTGTCCGGGCGCAATTCGCCCAGTTCGTACAGCGCCCACATTTCCTCGCCGTAGTGGGTATCCAGCAGCTCGGGCGCGAAGCGCGACAGGCTGATGGTGATGTTGCCCACGTCACGCCGCAGCATGGTGCGCGCGCTGTTGTTGCCCGATGCGCTGACCACCTGCGGCAAGTCGATGATCACCGGACCGTCCGGCCCAACCAGCACGTTGTACTCGGACAGGTCGCCATGGATCAGGCCAACACAGAGCATCCGGGCCACTTGCTGCATCAGGAATCGGTGGTATTCGCGGGCGGTCTCCGGTGAGAGGTCCACTTCACCCAGTCGCGGGGCCGAATAGCCGTCGGCATCGGTGACCAGTTCCATCACCAGCACCCCGCCGAAATAGCCGTAGGGCTGCGGCACCCGGACGCCAGCAGCCGTCAACTGATACAGCGCATCGACCTCGGCGTTCTTCCACGCCGCCTCGGCCTCCTTGCGGCCGAACCGGGTGGCCTTGCCCATCGCGCGTGCCTGCCGACTGCCGCGCACCTTGCGCCCTTCCTGATACTGCACCCGCGCCTGGAAGCTGCGCTGTGCCAGGTCCTTGTAGACCTTCGCGCAGCGCACTTCGTCGCCCGAACGGACGACATAGACGGAGGCTTCCTTGCCGCTTTTCAGCGGTCGCAGCACCTGATCGATCACGCCTTCGTCGATCAGATCCTGCAGGCCCTTGGGGGTTTTCATGCGTAGGGAGCTTCAATGGTCCGGAAATCAACGCCCATTATGGCCGATTGGTGACCCGGCTCGCGCCTGCACCGACAGCCGCCCAACTACAAGCGCTCCCGCGCCGCGGCCACGATTTCAAAGGAATGGCGTCGCGCTGCATGGTCAAACACGTTGGCCGTGATCATCAGTTCATCGGGTCGGTGCCGCTCGATGAATGCCTTGATGCCGTGGGTCACTGTGTCGCCATTGCCCACCACGGCGCAGGCCAGCGCCCGCTCCACCATGATTTTCTCGGGCGGCGACCAGAACGCTTCGATGTCGTCGATCGGCGGCGGGATCAAACCGGGCTGACCGCGCCGCAATTTGACAAAGCTTTGCTGCTGCGTCGTGAACAGTCGTCGCGCCACCGCATCGCTGTCGGCGGCCACCACGTTCAGGCCGAGCATGGCGTACGGTTCCTGCAAATACGCCGAGGGCCTGAAATCACGTCGGTACAGGGCCAGTGCCTGATCCATCGCATCGGGCGCAAAGTGCGAGGCGAACGCAAACGGCAGACCCAGTTGCGCCGACAAGCCGGCACTGAACAGGCTCGAGCCCAACAGCCATACGGGCACCTGCACCCCCGCCCCGGGCACCGCCCGCACCGCCTGGCCCGGCCGGGCCGGCTCGAAGTAGGCCAGCAACTCGAGCACATCCTGGGGAAAACTCTCGGCCCCGTCGAAATAGCGGCGCAACGCCCTCGCAGTGGCCTGGTCGGTACCGGGTGCACGGCCCAGCCCCAGATCGATCCGCCCCGGATACAGCGAAGCCAGCGTGCCGAACGCTTCGGCCACCTGCAACGGTGAGTGGTTGGGCAACATGATGCCGCCCGCGCCGACCCGGATCGTCGAGGTGCCGCCGGCGACATGACCGATCAGCACCGCCGTGGCCGCGCTGGCGATGCCCGGCATATTGTGGTGTTCGGCCAGCCAGTAGCGCCGGTAATCGAGCCGCTCGGCCAGCCGGGCCAGATCGAGCGTGTGGCGGAATGCCTGGGCGGCATCGCTGCCTTCGGTTACCGGGGCGAGGTCAAGAATGGAAAATGGAATCACGCGGAGGTCTCTCCAGCAACGAATGAACACGATGTGGGGGCTGGCGACCGGATTGCCACGGCCTGCAACGCCTACAATAACAGCACCCCACGCAGCGGCAGCCCGATGACCGACCCCACTCGTCTCGCCAAACGCGTCGTCGCACTGGCCCGGTGCTCGCGCCGCGAGGCCGAGCAATACATCGAGGGCGGCTGGGTACGAGTGGACGGCGCAGTGGTGGAGCAACCGCAATTCATGGTCGATGCGCAGCACGTCGAACTCGACCCGCAGGCCGTGTTGACACCGGTCGAACCGGTGACCCTGGTTTTGCACAAACCAGCGGGTCATGACGCAGGGCCCGGCTCAAATCCGGCCAGCGCGTTGATCACCATGCAATCGCATTGGCCCGACGATGGCTCCGGCGTGCGGCAGTTGAAGCGCCACCTGCTGCGTCTGACGTCACCGCTGTCGCTGCCGACCCACGCCAGCGGCCTGCTGGTCTTCACCCAGGACTGGCGCGTCGCGCGCAAGCTCACCGAGGACGTCGATCGGATCGAACAAGAGTTTGTCGTCGAGGTCAGTGGCGAAGTGATCCCGAACGGGCTGGCCCTGCTCAACCATGGCCTGCAGTTCAATCACTACGCCATGCCGCCCATCAAGGTCAGCTGGCAAAGTGAGCGGCGGCTGCGGTTCGCCTTCAAGGTGCTGCAAGCGAGCCAGATCGAGCCCATGTGCAACGCTGTCGGTCTGCAAGTGCAGGCGATGAAATGCCTGCGTGTGGGGCGTATTCCGCTGGCGAAAATGCCCCCCGGGCAATGGCGCTTCCTCGGGCCCCGCGAACGCATCTGATTTGCCCGCCACGCAGCGGCTCGCCCGCTTGCCCGACAAGCTGCGGAACAGCTTAGACTTGCCTGTGCGTCACAACGTGGCAGTCCCACCAAACCTGAGGATGACATCATGAGCAAGGGTATGGATGCAAAGAAGGGCGAGAAAAAGAAGCCGGCCAAGACCATGAAGGAGAAGAAGGCCGCCAAGCAGGAGAAAAAGAAGAACAAGTAGACTCCGGTGCTTCCGCGCGGAAGTGTCGAGAAACCCGCAGAAGCATGGCCGGTCGTACCGGCATGCTTCTGCTCCCCGCCGCCGTGTGGCGAACCGCGTCCGGCCCGGCCCGGGCTCAATTTTTCCGGTATCGCGCCGATAGGATCGAGGCGGCATACTCGGGCACCGGGGCTGGAACCCAGGGAAAGAACCATATGCGGAATCTGTGGCAGCGTTTTTTTCGCAGCCGGCAACCAACCGTGTCAGCGAAGCGCCCACAGCCACGGCCCGAGCCACCTGTGCCGGCACCCGACGGCCAGCCGACCGCCGCGCCAGCAGTGCCGCCGGCCGCCATCAAGGATGATTTCTACCGCTTCGTCCTGAGCGCTGCAGGCGGTGGTACCGACGAACTTTCGACACTCGAGCACGGCAACCTCAAGCAGCTCGAGCTGCTCAGCACCCGCTTCGACATACGCAGCCTGCCGCGGTTGCCGACCGTCTTGCCGCAACTGCTGCGGGCGCTGAAAGCCGACCGTGCCGGCGGCGGCGAACTGGCCAGGCTGATCGGCCGCGATCCACTGATGGTTGGCGAAGTCATGCGGGTGACCAACAGCGCGCACTACCGACTGGCACAACCTGTTTCCAGCCTGCAGCACGCAGTGGTCCTGCTGGGTCAGGAGGGGCTGCACCGCGTACTCACCCAGCACGCAATGAAACCGATCCTTCAATCAAGTGGCGGAGCCTTCGGCCAGGCTGCGGGCGAACGCCTGTGGCAACACGCGGAGCGTTGTGCCCACGCCTGCGCCTGGCTTGGACGGCACAACGGCTGCGACGCATTCGAGGCTTATCTGGCTGGAATCGTCTGCCACGCTGGCGATGGCGCGGTCGTCAGGCTGCTGGACCATCTCAAGCTCCAGGCGTCGGAGGCACCGTCGATCCCTTTTCTGGCCGCCTGTGCCGACCTGGCCTCACGCCTGTCGTCACAGGTCGCCAAGTACTGGGAGCTGCCGCGACGGGTGGTCCACGCGGTGAGCGAACGCCAGCAGCACGCGACGCCGGCAACCTCACCATTGGGAAAGGCCCTGGCTGTTGCCGATCTGCTGGCCATGGCGCACTTGCTGGTCGAGAACAGGCTGTTCGAGCAGAGCCCGGACTTCAGCAGCAGCTGGCCCGGATTGTTCACGCCCAATTTGCTGGCGCGCTGCCAACAGGACCTGCTGCGCCACTTCCCGGTCGAACCAACCGCAGCCTGACGCGTTCAGCTCGACTGCGCCACGGCAAGCAATCGTCCATCGCCCTGCCACGTCAGCAGAAAACGCTGTCCTGCGAAAATCTTTGCCCGGATTACCCGCGCGGTCAGGTCGGCCAACCGCAGGGGAGCAGCACTGGCCGGTTGGTCTGGCAGGATCCAGCGCCGCGCTACCGGCCGCGCCAGTAGGCCGGTGGCAGCGACGTCCCGTGGCTTGGCCAGACGATCGCTCCCAACCATCGACTGTTCCTCCGCGCGGAACACGAGTCTGCGGCAGGTCACCGCGCCTGCGCCCTTGTGCAATTGATCTCCGCCGACCGCCATGACCTGGAATTTTGCATCCATCAGGCGCCGCTGCGTGCGTCGACACACATCATTTTGCGCACGGCCCGCCGATTACGGGTGCCGATCGCGCCACGCGGCGAGCGCCTCCTCGTAGCGCTCCAGCGCGTCTTCGTAGACGTCGTACACGCAACGCACGCAGCCTTCACCGCAACAATCGGCGGCATCCGGCTCGGCTGGCCGCCGCGGCGGTGGATCGTCCGCTGGCCCCGCGCGTTCGACGCCGCTGTTGTTGCTGTTCATGGCGCTCCCGTCTCCATCCTGCAGCGGGCGAATGCGCCGCCGTGGTCACACGATGGTGCAACCATTGGCCGCACGGCTCAAGCAGCCCGTACCGCTGGCGGCTGGCGTCAGCGGTGCTGCGTTAGTTTGCGGGCTTGCGGAAGCGGAAAATGAACTGGTCGCTGTGCCCGCGTATCGATTTGTCGAACACGCTGACGTCGTGCGGGTCGGCCGGATTGCGCAAAACGTTGCTCTCGCCATCGAACACGAAACCGGCCGCTTCGACCTGCCGCTTCACGATCGCCGGGTCGATCCGGTGCAGCGTGTCCGTGTCAGCCATGCCCGAACCCGCCGTTGCCACATGGTCGATGATCACCCACAAACCGCCGGGTTTGAGCGCGGCATAGACCTGGCTGTTGAGTACGGACGGATCCACCCTGCCCATGAACTTGTCCGGATAGTCGTGGTAGTTCTGCGAGGTGAACACCAGATCGACCGGCTCGGGCGCGCTCAAGCGATTGGCTGGCTGGCCCAGCACACTGACATTGGCGTAGTGCGGATCAGCGGCCAGCTTGTGCGAACTGGCCACGCCCTTGGGGTCTTCCTTGGCGTACTCGTTCGGCCACACGGTGTAGACGTGACCGGACGCTCCCACAACAGCGCTGAACACGCGGGTGAAATAGCCGCTGCCGGGAATCAGCTCCAGCACCTTCTGGCCCGGCTTGACCTCGGCGAAGGTCATCACTTGCGCAATCTTGCGGCGGGCATCGCGCGCCGAGTCCGCCGCCCGAGCCGGATCGTCGACACCTTTTTGTACCGCGGCGCTGATTGCGCCGTCATGCGAACTCGCCATCTGCGCCAGAGTGGCCCCGGGGAGCGCGAGAAACAGGGACAGGATGATCACGGTCGGTTTCACGGCATGTCTCCGCAATGAATGGTGCCGTCGATTGTGCGCGCGAACGGCCGCCTGCGCCCCGTGCCGACTGGCATATGCCACCCCGCCGCGGCCGGCCGGAGTCCTCGACCAAACGAATGACCTACACGCGCATGCCAGCGCTCTGGCAAAGTGTGACGATCGGCCATCCGGCCAGCAGGGGAATTTGCCATGGGAAAGTCCATCTTCGTTGCGCTGGGCGCCGTGCTGCTGCTCGGCGCCGGGGGAGCCCTCGCCGCCGGCCAGGGCAACGGCTACGCCCGCGACCCCGGTCAGCCGGTTGATCAAGCCTATTCCACCCAGATCAAAAGCTTCACGACGGATCCCTCGTTCAACACGCCACTGACCGACTACCTGCCTGCCTCCACCACCGTGCCCACGCCATATGCGGTGCTGGGGCACATCGCCGGCGCGCCGGACTACCTGCCTTACACGGCCGATGTCCACCGCTACTTTCGCGCGCTGGCGGCGGCCAGTCCGCGGGTCAAGGTGTTCACCATCGGCAAGAGTGAAGAAGGCCGCGAGATGATCGCGGTGGCGATTGCCGACGAAGCCCTGCTGGCCGATCTCGACGCCAACCAGGCGCGGCTGGCCAAGCTGGCCGACCCGCGCCGGATCGGTCTGGATGACGCGACGGCTGACCGGCTGGTCGCCGAGTCCACGCCGGTCTACTACATCACCGGCGCGATCCACTCCAATGAAACCGGTTCGCCCACGGCGCTGATGGAGCTGGCCTACCGGCTGGCCGTGGACGAGGCACCCTACATCCGGCAAATCCGCTCGCACCTGATCACCTTGATTACCCCGGTGGTCGAAGTGGACGGCCGTGATCGCATGGTCGACCTGTACAACTGGCATCTGGCCCACCCCGGCCAGAACTATCCGCGACTGATGTACTGGGGTCACTACGTGGCGCACGACAACAACCGCGATGCGATGGGCATGTCGCTGAACCTCACCCGTCATGTGGCGGACACCTTCGTCGGCTGGCACGCACAGGTGCTGCACGATCTGCACGAGTCAGTGCCGTTTCTGTACGACAACACCGTGGGCGACGGCCCATACAACGCGTGGATCGATCCGATTCTCACCGGCGAGTGGCAGCAGCTGGGCTGGGACAACGTGCAGCAGTTGACGAAACTTGGCATGCCCGGCGTCTTCACCCACGGCGACTTCGACACCTGGAGCCCGGGCTACCTGATGTTCATCGCCGCCATGCACAACGGCATCAGCCGGCTCTATGAAACCTTCGGCAACGCCGGCGCCGACACCGTGCAGCGCATCCTCGATCCGGAGGAATACCAGCGCACGTGGTATCGGCCCAACCCGCCCCTGCCCACGGTGCTGTGGTCGCAGCGCAACAACAACAATTACCAGCAGACCGGCTTGCTTACCGCGCTCAGTTACTTCTCTGCCAACGGCAAGCAGTTCCTCAAGAACTTCTACGTGAAAGCCAGGCGCTCGATCGAGAAGCCGCAACAAGCCGGACCCGCAGCGTACGTCTTTCCCGCCGACGACAAACGCGTTGGTTCGCGCGCCCAGTTGTTGCGGGTCTTGCAGCTGCAGCATGCCGAGGTCAACCGCACCAGCGCGCCGGTCACGGTGAGCGTGCCGAAACAGCATGGCGACGGCAAGGCCGCCACGCGCTCCTTTCCCAGCGGCAGCTACGTGGTGCGAATGGATCAGCCCTATTCGCGCATCGTCGACACCCTGCTTGATCGCCAGTACTGGTCGCCGAAAGACCCGCAGCAGCACCCCTACGACGACACCGGCTGGTCCATGGGCGACCTGTTCAACGTGCAGGTGGTGCGGGTGACCGATCAGGCGATCCTCCAGGCACCGATGCGCCCGCTCGACCAACCGGTCGTGGTGCCGCAGGGCCTGGCAGCGATCGACATGCCGCGGGCAAAACTGCCGCGCATCGCCGTGATGCACACCTGGTTGAGCACGCAGACTGAAGGCTGGTGGCGATTGGCGCTGGACAAGCTGGCGGTTCCCTATGACTACATCAGCACGCAGGACGTGGCACGACTCGGCGACCTGCGCGCCAGGTACGACGTGATCCTGTTCGCCCCGGTCGGCGCCAGCACGCGGCAAATCATCGACGGCCTGCCGATGTGGGGTAATCCGCTGCCGTGGAAGACCACGTCGCTGACGCCCAACCTCGGCCACATCGACGCCACCGACGATACCCGCCCCGGACTGGGCGAAAGCGGCGTGGCCAACCTCAAGCGCTTCGTGCAGGCGGGCGGCCTGCTGGTCACCGCCGACGATACGGCGCGCTTCGCGATCGACGTCGGGCTGGCGCCCGGCGTTGCGGTCACGGAAACGAGCAAGCTGAAAGTGGTGGGCAGCGTGCTGCAGGCAAAATTCGTGGATCGGCAAAGCCCGATCGCCGCTGGCTACGACAGATACGATCTGCCGTTGTACAGCGCGGCGGGTCAATCGTTCACCGTGTCCAACCTGCTGACCGGCGACCGAGGCCTGCCCAACG
The DNA here is from genome assembly GCA_036563155.1 of Rhodanobacter sp. Taxonomy (GTDB): domain Bacteria; phylum Pseudomonadota; class Gammaproteobacteria; order Xanthomonadales; family Rhodanobacteraceae; genus Rhodanobacter. The sequence goes on from DATCMT010000024.1 coordinate 88,056, forward strand.
CCAAGGATTTCCAGCGCCCCACCGGGCGCGGTGGTCCGCACGAAGCGGATACACCCGAGGGCCGTGCACCTGCCGCGCCGTCGGCCCTGCCCGATGTGAAGCCGTGGCAGCCGCTGCCGCTGAACGCCGAGCAGGCGCGCAACAACCCATGGGTGATTCCAGTCGACCAACGCCCGCAGGTGATCCTGCGCTACGCCGAGGCGAAGAACCTGCTGATCTCGGGTTTGCTCGATGGCGGCGACGAACTGGCCGAGCGCGCCGCCGTGGTGAAAGCCCGCTACGGCAAGGGACACGTACTGCTGTTTGCCAGCAATCCGATCTGGCGCGGCACCACGATCGGCAGTTATCCGTTGGTACTCAACGCCATCGTGAATTTCAACCGGCTGGATACGCCGCCGACCAAGGCATCCGGCGCCGCACAGCCATGAGCGCGCCAGGCGATCCCGTGCGCCGCCCGTGAATGACGCGCCGCCGGGATCGCGACGGAAACAACAAGACCCGTCCCGGCCCGTCAATGTGGCTACGCGCCAGCAGGTCGGGGCAAGCCTCGGGCTCCGCCCAGCTCACCGCGCACCCAGCGACCGGCCGGGAATGGTGCCTCCGGCCTGCTTGCGCCGGTGGACGAATCAGCCGGCTGTACCCGAATCCTTCTTCGACGGGAACGCATCCATCAACGGCTTGATCAGATCCAGCGGTAGCGGGAACACGATGGTCGAAGACTTCCCGTTGTTGGACATGTCGGACAGCGTCTGCAGGTAGCGCAACTGCAATGCCTGCGGTTGTTGCGACAACATCGCGGCTGCGTCGCGCAGCTTCTCGGCCGCCTGCATCTCGCCTTCGGCGTGGATCACCTTGGCGCGGCGTTCGCGCTCGGCCTCGGCCTGGCGGGCGATCGCGCGGACCATCGTCTCGTTGAGGTCGACATCCTTGATCTCCACGTTGGCGATCTTGATGCCCCAGGCGTCGGTGGCTTCGTCCAGCGTGGTTTGCAAGGTGTGATTGATCGAGTCGCGCTGCGACAGGATCTCGTCCAGCTCATGCTGGCCCAGCACCGAGCGCAGACGCGTCTGCGCAAGCTGGCTGGTGGCCTGCAGGAAGTTCTCGACCTGCAGTACGGACTTGTCCGAATCGACCACCCGGAAGTAGACCACGGCATTGACGCGCACCGAGACGTTGTCGCGGGAAATCACGTCCTGCGGCGGCACGTCCATCACGGTGACGCGCAGGTCGACCCGGATCATGTTCTGCACGATCGGAATCAGCAGCACCAGACCGGGCCCCTTGGTGCCGGTATATCGACCCAGGGTCAGGATCACACCGCGCTGATACTCCGGCAGAATCTTCACCGTGGCGAACAGCAGCAGCACGCCAAGAATGATCAGTACACCCGCAAATCCAAACATGGTCATCTCCCGAGTTTCATGAATCCGTTGCGTCGACCTGAACCGGCTCGACCCGCAAGACCAGGCCGTGCCTCGACACCACACGTACCGGCGTGCCAGCTGGCAACGCCACCGCGCTGCGCACGCGCCAGCGTTCACCGTACAGCATGATCCAGCTCTCGCCACCCTCGGCGACAGCATCCGTCAGTTCAGCGATATCGGTCTGCATCGCCTCATCACCGGTGAACTGTTCGGTGCGTCGCGATCGGAACACCAGCCACACAATCAGCGCCAGCAAGCCCGACGCGATCAACGCAATGCCCGCAATCACACCCAGATTCACCGCGTAACCGGGGACACCTGTATTCATCAACATCACCGACCCCACCACGAAAGAGATCACGCCACCCACCCCCAGCGCACCAACAGTGGGATTGACGGCCTCGGCTACCAACAAACCAAGACCGAGAGCCATCAGAGCCAACCCCGCATAGTTCACCGGCAGCAGCTGCAAAGCATACAGACCAACCAGCAGACTGATCGAACCCACGATGCCCGGCAACAAGGCTCCCGGGTGGGTCGCTTCCAAACCCAACCCAAAGATGCCACCAAGCAGCAGCAGGTAGGCGATGGTCGGATTGGTGATGATGGCCAGGAAGCGGGTTCGTGCACCGGGCGCGTAGGTGCGAACAGTTGCGTCCTTGAGCTGCAAAGTGACGATCCGGTTGCCCACCTTCACCTGGCGGCCATCCGCCTTGGCCAGCAGGTCGGCCACGTCATTCGCCACAAAATCGATCACCTGTTGCCGCGCCGCCTCGCTGGCGGTCAGCGTGGCCGCACCGCGCACCGCCTGCTCGGCCCACTCGGCATTGCGCCCACGCAACTGCGCCAAGGTGCGGATGTACGCGATCGCGTCATTCAACACCTTGTTCGATTCGGCGTCGCGGGTCGCCCCATCGGAGCCAGCTGGCGCAGCAGAGCCCGCCTTGGCCGGTTGCTCGCCGCTCTTGGGCAATGGCAACGGTGAATCGCCACCCAGCGACACTGGCGTGGCCGCGCCCAGATGCGTGGCCGGTGCCATCGCGGCGACCTGGCCTGCATAGAGAATGTAGGTCCCGGCCGACGCGGCGCGGGCACCACGCGGCGCCACGTACACCAGCACCGGAACCTCCAGCGCCAGCATGCGCGAAATGATCTGCCGCATTGACTCGGACAGGCCGCCGGGCGTGTCCAGTCGCAACACGATCGCGACGGCGCCATCGGCCACCGCACGCTGCGAGACGTCATCGAAATATTCGGCCGCGGCGGGACCGATCGGCCCATCCAGTGCCAGTTGCGCGACCAGCGGGTTGGCCGACGGCGGTGCCTCGGCGCGCGCCGACCATAGCGGCAACGTGCAACAAATCATCACCCAAAGCAGCCACAAGCCACGCGTCATGATGCCGACCTCCGTCACGCCCTCGCGATATGCCAACACTGTAGCGCGTCACGCATGCAGAAACCGGTAAACCACTTGATGGAACCGCCCGATACATCAATGGATGCAGAATCGACGCGGTCGCGGTAGCCGCAGCCGTCAACAAAACGTGATGGAGAACGCCATGCCGAAGATCGACATTTCCCGGCTGCCCGAACGCAGGGGCTCCGATTACCCGCCACCGTTCGCCGACCGGTCTGCCGCGCGCGTGAAGCAGGCGTTGGGCGACGCTGGCCAACTGGGTGCTTTCGGCGTGAATCTCACCCGGTTGCCACCGGGCGCATGGTCAAGCCAGCGCCACTGGCATTCGGACGAGGACGAGTTCGTCTACGTGCTGGCCGGGGAACTGACCTTGGTCACCGACGCGGGCGAGCAGCAGCTGTGCGCGCACGAGAGCGCTGCCTTCCCCAAGAACCAGCCCGATGGTCACCACCTGATCAACCGCGGCACGGAAATGGCCATCTATCTGGAAGTCGGCAGCCGCAGCGGGCGCGACCACTGTCATTACCCCGACATCGACCTCGACTGGCAGGCCGCCGTGGACGCCTACACGCACAAGGATGGCTCACCCTACGCCGGGGTTCGCGAACGATAACCCGCGCCCCAGGCGACGATGAGTCGTGCATGCGAGCTGGACCACGACGGTGCGCTCCATGAGACCGGGCCGGCGTGCCGATGCACGCCGTGCCCGGGGACTACCTGCGGATCACGGCTGGCCCATGGTGGCCGCGGCGGCCGGAGCCGGCCCCTGACCTACCAGCAGGACACGGATGGCGCGGAGCTTGGCCTTGATGATCGCCTCGTTGGCAGGGCCTACCCGCATCATCAATTTCTGACCGGTCGAGCGGGCTTCCAGCGCCGGGTCGGCATAGATGTAAAACGCCTTCGCCTGCGTCAGTTCCGGGGCCTGCGCCAGCTCAGGCGCGGCCAGCATGTCATCGATCGCCACGATCAGGCGGTCATTGAAATAGCCCTTGGGATAACCGAGCTGCTGGTACGCCTGCTGGAACAGTGGATAAGCATGCACGTACCAGGTCACCAAAGCCTGCGGATCTGTGGCCTCGACGATGCGCATGTAGGGCGCGTACCGCTCGCTGTTCTGCTCGCCCATTCGCATCGCCCCGTCAGCCTCATCAACCAGGAAGCGACCCTTCGGCACCCGCGCCGGCAGGGTGAACGTACCCAGCGCCTCATGACGCGGCAGCGCGTCGACTGTCGCCACCGTGCGCTCGATGATCCGCTGGGGTACCAGCAGCGCAGTCAGCCTGTCACCGCCGATCCCCGCCAGCGCGGCCCTCACGCTGGCGTCACTGTCGCCCAACGCCGGCAACGCGACGGTCGATGCCACGGCCGGCGCCGACTGCGCCTGCTCGATGGGGTGTTCGATGGGTTTGGCGACCGGACCCATCGCGGCCGTCGTCGCCGTCGCGGGCATGGTCGCCGGCGCATCATCGCCATGCATGGCCTTGCGGGCCAGGTACCCACCGGCCCCCACGATGGCCAACACCACCACAACCGCCGCCACCCAGCTTCCTACGGATGCCTGCTTGTTCATGAGTCCTCCGGTTTGGCCTTGCGCGCTCGGGCCTTGGACAGAATTGTTGACGATTCGTTCATCAAGGTGGACCACCCATGCAACGGCAGCGTACGCCCATTGCGGGTAGACTGGCTGTGCTTCCGCTTCTCTCCGGCGCCACCGCCGACACTGTCATGGCGCCGCTCGTCCTGCACTGTCTCCGCCTGCCCATCGGCGTGATTCATGCTCCAACGGGAGTGCCCATGCCGGGCTATACCACTCGCGATCTTGTCGTCCAGCTGGGCGGTCGCGACTATCAAATCCGCGCCCTGAGCGACCTGCAACAGTTCGCCGACCCGCACCGACTGGCCGAACGCATCGGCATCTCGTCCGCGCTGTGGAGCCTGTTCGGGCAGGTCTGGCCCGCCGGCCGCGTGCTGGCCGAAGCGATGTCCACTCATGACATCGATGGCAAGCGCATCCTGGAACTCGGCTGCGGGTTGGGTCTGTCCAGCCTGGTCCTGCAGCAACGGCAAGCCGACATCACAGCCAGCGACCACCATCCGCTGGCCGAGCTGTTCCTGCGTCACAACGCTGCGCAAAATGGCCTGCCGGTCATTGAGTACCGCGACTTGCGGTGGGAAGTACCCGAACCCGCGCTGGGCCGGTTCGACCTGATCATCGGCAGCGACATCCTGTACGAAATTGGTCACGCCAACCTGCTCGCGGCCATCGTGAAACGCCACGCCCTGCCGGACGCCGAAGTGTTGATCACCGATCCTGGTCGCGGCAACAGCGCGCCCTTCTCGCGTGCACTGGCCAGTCAGGGCTTTACCGCCACCGAACTTCGCAGCCGGTTCGACGCCGCCGACATCGCGCCATTTCGCGGACGTTTGCTCGACTACCGCCGCGGCACACCGCGGGCCACCAGCAAGCCAAAACGCGCGCACTGAGTCCATTCGGCAGGCATTCGGGCCGCTCCAATGGACGCATCGTGACGGCGCATCTGATCTGCTCCCTGCCTACGGTTTGAGCCGGTAACCGCTGCGGAAAATCCACCAGACCAGGCCAAGGCAGACGCCGAGGAATACCAGGGTCATGCCCACACTGACGCCCACGCCCACGTCGGCGCTGCCGTAGAAACTCCAGCGGAAACCGCTGATCAGGTAGACCACCGGATTGAACAGGGTGACCTTCTGCCAGAACGGCGGCAGCATGTGGATCGAGTAGAAGCTGCCACCCAGAAACGTCAGCGGCGTCACGATCAGCAGCGGCACCAGTTGCAGCTTCTCGAAGTTGTCCGCCCAGATGCCGATGATGAAGCCGAACAAGCTGAACGTCACCGCGGTGAGCACCAGAAAAGCCAGCATCCACACCGGGTGCTCGATCTGGAACGGAACGAACAGCCGCGCCGTGGCCAGGATGATCACGCCCAGAATGATCGACTTGCTGGCCGCTGCGCCGACGTAGCCGGCCACGATCTCGAACGGCGACACCGGCGCCGACAGGATCTCGTAGATCGTGCCGACAAACTTGGGAAAGTAGATGCCGAACGAGGCATTGGAAATGCTTTGGGTCAGCAGTGACAGCATCACCAGGCCGGGCACGATGAAGGCACCGTAGCTGACGCCATCGATGCCCTTCATGTGCGAGCCGATCGCCGCGCCAAACACCACGAAGTACAGCGAGGTCGAGATGACCGGCGAGATGATGCTCTGCAACAGGGTGCGCCAGGTGCGCGCCATCTCGAACAGGTAGATCGCGCGGATCCCGTAGATGTTCATGCGCGCTCCCTCACCAGGTCCACGAAGATGTCCTCCAGCGAACTCTGACTGGTCTTCAGGTCCTTGAAGTCGATACCGGCCTCGGCCAGCCGACGCAGCAGCACATCGATGCCGGTGCGCTCACTCTGCGCGTCGAAGCTGTACACCAGTTGCTGACCGTCGGTAGAAAGCTCCAGTGCATAGCCGTCCAGCGCGGGCGGAATGCCTGCCAGCGGATTCTGCAACTGCAGGGTCAACTGCTTGCGGCCGAGTTTGTTCATCAACTCGGCCTTGTCCTCCACCAGGATCAGCTCACCCTTGTTGATCACGCCGATCCGGTCGGCCATCTCCTCGGCCTCCTCGATGTAATGCGTGGTCAGGATGATGGTCACGCCGGTGTCGCGCAGCGCACGCACCATGGCCCACATGTCGCGGCGAAGCTCCACGTCGACGCCGGCGCTGGGCTCATCGAGAAACAGGATCCGCGGCTCGTGCGACAGCGCCTTGGCGATCATCACGCGCCGCTTCATGCCGCCCGACAGGGTGATCAGCTTGTTGTCCTTCTTGCTCCACAACGACAGCGCCTTGAGCACCTTCTCGATATGCACCGGATCGGGTGCCCGGCCAAACAGGCCGCGACTGAAACTGACCGTATTCCACACGGTTTCGAACGCGTCGGTGGTCAGCTCCTGCGGCACCAGGCCAATCTTCGCCCGCGCCGCGCGGTATTCACGGACCACGTCGTGTCCGTCGGCGGTGACCGTGCCTTCACTGGGATTGACGATGCCGCAGATGATGCTGATCAGGGTGGTCTTGCCCGCGCCGTTGGGGCCCAGCAGCGCAAAGATCTCGCCCTGGCGGATCTCCAGATCGATCTTCTTCAGGGCCTGAAAGCCGGACGCGTAGGTCTTGCTCAGTTGGTGGACGGCAATGATTGGCGGCACGCAAGTTTCCGGGTGGCAGCGAGACGGAACGTCGATGGTATGCCGAGCTGCCCCGCTCCAACCAGTTTCGCGCCAACTTTTCTGAACAACGCATGCCGACGCGCGGCCGCGACCCCGCTCAGCGCGTTTGCATGAAGGTCTCGTAGTTGAGCCGGTCCAACCGCTTGTTCACCAGCGGCAGGGCCACCACGCTGGCGATCAGCATGCCGCAGGCGAAGCCATAGCCGTAGTAATACGGTCCCAGCGCAATGCTGGCCCAGGAACACGCCGCATTGGCCATCAGCATGACCGCGGTGATGGCCACGGTCTCGCGCAGGTCGTCAAGATAGAACAGGATGTTCAGTGCGGCCATGACCAGCAGCTGCAACATTACCCCGACGGAAATGATCGCCAGCTGGCCGCTGTACAGCACCGAGATGCCCAGCGCGGGAAGCAGGACGTGCGAGAACGCCATCAGCACCAACAAGGTCAACCCCTGCGTGCCGAGAATGTCGCGAATGCCGTGGCGCGCAGCCATCACCATGCCCAGTCGCTGCTCCTCGATCGCGGCCAGCGTGCCACCGTCGCGAACCAGGGAAAAATAGCGGTCATAGGCGCGCACGAAATCCACTTCCATCCGGAACAGGAACACCGCCATGCCCGGCACGATGGTGAGGTACGCCATGAACGTGGGCGTGTCGTAGATCACCGAACTGCGCAGCACCCCGATCACCTGATTGCTGGTGTCTTCCGACAGCCAGAAAATGAACTTGTCGACCCAGACGCCGGCATTGAACAGGATTCCCGCCGGTATCAGCCAAAGCCGCCGGTCCTGATGCCGGAAGAAATCCAGATCGATCAACCGGGTCGGTGGATACGCCTTCCAGACCAGGCCCGTCATGCCCACCACGAGCAGCGCCTGCCCCGCCACGAATCCGCCCAGCAGCCCCTCCATACCCCACGGCCGCAGCCCAAGCGCAAGCAGCAGCACCGCGCCGTAGCCGAACATGTAGATAATCAGCACCGCGCGGAACTGCTTCAGGCCCGAAAGCAACACCGTCAACACCCAGACCATGCACAGCAGCACGAAGCCGACGATCATCAACAGCCGGTAGGCCAGCGAGGTGCCGGGAAACCACACCGCCATCACCACACTGACCGCCACGCTGGCCGGAAGCAGCAACACCAGCATCGCCCCGGTGAGATTCGGCACCACGCGATCCGGCCGCTGCTCGAACAGCCGGTCGGCCACGTAGCGGGTGTAGATCAACTGGAAGCCACCGGTATAGATCAGGCTCAACGCAATCATCCAGGTCACGCTGACCTGGAACTCGGTGATCTGCGTGGACGGCACGACCAGCCCAATGCTGAGAATGCCCAGCATCAGAATGGCCGCGATCGACAACACCCACGGCCCGCTGCTGACAATGCCCGCGTAGGCATAGGCGCGCAGCAAGCCGAAATAGGTCCGGCTGTTGCTCAGACGCCGCAGCTCGAAGCCGATGCCGGCCATCAGCCCATCGCCTCGCGGAAGAGCTGATCAAACGTGTTCAGCATCGTACGACGGTCATAGCGCTTCTCGACCCGGGCAATCGCAGTGGCTGCAGCTTCGGCGTAACGCTGCGGGTCGGTGAGCAGACTGACGATGTGCGTCGCCAGTCCGTCCGGATCGGCCAGCCCGGCCACGCCCCCGGCGGAGCCCGGCACGTCGTCGTCGCGGCCGCTGCCTTCGAGCATCTCGCGGCAGGCGCCGACGTCGGTGGTCACGGCCGGGATGCCCGCGGCAAAACCTTCAAGCACCGACAAAGGCAGGCCCTCGCTGACCGAGCTGAGCACGTTCACCCCAATCAGCGGCAGCACTTCCTCAACCCGGCGAAAGCCCAGAAACTGCACCGTCGCCTGCAGACCGAGCGACTGCACCAGATCCTCGCATTCCTCCGCATAAGGCGGGTCCTCTTCAGTCGGGCCGATGATCCACGCCTGCAACGTGGGCAGCTTCTGCGCCGCGATCGCCGCCGCCCGGATGAAATTCTTGATGTCCTTGATCGGCACCACCCGTCCGATCAACGCCATCACCGGCGGTGGCGGCGTGCCCAAGGGACGTCGCAGCCCCGCGAAGCGGGCGATCTCCACGCCATTGGGGATGATCCGGGTTCGCTCCGCCTCCGCGCCATCCGCCACCTGCTGTCGCCGCGCGCGGTCGAACAAACTGATGATCGGATTGGCGCTGGCATACGACTGACTCGCCGCCGTCTCGAAGAAGCGCACCCACAGCGATCGCAGATGGCTGATCTCGGACTGGTCGGTCTGCAAGAAATTACGTCGGTCACGGATCCACGCGGCATTCATCATGTCGATGCGTCGCTCGCGCGTGTAGATGCCATGTTCCATCAGCACGAACGGCGTGTTCCGCTCGCGCGCGCACATCGCCCCCAGCAAGCCGCCGTAGCCGGTGGACGGGGAGAACAGCAGCCGTGCCGGCGGCAGTTCAGCCGCAATCCGGCCCAGCACCCACAGCGGCGCATGCAGGTTGCGCACGGTCCAGAAGTAGTCGACGAACGACTCGGCCAGAGCCGAGGCCTGATAGCACTCGGTGAGGTAGTTCCACGCACTCTGGCTATCCAGAAACATGCCCTGGCCAACCGGACTGGCTGGATCGGACAGCTCGTCGGCGGTGGGCAGGCTGGGTTGCCCGCTGCCCAGATTCTCGTGCAGCGCGCAGATGGCCTTTTCCGCCGCGGCGTCGGGGCCGCGCGCGCGGCGGCGCGGCCGCTTCGGTGTCTCGGTGGGCGGATCAAACAGGAAGTGGCTTTGCACCATGACCACGTTGTCGGGCAGCTCGTAGCGCCAGCCCGCATAGTCCTTCGCGCATGAGCCCATGAACACCACGCCGAAGCGGTAATGCGGCAAGCCCCGGATGACCTCGTGCAACCACGACGACACGCCACCCTTCACGTACGGATAGGTGCCTTCCAGCAGCAGCAGAATGTCGATATCGCCGGTGCGCTTCATGTCTTGGCCGCCCAGCGCCGACGGATCGCCCCGGCCACGGGAAGCCCGCCGAACATGTCACCCGTGGCCGCCAGCTCACGCAGATGACTGTAGTCGCGCTGGTGCCAGCAATGCTCGGCCAGATAAGGCATCACACTGGCGGGCGCGGCGCCGGCCTCCAGTGCCCGTTGATAGAGATCGAGGCTGCCGGGCAGCTGATTGTGCGACAACCAGCGGGCCTTGCAGATCAGCCAGTTCGGCTGCTCACCGCACAGGGGCTGGGCCTCGTCCAGATGCAGGCCCCATCGTTCGACATACAGCCGGACCATGCCTTCCCGTGCCAGCCGCTGATACAGCATCTCGGCGCTGAGCTGGGCGGCTTCCAGGTGTAGTCGGGCCACCCTGCGGACTTCGGTCGGGCCCGCACCCTTGATCGCCCGCTCGACCTGACGCAGCAGCTGCAACAGTCGGGACTCTCGTCGGTCCAACAGGCCGGCCGCCGTCAGGCGCACGCTTTCGTCGGGGTGACCGAGCGTATCAAACAGCAACTGGGACGTTTGCGCACTGCGCCGCTGTTCGATCAGCATCAACGCCCGGATCGACTTGTCCGTATCCAGCGAACCCGCCTTCAACCCATGCACCGCGCCGCCGACGCCGAAGCGGCCGAGCTGACGTGGCGGCTCGGGGACAAACGCCGACGTCATCAGCCGGGTCGCCACCGCGGGGTCGCGTCGGTGGGCCAGCCGCTTGAACAGCAGGATGCCCAGCAGCATGAAAAGCGGACCGACGACCGGCATCAACAACCCGATGCCCAGCAACGCCAGATAATCCCGATACCACACGTCGCGCCGATTCGCCGGCCGCAACGCAAGACCCGCAACAGCCAGCAACACGCTGATCAGGGCACTAAGCAGCCACACGTCGAGCAAGCCCACGCCGCCCGCGGCATCGGCGTCCAGCCACCCGTGCAACGACGGTTCAACCGCGCCCATCGGCACCGCTCCCCGCCAGCAACTCCCGCAATTCCTGACCGCTGCCGTAGCGGACCTGACCATGTCGTGCGCGCCAATCGAGCTGGCGCAACGCGCGGCCGAAACGTTCCTGGCACAACGCGTCGATTCGTTGCATGAAGCCGCGAGTTGCGCCCTCTCCAGCCAGAACCAGCAAGACCAGCAAGCCGGATCGCCCACCGTCCAGCGGAAAGCACCAATACTGGTCCAGACCACGACGTACGGACTGGATGAGCTCGATCACGCCGTCCGCCGCGTCGTCGGCAGGCGTCAACCTGACCCAACTCGACCGCACCTGGGCGCGTCGGTGCAGATGGCCCAACCGGTGCCACTCCAGCGCAAACTCGACCGGACACGCGGGCACGATCGAGCGCACCGCATGACTGAGCTGGGCCGCGCGTAACGCGTCGGCAGTGAACGCCGTCATGGCGGCCAGGGTCAGCAGGTTTTCCTCCTCGACCGCCAGCAACGGCAGTTCGACGACGACCACGAGGGCAAGCAGCGCGCCGTCGGCTGCCACCATCGGAATCACCACGCGATAGGCGGACTCCTCGCCTGCGATGACCTGGTCGACCGAGTAATACGCCAAGTGCTGATTCTCAAGCACACCGGCCACCAGCGGGTCGTCCACCTGCAGCGAAAACTCCTCGCCATGAAATGCCACCGCCTCCCGGCTGACGCGACCCCGCGCAACCCGGAACACGCCGGCCTGCCCCAGCCGCCCGTAAAAGGCCAGCAATTGCAGGATGTGCTGCAGCGGTCGCCGGGGCAGCTCGTCGTCCGATGGTCCGCAGGCTGCCAGCGCGTTGGCAACGGCGTCCAGGCCGCTGCGCAGGTCATTGGATTTGGTGATCAAGCTCTCTTCGAGCCTGGCATGCGACAGTCGGGTGACATAGAAAATCCGGGTCAGCGATTCCAGTCGTTGCTCGAGATATTCGAGGGTCGAGCTGGTCTCCTCCAACCGGCTTTGCGCATGGGTGGTGTACAGCCCGCCCAGGTAGGTCGCGATCAGCCCACCGACGATTTCGCCGCCGGGCTGGGTGCGGGGCACACCCAGCAGCCAGATCTCCATGAAATTGCCGATCACCAAAACCAGCGCCGCCGCCATGCCGAATGTCAGTCCGTAGCGCAGCGAAATGGCCAGCGGCGCCAACCACCACCATGGATAGTGGAACAGCGCCTCAGGCCACAAATACAGCGCCCACAGCGCCAGCAACGGCAGCACCACCGTCTCGACGGATTTCTTCAGAAAAATGGAACGAGCCGAATCCATGCGCGCACTCAACGAAATATTGCTGCGTGTGGAGCGGATTGCCGTCGCGGCCACATCGCCTCGCACCAGCCCTCGCGGCACTTCATGCGGTACACCCGAAAAGCCGCCAGCCTGTCACCGCGTCAATCACTTTTCCAGCAACCGCCGGACCAGGCTGTCGAGGGTGTCCTGGGCCAGCACGGCGCCACCTTCCCGACTGCCGCCGCTGGCGGATGCCACCCCGGTCCAGATCACCTTGCCGCTATCCATATCGGTCACCGAGAGGGTGAAGCCGACTGCCGGCTGGCCATCCAGACCGATCTTGTAGGTCCACTCATCGACGCTGCCGCCGACCAGGTAACGGGCACCCTGCCCGGCCGCAAACGCACGCGTCGCCTTGTCCGCCGACTCACCGCTGTCCAGCGGCAGGCCGCTGGCATCCGGCGCAGAGGGGGCAATCAGGATCTGGCCCGCCAGCCGTTGCGCCAGCAGCGCGTTGACCATCCGCGCAGCGCGCTGGCCGGCATACGGGGTCGCCGTATTGTTGACCAGCGGCGCGACCACCCAGGTTGCACCGCGGTCGACGACCGGAGCCGGCGCGGCATGAAAGCTGGCGCTGGCACAGGCGCCCAGCCAAAGCAGCGCGGCAGTGAGCAGCGGAATCCGGGCAAGGCGAAACAATTGGTTGGCGCGTTTCATCGTGATTCCTCGCAAGCGTGACCTGGTGCCGCAAGCAGCATGTCGGTTCATGGAGTGAAATAGTAGCGGTAGTTGACTTGCACACTGAGACTGGAACTGCTGGATGTGGCCGTATTGCTGGAGAAGCCGAAACCGAAACGGAGCTGATCCGGACCGATCAATGGCGTCGCCACGCCGGCATCGACCGAGGCAGCAACACCGAACACCGAGTTGTGGCAGGCGCTGGTGCTGGCGAACAGGCGCGGACGCCCACGCCAACCGTCGCGCTCGCCTTCGTTGAAGCCTGCGCCAACGCACAGCTGCGCAAAACTGCGCGGCACGACGGAGCCGATATCCACCGTCTGCCCAGCCGGCAGCACACGACGCACACTGAGCGGCAGCGTCGACGCGCGCTGATAGTGGCTGTTACTGACCGCGGCGAACACGCTGATGTCGGGGGGCGCCAGCCACAGCATGTGGCGGTATTCGAGGCCCAGGCTCTGTTTGGCGCCCAGCTCGCCGCCGCCCTGTGCACGCAGCCGCCCGGCGCTGGCAGTCGCGGTCACACTGTCCCGCGCTGACCACTGATGGCTGGCGCTGGCCTTGAACTGATCTGCGCGACCGAAGATTGACAGCGGCACCGTGTCGTCGACGCGCGCCCCGACATCGGCGTACGCGCCGAGTTGCCACGAGCGCGACCATCGATACCGATAGTACGCGCCGACCTGACCGTAGCCGGCCAGATTCCTGCCAACACCCATGATCAAGCCAAGCTCGGCGCGCGGCTGATGATGGACCAGGGTGGCCGAGCCGTAGCTTGCATGGCCGGGCACCGCACCCAACTGCCTGGCGTCCTCCACTCGCTGGTCGACGCGACGGATTTCCAGATCCAGCGACCACGCCGATGACAGCCAGCTGCGCGACTCCAAGGTGGAGTCCAGTGCCCGCAGTCCGCCACCGCGCCGCAAACCCTGAGTCGTTCCGACACTGTCGGCCCGGGCGGGAGCGAGGTTCTGAAACTGCATGGCAAGCTGCCGATCAGTCGGTTCCGCCTGCAATCCCTCGTACGCCAGGGTCAGGGCCAGCGGCGTCCAGCCCAACTTGTCGGCCGCAGTGACCCGGTCGCGCCGCGGCAACCGATCTCCGTCCTGCGTCAGCAGTTGCATCGTGCGGGTGTCGTTGTCGGTCGCCAGGCTGTGGCTCAGGCTGGCCCAGGCCGGGGACTTCCCTTTCGCGTACTGGCGATCCAGCCACAATGACGTGGCCTCGGCGCTGCCCGAGTCGATCGTCCACGCCAGCACCAGGTCACGCGCCGTGGCGCTGTCAGGGTGTTCGGCCAGCGATTTGATCGCCACCCGCGCCGGATCGCCCGGAGCAAGCCGGGCGGTCAACGCAATCCGCGCATCGCGCAGCTGGCGAGCGTCCTCGACGTGCTGCGGGCGCTGCTGCCGGGTCACCACAGCGAGTGCCGTTCGACGTGCGGCATGTGCCGCTTCGGGCTGGTCGGCCTGATCCAGCAAATCGGCCCATTGCGCCAACCAGTCGGCGTCGGATTGATGCTCTGCGCGTTGCGGCCACATCCACGCCAACGCACGACTGGGCTGATCCAGTCGAGCCAAGGCGGCAATCGTCGCCTGCCGCAAATCGGCGCCCGCCGGCGGCCGGGCGCTCAAGCGTTGCACCAACGGGCGCAGCAAATCGGTGCGTTCCGAATTCACCAACAACCACACGAAGCCTGCCAGCGTGCCCGCGTCGCCCGGCGCCAGGCGCAAGGCGTGCGCATATCGGGACACGGCCGTGCGGCCGAGGTCCTCGCGCTGGGCCAGCTGCGCCCACAAAGTCCAGAACTGCGGCTGGGTCGCCATCATCGCCTGGTCTTCAGGCCGAACGCTGTCGAACAAATCCCGCATCAGCGCGACCTGACCGAACCGCTCGGCGGCGATTGCCGCGGCAAAAAACAGCGTGGGTTCACGAGTGTGCCGCCAACCCACCACGGCGTGGGCATACGCGACCGCCGGATCTTTCGCCTCATGCAGGCGGTACAGACGGGAATAGTCGGCGGGCTGCGCCTGGCCTGTCCGTTCCAGCACCTGGGCCGCGTGTTCGGCCACGACAAAGTCCTGCCGCATCCAGGCCAGGGAACCCAATGTTTGCCAGTACAGGGTGTCTTGCGGCGTGGCGTGCGGGCGGGCGGCCCGCAAGGTGACCAGGGCTTGCTCAAGGTCGCCCTGCATGTATTCGCGCGTGGCCAGTTGCAGGTTGGCCCAGACCTCATTGCCGTAACGCGCGATCATCCGACGCAGGGTCGTGGCAACCGCATCGGGCCGCCCGGCAATCACCTGCACGCGGACCTGCTGTTCGAGGAAGTAGCGCTTCGGACTGGCACGATCGGCGCGCTCAAGCAGGCCAAGCAGCGGATCAATCTGTGCGCCATCGAGCATGCCGGCAATCAACTGGTCCCAATGGGCGGCATTGAACGGCTCGTGGGTGGCGCGCCATTGCAGCAATGGCAGCAGCAGGTCGCCCTGGTTCGTACCCGTGGCCAGATCGATCGCTCGACCGAGCACTTCGCCGCGCTGCCCTTGTAGAGCCAGCCACGCGTAGTGTCGGGCAGCCAGGGCCGACTCACCGTTCTGCTCGGCGGCACTGGCCAGACGCGTGTGCCAGAGCACACTGTCCGGCTCCGCCCGCAGCGCCTGCGTAGCCAGCGCGATCGCATCATCGAGCCGACCAGCGCCGAGAAACGCCTGCCATGCAAGCTCATAGTCGGCGGCATTGAAGGTCGACGGCGCAACCGTGGCCGGCAACACCGCGGGTGTCTGTGCCGCACTGCCGATTTGAGTGGTTGCGACGCCCAGGCTCAGTGCCAGCAGGCCACCGGCGAGTACCCCCCGTTTTCCTGCCAGTGCGCGCTTCGCGCCAACCTCAGTGACCATGACGATCACCCAAGCCGACCAGCCGATGGGCGAAGTCGGCCGCCATGGCAGCGTCTCCCGCCTGCATGGCCAAACGCGTCATCAGTCGCCACAGCGCGGCTGTCGGTGGCAGGCGGTCGACATTGCGCAACGCGACGGTCAGTGCCAAGCGCGGTTGGTCCGCTCTCAGATGCGCGTTGATCAATGCATTGAAGGCGACCCAGCGGCTGTTCTCGTCGCTCGCACTGGCCAGCCAGCGCTGGGCAAAGTCGGCCGCGGACGAGGGCCGCCCTGCCGCGATGGCCAGCTCGACCAACCGGGCCCAATCCACCTGATGCGGATCGAGCGTGCCTACGCGCGCTTGTGCATCGTCCAGCGCGACGTCGGCGTGGCCACTGGCCAGCTCACTGCGCAACAGGGCATCGAAAGCTTGCTGACGGATTTGCTCGGTTGCCAACCCACTGGTCAGTTGCTGACGACTGGCAGCTTGACTGTCCGGCCTTTGCGCCGACCATACCAACCCCACCAGCTTGGAAAAGCCCAGCAGCAGCCAGCCTTCACCAGGCCCCAAAACCGGGCCCGATCCCTCGCCCGTTCGAAGCACTCGTCCGGTCGACGCTGCCGCATCGCCCGCGTCGAGCAAATGGCCCGCCAGCTCCGCACCTGTCTGGTACAGGCCCGCATCGATGGCCTGGTTGATCTGGGCCAACTGGTCGATCGGGGCCAGTTCGGCGCCATACCGGCGCAGCGCCTGCGCATAGTCCGCCCGCGCCGCCTGCCACGGGGCCGAGCCCTGCGGTTTGGCAACAAACTGCGCCCGCCGCAGCGCCAGCCACAGCGAGACTGCGTGCGCGTCAGCAGGCGCAGCTGATTGGAGCAATGGACTCAAGGTCTGCTCGGCCTGCCCCAGCTGGCCGGCGCGAAGCTGTTCGTTACCCAGTTGCAGGCGAATCGTCGCGTCGGCCGGCTGCACCCGCAACAACTGTCCGAGATAGGCGATGGTGGCTCCATCGGGCGGGCCGCCCGCCTGCAGCTGCTCGCCAATGAATTGCCGGGGAAACAGCAGGACGCCGATCGCAATGATTGCAACCGCCAGCGCAATCACCTGCCCCGGTCCCAGAAAACGGGTGGTGGCGCGCGCCGCCTGGTACTGGAAGCGGGATGGGTGCTGGCGCTCGCCGCGATCGAGCCCGGTGGTGGTCACGTTCAACGCGAGCACTCCACGTCCAGCCGACCACGAATGGCAGCCGCGCCGGGCAACCGCAGATTGCCCGCGCGGTCAGCGTCAACGAGGCCCCCGTCGAAACGGATCTGGCAACCACGAATATTGGCCAACTGCACCTTGAGCGGTACATGGCCTTGCAGATCCAGCGACAGTGATCCGTGCTGCCGTTGCAATCCGGCGACCACGGCATTCGCGCGGATCAGATACGGCTCCGTCGGCGGCCGCGGAGCCAACACCAGACGCGCGCGATCCGGACCAAGGCTGATGTAACGCGCGTCATTGGCATCGTTGAAACCGGCAATGTTGGCAGAGCGACCCAGGTCAGGATAACCCTGCGTCTGGCGCACGCGCACGGTCTGGTCGGCGCCGTAGCCACCCAGCACAAACGCGTCCCCGTCGCGGGCCATGCCGGCATAGCCGAAACCCAGGGCCACCCTCGCGTAATGCGACGGAAACACTGGCGTGGTCATCTGACCAGTCGCCCAGTCGAGCACGAAGCGCAGGGCATCGAGTCCGCACGGTCGCGCGCCAGAGTACAAGTGGTAATAGACATTGATCGGCGCCAGCCGGCGCGGCGACTCGGTCAGGCGAAAGGTCTGCAACACGTTGCGATAGCCGCAATACGGCGGCGACCAGCCGTTGGTGAACTGGTCCTCGTTGGCGTCCGGTGCGAAGACCTGAAAGTGCGCCCCCTTCCAAACACCCACCGGCACCACGTTGGTCAGGGATGAGTACTGATTGCTGATGGTGCTGTTGCTGCCGTTGATGTTGAGCAGTCCGGCCCTGTACGTGCGCGCCAGCACGGCGGTACCGGGGTCCGTGTCGCCGGACCATTGGTACAAGGTCACCTTCTTGCCCGGTGGCGCCAGCAAGTCCTCAATAACCTTGACCGACCCGTCGACCTCTTCCTCAGGACTGAAGCGATAGCCCGGTACGGGCAGGTTGTAGCCGTACTTGAGCTCGGCGGTTCGCACGTATTGGCCAGGGGCCCCCGGCTTGTCCTCCTGATCGAGGTGCAGGCCGGCAGACAGGCCCGGGGCGCGTTCGAGCGCGCCCCAGTCAAACGGATGGGAGTACGTATGCGAGCCGATCTCGACCCATGGCAGCTCAAACATCGCGCGCGCAATCGGGCGACTAATGGCCAACTGCGAGGGGCCATACAGGCCACCATCCACAAACTCGCCGGCAATGACCGAGGCCGCCGTGGGAATCTTGTAACGCCTCAGTATCGTGTCCAGGATCACCTTGGCGGCAGGCTCCCCGAAATGCTCCGGCACATAGGAGGCCGAAGTGAAACCGTCGCCATCGAAATGCGCGAACAACAAACGGTTGCCGCTGGCCGTGGTGGTGTCGAACGTGGGCAGCGCCTGCAGTTGCAGCGCCCGCTGGAAGAATGCAAACGGGTTGAGCAGCCAGCGTGCGCGGCCGCGCTCCTTGTCCAGCACGCCTTGCGGCAGGTAGGCCATCACGTTTGGCGTCAGCGCGTAGCCACCCCAGCGCGTGATCGCCACGGCCGTCTCCTGCTGACCATTGCGCTCCAGAGTCAGCGCCGGCTGGCCTGCCAGCAATCGCAGAGGAATGAAGCTGTCGGCCGACGGATGCAACGGCGCCTCGAAGCCGATCAGGGACGCGTCCTGGTGGATTACCGAAACCTTGGCCAGCGTTGTCGGCGCGGCGGAGTCGGGAGCCAATCCAAACGGGGTCAGGTGGGATGCATCCAGCGGGAATCCGAAGGAACCCAGAATCGCCAACGGCACCCCGGCGTCCATCTGCCTGAGCAACCAGCGATGGACCTGCTCGCCGCGAGCAAGGTCGTCGCCGGAAAACCAGGTAACGATGCCGGCCACGCGCCCGCCCAGCGGGGTTTGCGGCAGCGGCGTGGTGTCCACGTTCAGTGAGCGCGTGGAGTACCCGAGATGGTTCAACACCATCGCCGCGTACCAGTTGACATTGGTACTCATCGGCGAATCGTCGCCGTCATACAGCATCAGAATTTCGCGTGGTGCGGGTTTGACCGCGCCGATCCCGACCCGATTCAGCGCGCCATTGGTGACGTAGGGCACGAAGCCGGCAGCCACGATGCTTTTCGCCGTCGACTCGGCCATCGCGGGATCGTCATCGGCCACGTAATCGATCGCGATCGCCACCAACCCCCTCGCCTTCACCGCATCGAGTTGGCCCGTCAGCCACGCCGTGTCGGCGGCCGCTACCTTGACGTAGCGGTGTGTCGCCTGATCCCAGCCCCGGTACAACGACTCGGCGGCCACACCCACGACACCGTCACCCTGCAGGGCATCAAGCAGCTCGAATCCCCGGTTGAGAATGAAGCGGGCCTGCGGTACGCGGGCCCGGATTCGCTGCACCACGGCCACGATGCCGTCGCGATACGCGCGTTGCTCATCGGGCGCGTGCAGCGCCAGTTGATAGCTGTCCAGCGTGTCGAGGAAAAATTCGGTGAAGCCGCGATCGATCAGCGGAGCGATCCGGTGACCCCACAACCAGTCGCGGCAACCCGCCTGACGCAGATCCATGACATGCGCGTTCCAGGCCTGATTCTGGCCAATGACACAGGACGGCGGCGCAGCCGCGGATGGCTCGCCCTTCGCCACCTCACCGATCGAGATATAGGCGAACCAGGCCGAGCCGTGCTGGCCGGGCCCCACCCCGGACACCGACTCGGGCAACTGCGCATTGCCGTCGACCACCACCCAGTCGAAGCCCTGCAATGCGCTGACCGGTGGATCGGGCCCGTAGTAGAACGCCACGGACGGTTGGGCCTCCGCCTGGCTCGTGCCTCCCGCCGCGGGGCTCGCGTAGGTGACGCCGGTCCAGAAGATGCAGCACCACAACAGCACGCTCGCTCGCCAAATGAATCGCCAGGACTGACTGGACAAACGCCTGCTCATTGGATAATCCAGCGCATCCGTCACTCTCCAGGGGCACCACGATCAAGGCCACGGTCGCACTCGACGATCCACGGATGCGGTCCGCCATTGCGTGCGGAATACCGTAGCCGGTGCCGTCAGGTAGTCAACCGGCCAAATCCACGCCGAACAGTACTGTCAGGCGATGCGGGCCAGCTGGGCTGGATTCTGGCACGAGGCCTGGCGCTCTTCCCAGCGCCAGGCGTCTGCCACGATGCGCTCGAGACTGGCGAACTTGGGCTGCCAACCGAGCTTCTCGCGGATCCGCGCATTGTCGGCGACGACCGCCGGCGGATCACCGGCCCGGGGCGGTGCCGCCTCAACCAGGAAGTTCACGCCACTGACCTTCTTCACGGCCTGGATCACTTCGCGCACGCTGTAGCCATGGCCGTAGCCGCAATTGAGTACTTCGGAGGCACCACCGCCCGCCAGATATTCAAGCGCATCCAGATGCGCGCGGGCCAGATCCTCGACGTGGATATAGTCGCGAACACCGGTGCCGTCCGCAGTTGGGTAATTTGTGCCGTAAATTTGCACTTTGTCGCGCAGGCCGAGTGCAGCCTGGCACGCCACCTTGATCAAATGGGTCGCATCTGGCGTGCCCTGGCCGATGCGGGCCAGCGGATCGGCACCAGCCACGTTGAAATAGCGCAGCACCACGTAGGCCGGGCCACCGGCGCTGGCCAGATCCGTCAGCATCCGCTCACCCATCATCTTCGAGGCGCCGTAGGGGTTGATCGGCGCCAACGGCGTGGATTCATCGACGATGGCCTGGGCAGGCACGCCGTAGACGGCCGCCGTGGACGAAAACACCATATACGGCACCTGGAATCGATTGACCCTTTCCAGCAATTCCAGTGTGTTACGCGTATTGTTGGCGTAGTAGCCCAGCGGATTCTTCATCGACTCGGGAACCACGGTGCTGGCAGCAAAATGCATCACGGCATCGAACCGGTGCTGCGAAAACACCGCGTCAAGGCTGGCGCCATCGGCCAGATCCGCCTCGACCAGCGTGCCGCCCAGCAGCGCGTGGCGGCTTCCGGTGGAGAGGTTGTCATAGACGACCACATCGTGACCTGCAACAACCAGTTGGCGAACCACATGTGAGCCGATGTAGCCGGCGCCGCCCGTGACGAGGATCTGCATTTGCCTTGTTCCCGTTAGCCGGACCGTGCCCGGCGTCACAAGGAATCAAGCAAAAGTCATGCCGCGCCTCGGTGAGGAACAGGAGCCCGTGCGACCGTGGGATGCGCGAAGCGACCGCAGCGAGCCGGCGGTATGATCGGCTGCATCGTCCGTTCGCGCCGGGCAACCAGGGCCCAGTGCGCCCGGCACAAATTGCCCAGACACGTTTGGTCATCGGTCGCCACGGCATGCCCGGCCGCTCGTCGTCATCCGCATGCGCAACAGTGCGTCAGCCCTTCGGCTGCGGCATTCAGCCGGCACAGAACAACGACTCGGAGTGCCCGGGAAAGGCAGCCGCGCAATACGCTGGCAGCGGCGCAGTCCAGGAGACAGCATGTATCACAGGGAAATTCTGGCTATGCGCCACTTCGGCTTGCTGCTGGTGATCGCCTTGGTGATCGCCACGCTGCCGGTCTCAGCGTCCACCTTGCCCAACCAACCCGTACCGTCACTCGACTTGCATCGCTACGCTGGCAAATGGCACGAGATCGCGCGACTGCCAATGTATTTCCAGCGCAAGTGCCTGGACGGCGTGGTCGCAACCTACACGCCCAACCCGGATGGCACGATTCACGTCCACAACAGCTGCCGTACCGCGAAGGGCCCCATGTCCGTGAACGGCATTGCCCGAATCAGCCATGATCAACCGGCCGCGCTCCAGGTTCGCTTCGCGCCGGCCTGGCTGACCTGGCTGCCGATGGCCTGGGCCGACTACTGGGTGATCGAGGTGGATCGTGATTACCAATGGGCGGTAATCGGCAGCCCTTCGCGCAAGCATCTGTGGATTCTTGCGCGCCAACCATTCATGGACCACGCGCTATTCAATCAACTCCGCGACCATGCCGGCCAGCGCGGTTATCTGGTCAACCGGCTCATCATCACGGCGCCCTTGAAGTGACTGCCCCTGTCGCGCGGATTGCCGGCGCCCCCAGCCGGATCGAACCCGAAACATCCAGCCCGGTCTCAGGCCGGGTCAATGGACTTTCCCCCTGCAAGTCGCGATAGTTCCAGCCGACGGCGTCATTGTCGTTCCAGTGCCCACACTCAACGGGAATGAATGAATCAACGGCCCTCCCCCACCAAATCCGACTTTGGCTTGCACTTCAGCAACGTCATGGACTTGCTGCTCGACGCAATTTGCGTGGTGGACTCCGACGGGCGTTTCGTATTCGTCAGTGCTGCGTTCGAGCACATTTTTGGTTATGCGCCGGCCGAAGTGATTGGGCGACGTTCGATCGAGCTGGTGCACCCTGACGACCGCGAACGCACGCTGCAGGCTGCCAAGGAAATCATGGGCGGTGAGCCCAAGCCGCATTTCGAGAACCGATACCTGCACAAGGATGGCCACGTCGTCGACGTCATGTGGTCGGCTCGCTGGTCCGCGGCGAACAATGCGCGCATAGCGGTAGCGCGCGACGTCACCGCACTCAAGCGGGCGGAGTCGATGAGGGCCGCGCTGCACGCCATTTCCGAGTCCGCCCACCTGGCCGAGGATCTTCTGGCGCTGTTTCAGCAAATTCACCGGATCATCGATCAGCTGCTGCCGGCCCACAACTTCTTTGTAGCCCTGTATGACAGGGAAAACGACCAGCTGAGCTTCCCGTATTTCGTCGACGAATTCGACGAGGCCCCGCCGACCATGACCCTCGACTCCGGCACGCTCTCCGCGGAGGTCATTCGCAGTGGACGCGCCTTGTTGGTCACGCCCGATACCCAGCGCGAACTGCCCGCGCGAGTGCGTCCGATCCAGGGGCGGGACTCGCTGGACTGGCTTGGCGTCCCGCTTGGCGGCCAAACCGGCGTCATTGGCGCCCTGGTCGTCCAGAGTTACTCCGGTGCAGTGCGTTACACCGACCAGGACAAGTCGCTCCTGCAATTCGTGTCAACCCAGGTCGCCGCCGCCATCGAACGAAAGCAGGTCGAGACCCGGCTGCACTATCTGGCTCGACACGATCAGTTGACCGGGCTGCCCAATCGCGAACTTTTCCATGATCGCCTGCGCACCGAGCTGGCCCGGGCCAAGCGCGACCACCAGCGGTTGGCCGTGCTGTATCTTGACCTGAACCAGTTCAAGCCAGTCAACGACAATCACGGGCACGACGTCGGCGACCTGCTGTTGCGCGAAGTGGCCACTCGCCTCGCGAAATGCGTGCGCGAGTCCGACACCATCGGCCGCATCGGCGGCGACGAGTTCGTGGTTCTGCTCACCGGGATTGGCTTGCCCGAACACGCCACCGCCACCGCCATGAAGATTGCCAAGACGATCTCGCGACCGTTTGACGTGGCCGGCCACCGCCTGGAGATTTCCGTGAGCGTCGGCGTGGCCATTTACCCAGAACATGGTCAGGACGACAAAGCGTTGTTGAGGCACGCCGACGACGCCATGTATGACGCCAAGCGCCGCGCCGGCAACGCCACTCGCGCCAGTACGGCCACAACGCCACCCCAGGCCGCCGAATGACGCTGCGCCCGCCAATGGCGCAGGAACGCCCTGTGCTGATAGGCTGACCCACGGAGTGCTGGCGCCATGATCAAGGTGGGTCTTCGGCGAACTTGGCAGCGCGCCGGGTGCGATCATCCAAGCCAGTGCAGCGGGGCAGCGCGTGGCGTTTGAAATAGAAGAACAACGGATCGGCGTGCATGACCTCCGACTCGGCATGTTCGTGTGCCGGCTCGACCGGCCATGGGAAGGCACATCGTTTCCACTGCAGGGCGTGGCGCTGGCCAGCGTCGAAGATCTCGATGCCATTCGCGCGCAATGCGAGTACGTCTACATTGACCTGCGCCGCCAGGCCCTGATCACACCGCGACCAGCCCTGACCCGCACCAACCTTTCCGGCACCCGCTTCCGGAACACCGTCCACTACGTCGACACCGCGCCGGTCGAGAAAGAAGCGCCGCGGGCGCGCGAGGCGCTGGCCAATGCCTCGGAGATGGTCGACCAGATCTTCGACGATATCGTCAGTGGCCGTGAGCTTTCGGTGGAACGCGTGGAACAGGCTGTGCGACCACTGGTCGCCAGCGTGCTGCGCAGCGCAGATGCATTCTTCCTGGTCGAAGGCTTGCGCCGGCACGACAGCTATTCCTACAGCCATGCAATCGGTTGCAGCGCGCTGGCCGCCGCGTTCGGGCGACACATGGGATTCGCCGAGGACACGATCGTCAGCCTCGCCGCGGGCGGCCTGCTGATGGACGTCGGCAAGACGCGCCTGCCTGAAGCGCTCCTGCGCTACCCGGGTTCGCTATCGTCAGCCGAGGTGGACACGGTGCGCTCGCACGTTGCGGCGGGGCTCGACATCGTGGCGGGGTCGGATATCACCGATCAGGACGTTCTGGACATCCTGCGCACGCATCATGAGCGGCATGATGGCAGCGGTTATCCCGACGGCCTTGCTGGAAACGTCATTCCGATCACCGGGCGGATGCTCGGCATCATCGACACCTACGACGCCATGGTCAGCGCCCGCCCCTACCGCGCGGCGATCTCCCGTTACCATGCGCTCCGCCAGATCTATGCGGCCCGCAACACCCTGTTCCAGGCGGAAATGGTCGAGCAGTTCCAGGTCTGCCTGGGCGTATACCCGACCGGCTCGCTGGTCGAACTCAGCACCGGCGAAGTCGCCGTCGTCATGGCGCAGAATCAGGTGCGCCGACTGCGCCCCAAGGTGGTTGTACTGACGGCGCCGAACAAGCAGCCGCTGGAGGATTTTCACCAGGTGGACCTGATGATGCAAGAAGCCAGTGGTGGGCGTACTGTCGACATCGCGCGCAGCCTGGCCGCGGGCGATTACGGCATCGATGCGGCGGAGCTGTTCCTGAAATGACGGCGGGCAGATTCCTGCCGCCTGCGCTGCCATGATGGCCATGAGGTCGGACGCGGGATGCTGAATCGAAAACCACTATTCGATGCAATCGAGCAGCAAATCGCTCACAGCGCGGCCACCGGCGGGCGATTCGCCGTCATGCTGCTGCGCGCTCGCGGCCTGCACGAGATCAGTCTGCGCTTCGGCTACGAGCAGGGCGAACAGGCCGGCGAAATGGCGCACGAGCTCATCGCCAGGACGCTGCGACCGATCGACCAGGTCTTTCGCTCAGGCGATGACAGTTTTGCGGTGGTGTTGCCGGACATGCTCAGCCGCAACCACGTACTGCTGGCGGGCACGCGTCTGGCCCAGGCATTCGAGCAGCCGCTGGCCGGCATGGCCTCACCGTGGCGGCTGCGCCCGGTCATTGGCGTGGCGCTCTACCCGGAACACGAATTGGACGCCAACCTGCTGTGTCGACGTGCCGGCATGACCCTCGACGAGGCGCACCGCAGACACGAACCGTGCCTCGTCTACGAGCCGCACGAAACCCAGGTGGAGATTTTCTACGAAGAACTGCGCGAAGCCATCGAAGCCAACCGCATGGAGGTTTTTTTCCAGCCCGTGCACGACCTCCAGACCCACCGCATCGCCGCCGTGGAGTCGCTGGCGCGCTGGACCAGCGCGCGCCACGGTGAGGTCTCACCGGCCAGCTTCGTACCATTCTCCGAGCAGAGCGACCTGATCTCGGCGCTGACCCGCTGGAGTATCAACGCCACCTTGCGCCACGCGGCGACTTTGCGCGTCGCGCCGGAGTTGGGTTTCGCGATCAACCTGTCGCCGCAGGCGTTCGCCAACCCCGGCATGGTCGAACAGTTCTTGGGCGCGCTGGATATATGGGGCGTGGCACCGACCGCGATGATCGCCGAAGTCACTGAAACGGCGCTGGTGGACGACCTTGACTCGACCGTGGCGATCCTGAGCCGCCTGCGTGACCGAGGCATTCGCGTCGCGATCGACGACTTCGGCACTGGCTACGCGTCGATCTCCTACCTGCGCCGCTTTCCCGCCACCGAACTGAAGATCGACCAATCCCTGGTCGGCTCCATGCAGGGCGATCCACACACGACGCGCCTGGTCAGCGCAATCATCAACATGTCGCGCCATCTGGGCCTGACCACGATTGCCGAAGGCATCGAGGACCAGGCCACGCAAGACCTGCTGGCTGACATGGGCTGCGATTTTGGCCAGGGTTATCACCTGGGTCGGCCGGAACCCGCCGCCGACTTCGTGACCCGCTTCCAGGCCGGCATGGTCACGCCGTGACGCCCCGCATCGACACCGGTCGGACTCGTGACAGTCGGGCGTGAGGACGCCCGCGGCGCTGCCTTTGCGCTGGTGGGTGTCGACAAAAGCTACGGCACTATACGCGCGCTGCAGCCGCTCAGCCTCGGCTTCGCTGCCGGGACCACCACGGCCCTGATTGGCAGCAGCGGCTCGGGCAAATCCACCGTGTTGCGCCTGTTGCTGGGACTGGAATGGCCGGACCACGGTCATGTCGAGATCAACGGCCAGGCGCTTGGGCGCAGCGATGTTCTGCCGCTGCGTCGGCGGGTCGGCTATGTGATCCAGGAGGGCGGCCTGTTTCCGCATCTCACCGCACTGGGCAACCTAAGCCTGCTGCCGCGCCACCTCGGCTGGGATTCGTCACGCATCCGGCAACGGGCCCGACAACTCGCAGAGCTGACCCACCTGCCGCCGGATGCGCTGTCGCGCTACCCGGCCGAATTGTCTGGCGGGCAGCGCCAGCGCGTGGCGCTCATGCGCGCCCTGATGGTCGATCCAGACGCCCTGCTTCTGGACGAGCCACTGGGCGCGCTCGACCCGCTGGTGCGGAACGAGCTGCAGGATGAACTGAAGCGGATTTTCGACGAGCTGGGCAAAACCGTGATCCTGGTTACCCACGACGTGGCCGAAGCGGCCTGGTTTGCCGAACGGCTGGTCCTGTTGCGCGAGGGTGCAGTGGCGCAGGACGGCAGCTTCACCGATCTGCGCGATCGCCCAATCGATGCATTCGTCAGCCACTTCGTGCAGGCGCAGCGCGCCCTGCCCCGAGGACCGTGATGCGCGCCATGCTCGCCGCTCTGCTGTTGCTGTGCGGATCCCTGGCTATGAGTCCGGCGTTTGCGGCACCCGTGCAGATCGGCTCCAAACAATTCACCGAGTCGGCGATTCTGGCCGAACTGGCGTCCATTGCCGCCCGCGAAGCCGGGGTCGATGTGGTACACCGCCGCGAACTGGGCGGCACCAGCATTCTGTGGCGCGCCCTGCAGGAGGGCGACATCGACGCCTATCCCGAGTACACCGGCACACTGACCCAGGAACTGCTCAAGGGCGTGCCGGCCAATGCGGACATCGCCACCTTGCGCGAACGACTGGAGCCGCTGGGCATCGGCATCACCGACTCACTCGGTTTCAGCAACAGCTACGCCCTGGGCATGCGCGAAGATGAAGCGGCACGATTGGGCATCAGGAAAATCTCCGACCTCCTGCGCCACCCGGATTTGCGCTTCGGCTTCTCCAACGAGTTCATGGATCGCGGCGACGGCTGGCCCGGGCTGCGCAGCCGATACGGGCTGCCGCAAACCCGCGCCCGTGGCCTGGACCACAGCCTGTCGTACCGGGCCGTAGCCAGTGGCGCGGTCGATGTCATCGACCTGTACAGCACGGATGCGGAGATCCGCTACTACCACCTGCGCACACTGCGCGACGATCGGCACTATTTCCCGCGCTACGACGCGGTGTTCCTGTACCGCCTGGCGCTGGAGCAAAGCGCACCCCGGTTCGTTGCCACGCTGCAGCGGCTCACGGGCAGCATCAACGAGGCCGCGATGCGGGCCATGAACGCCCGGGTGAAGCTGCGCGGCACCAGCGAAAGCACCGTGGCCGCGGACTTCCTCGATATCCGCGTGGCTGACCGCGACGACGGCATCTGGTCACGGCTGCTCCACCGCACCGTCGAACACCTGGAACTGGTGGCGATCTCGCTGGGCCTGGCCATGCTGACGGCGGTCCCGCTCGGCATTCTGGCGAGTCGACGCCGTCGCCTGGGGCAGTGGCTGCTGGGCCTGACCGGTGTGCTGCAGACGGTGCCGTCGCTGGCGCTGTTTGTCTTCATGATCCCGCTACTGGGGATCGGCACCTGGCCCGCGATTGCCGCGCTGTTTCTGTACAGCCTGTTGCCGATCGTGCGCAATACGCACGCCGGCCTGGTCGGCCTCGCGCCAGAGCTGCGTGAATCCGCAGCCGCGCTCGGCCTGCCACCGTCGGTACGCCTGCAGCGGGTCGAGTTGCCGCTGGCACTGCGGTCGATCCTGGCCGGCATCAAGATCGCCGCGGTGATCAATGTGGGCACTGCCACCCTGGCCGCGCTGATCGGTGCCGGCGGCTACGGCCAGCCAATCCTCACCGGCATCCGGTTGGACGACGTCGGCCTGATCCTGGAGGGAGCAGTGCCCGCTGCCATCCTGGCGCTACTGGTGCAGGGTCTGTTTGAACTGATCGAGCGCTGGCTGACCCCGCGTGGACTGCGGCTTGTCGCGCGCCAATGAAGCCGGGCGCGTTCAGGCTTTTTTGAGGAAACAGACCTTCAGCACCAGACCCTTGATCTTGTCCGAACTGCCTTCAATATGTTCGGCATCACCGTCGACCAGACGGATGTTGCGGATCAACGTGCCCTGCTTCAGCGGGATCGATGACCCCTTCACCTTGAGATCCTTGATCACCGTGACCGAGTCGCCGTCGTTGAGGACGTTGCCATGGACATCGCGTACCACGGCGGCAGTTTCCGCCGCAGCGGCATCCGCCGAACGCGACCACTCATGGCCACAGTCGGCACAAATCAGATGGCCACCGTCCTGGTAGGTGTTTTCCATCGCGCACAGCGGGCAGGAGGGGAGTTCCGGCATAAAGGGGATCCTGAGTGGGTACTATCGGCCACCCAATATAACCGCTCCATGTGGCGCGTTATCGGGACATGGCGGGTTGTGCGCGCAATCGTCGGTTACCCTGTGCCAACCTTGCAACGAGGTGCATGCCATGTATCGAACTGTGCTGTTGTCACTGCTGCTGGCCGGCTGCCCGTGGACGGCAAGTCAGGCCGCGCCACCACAAGCCGCACTGGCCGGCCTGCCCAATGTGTCATTCCCGGCGCCGCACCGGGTGGCCTCTGGTCGCCTGCAAGCGGGCGACATGGCCGCGCTGAAGGGCGCCGGCATCCGTCAGGTCATCGACTTGAGCGCCAACGCCGAGACCCCCGACTTCGACGAGGCTGCAGCCATGCGTTCGGCCGACATCACCTATCACAACTTGCCGATCCACGGTGCCGCCGACCTGACCCGCGCCAACGTCGCACGGTTCGACCGTCTGCTGCGCAACGTCGGTGACCAGACCACGCTCGTGCACTGTGCCAGCAGCAATCGGGTTGGCGCCATGATCGCGTTGCGTGCGGCGCTGGTGGATGGCCAGTCGACGGCGGAGGCATTGGCCGAGGGGCGCCGCTGGGGCCTGAAGAGTCTGGAGCCTGCCGTGCGCGAGCGGTTGCAGCGTTGGGTAGCGCAAGGGCCGCCTGTGCACTGAGTGGCGCACCGACACGAGGCGACGGCGGCGGCGCGCCGGCGGAGGTACCACGGCAACTTGAGGTACCATGCGCGCCTCCCCCGTCGTCGCGCAGCATGGCCCTGGCTCCGCATCCCGCATTGTCGCCTGTCTCCTCCACGTCACTGCCTTTGCGCGCCGTGCTGCTGATGCTTGCCAGCGCGAGCCTGTTCGCGCTGATGGCCGTGGTGATCCGCTTTGCCTCGACCCAGCTGCACCCGTTCCAGATCACCTTCTTCCGCAGTGCGTTCGGCGCGCTGTTCGCACTGCCGCTGCTGTACGGACCTGGTTGGCAATTGCTGCGTACGCCGCGCCTGGGCTTCTATGTCATGCGCTGCGTCCTGGGCATGGGGGGCATGTTGGCGGGCTTCTGGGCCATCGTGAACCTGCCCCTGGCTGAAGCGGTGGCGCTGTCTTACTCGTCGCCGTTGTTCGTCACGATCGGTGCCGTGGTGTTCCTCGGCGAGATTGTCCGTCGGCGCCGCTGGAGCGCAGTGGTGGTGGGATTCATCGGCGTGCTGGTGATCGTGCGACCGGGCACGGCCGCGTTCACGGCGGCCAGCCTGGTGGCGATCCTGGCCGCGGGACTGACCGGCGCGGTGACGATCAGCATCAAGTCACTCACCGGCAGCGAGCCGGCTGACCGGATCGTGGTGTTGACCACCCTGCTGTGGGTACCGCTGTCGCTACCCGCGGCCTTGGCCGTGTGGCAGTGGCCGCACGCCAACATCTGGCCGTGGCTGGTCCTGTCCGGCGCACTCGGCACCGGCGCGCATTACTGCTGGACCCGCGCGCTGCGGTTGGCCGACGTGTCCGTGCTGGCTCCCTTCAGCTACCTGCAACTGCTGATCGTGGCGGCGCTGGCCTGGTGGCTGTTCGGCGAGAATGTGGATCGCTACACCGCCTTGGGCGCCGCCATCATCATCGGCGCTAGCCTGTACATCGCGCAGCGCGAACACAGTCTGGCGCGCCAGCAACGCCTGCGGGCGCCTACGGCAACGAGCGAGCCGCCCCTGTGAGCTGATCCTGCGGATGCAGCTCAGTCGTCGCTGGGCCAGTCAGGCAGATTGGCCAGTTCATCGAGCAAATTGATCGGTTTCGGCTCAGGCGTGCGTTCCAGGGGCCAGTCGCCGATCACTTCAAAGCGAGACTGCCCGAAGAAGCTGCGAATCAGCACGAATTCGGTCACCGGCCACTGGATCGTCGAAATCGATTCCTCGATCGCCTCCACCGCATGACCATGCAGCAGGCTCACATGCGGCATGAAACTCGAAACACCAGTCACCTGGAGGCCCACCGCGGACTGTGCCGCGGCGATCGCTTTGCGCAACTCCAGTGCCGCGTCCGTGGTAGCGCCGTCGGCGCACAGCACAAAGGGAAACTGGCCGTCCCGGGCACTGAAACGCATCGCCGAGTCGAGTCCGGCACGAAATCCACGTGCCTGAACCTTGCCACCTGCATCCAGCAAAGCTGCTTCAAGCGGCTGGCGCAGTCGCTGGGGCAGTCCCATGGGGCAAAGCGTCAGATGCAGGCTGTCGATGCCTACCGGCGTACCGTTGACCCGGTGGGACTTGCGGAATCGTTCGCCAACGGCGGCAATGGCGGCGCGCGCCGCCATGTCCGGAATCAACGCAAAAAAATAATTGATGCCGGTCGTCGGGTCGGGGGCATGCATTGAAGTTGAAATAAGCTGTGTCTCCGCTCAAACGCGACTGCAACTTGTTGCTGGTACTGGTACTGGCAAGTCAAACATACCTGAGACGGAAGCGGCAGCGGAGCACGCTCGGTTGCCTAGCATCCTGCAGTTGCAAATCGTGCACTTCGCGCCAACCCGAACGCCGCACTGCTCAACGCAACTGGCTGTCCTTGCTGCCACGCCGATTGTACAGTCCGGCACTGCGCAACTCCGCATCGCGGGCCTCCTGGCACACCACGCACAGCCGAACGCCAGGTACGGCTGCGCGCCGCGCCGCGGGAATTTCCGCGTCACATTCTTCGCAGTGCGCCAAGCCTGGTCCCCGGCGCAACTGTCGGCGCGCCCGGTGTACTGCGTCATCGATCGTGGCGTCGATCTGATCCTGCACGGCGCCATCGCCTGCCCAACCCGTTGCCATGGAAACCTCCGCGAATTTCGGCCGGCACTGGCTCACCTCAAAGCATACCGGTTGCCGGCAATGAAATTGAATCCGCGAAGCCCGCTGTTGTTCCTCACAATTCCTTGACATTGCCTGAGCAGTACGCTAAACGGGCTGCTACATGGCACTTTCGGGGGGCGAAATACCATGAACTTCCAGGACATGATCTGGATCGTGACGTTGACCGGGATGGGGCTGGTAACGCTGGGCTTCCTCTACGCCATCGTCCAGGCGGGCAAACCGGCAGACAGCGAACAGGCCGAACGAGCCCATCGAAGGTCCCTCAGCCTGCGTCGCGGGCTATTCCTGGGGTTGCTGGTCCTTGGCATAGGCGTCGCCTACGCCAGCCTCAGACACTTTCCCGTCCCGCACCAGCAAGCGCCACTGAAGGCCGACCGGGTGGTCGACGTGGTTGGCCACCAGTGGTCCTGGGACATCAGCGCGAACCGCTTCACGGTGGGTGAAACGGTCGAGTTCCGGGTAACCGCCAGCGACGTGAACCACGGCTTCGCGATCTACGCTCCGGATGGCCTTATTGTCACCCAGACGCAGGCGATGCCCGGTTTCACCAACAAGCTGCTGTACACCTTCCGCACGCCCGGCACGTATCGGATCATGTGCCTGGAATACTGCGGGGTCGCGCACAATGGCATGACCGCCGAGCTTGAAGTGACGGCCGCGGAGGACAAGTCATGAGCACTCTCGAACTGTACCCGCAGGGCGAACGGCTGCCCCGCGGCCAGCATGTGGCATTCAACCTGTACATGATCACGGCCCTGCTGCTGTTCGTGCTGATGATGCTGCTTGGCCTGACCATGCGCGCGACCCAGGCGGATTGGACCAATGTCCAGGCAGGCCTGTTTTATCAGATCATGACCATGCACGGCGCGGGCATGGTCGGCACGATGAGCCTGGCCAGCACCGCGGTGATGTGGTTCTTCCTGCGCAAGTACGTACAGCTTCACCTGTGGGCATTCGTCAGCAACTACGTGCTGTTCATGCTCGGGGCCGTGTGCATCATCTGGGCTGTATTCGTCGGTGGGTTCGCCAGTGCCTGGACGTTCCTGTACCCGCTGCCCGTCCGTTCGATGGGCCTGTGGAGCGTCAATTCCGCCGCCCTGTTCATGGTTGGCTACCTGCTGATCGGCGTCGGCATGCTGCTGTTCTACCTGGACGCCGCCGCTGCGATTATCCGGCGCTACGGCAACCTTGCCCGCGGCCTGGGTCTGCGCTGGCTGTTCCGTGGTGAGATCGACCCGACCCATCCGAAAGCAGTCGTTGCCAGCACCATGGTGATCATCGCCAACTCGCTCGGCATCCTGGCCGGCGCGGTGGTCCTGGTCATGTGCCTGATCAATGCCTATGACCCGGAAGTGGCGCTCAACGCATTGGTCGTGAAGAACCTGATCTACTGGTTCGGCCACATGCTCATCAACGCCACCATCTACATGGGCGTGATCGCGGTGTACGAACTGTTGCCGCGCTACACCGGCAAACCTTATGGCATTTCCCGACCGTTCCTGTGGTCGTGGGCGGTCAGCACGATTTTCGTGATCATTGTTTTCCCCCACCATCTGCTGATGGACTACGCGGAGCCGCGCTGGATGCTGGTGATGGGCCAGATCATCTCCTACGCCGCCGGCTTCCCGGTGTTCCTGGTCACAGCGTACGGCGTGCTGACCAACATCCATCGCTCCGGCATGCGCTGGAAGATGCCCTCGATGCTGGCGGTGCTGGCGCTGTTCGGCTGGGCAGCTGGAATCGTTCCGGCGATCATCGACGGCACCATCCGCGTCAACCAGGTCATGCACAACACGATGTGGGTGCCAGGGCACTTCCACTTCTACTTGCTGCTCGGCGTCCTGCCGATGATCCTCACCCTGCTCTATCACGTGGTCGGCAGTCGCCGACGGGCACCGGTCAACAGTGTTGCCGACCGACTCGGCCTCACCCTGTACGTCGCGGGCGGCATCAGCTTTTCCCTGGTCTTTCTTTACTCCGGACACATGAGCGTGGCGCGGCGCTTTGCTTCGCACTTGCCCGAATGGGTCCCGTACGATCGGGCCGGCTCGATCGCCGCCATGGTGGTGATTCTTGGCATGCTGTTTTTTGCCACGCGCATCATCATTGGCCTGCTCAAGGCACCGATCGATGCCGATCCTGCGCACCCTTCTGGCTAGCGCGCTGATCCTTGCCATCGGTGGCGCCGTACTGACGGCTGCCACCGACGGCTTCCATGCATTCACCAGCGAAACCGCGCGGCGCCTCGACGTCCAGCGCGACCCGCCACCGGTTCCGACCGTCGCGCTGGAAACCCAGTCCGGCACACTCATCAACCTGACCAGCCTGCGCGGACGATGGGTTGTAGTCGACTTCATTTACACTCGCTGCCTCACCTGGTGCCTGGCACTGGGCGGTGAGTTTGCCCAGTTGCAGGACCAGCTCGCGGGGCCTCTGGCCGACGGCAAACTGGTGCTGCTCAGCATCAGCTTCGATCCGGCACACGACACGCCGCTCCAGCTAGGCGCCTACCAGCAGCGCTTCGGCGGTCACGCTGATGGCTGGATTGCTGCCAGGCCAACGCGCGATGCCGACCTGCGGCAGTTGCTGCGCACGTTTGGTGTGACCGTGGTACCGGACACGATGGGTGGCTACGTACACAACGCAGCCATCCAGATCGTCGACCCGCAAGGAAGGCTGGTGCAGATCGTCGACGCAGGCAACCCGCAAGCCGTGGCGCAGATCATGCGCCAGCACCTCGCCCGATGACTGCGCGCGGACAACGGCCGCTGCCAGCCCTCGCCGCGTTGCTGTTCGTGGCCATGCTGCTGCCGCCAGCGCGGCAATGGCTGGAAGGCAGCATGACCTTGCAGATGCTGGTGCAGATCCCGCTGCTGGTCGGCGTCGGCTACTTGCTGGCGCCCGCGATTCCGCAACGGATCGACGCGTACCTCGCACGCTGGAACCATGGCGGCATTACCAGTGTGGTCCTGGCCAGTCTGGTCGGCCTGTTCTGGATGTTGCCGCGGTCGCTCGATGCAGCAGTTACCGAACCCTGGATGGCCATTGCGAAATTCGTCAGCCTGCCCTTGCTGCTCGGACTGCCACTTGGCCTGGGCTGGCCACGCATGGGCTTCGTCGTGCGCGGCGTATTCCTGCTCGAACTGATTGCCACGTTCTTCCGGCTGGGCTGGTTGTACCTGGTCTCACCGGTACGCTTGTGCAACAACTTCCTGCTCGACGACCAGCAGCGTTCGGGCGAATACATGCTGGTGATCGGTGGCCTGATCTTCGTGGGCGTGGCAGCCAAACTGTTGTGGGGTCGCTTCGATCAGTCGTGACGTATTCGCCACGGATTTGTTTCGCCGCGATCAGGCCCGTGCAACCACCCTGGCCGCGCGTCAACCGCTGCATCCACCACAGCAGATCGACGGCAGTTGCGTCACCTGTTCCGGGTTCACCGACCAGCCCGTCTGGCGCAACACCTCGATCAGGTCGGCCGCCGTCACCGACGA
Source organism: Rhodanobacter sp. (assembly GCA_036563155.1). Lineage (GTDB taxonomy): Bacteria > Pseudomonadota > Gammaproteobacteria > Xanthomonadales > Rhodanobacteraceae > Rhodanobacter. The sequence goes on from DATCMT010000024.1 coordinate 123,406, forward strand.
CGAGACGCGCATCACCAGACCGCTCATGTCCAGGTCGACCACGGCGGTGGGGTCAACATCGAACAGCGCATCCTGCACGGCCTCCGGATCGGGGGACGCATCGGTCAGGGCGATATGGAATTCCATGGGGTTCCCGTTGCATGGGCACCGGGAGGCGGTGCCATCGATCCCAGTTTCGTCGCATGCCACCCTGTCCCGCCTTGACCCCGATCAAGCGCGGGCGGAAGTCACGTCCTCGCCTTGCGTCATCAAGCCGAGTGGTGTCACCGGAGGTGCCGACGCGCCTGGCGACTCTTCCACGCATAACCGATCGCCAGCAGCACGAACCACGCCGGGCTGGCGATCAGTGCCTCACGGGTATCGGCCTGCAGGGTCAGCAAGACCAACACGAACACGAAGAACGCCAGGCAGGCATAGCACATGGCCACGCCGCCAGGCATCTTGTAGATCGACGCCTGGTGCAGCTGGGGACGCTTGCGTCGATACGCGATATAGGCGAACAGGATCAGCGACCACACAAACATGAACAGCACCGCCGACAGCGTGGTGATCAGCGTGAATGCGGTGATCAGATCGGGCACCAGATAGATCAGAGCCGCGCCCAGCAGCAGGCAGAGGCAGGAAAACAGCAGCCCCAGCGACGGCACGGCAGCGCGCGACAAACGTGAGAACGCACGCGGTGCGTGGCGCTCCTCGGCCAAGCCGTAAAGCATGCGACTGGTGGAAAAGACACCACTGTTCGCCGACGAGGTCGCCGACGTCAGCACCACGAAGTTGATCAGACTGGCGGCCGCGGGGATGCCCGCGAGCACGAACAGCTCCACGAACGGGCTCTTGCCCGCCTCGACCATTCGCCACGGTGTCACCAGCATGATCGCCACCAGCGCCAGCACATAGAAGATGATGATGCGGATCGGAATCGAGTTGATCGCCCGGGGCAGGTTGCGCTGCGGGTTGGCGGTCTCGGCAGCGGTGGTACCCACCAGCTCGATGCCCACGAACGCGAACACCGCGATCTGGAAGCCGGCGAAAAATCCGCTCAATCCCCTCGGAAAGAAACCGCCGTCATTCCACAAGTTGCTCACCGCCGCCTTGTGGCCGGTGGGCGATTCGAAGCCCCACACCACCAGCGCGAACCCCGTGACAATCAGCGCGCATATGGCAATGATCTTGATCAGCGCAAACCAGAACTCCATCTCGCCAAACAGTTTGACCGTTACCAGGTTCAGGCTCAGCAGCAACAACACGCACAGCACCGCCGGAATCCATGTGGCCAACCCCGGAAACCAGAACTGGGTGTAGGCGGCGATTGCGATCACGTCGGCAATGGCGGTGATGATCCAGCAAAACCAGTAGGTCCAGCCGCAGAAAAAGCCGGCCCACGGCCCGAGCAGGTCGGTGGAGAAGTCGATGAAGGACTTGTACTCGAGGTTGGACAGCAGCAGCTCGCCCATCGCCCGCATCACGAAGAACAGCATGACGCCGATGATCAGATAGACCAGCACGATCGATGGCCCGGCCAGGCTGATCGTCTTGCCCGAGCCCATGAACAGGCCGGTGCCGATCGCGCCGCCGATGGCGATCAATTGGAGGTGTCGGTTGGAAAGGCTGCGCCGCAGGTGGTCAGGTTGGTCCAGCGAAGCAGTCATTCGGAAAGCCTTGGCAAACGGAAATGGGAAATGCCGGGCGGCAGTCACACCGCCCGGTCGCAGGTACCTGAACTTGTTCTAGTGGAGCCCCGCGGGCTTGGCCGGCACGCTGCGCAAATACGCATACAGCGCACTGATTTCCTCGTCGGTGAGGAACTTCGTGACGCGCACAGGCATGTAGTCCGTCTTCAAGGCTCGGCCGCCCGGAGCCACCCCATCGCGCAACGCCCGCTTCAGATCAGCCTCGCTCCAGCTCGCCAGACCGCTGGGATCAGGCGTGAGGTTTGCCGCATCAGGCCAGTCCGGTGGAGTACCCGGGATGTGACCACCCGAGAACCCACTGCCGTGGCAGCCGGCACAGGCGGTGGCCAGATACGCGCCGTACGCCACCGTGGGCCCGGCTGGGGGTGCATCGGCGCGCACCGCGCTGTGATCGACAATTTCGGCGGGCAGCAAGGGCACCTTGCCGGCCAGGAACAACACGCGCCCCAGCGGGCCAACCCGGTTCGCCGGTGGTGTGTGATCGACCGCGGGGAGGCTGTGCAAATACGCCAACAAATCGCCGAGATCGGCATCGCTCAGGTGGCTGAACTCCGGCGCAGGCATGAACCACAATGATCGCCCGTCAGGCCCCACGCCATGGCGGATGGCACGCACCCGATCCACGTCACTGAGCTTGCCGCCCGCACCGCCCGGGGTCAGGTTGGTGCCCGACAGGCGCGCAAACAGCGGATCATCGATGAAGGTCGCGCCAGCGAGATCCGGACCATGACAGTCCTTGCAGCCGCGGATCGCGGCCAGATGACTTCCCCGCTCGATCGACGCGGCGTCGGCGGGAACCGCCGGCACCGGCGGATCAATGCGGTACACCTTGGCCATGCGCCGCTCGCTCAAGCCATAGGCAGCGACCAGCCCCACCCCCACCAGCACGACCAGAACCGCAGCCACCCTACCGAGCCATTTCATTGCCTTGCGCATACGACCCCCGGCAGAGCACGGAAGGGCGTAGCTTACGGCCGCGATCGTGAGTTCGCCAGAGTTTTCTCGCCTCCCGAAACACGACCGGGCAAGACGCCTGCGCTACCGGCTCAGCGACCGGAAAACCCGTTCGACCCGACCGGGCGGGAATGCCCCGCGCAGCGCCTCACGATCCTTCGTCCTCTTCCAGCAATGGGTCGGACTCCAGCGAATCGTGCACCGTGTCCACGTGATCCTCCGCCTGATCGGGGTCGCCCAGGCAGGCCACGTGCAGCACGGCATCGCCCTTGTTCACGATAGGCAAGTTGCTGCGCCCAATGACCAACCCACTGACCGTAGCGAGCACCTCGGCATCGACGTCGCCAAAGGGGTCGGACACGATGCCGAGCACATCGCCTTTCTCGACCGCTTCGCCCACCGTCTTGAAGCTCCTGAACAAACCGCTGCGTGGCGCGCGCACCCATCGGCTCTCCGTCGCCTCCAGCGGAATTCGGGATTTCCCGGACACCGTGCGCGCTGGCAGCATCTTCAGGTGCTGCATGACGGACATGATTCCCCGCACTCCCGCCCGCACCGGCAGCTCATCGAAGCGCAGCGCTTCGCCCGCTTCGTAAATCAGGGTTTCCACGCCCACCGACGCCGCGGCAGCCCGCAGCGACCCATCGCGCAGCGGTGCGCTCAGCGTAATCGGCGCGCCGAACGCGCGGGCCAATGCGCTGAGCCGGGCTGACCGCTCCCTGCTGGCGCGAATCTGCGGCAGATTCACCCGGTGCAGCGCGGCGCTGTGCAGATCGATACCAAACTCGCAACGACGCACCACTTCATTGAGGAACAGACTCGCCAGCTGGGCAGCCAGCGAACCGCGCCCGGATCCCGGGAAGCACCGGTTGAGATCGCGCCGATCCGGCAGGTAGCGCGACCGGTTGAGAAAGCCGTAGACATTGACGATCGGGATCGCCAGCAGAGTCCCCGAAATGCGGTTCAGCACGGCACGCTGCAGCACCCGCCGAATGATCTCGACCCCGATGATCTCATCGCCGTGCACCGCTGCCGACAGGAAGATCACCGGCCCCGGGCGCGCCCCATGGATCACATGCACCGGCAGGCACACCGGAATGTGATTGGCCAGCAGGCTCACCGGAAGATTCACCGTGCGGCGGGTTCCGGCCGCGATCCGCTCACCGCCAATTTCAAAGTCGGGTCGCGACGACTCGCGTTCCGACGGGATCCGGTTGCCTGCCATCACATCCCCCTGCCTGTGGTCCGGATTATCCGCGCCCTTTCGTCTTGGTGTGGCCCGGCTTGGCGTGATGCTCAATGAACTCGATGATCTGCTTTGCGACATCGATGCCGGTGGCCTTCTCGACGCCTTCCAGCCCCGGCGAGGAATTGACCTCCATGACAACAGGACCGTGGTTCGAGCGCAACATGTCAACACCACAAACGTTCAGTCCCATCGCCTTGGCGGCGCGGATCGCGGTGGAGCGTTCCTCGGGAGTGATCTTCATCGTGCGCGCGCTGCCGCCGCGATGCAGGTTCGAACGGAATTCCCCTTCCGCACCCTGCCGCTGCATCGCGGCAACCACCTTGCCGCCGATCACCAGCGCGCGAATGTCCGCGCCCCCGGCCTCCTTGATGAACTCCTGCACAAGAATATTGACATTCGCGCCGCGGAACGCCTCCACCACGGACTTGGCCGACCGCTGGGTATCGGCCAGCACCACCCCGATGCCTTGCGTCCCCTCGAGCAGCTTGATCACCAGCGGCGCGCCACCAACCACTTCCAGCACCTCTTCGGTCTGCTTCGGGTCGTGCGCGAATGCGGTTACCGGCAACCCGATGCCGTCGCGTGCCAGCAGCTGCATCGAGCGCAACTTGTCGCGCGACCGACCGATGCCGACCGACTCGTTGAGCGGGTACACGCCCATCATCTCGAATTGCCGCAATACGGCCAACCCGTAAAACGTGATGGAGGCGCCGATGCGCGGAATGATGGCATCGTAACCGAGCAGGTTTTCGCCGTTGTAGTAGACCTCGGGACGATGCGAGGTGATGTTCATGTAACAGCGCAAGGTGTTGATGACGTCGAGACGGTGCCCAGCAGCCTGTGCTGCCTCGACCAGGCGCCGATGCGAATAGAGATTTGCATTGCGTGCAAGCATCGCGATTTTCATAGGGTTCCTCCGCTGGATCTCCCCGCAGGCCAGCCCGGGGAAACTCCCTTGTCGGCACCTGCCTTTTCGCGACCCGCACCATTTGCTGCGCCGTCGCGAAAGCGCTGGCAACGTGCACCGGTATTCCCTGCAGGCGCGTAGCAATGTGGCTCGCCCATGCTTTGGACTATACGCGGCCGGCACGCGACGGAAACATGAAGGACAGCCCGCTCACCGGCCAGAAGGCCGGTCTCCCCGCAATCTCGGCGGCTTCAGCAAACCGCTGTACTCAGCGGTTCTGATCCCCACTTTCGTCGTCGGGGCGGCCCCCGCGTCGGCGAGCACTCCACCAGCGCAACAAACCGTAGGACAGGCGAATCTTTTCCTGCCCGACTGGCAGATCGGTGCGGGCAAAAATCCATGACGATTTGCTGAAGGCAACCTGTTGCGCGGGGTAGACGCTGCGATGGCCAATGATCAAATACGCGGCCACGCTGGCACCGGCGACATACAGGGTCGAATCGGCCCCAAACAATTCCACGCCCATCAGGATTGCTGCGATCGGTGCGTTGGAGGCCGACGCCACCACCGCCGCCAGTCCGACTGCGGCACCCAACGCAGGAGCCAGCCCCAGCATCTGCGCGAACGCACTGCCCAACACGGCACCAATCACGAACTGCGGCGTGACGATCCCGCCATAAAAGCCGGAGCCAAGCGTAATCGCCACCAGCAAGGCCTTCCACAAAAAGCCCAGGTAAGGCATCGGCTCACCACCCAGGGCGCGCTCCATGATTGGCAAGCTCAAGCCAAGGTAGTCAGTGGGAATGACCAGGATCAGCAACGCCAGCACGACCCCGCCGATGAGCGGCAGCAGCGGTGGCCACAACGAATAGTGATCGCGCAGACGTCCGAACAGTCGCTTCATCTGCTGCAGCAATTCCACGAACAACCAGGCAGCGGCGCCGCACAAGATACCGATAAGAACGGTCTTGAGGAACAGCAGCTCGGTAAAATCGCTGACGAAGGCAATGTGATAATCCGGATATGGCACACCCAGGTATTTGCTGACCTGGAATGCGGTCACTCCCGCCACAATGCCGGGAAACAGAAAGTCGTGTCGGATGCGGCCGATCGCCAGCATCTCCACACCGTAGATCGCACCGGCAATCGGCGTGCCGAACACGCTGGCAAAGCCCGCACTCACGCCGCAGGCCAGCAAGCGCTTTCGCAGTTCCTGGTTGAGATGCAAGGTGCGGCCAATGCCGGCCGCAAGGCTGGCGCCGATGTGCGAGCAGGGACCTTCCTTGCCGGCCGACCCACCGCACCCCAGCGTGACCAGGGCCGCCACCGGCTTTATCCACATCGTGCGGAATGGCATCTTGCCGTGCTGCTCGTTGACCGCGACGATCGGTGAATCCTTGAAGCCACTGCGGCTCAAGCGATAGCCATAGTGCAGCAAGAGCCCGTTGACCAGTCCGCCGGTTACCAGCAGCCCGAACTGGATCCACCACGGCAACGCGTAGGCATGTCCCTCGGTGGCAAACAACGCGCGCAGGAACACGCTGCAACCGAGCCCGATCACAGCCCCGGTGAAAATCGACAGCACCAGCCACTGCAACACGGTCGCCAGCATCACGAGCGGTTCGGCGAGGCGTGAACGGGGCATGGGCGACAACCGGCGCATGGAAGACAGTTGCCCAGTATATGCCGTCGGCTCGAGCCCCCGGCCGCGACAGGCTGTCGCCGCGCCTGACGGACGCGACGGGTCGCGGGCTTGCCGGCGCCCCTACGCCGGCTTGATGTTCTGGTTCATCCGGAAAAAATTCGCCGGGTCGAATTTGCGCTTGATCTCGCCCAGCCGCTCGTAGGCCACGCCGTAGGCAAAGGCAACGCGGTCGGCCTCATCGCCGGTGAGAAAATTGACGTACGCACCGCCGCTGGCGAAGGGCTGCGCCTGGTCGAAGAACTCGCGCGCCCAGCCGATGCAGCGCGCGTCCTCCCCGGAAGTCTCCCAACGGGCGTGCACATTCATGGCGTAGCGGGCGTCACGGCTTGAGTAGGCCATTGCATCCGGGGCGGTACGAGTCGTTTGACCGCCCAGCGTGCCGATGAAGATCTCGCAGTGCGGCGACGGCAACGTACCGGCGTACTCCACAATGGTATCGATCACGCCATCAGCGAGCCGTTTGAAGTTGTGCGACTTCCAGTAATTGCGCGCACCCGGCGTCAGCAACGGGTCGAACGCCTGCTGCCACGCGGCATACGGTTGCACGCCCACGTGTTCGCCATACGGCTCACCGAAGTGGCGCAAGGGCTCGATCAACTTCCCACCCTCGGCCGGGTCGCCGCAGTAGCACACGGCGAGGGCCACGATTTCCCTGCCATGCACCGCCTCCGGCAGGAATGGCAGTGGCGGCGCCTTGCGCGCGACCAACCAGACATTGAGCTCGTCGGGCATCGTCTCAGTGAATCGCGCAAATTGCGTGAGCACAGACTTGGCCTGGACGTATGGATACACGATGAGCCCGCTCAACACGTCCGGTCCGACCGGGTGCAGCTGAAACTCGAACGAGGTCACCACACCGAAATTGCCGCCGCCCCCACGCAGGGCCCAGAACAAGTCGGCATGATCCTTCGGGCTGGTGTGAACCAAACGGCCGTCAGCCAGCACCACGTCCGCGGACAGCAGGCTATCGACGGTCATGCCGTACTTCCGGCTCAGCCAGCCAAATCCTCCACCCAAGGTCAACCCGGCCACACCTGTGGTCGAGTTGATACCCAGTGGCGTGGCCAGACCGTGCGCCTGCGCAGCGGCGTCGAAATCGGCGAGGGTGCAGCCAGGCTCCACCGTGGCCGTGCGAGCGTCCGGATCCACCCGGACGCGCCGCATCAGCGAAAGCTCGATCATCAGGCCATCGTCACACACGGCGTTGCCCGCAATGTTGTGCCCGCCTCCGCGGATCGAGACGAGCAGCTTGTGCTCGCGCGCGAACTTGATGGCGTGGACCACGTCGGCCGAGGACGTGCAGCGGGCGATGCCCCAGGGCTTGCGGTCAATCATCGCGTTCCAGACACGCCGCGCTTCGTCATAGCCTGCATCGCCCTGAAACAGCGCGCGCCCCGCAAGGCTTGCGCTGAACTCATCGACGGCGGCGACAGATATCTGATTCATGCTGGGGCTCCGTGGTTCTCGCGTGGGTGCAAACTGCCCGCTCCTTCAACTGCGCGGCTGCAGCGGTGCGTGATACAAGCCACCCTGTGGCGACCTTCCACGCAGCCGCAGCGCCCGGCGTTCGCGGGGACGAAACTGCAGCCGCCAGAGATCCCCGTTCGGTACGAATGGGGATCGGGCGCTGGGCACCTCCGGACAACCTGCCGCCACCGGACGGGGAACCGCGACGCCGCCACACCATCAGTACACGTGCGGAATATCTGGGCGATTGCGGTTCAGTTTTGCGCCATCAAACGTGCAGCCCGCGTGAGACGAGCGCCGCATCGGCGCAGGTCAGCACCCTTCGTGGGCACGGCCGGTACGGGCATCGACCAACCGCTTCCGACGCCAGGCAGCTTGCACTTCCAGGTGACCACCCTGGTGTGGACGGCAGTCACCGCCGATGCGTCGCACCGCTCACTGGTCCGGTTATTTGTCCGCTGGCGCGTAGCGCAGATTGTCGAGCAGCCTGGTTTGCGGGCGCTGGATGATCAGGAAGGTGTTGCCTGCCACCTGGTGGCAGGCGTTGCAGGAGGCGGAAAGTTTGTCATACGCCGCGCCAAACGCCGCCTTGTCCTGCTTGGCCAGGGCCGCCTGCACATCCTTGACAGCCGGATTCATGATCGACGGCATCAAGTCGGACAATTTGTCCGGCTGCATCTCGGGTGCGTCGCCATTGGTCTGCTCGATGCCGCGCATCGCCTCACCCAGTTCGCCGACCATGAAATAAGCCAGCGTCCAGTTCCCCGCTTCACCGGCCCACCACAAACGATCGTGGCGAATCTGCAACTCCAGCATCTGCTGGCCAAGCTCCGGCGCAGGATGCTGCCGTTGCAGCAGGGCAACTTGAGCTTTCAGGGTCGCCACTTCGTCGACCAGCGCGGCCTGCCGCGCCTGGTCGGACGGCGACGCCGCGCTCGCGATATGGCAGCTGGCGGCCGCAAGGCCCGCCACCGTCACGACAGAAACAAACAGCAAGGCGGGTCGGCGAGGAAACATGGTGACCTCCAAACGAGAACCATTATTGTCTTCCCATGATCACCGTTTTTGCCTGCACGCCGCAAGCAAATCCGGCGCAGCCACCCCCGTCGGACCCCGCACTCTAGACAACCGGCGCGACCGGGATTGGCTGGTACCCACCCCACGCCGATTGCCATCCCTTCCTTCAGAAACCTGCCGGCCAGCCGATAGCTTGGAAAAGCGCTGCAAATTTGACCATCGCGAAGCTTGTCTGCTTGATCTCATCGCGATCCCTGGAATGGAGTGAGGTGATTCGTAACGCAACTGCCCACGACATGGACCCGCGAACCCATGATTGACAGCAAAGACAAGCCACTGCCAGAAAGCAATCCGGTTGACTGGAGTGACCCACAACTGCAGAAGCTGTTGGGCAAGATCGATGGCTGGAATCTCGACAATCGCGAGATTCATCCGCGCCGGAATGTGCAGATTCAGGTCGGCTGGAAGGCTGCCGGTGGCAAGGACGCGGTCCTGGTCTGGAAGCGGGACAAAGTCATGGTGATCGAAGCGAACTTCGCGATCCCCAGCGGCGAGTACGTGCGCATCGACACGCGCTACGGCGACAGCATGCGCAGCGTGTGGGGCGTCGTGGTCGACGGCCGGCCCGGGCGTCGGGAAGAGGATTGCGCCAACCGCGTAAACATTTATTGGCTGCACGAATGCTGATGATCGGACGCTGATCCGTCGCCGGCAACAACCGGCGCCAGTCGCCACCGCGCGTTCGCGCGTTACCATGCCAGTCCCCATGCACCCAGCCGTCGCCTCCGGAGCTTGCCTGCTGTGCCGCATTATTCCGGTCCCCTGCTCACCCGCCCGGTCGCTGATGCATTGCGGCTCGCGCGCGACCGCGGTTCGCGCACATGGAATGGCTCGCTTGATCTGGATCGATCGACCGAAGAAGTCGCGCTGGACGCCGACGCCTGGTGTGCACGTGGCCAGCGCTTCGCCTACGTCGAGAAACTGAAGGACCGCACGATCTACCACTGGGACGGTGACCAGTTCGCGCCGGCATCCCGCTTCCATGATTCACTGATCAAGCTGGTGCCCACGCCATGGGGGCCACCCACGTTCGAGATCGATGGCATCAAGATGCTGCCGACTTCGAAGGAATCGCCATTTGAGGATGCCCGGCGCAAGGTGGCGCTGGTGGAGCCGCGCGGAAAGATCGTGCTCGACACCTGCGGCGGCCTCGGCTACTTCGCCGCGTGCTGCCTGGAAGCCGGCGTGGCACACATCCATTCGTTCGAGAAGAACGCCGACGTGCTGTGGCTGCGCACGCTCAACCCGTGGTCGCCCGATCCCGCCGCCGCCAGCAGCAGCGGACGGCTGCAATTGGAGCATGCTGACGTGTCGCAGGCGATCCTGGGGATTGCCAACGGATCGATCGATGCGCTGTTGCACGATCCGCCACGCTTCGGCATCGCCGGCGAACTGTATTCACAGGCGTTCTACCAGGAACTGGCGCGCGTGCTGCGCCGTGGCGGCCGCCTGTTCCACTACACCGGCAGCCCGAACCGGCTCACCAGCGGTCGCGACGTGCCGCGCGAGGTAGCCAAGCGCCTGGAAACAGCCGGCTTCAAGACGCAACTCGGGCTGGACGGCGTGCTGGCCACACGCCGCTGAGCAACCGGGGCGGTATGCGTGGAACTGCTTCCGAGATGCGCTATTGCGCGGCGGCTGCCGCGGTGCGCTCCGCATCGACACCGCGCTGCACCGCCGCCACGAACGCGCGGCGCGATGCGACCAGTTCCTTCGAGGTAGCCTGCGGCCAGGCGCCGACCTGCACGATGACCAAGTCCCGCGCGGGATCGACATAAACCATCTGGCCGAAGATGCCAATCGCTGCGTAGCTGCCGTCAACGTCGGTCCACCACAGGTAGCCATAGCCACGGCCGGGACTGTCCACTTCCTGCTGTCGGCTCACGGCACCGCGCATCCACGCCTCGGCGATAACCGGCTGGCCGTCGATGCGCCCGCCGTCCAGCATGAACTGCCCGATGCGGGCATAGTCGGCCAGCGTGGCCGACAGGCCACTGCCGCCTGTGTCACTGCCATCGCAGTCGTCTTTCAGCCAGAACGCATCTGCCCCCATCCCGTAGGGCCGCCAGATCGTCTGGGAAAGGTAATCCGCCAGCGAACGTCCAGTAGCACGCTGGACCAGGATACCCAGCAGGTCGGTTTCGGCCGTGTTGTAGTTCCAGTGGGTCCCCGCCGGCCACGCCCGAGGCAGCTTCGCCAGATAGGAGACGACGTGCGGTTGTCCGTCCTGGCACGCACTGCGATACATTTGCGCCACGTCGGAGTGCGGGTCAGCGTAGTCCTCGTTCCAGCGGACCCCGGAGGTCATCGTCAGCAGCTGTTCCACCGTGACCTTGGCGTACGCGGTACCGCGCAACTGGGGAATGTAGGTTTCCAGCACGTCGTCCATGCTGCGGATGTGCCCCTCGCGCAGGGCAATGCCAAGCAGGGTCGATGTCACCGACTTGGCAACCGAAAACGATGTCCAGCGCTGCGTTGGCCCGAAGTTCGGCACATAGCGCTGCAGCCGAATACGCCCATGTTGCAGCACCATCACGCCAGCCAGGTGGTGCGTGGCCATGTAGCCCGCGAGCGTGGTCCCCCGATCGGGCCAGTCCGGCAGCAAGGGCTCGCCTGCCGGCAACGCCCGCACGTGCGAACCGCGGGCCACCTGATCGGCGGGAAACACCTTGTACATGCGCGAAAACCGGGCCATGCGTTCGGCTTGCGTCCAGAACAGGACATCCTCACGTTGCTGGCCAACCGTCGGACCCTCGCTCGCCGCGACCGGTAGTGAGGCCAGTGGGCAGGACAGTGCCAGCAGCAGGCTGATGCAGACGATCCAACGCATGATGTCTCCGGAAAAGCGTAAGTTGCGGGCACGGCCGCAGGGTTTGCTGCGGGCCGGATCGTCTTGCCACAACGAGTGGGTGCCCACACCAGTCATCGCACGTGCGCGCAAACGGCGACATTCTACGACCCCAACGCGACGTCGCGTATGGCGGTCTATCCGGCTTGCCGCGCGCCGGCCGTCGCTGCGTCCCAAGTGGGCGGGCGCAGCCGCCGGTCTCGGACCGGCTCAGATCAATTGATTCAAATCGACGACGTTCGGCTCATTTTAGCCGATTTTTGGCCGAAATAACCTACATTTCACAGACAATCGTGTAGCATACGTCGAATATGCCAGCCCCCGCGCAACGGATCAGCCGCAGGCAGCGACCTCGAGTCCGGCCACCCGTCAGCGTGGGAGCCTGGCACGACTGGGCGGCACCCATCGCACAAACCCGCGATCAAGCCGCCGACACGCGTCAACGCTCGGGCTCATTTGCCCACCCAGCATAAGGAGAATCCATGTCACGCCAGCCCACTCAAGCCGCCGGAAAGCGCAGCAATCCATCGCACCTGTTCGGCACCAGCCAGGGCAAGAATTCGCGACGCGGCATCACCAGCGACGACATTGCGCACGACATCGCCGCCTTCAAGAAACGCGGCGGCCGTATCGAAGTGCTCGACAACACGCCAAGGCACAGCCACCAACCCGCGACGTTCCGCTCCAAGGCCACCGTTCAACGCAAGGCCAGCGCAAGCAAGAGCGGCACGCGCAGCTGAGACATTTCTTCGCGATGCGCGCCACGGCGCGCTGAGAAGTGATTGACCGGCACACCCAGCAGCCGGGGTTTCTCCAGAGAAGCCCCGGCTTTTTTCTGCGGAACACCTGTAACACGGCCTTGGCCCTGTCCCGATTTCGCCTGGCCAGCCCCGCCGGTGCAGGACGCCGCACGGCGGCGCGTGAACCGGCGCGGCCCTTCAGGCGGCTGGCGGCCCGCACGGCAAAGCCCAACGCGCCTCAAGCGCCCGTGCTGCCGCCGGGGAAGCTGCGCCCGACTGCAGCTCCGCCCGCCCCGCCCCGGACTCGGCGCATGATGCACGACACGCGGCCCACCTCGGTGCGCGCGGATGACTGACCCACCACGCTTCCACAAGGACTATCAAATGCCCACGTCCCGCAAACCGCCCGCGATCAAGGTCCGTGTTGCCCGGCCTGGGGATGCTGCCGCGATGGCCGCCGTCGCAAGGGCGGCCTATGCAACATGGCCGGCCTCCACCATTGCCAACGAGCGCAACTACGCGTTGCAAATCGCTGCCTTCCCCAGTGGACAGATGGTCGCGGTATCAGGGGACCAGGTAGTCGGCTACGCCACGAGCCTGATCGTGCAGCTCGACGATGACAGTCCCTGGCACAACCATGCCGAGATTACCGGTTTCGGCACCTTCCGCACCCACGATCCGTCGGGCCAGACGCTTTACGGTGCCGATATCGCCGTGCACCCGGATTGGCAGGGCAAGGGCGTTTCGCGTCTGCTCTATCAGGCCAGGCGCGCACTGATGAAGCGCCACAATCTCAAGCAGATGGTGGCGGGCGGCCGCATCCCCGGCTATGCAGCGCACCGCGGCCAGCTGACGGCAGCAGAGTACGTGGACAAGGTACGCGCCGGCGAACTGCGTGATCCCGCCATGAATGCCCACATGCAGGCCGGCTACACGATCAAGGGGGTGCACTATGGCTATCTCGACGATCAGGAGAGTCTGGGCTACGCCACCCACCTGGTGATGCCCAACCCCGACTACCATCCGCGACGCCGGCTGATCGCCGGATCGCCGGTGCGCCGTCCTGCCCGCCACGTGCGCGTCTGTGCAACCCAGTACGACCAGCGCCGGATCCATTCCTTCGACGATTTCACCGACCAGGTCGAGTACTTCGCGCACAGCGCCGCCAACTACGACAGCCACCTGCTGCTGTTCCCCGAACTGGTCACCGCCCAGCTCTGCTCCACCTTCACCCGCGGTATTGCGCTGCTTGATGCGGTGGAGGAACTGGCTGCGCTGGCGCCGCGCATCGACGCCGTGTTCCGCGACGTGGCCATGCGCCACCGCCTGCATGTGGTTGGTGGCACCACCCCGATACGCGGCGCCAACGGCATGCGCAACGTGGCCCACCTCTACACACCGAGCGGCGGCACCTACACCCAGGAGAAGCTGCACATCACGCCGGCCGAACGTGAATTCTGGGGTATCACGCCCGGCGATGGGGTCAAGGTGTTTGAAACCGCCCTGGGCCGTCTGGCGATCGTGGTCTGTTACGACATCGAATTTCCGGAACTGGTGCGCATGCTGGTGGACAGCGGCGTGGACATCATCCTCAATCCGTTCGCCACCGACGAGCGAAAAAGTTACCTGAGGGTTCGCTATTGTGCGCAGGCACGAGCCGTGGAGAACATGGTCTACGTGGTGATGTCCGGCAACGTGGGCGGGTTGTCACACAGTCCGTCGATGGCGCTGAACTTCGGTCAGGCGGCGATCTGCACGCCCAGCGACTTCGCCTTCCCGATGAACGGCATCGCCGCCGAGGGCATCATCAACACCCAGACCGTGGTCATCGCCGATCTCGACCTGGGTGCGCTCGACATTCAGCGCCAATCAGCCTCGGTCCGCCCATTGCTGGACCGCCGACACGATATCTACGAGCTATCGGCCAAGGTCCAGGTTCAGCACGTCACGGTAGTCTGAGCAACCCCGGCAGGCGCTCGACCAGATCGCGACCAATGAATGCGCGGTGTAACCATTGGCCTGTGCCCGACGTACAACCAACTGGAGCAGGCGTGTGCGCGACGGTTCAACCGACCTTGTCCAATCTCGCCCACCGCACGCGTACCACTGCAACAGGTTTTACAGCAGCATGACCGGAGGTCCATCATGAATCGACGCAGCGTACTGAAGGGCTTGGCCACACTTGCATCCATGCCGCTGGTTGTCGCCTGCTCGCGCGCCGCGGCACCGGCAACGCCTGCCGGCAGCGCCAAGGCAGGCCGGCTGGCGGTTTCACCCGACTTCTGGCGCGACAAAGTCAGCCCGGCGGCGTTTCGTGTGTTGTTCGAGCACGACACCGAACCGTCCGGCAGCAGCCCGTTGAACGCCGAAAAGCGCGCGGGAACCTTCGTCTGCGCAGCCTGTTACCTGCCGCTGTTCCTCAGCCAGCACAAATACGAAAGCGGCACCGGCTGGCCCAGCTTCACCCAGGCCATTCCCGACAGCACCGGCACCCGGCGCGACTTCGCCCTGCTGATTCCGCGCACCGAGTACCACTGTGCGCGTTGCGGAGGCCATCAGGGCCACATCTTTGGCGATGGTCCGGCGCCGTTGGGCAGGCGCTGGTGCAACAACGGGCTGGCCTTGCGCTTCGTGCCCGAGACCGAGTCACTGCCCGAATTGCGAGGTTGAGCATGCGCGATCACACCACCCTTCGTCGGCAACACCGGCCAGCTGCCGGCTTGCTGTTTCTGTTGTCCCTATTGTTCGTCCTGGCCGCCTGCGCACAGTCGGGCAGCAACGGCGCTGGGCACGCCAGTACACCGGACACCACGCCGGCTGCGACACCGGCGGGCACAACCGCTGTCGCCGTGTTCGCCGGCGGCTGTTTCTGGTGCATGGAGCCGCCATTCGACAAGTTGCCCGGAGTGATTTCGACTACTTCAGGTTACGTAGGTGGCCACGTGCCCAACCCGACATACGAGCAGGTATCGGCCGGTGGCACCGGTCACGCCGAGGCCGTGAAGGTGGTCTACGACCCGCACCGCGTCTCCTACACGAAGTTGCTGGACGTGTTCTGGCACAACATCGACCCGGTTGCCGTCAACCGCCAGTTTTGTGATGTCGGCAGTCAGTATCGCAGTGCAATCTTCCCGATCGGTGACGAGCAACTGCGCGCGGCCGAGGCGAGCAAGCGCGCGGTGCAGGCCGATCCGCGCTTCACACAGCCCATTGCCACCCGCATCGAGCCCGCCGCGACGTTCTACCCGGCTGAGGAGTACCACCAGGACTATTACGTGAAGAATCCGGTCCGCTACAAGTACTATCGTTACGGGTGTGGCCGCGATCTTCGCTTGCGGGAAATCTGGGGCAATCCGCATTGATTGCGCGGAGCGACACCGGGAAGCCGGCGTGCCATGCAAGGTCAGCCTGCTGCTAGCCGCGCGCCGCGCGACCGCCAATCATCGGAGTGCCACATGAATCGATCCCGCGTCATCATTGCCCGCGTCGCGATTGCCCTGTCCATGCTCGCCGCCATCGCGCTGTTGGCGGCCGGTCCCGGCACCCGAATGGCCCTGTGGGATTTCCGCACGGGCTTCACCCTGCTGCGTTGGGCGGCATGGCTCGGCATGGCGGGGGCCGCGATTGCCCTGGCGATGCTGCTGATTCCGCGACTGCGCCGCCCGCATGGGGTCATGTTGATGGTGGCCCTGGTCCTTGGGTTGGGCGTGGCGTTCGTGCCCTGGAATGCCATGCGCCACGCCAGGCAGGTGCCGCCCATCCACGACATCAGTACCGACACCACGCACCCACCATCGTTTGTGGCGATTCTTCCGCTGCGCGCAGGCGCACCCAACGATGCAGTTTATGGCGGCCCTGAAATCGCTCATCAGCAGACGCTGGCCTACCCGGATCTGCAGCCTTATCTTTCCACCCGGGCACCGCAGCAGGCCTTCGACGACGCCTTGAGCGCAGCACGCGCCATGGGTTGGGAGATCGTTGACAGCGCTCCCGCCGAGGGCCGCATCGAAGCAACCGACACCACGCGCTGGTTCGGCTTCAAGGACGACGTGGTGATTCGCGTGGAAGCCAGCGAAGGCGGCAGTCGGATCGATGTGCGTTCAGTGTCGCGCGTCGGCAAGAGCGACGTGGGCACGAACGCCCAACGCATTCGTGCCTACCTGCGGCAACTCGCCAGTCGGGAAGCTGCGGGTTGACGATCGCCTGGACGGAGTCTGGCGCGCAGCACGCCGGACCGCCGGCCCGCGACGGCGCACTTTTCCCCGTCCGGAACAGGCCCGCTATGCTTGTCCACTGACATCGCAGGGAGATCACCATGCAACTGGATAAACGACGCATTGCGGTAACGGGCGGATTCGGTGCCCTCGGCACCACGATGGTACGCGCCGCACTCGCCGCTGGCGCGAAGGTCGCGGCGATCGACCGTGCCGATGCGCCGGCGGGAGGCATCGGACAAGCGGTGTGCCTCGGCGGTGTGGATCTGGCCGACGCCCAGTCCGCCAAGAAAGCGATCGATGCCGCCTCTCACGCCCTGGGTGGACTCGATGCGCTGGTCAACATCGCGGGCACCTTCCGCTACGAGACCCTGGCCGAGGGTAGTCTGGAGACGTGGGACCTGCTGTATCGAGTCAATCTGCGTACCGCCGTGGCAGCCAGTCAGGCCGCACTGGAACACCTGCAAGCCGGCAGCCGCATCATCAACATCGGCGCTGCGTCCGGCCTGAAGGCCGGTGCCGGTGTTGGCGCGTACACGGCATCCAAGTCGGGCGTGATGCGCTTCACCGAGGCACTGGCCGAAGAGCTCAAGAGCCGCGACATCACTGTCAACGCGGTACTGCCCAGCATTCTCGACACCCCGCCCAATCGTGCCGACATGCCCAAGGCCAACTTCGATCACTGGGTCACGCCGCAGCAGCTCGCCGACGTGATCGTATTCCTGCTGTCGGCACAGTCCTCGGCCATTACCGGCGCGCTGATACCGGTGACGGGCCGCGTCTGAACCACCCGCGACAAGCGCGGAACGTGCGCCACCGATGACACGCCCCTGACGCCCTACCCCGCGTCAGCCGTATCGTCCCAAAGCGGGCCTCATCCGGGGCCCGCCTGCTAGGCTCAGCGTTTACGCTCCTGTCCCCAACCCATCCAGTATCGGACGATGCCCACCACCCCTCCCCCGGCCAACACCCAGGCAAACGCTCGCGCCGAAAGCTTTCGCACCGGCTTTGGCGGCCGCCCCATGCGCGAGTACAAGGGCTTGCCCATCTACGCCGCGCCCGGACTGCATGAAGCAGCGACGGACATGCTCGTCGCTGCGGTGGCCGGCGATGCACGCGTTCTGGAGTTCGGCGCGGGCAGCGGTGCCATGTCGCTGCGCCTTGCCGACCTGGGTTTCCGGGTCACCGCCAGCGACCTGTTCGCTGAGAGCTTCAAGCCGGTCGACGTGCCGTTCGTCGCCGCCGACCTCAATGGCGCCTTCGCCGCGCAATGGCCGCAGGGGTTCGATGCGGTGATGGCGTTGGAAGTCGTCGAGCACCTGGAGAACCCGCGCGAAGTGCTGCGGCAGATCCGTGCGCTGTTGCCACTGGGCGGGCAACTGGTGCTGTCGACGCCGAACATCGCCAATCCGGTATCGCAGGCGCTGTTTCTGCGCCAGGGCCAGTTCCAGTGGTTCCGTGACATCGACCACAGCGAGCAAGGCCACATCACCCCGCTGAGTCCCTGGGTGCTGGAAAAAGCACTGTGGGAGGCCGGCTTTGCGATCCGCGCCGAGCGTGCCGTATCGAGCCCATTCCGGCGCATCCGCCAACTGGGATGGGCAGTGCGGCTGCTCGCGCCCTGGTTTGCCTTGCTTAGTGGGCTTCCATCCTCGCGTCGCGGCGAGCTGTGGCTGGTTCGTGCCGAGGCAATCTGACCTACCCGGGCAAACCGGCCGCACGGAAAAAATCAGGCGGTAGGGTCAAGCCTGGCTGCCAGCTTCGTTGCCGTCGTCGCCAGTCGCATTGACCAAGTTCCACACGTCGTCGCGCAGCTGGCGCATGTCCGCGTCGTCCGGCACGACTGCGAGGTACGCGTCATACGCCGCGATAACCTCGTTGCTGCGACCCAAGGTCGCGAGGATCCACGCCAGCATCCGGGTGGGCGACGACAGTTTGGGTTCGATCGCCAGTGCCGCGCGATAGTGCGTGATCGCCTGTTCGTAAAGTTCTTCCATGCGGTCGGCGTCACCGAGGCCAATCTGGGCGACCACCTCGTGGCCAGGGACCGACAGCAGGGCTTGGTAATGCGGGCGGGCCTCGGCCGGACGGTTGTCCTTGAGCAAAACCTCGGCCAGCCACACCCGCGCTGCGTGCAAGTCCGGTTGCAATCGCAGCGCATTGTTCAGCGCGGTTTCGGCAAATGCCGACAAACCGCGCTTGCTGAATGCCTGCCCGAGCAGAAACTGGATCATCGAATAATCGGGAACCAGCTCTGCCGCACGGGTCAGGTAGCGCACGGCCGCCTCGCTGTCGTCGCCTGCAAGCGCAATGACACCCAAGCCGGCCAGCGCATGACCATCCTCACCCGCACGCAGCGCAATGCGGAAGTGTTGCTCGGCGAGCTTGGCATCGTCACGATCAAGCGCCAGCTGGCCCAGGCCGACGTGTGCGCCGCCAAGATTCGAATCCAGCTCCAGCGCCCGGTAATAAGCGAGACTCGCTGCCGCAAGATCGCCTTCCTGCCGCAGCATCGTGGCGTGGCTCAAGATGAGGTGCGGATTGTCCGGCTGCAGCTCGTACGCCCGGGCGATCAGGCTCAGCGCCTCCGAGTCGTCGCCGAGCTGATGGCGCAGGGTTCCGAGCAGGTGCAACGCGTCGGCATCGTCGGGATTTTGCGACAGCCACCCGCGATAGCTTTGTTCGGCTTCGTCAAGGCGACCTGCATGGTGCAGGCTGTAGGCGTCCTGGAGCGTACTCATGGCGTTCACGTGTTCAAAGAGGGAGGCGTGGCCGCATCGCGGTGGCGCCCGCGCTGGATGACCTGAAAGTATGCCGCATCCGGTGCAGCCCGGTCGAGCGCCGCACGATGCCGCGGGGCCGGCGCGCTCATGCCCGGTCGCGCCCGCCCGGACGGGGACGTGTCGCCGGCAGCCAGGCGGCGTTCCACGGGAACGCGTTCAGGCAACTAACGGCGGATCGGGGCAGCGAAAGTAAAGCGGGCGCAATGGAGCAATCCCCCATCACGCCCGCACGGATCACCGTGTACTCAGTTCACATCCCGATACTCGAGATCCGGGTGGCCCAATTGCCCAGAGCACCGCGCGTGCCGCCGCACTGGAACAATGGTGCGCTCAGGTAGTCGGTCAAGGTGCACGTCTGCGCAATGTACTCGGACGCGATCCAGATCGTGTTGCCGTCGACTGCCGCCGCGCCGTAGTCACCCCAGCGCGGACGACCGCCACCCAGGTACGGGATTCCGGTAAAGCCGTCCCACGGCCCAGCGCCTGCCGCCGCGATATGGACGTCACCCGCACCGACTTTCGCATCCAGTCCCGCATAGCCCGCGCTCGGGTGGTCGTTCGGCCCAACAACCGTGAACGCGATCACCCCGCGTCCGCTCTTGGTGACCGCAGCCGCGCCGTAGGTCAGGTTTGCATCGGGCAAGGCCAGCGTGCCGTTGGCAAACAGCCCGCCGGACTGGGGGTTGATCACGAAGTAGTTGATACCCGAGCCGTGACTGCCATCGGCCAGCGTCACGTCGGTGTCCAGCGTCCCCCAGAGCTTGCCATTGGCGTACGTCACCTGCTGCATGCGCGAGTCACCCACGGCCATCCGACGCGGCGTCGAGTAGACAATGTTCGGGTAGCCCAGATAGTTCGGCGCACAACCGGTCAGGGCGAAACAGTCGCGCAACGGCGTGCTGCCGGGTTTCTGCTGCGCCAGACTGCTTGGCACGGCATATTGCTGCACGGTCAGCGGCGTGACATCCAACGACACTGCCATCGGTGCGCTGTCAATCGCTCGCGTATTGGAAACCGACCACAGCCAGATGGTGTTCGATGTGCCCGAGTTGTAGAACACCGCGTCCGAGCTGAGCAGGAATTCCGTGCCGCCGTGAGCAGTGGCGTGTTGCGAACCGGACGTGATCGCGGGCCACACCGTGAACGCAGGGGCCGGAATGTTCGGGTCGCCGCCGTTGAACAGCACGACGTTCGGAGAAGCCGCACCCGCCACCAGTGCCTGCTTCGAGATCGCGTAGATCTGGGCACCGTAAAAGCCCGGGCCAAACAGGGCGAACTCGTTGGTGGTCAGGAAGATCGCGTTGGCGTCCGCACCGATATGCGGGTAATCGCCAAGACAGAAGCCGCCGCTGCAGCCGTGATCGGGTGTGCCCTGCGTGCCATTGTTCTGCGCCGGCAGGTGGTAGACGGTCCAGGCACCGGTGGGATCGGGGCTCTGGCTGACCGCGATGTCCAGATGATTGGTGCCGGCCAGTGCCGACGTGGTGCCAACGCGATCAAGCGTCAACACGACCTGGAACCAGCGCTGCGTGTCCGTGTCGTAATAGCACGATGGATCGGTGATGCTGGGCCCGAACGCACCCGTGCTACGGTCGATCGCGGCGGGATAGTTGTAGAACGTATTGAGATCGACCGGGCCGACCAGCTTGTTGCCAAACCGGTCGTGGATGGCCAGCACATCGTTGACACTTTCCATCACGAATCCGTTGCCCGCACACAAGCCCTGATCGGGCGGCTCCAGCGAAAACTGATTCCCGCCGTTGGCGTAGCGCTGATCGTGGAAATTCAAGCCGTCAAACCCACCAAGCAGTTCGGGATTTGCCTTGACCCGCTTGCTGTTTCCCATCCTGGCGCTGCCGGAATGACCGCGGGCAATGCTGCGGTTCACGACCGGCTGGGGCCCCAGGTCGTCTTCATCGCCGGAATCGGCATCTCCCGCCGTCATGGCCGGGTCCTGTTCCAGATTTGTGAGTGAAGCGCCGCCCAGCGGTGTGGTGGCCGGCACGGTTGTGCCGCCTCGCTGCAGCGTCAAGGTCGTCGGTGGTGTGCCGAGCGCGCACGTGGCAAATGCCATGGCTACCGCCGCGACAAGCAGTTTCGTCTTCATATCTTCGGTCTCCCATTGACTAGGCAGGTGACCGCGCCCCCCTGGCAGGCGTTGACATCGATGACACCGATGGACGCCGGCGCAAGCACGCATGCATGGCGCATGCGACTGGTTACAGTACTCGCACGTCTGGAAGTCCACCAGAGGCAATGACGGCCCGGGATTCTGCCCTGGGCGCCTGGCCACTCGGGCCTGCCCTGCCAGGCTTGGGAGGCCAGGTTACCGCCCCTACGTCAGGTCACGATGGCCGACCCAACAACGCAGACGGGCCGGAAGGCTTCACCCCTCCAGCAGCGGCTTCCGTGGCAGCTTCTCTTCACGCATCGCCGCGTGATAGACGAAGGACGCGACGATCGCCGCCGCCTGCTTCAAATCCTCAGGCTCCACGTGGTCCCACGTGTCCAGGTTGCTGTGATGGACGTTGCTGAAGTAATCCAGCCGATCCTGGATGAACTGGAAGCCGGGCAGACAGACCCGGTCGAATGACACGTGATCGGTGCTGCCGGTATTGCGGGTGACCACGGTAGTCGCGCCTACATCATGGAACGGCTCCAGCCACGCCTTGAAAATCGGCATCACCGCGAGGTTTTCCTGGGCATAGATACCGCGGAAGCGGCCCGAGCCGTTGTCCATGTTGAAGTAGGCAGAGAACCGGTCGTAGTCACGCTTTTTCTGCAGTGCACCGGTCGGATCGCGCAGCGACGCGGGCAATGCCTTCTGGGCCGGGTCGGTGGGCTCCGGATACGCGGCGAAATGCCTGGCCACATACGCTTGTGACCCGATCAAGCCCTGCTCCTCCCCGCTCCACAAGGCGACACGGATCGTACGGTTGGGCTTGGCGCCCACTGCCTTGAGAATCCGCATGGCCTCCATCATCACCGCCACGCCGGCCGCGTTGTCGGCCGCGCCCGTGCCCGTGTGCCACGAATCCAAGTGCGCACCCAGCATCACGATTTCGTTGGACTTGCGGCCCGTGCCGGGAATCTCGGCGACGGTGTTGTAGCCGGGCTGGTCGGTCTCATCGGTGAAGCGTGCCTTCACGTTCACCCGCAACTTCACCGTCTGCTCGTTTTCGACCGCGCGCACGAGCGGGTTGTAATGCTCGGCGGCCACGGCCAGCTCAGGCACCCCTGCCGACTCGCCAGTCTTGCGCGACCCGCCGCCACCAACACGGATGATGCCGTTGTCCCAGCCGCTGATGCTGAGCGTGGCCAGCACGCCCTCCGCGACGAAGAATTCGTTCGTCGCCTTGTCCAGCTCCACCCGCTCGGCGTACTTCTTGATCCGCTTGGCGCGCGCCTTGTCATCCGTGTCCTTGGGCACGGCGAAGGCCTGCAATTCGGCCAGGCCGGCCTCATCGTGACGATGCGAATCGGCCCGGACGCCACGCTGGTACTCGCGCGCCTCATTCAACAACAGGATCTTGCCCGCCAGCTTCCCTTTGTACTTCTCCAGATCAGCAAGGGTCTTGATGGTGACTGCCATCACCTCGCCCTCGACCGGACCGTCGGTACCCGGAGTCCACGCCTTGGGCAATGCATGCAGGGGCAACGCGCGCGGACTGAGCATCTCCACACTGGCGTCGCTGAATTCCCAACCGCGGCCGAAATCATCGAACGCCTCGTCGTGGACGTTGGCCAGCCCCCACGCAGTGAACTGCTCGCGGGTCCAGGCGTTGGCCTTGGCCATCTGCGGCGAATTGGTCAGGCGCGGACCGATGTTTTCGGTCAGATGGCTGAAGGTGGCCATGACCTGGGAACGATGGAACGCTTCCTGGCGAATGCGGTTCACCATGTCCAGATCCACCGGCTCCGCCGCCGTAGCCGCGGTACTGAGGCCCAGGCAGATGACTAACATGCAACGCTTGATCACTGGATCCCCTCGGGCTCGAGCCCTGCACACAAAAAGCCGAGTCTACCGATCCGCCAGTCGGCTACCACAGGTCTTTAGTCATGGTGCGTGACGGCCACGTCACAACTCCCGGCGCTGACCCCGCACGGGTCCTGGCCCCGTCGATTCCTGGGGTCACGCCGGAACAGCCCCGGGATGTCCTGACCGTCAGCCGTGGGCGTTCTGCGCCAGCATGCCGTCCCATATCGGAACGAACTCAGCCATCACCCTGGCATAGCTCGGACGCCGCCGGGCGCGCTCGTAGTAGCGAACCAGGTTGGGATAGTCGGCGAAGGGTGCTGCGATCTGGCAGTAGAACAGAGCCGGAATGGCTGCACAGTCGGCCATTGAGAAGTCGCCGCACAACCAGTCCTGGCTGGCCAGGCGCTTGTCGAAATGCTCGAACGTGATGCGCAGGTAGCGGCTGGCATTTTCCAGTTCACTCTCGGCGTGCTTGCGAATACCCATCTGTTCGAACAGCAACGTGACTGCTGGATCATTCAGATAGCGGTCGCTCATCCGATCCATGAAGCGCACCATCCGGGCCGGCTCCACTTCCTCGGGAATCAACCGCGTGCCGGTGCTGAAATGATCTTCGAGATACTCGATGATGATCGTCGACTCCGGCACCATGTGATCGTCGCTGGGCTTGAGCAACGGAATCTTGCCGATCGGGTAGATCGCCCGGTAGGCCGCCTGCCCTTCGGCCGACATCAGGTCGACCAGCTCCGGCTCGAATGACACATGCTTCTCGAACAGCGCGATCAAGACTTTCTGCGAGTAGGTGGAGAGCGGGTTGTAATGCAACTTCATGAACATTCCTCGGTGGTGTGGGGGACAGTGTCAGATGGCCTGCAGCAAATTCGCGAGGCAGCCTTCCCAGCCCTGCTGGTGGTGGTCACGCGCTTCACTGGTGGCGAATTCGCGATGAATCAGGGTGAGGTCGGTCTGCTCGCCCGCCGCTTTGAAGTGCACCTGGACTTCGGTCGTGACCTCGCTGCCCTCCCAGCTCCAACTGAACGCAATGCGCTCGTTTTCGACGATTTCCCGATAAACGCCGCCGACGATGTGACGTTGTCCGTCCGGCTCCTGCATCACGATGCGATAGTTGCCGCCGACCCGAAAGTCGACCTCGGACTCCGGCACCGACATGTCGCCAGGCGCAAACCAGCGTCGTACCTGGTCCGCTGTGCTCCACGCCGCATATACGCGCCCGACAGGTGCGTTGCAGCGCTTGTTGAGGGTCAATTCGAACATGACTCAATCTCCATCAGGGGGACGGCCTTCGGCCGTGGTGAATAGCTCGTCCAGCGCCGCCATGCGGCGCTGCCAGAAATTGCGGTAGATCGCGATCCAGTCCAGCGCTTCCGTCAGCGCTTCCGGTCGCAGCGACAGCGTGTGCACGCGACCGTCCACCCGTCGCGTGACGATGCCTGCACCTTCGAGCACCTTGATGTGCTTGCTGATCGCCGCCAACGACATCGCAAACGGCCGCGCCAGTTCGCCCACGCTCTGATCGCGTTCGGCCAGCATCCGCACCAGTTGCCGACGGGTGGCGTCAGCCAGTGCCATGAACACTTGGTCGAGGTGGCTGGATTCGGCTGGCATGGTGTTCCGGGTCATGACCTCATATTCAACGACGTGGTTGAATATTGCCGCATGGCAATCAAACAGTCAACCATTTGGTTGAATTATTTCAAATCGACCGGTGGAGCTCGATCGCGTTGGAGGGGTCGCTGGTTGACCCTGCTTTTCGCGTCAGGGCCATGCTGATACACGCGGAGCCGCATTGGATGTGGTGGCGGTACACGGAACGGAGCCGGGCCAAATCCAGGACTTTCCTCGCTCCGGCAACTACCTGCAGTTCAGGCTCGTGACGTATGGTGGGAGGTCACAGGCAGGGAGTCGGGACATTTTCCCGTGGGTCCGAATCGTTTTGCGATACGGGGGCCTCTACTGGGTTGGAGACGGCGCGTCTCCGGCACATTTCGACATCCCATCAGGAGATTCCCATGAAAGCCTCCATGAAACTGGCCTCGCTGGCCGCTTTGACCGCTGCCATCGCCGCCCTGCCCGCCGCAGCCGCTGGCGTGGCTACGGCCCAGCAGGCCGCCTGCAAACCGGCCGCGAGCATGAATCAATGTGGCGCAAAATGCGCCAGCAAATGCGGCGCCACGAAGCATCACCCCGCCAAGCACCACATGAAGACCAAATGTGCGGCCGCCAAGTGTGCCGCGACGTGCAAGCCCAAGTGCGCCGCGAAGTGCGCCGCGAAGTGCGCACCCAAGTGCGGCGCCAAGCACTGACGTTGTCGGTGGCTGACCGGCGACCAACGAACTCGGCCCCTCGCCGAACGCGGCCCGCCGGTCAGCGCCTGCTCGCCACGTACGCAAGGCTCGCCGCTCGCGGCGAGCACTTGCTGCACGCACTGCTGGATGGTCAGCGGCCCGAACAATGGCGGCACTACCCCGAAGACGACGCCATCGACCGGGACTCTGATTTGCAGTGGTTCTACCACTCGCACGCACCGCAAGACCGACCCGATGCGATCGAGCATGGCCACTTCCACCTGTTCGCGCGCCGCCCGCTCTGGTCGCGGCGCCTGCAGTCGAACGCGGAGCGCGACTTTGCCAGGCTGACCGGCAATCCCGATGCGCGCGTCAACACCCGGCACCTGCTGGCCATTGGCATGGACGCCAAGGGACTTCCGGTCAGTCTGTTCACCGTCAACAGCTGGGTCACTGGTGATCTGATGCTCAGCGCAGCGGGTACCGAACGGCTGCTCGCCACCATGCGACTGCGCACCGGCCATGCAGCCATCGACACGGTGCTGGAATGCGTCGTCGCACTGTGCATGGACGACATCCGTGACCTACTCGCTGCGCGGGATGCCGAACTGTCGTGCGCGCGCAGCAAACAACCGCTCGCCGACAGGCAACTGGAGGTCCTCTCCAGCACTTCCATTTCGCTCGACGCCAAGCTCCAGACATCCCGCTGACCCCAGCGCGATAGCGCCATGGAAACGAAGCCGGCAAGCCATGGTGACCCGCTCGAAGTGATGCTCCAGCCATGGGTCGCTATCCCCTGTTTCGGCGCCAGGACTCGCTTTATTCAGACCGCCCCGCGTGGCGAGCGCTCGGCCAGTGGTTGGCCGTCGCGCCAGGCTGACGCCGGCACGGATGTTCACGCGGTCTTCACGGTTGCGCGGCGCTCCACGGACCGGAATGGTCACAATGCGGCACGACTTGGCCGTCGAGGCCGAGTGAGGCCAAGCGGGTCCAGCGCCGACCCGTCGGACCTGGCGCAGCCCTCGCCCAGCCTCATGCCAGACCAGCATCATCGCGACCAGAGGCCTTCTTCAGGCTTCCGGCTCCGGCATTCGATGGAAACAAGGCACGCCAATCTGAGCGCTGGCACAGATACTGCATTCCTACCCCTGACCATCCCAGGCGCCGACCCGACAAACTGGCCAGCATCCGGGACCCACAGACGAAACGCGCTGAACCAGATACGCGAGCCAAGGGAGACCGAGCCATGAAACTCTTCGACAGGAAAACGCCGAAAGACAACGGCGCGGTGACGTTCGAAGACCAGCTGGCCGAACAGCAGGTGGCACCCGGCACCCAGATTCACTACGACAGCCGATTGATCGAGCGCTTTCGCGGCCATCACGAAGCCCTGGCCGCCACCATCGCCAAGGCCAGCGACGCCGCCAAGGGGTCCCGCTTTGAGGACGCCCAAGCGCATATGACCCAATTCAAGCAGATCCTCAACCAGCACCTGCTCGAAAAAACCCTGCGCCTGTACACCTATCTGGGCTGCTGCCTGCATGCCGATCCCGAGGGCCTGCAACTGACTCGCGACATGCGCCGCGAAACGGGTCAGATTTCGCGCCGGGTGACGCGCTTCATCCAGGACTACAGCGCCCAGGGCATCAATGAGGAAAACAAGGCACGATTCCTCGAAGATCTTGAAGACATCGGCGAAGTGCTGCAGGAGCGGTTCGCGCGTGAGGAACGCACCTTGTACGTCATGTACCGGCCACCACAGGCCTACCAGGACCATGCCATTCGTGCCCTGCCCGTCGGCATCGGCCACTGGGCCCAGTCCCCGCTGACGGGGCTGCGCTGAACCGGGGTGACTGCAGGGCACTTCGCCATGCGTCCGCTCCCGCGTAGCCGACCCAGTTCGCTTTCGCCAGGCGGTCGATGCCCCGGCGCAGACGACCGCCTGGCCGGATGACTCAGCGACACCATCAACGCAGACGGCGACAGCAACGCGTCAGCGCACCGCGGCCATTTGCGGAATCTCGCGCGTGCTGCGCCCGGGACGCAGCGCCGGCCTTGACCCTTACCTGACCGCTCGGGCAAGGCCGAGCCGAACATGCGCGTGATGGCCAACCGTCCGGAAGTCCAGGGACGCTGCCAGCTTCCGCCAAGGCGGAAACATATTGAAGTCGCCATCAACGACCAGTTCAGCTCAAGCTGTCAATGTTTTTGCCGATTCATGCTCAGTGTAGGATCCGTTCGAACAGTCCACGGGGAGACCCGAAGTTCCATGAACCCCGATCAGCATTTGCTCCGGGACATGTTCGTCTCGCTGCGCGGGATGAACGCGCTCGGCGCATGTGGTTCGCTGATCCTGATCGTGCTGTTCCGCGACCAGGTTCACAGCGTACCGCTCGCCGTCACATGGCTGATAGCCATGTGGATCCTGGTGCTGTCACAGGAGTACGTCCTGCGTCAGGTCGCCGAAAACCAGGCGCCCAGCGTGCGTCGTCTGCACGTCTGCCGGGGCCAGGCTCTGATGGCGGGACTGCTCTGGGGCATCGCTCCGTTCATCGTCTCAACCGAGGGATTCTGGCAATCCACGGCATTGGGTACCTTCATCGCCGCAGTGGCCATGTTTCCCGCATACGCCATGGCCCCGATCGCGGGAACCTACGCACTGGCGGTCGCGCTGTGCGTGGGGCCGTTCATCACCATCTGTTTCATGACGCACGACGACACCATCCGCAATCAACTGGTCGCGGTGATGGTTGCCGGCATGACCGGCTTCACGATCCGGCTCTCCTACCTTCATCGCAAGCACAGCATGGCGTCGGCCCTATCGGACGAACGCGGGCGTCTGGCCGAAATCGAACTGGCCTCGCAAACGAGGCAATTGCAGCTTGCCCGCAGCCGGCTGGCCACCGCGCAATGGCGGGATGATTTGACCGGCGTATCCACATTGCCAGCCCTGTGCGACCGCTTGCGCAGCATGCGAACTTCGACCCCAAGATTCCACCTCGGCGCAGTCAACGTGGTCGGCTTCGCTGCGATCAACCTGGCCTACGGCTGGGAAGCGGGCAATTTCACGCTGGCCCTGATCGCCCGCCGGCTGACCGATTTCATCGGTGAACCGCAATGCGTGGCACGTGTGGGTGGCGACGAGTTCGTGATGCGCCTGCCCGCCTCGGATGCTGATATCAATCAGCTCACGCGCGAACTGAGGAACGTGCTGGAAGAGCCTGTGCAGTGGGGTGGCACGGCTATCCCGATTTCGGTAGCCATGGGTGTGGCCAGCTTCCCCGGCGACGCACGGGATCCCGCCCAGTTGGCCGCAAATGCACTGCTCGCCATGCGTCAGGCACAAACTCGCGGGCCAACGCTGGAAACTGCGCGCTACAACCGCAGTTCCACCGAATTCGCGCGGCAGGCCTCATCCCTGCGGTGGGAAATGACACGTGGCCTGGAGCGCGGGGAATTTACCGTCTTCTACCAACCCCAGGTGAACCTGGCTACTGGAGCAATCAGCGGTGTGGAAGCCCTGGTCCGCTGGCTGCACCCCCAGCGCGGCCTGATGGGGCCGGATGACTTCATCGCAATCAGCGAGGAGTGCGGACTGATTGTGCCGCTGGGTGAATTCGTATTGCGACAGACTCTGAGCGACGCGGCACGCATGAAACTGGCGCCACACTGCCGCATAGCGGTGAACGTCTCGTTCACCGAATTCACCCAAAGCAACCTGGTCGAACGAATCGAATCGGCACTGGCCGAATTCAGACTCGACCCCGGCATGCTGCAGATCGAGCTGACCGAAAGCATTCTGATGAGTGACCCGACGCGCGTCATTCACACGCTCGAGGCCATTCACGAACTGGGCGTCAGCGTGTCCCTCGATGATTTCGGCACGGGCTACTCGTCCCTCAAATATCTCCACGATCTGCCCATCGACTGCCTCAAACTTGATCGTATCTTTGTCCAGGACATCCCCAGCGACAAGCGTCGCATGGCCATTGCCAGCGCCATCCTGCGCCTGGCGAACGATCTGGAAATCCCCGTAACCGGCGAAGGCGTGGAGCAGCAAGCCCAGTGGGACTGGCTGGAACAACACGGTTGCACTGACGGACAGGGCTACCTGATCGCGCGACCGATGCCAATTGAATCGCTTCGTCCGTGGCTCGACGCGCAGCCAGCGCCGTCGCAGGAAAGCGTGGTTCCCCAAGCCTGACGATGGCGCGCTACCGGAACGCGGCCCTCAAGTTCCATCCCGCCGAGCCGATAATCCCACAGGTACGCCCTGACTCGGGCAGAGACTGCTCCGCAATCGGATGCGATCTCTGCGGCGAGCCTGTGGCTGTGCACTTTGTGACGCAAAGCACGTAGGGAGGGCGGCGGGAACCCATGCGACACGGACCGGCAGGAAAATGAATTCGCCGCTGAAAAAAATCCCGGTCTCCCGGGCCACCCGGGGCATGTACGTCCACAAGATTTGTGGCAACTGGATCGACCATCCGTTCTGGAAGGGCTCGTTCCTGATATCCAACGCGAAAACCCTCCACACCCTGCAGGCACTTGGCGACAAGGAGGTCTGGATCGATACCACCAAGGGGTTGGACGTCGAATCCGCGCCCGCCGCCGCGGCCCCGGCGGAGTCTCACGCCGCCACCATCGCAGCGGAACCTGCGCCGACGCCACGGCGCACGGATTTCGGCGATGACGTCATGCGAGCGGAAGCCACCCGCGACCGTGCCAAGGACGTGGCGAAGGCCCTGTTCGGCGAGGCACGCAGGGGCAAGGCATTGAGCATGCATGCCGCCTCCGACATCGTCGCGGAAGTGAAAGAGGCCATCATGCGCAACCCGGCGGCGATGCTCAGCGTCGTCAGGTTGAAGAAGAAGGATGACTACACCTACCTGCACTCGGTCGCGGTATCGGCGCTGATGATTGCGTTGGGCCGGATGCTCGCCATTGAAGGAGACGAACTGAAGGATCTGGGCATGGCCGGGTTGCTGCACGACATCGGCAAGGTGGGTGTGCCCGACGCTGTGCTGAACAAGCCCGGGCGCCTGAATCCGCTGGAGTGGACCTCCATCCGCTTGCATCCACAAATCGGCGGGGACATCCTGAGCAAGGTGGCCCATGCGGTTCCGGTGGCACTGGACGTATGCCTCCACCATCACGAGAAAATCGACGGCAGCGGCTATCCCAACAAACTGCCCGGCGCAGCAATCAGTCGCGCAGCCCGCATGGGTGCCATTTGCGATGTCTACGATGCCATCACCTCCAATCGCCCCTACAAGGAAGGTTGGGAACCAGCCGAGGCGATTCGCCGGATGGCCGAATGGCAGGAAGGCCATTTCGACCGCGAAATATTCCACGCGTTCGTCAAATTGATCGGTATCTACCCCACCGGCACCCTGGTGCGGTTGAAGTCCGACCGCCTGGCCGTTGTGCTGGCCCAGGGTCGCCACAGCACGCTGACGCCGATTGTCAGGGTCTTCCGGTCGCTCGCCTCCAATGAGGACATCGATCCCATCCAGTTGGACCTCGAAGACGACTCTGACGCCATCGTCGGCATCGAACACCCATCCAGCCTGGATATCAACACGCCCGCATTGCTGCGCGCATGAATGGCGGGGGCGCCAACAGGCAAGGCTTGATTGCCCGCTCATCCTGGTCATTTGTCCCGCCCGCCAAGAGCGCCTGCAGCGGCCGTTCGCCACCCACGGCAGGCAAACCAGGACCGATCACTCGAGCCTTTCACCACGCGAATCGATGTGAAGGACTTCACGATGGCGCGTCACTTACATGAGACGTGCGTCACATTTTCGGACATCCAGAAGGCCGGATCGGGCAAATGGAGATATCCGTCACAGTCGGATTCGCCTGATTGCTTCACGATGGGTAGTTGAGCCGTAGCAGATCGCTCGTCAGGCTCCCCCTCCCCACGAAAAAGCCACTCTTATGAAGACCTACACCATTTTCATGGTTTGTAGTGCCATGAGCATGCTCATGGGTGCAGCAAACCTTCAAGCCCGAAGCAACAGCAGCATCGCATTCTCCGGCGCAGTGACTGTGCCCGCGTGCTCAATCACCCAAGCCCGGATGATAGCCTCCGCCACCAACCATCACGAGCTTGCCACGGCAACGTCCCGGTATGCATGCCCAAACCAAGGCGCCAACGCAGCGGCAGACATCCTTGGCGTGCATGCCCAGCACTCCGTCCAGATCAGCGCGCAGCTCGCGGCGACCAGTCCGCTGCTGGCCTATTTCGTTGACTACACCAGCGCGAACGGCCATGCCGTGGCGCACGTGGTGACCCGGACCTTCGAGTAAGCCTCGTTTCGAGTCAGCCATGTCACGCGCAGCGGCGGCGTCGGCATGACCCTGTCGATTCCCGCAAGCCACGTCGCCAGCGTGATCCGCGGCGCCTGCATCCCGCGTGGCGCCAGCTTGATCCGGCGAATTGTCCAGCACGCTTGCCCAATGAACTCACGGCAATGGCGCGAAAAGCCAACGTCCATGCCAGGCTTTCCTGCTTACTTGGGCGCCCCGAATTCGCTGACCATCTGGGTCATCGTGCGAGCGACGCAGGCCGCGTCGCAGCGACCCGCCAGATAGCCCGATCCGCAAGCCATCAACTCGGCCAGCGCCCTGCCCTCCGCACTCCGCGATACGCCATCGCCACCAGCCGCCCGCTCCTGTTCGGTGTAGTGGCGCACTGCCCGGACCATCGCATTGGCCATGTGATCCGCGTCGACGTCGCCGCGCAGAAAGCCGGGACCGACCGCAACGGCCTGTTCAATCGCTGCGCGCATCCGCGCAGCCTGCGTCGTCTGGACCGGGGCCGCGCCCGCAACCCGATCGTGTTCTTCAACTACCCGCTTCGTTTCCATTGGGCACTCCTCTTCAGCTGTCATTGCCATCATTATGCGCGCCACGCCCCCCTGATCGGGCGTCGCACTGCTCTCGCATGCCACCAACGAAAAGGTTCCGGGCTGCTTTTGAGCCCGCTATGCTTGGCCTGCCCGGCGCGGGGAGCGCCGATCATCAGGGGAGTGACACCATGAGGACACGATCCAATGGACCGTTGGCCGGCTTCGGCTGGCTCAAGCGCGGATTCAGTGTCAGCTACCGCCACCCGAAAGCATTACTCGGCGGAGCGGCCATTCTGTTGGTAGCGTGCCTGCTGCCGTCGCTGCTCACCTTGCCGATGCAATTCCACGCGCAGCTGGCGGGCACACCGCCCAGCCCGGCGACCTTGGGCTGGATCATGGTGGGCTCGATGCTGCTCGGTCTTTTGATTGTTCCGCTCTACGCGGGATATCTGCAGGTGATCGAAGCGGCCGCACGGGGGTTGCCCGCCCGCGCACTCGACATCTTCAAACCCTACCGACAAGGCGAAGCATGGCGCCTGATGGGCTACGGACTGGCAGTGCTGGTCGTCTACGCCGCCATACTCGCCATCATCGTCGCGGCGGCGGGCGGCGGTATCATGAGCTGGTACGCGCAGGTGCTGACCGCACAAGCCAGTCATCAGCCACCGCCGGCCTTGCCCGACGGCTTTGGAATCGCCATGGTTCTGGCGATCGTGCTTGGCTTCATCATGATGGCTTTCTACGCGATCAGCCTTGGCCAGGTGGCACTGCGCCAGCGCAGCGTGTTCGGTGCCATTGGCGACGGCATGATTGGCGCGTTGAAGAACTTGCTGCCGGTAGCCGTATTCACCCTGAGCGCCATCTTCGCCTCGCTACTTGCTGTGATTGTCTTTGCGATCGTGGTTGTTGTGCTTTCCCTGCTCGCCAAGCTCGTCAGCGTGTGGCTGATGCTGGTGCTGATCGTCCCGCTTTACATCGCCTCTTTGCTGATAATGTTCGCCGTGATGTTCGGCGTGATGTATCACCTGTGGCTGGATGTCTGCGGCGACGACAACCTGCCCGACATGGCTCCGCAGATCACCGCCTGACTCGTGCAAGCCGCACCAACACGAAGGCGGCCACGGCCGCCTTCGCTTTTTTGCACCCGGCACAAGTCGTTGCTCATCGCTGCAAAAGTTGCCCCCCCCCGACACCGCTCTTGCTGCGTTTTCGTTCTTGAGAAAGGGCACTTCGACCCCGATGCTTTGGACTCCAGGACTTGCTTCCGATGTGGCCATGTTCAACGCAATCAGAAACTGGCGTGTACGGCGCATCGTCGCCAAGCGCCCGATCGCCGAAGGACTCTGGCGCAGCGCGCTGCAGCGCTGCGCCCCGGCGCGGCGGCTGGGTGCTTCCGATCAGGCCACCCTGCGCGTGCTGGCGACCTTGTTCCTGGACCGCAAGTCGCTGGAGCCGGTCCAGGGCCTGCACCTTGACGACGCTGATCGGGTCTTGCTGGCGACCCACGCATGCCTGCCGATCCTGAAGCTGGGCATCGACTGGTATGACGGTTGGCACAGCGTCATCGTGTACCCGGACGCGTTCATGCCGCGTCGCGAACACACGGACGAAGCAGGCGTGGTCCACCAGACCAATCATGCGTTGGCCGGCGAAGCCTGGGGGCGCGGCCCGGTGATCCTGTCATGGGCAGACGTGCTGAAGATCGGGCAACCACCGGGGCACAACGTGGTCATCCACGAAATGGCCCACAAACTCGACATGCTCAACGGCGACGCCAACGGCTTTCCGCCCTTGCACCGGCGTATGGATCGCCGCGTGTGGTGGCGCGTTTTCTCAAGTACGTGGGATCGCCTGCGAGAGGATCAACGCAACGGTGTTGAGCTGCCCATGGACCCGTACGCGCTGGAGAACCCGGCCGAGTTCTTCGCGGTCGCCAGCGAGCAATTTTTCGAGGGGCCGGCAACCTTGCGTCAGCATCTGCCCGAGGTCTATCGGCAACTCGAACAATTTTATCGGCAGCACCCACTCTGAACGCTCCGCGCTCGCAAATGAACCTCGGCAGCTGCGGCGGGCAGCGTGACGCCGCGCCCAATGCCGGTGGAAGGCTCCGACTATCTCCGTTCCTTCCGATTTGGCGCCGGGCGCGCCCGCAGCTTGAGATTCGCGCCAGGCCGCGTGTCGATACGTAGCCATACGGGCAACCCGGAACCCCGACGGCATTGCCTGTCGCGCCGTGTTCACAAGTGCTCGCGCACAGTGCCACGGCTTGAGGCTGCGGCGTGTCCGTGGCCCACGGGATGATCCTGTCGAAAGGAGCCTTGGGTTGCGCAGAAGCCCTTGGCAACGGGAAGATCGAAATGCTCGTTCGAAACATCGGAATGCGGCGCCTGCTCAGCCGGCTCGGGCTTGTGGTGCTCGCGCTTGCTCTTGCCGCGTGTGCCCCGCCACGCCCGGACCTGGTGAAGCAACCGTCGACGGCGTTGCCGCCCGCAACGAATACGCCCGGCGCCCGCTACGTGCACACCGAAGCCGCGCGGCATCTGGACCAATCCGGCTTCCGCCTGCTCACGCGCAGCAACAACGCACTGATGAGCCGGATATCGCTGGCCGACCACGCAGAGCATTCGATTGATCTGCAGTACTACATTTTCAACAACGACGAGACCGGACGACTGGTGGCACAGCGGTTGCTGCTTGCAGCTGACCGCGGCGTGCGGGTGCGTCTGCTGGTTGATGACATCAACGCGGGTGACACGCTCAACATGCTGGACGCCCTGGATACCCACCCGAACATGGAGGTGCGGCGATTCAATCCGTTTGCCACGCGCAAACCGTCGATGCTGTCCAAGGCCACGCAGTTTTTGCTGGACGGGCACCGGCTCAATCGCCGCATGCACAACAAGTCGTTCATCGTGGATGGCAACGTGGCGATCATCGGCGGCCGCAACATTGGCAACGACTATTTTGATGCCAGCGACGCCACCAACTTTCGCGACCTTGATCTGATCGCCATTGGGCCCGTGGTCAAACAGGCCTCACGCGCGTTCGACGAATACTGGAATTGCGATGCCGCCTATCCGGTGACCGCATTCGGCGAACACGCCGATCACTACGACCTGGCCAAATTGCGCAAGGAACTGGCGCAGGATGCACGCAGCTTTGCCCAGTCCGACTACGCGCAGGCGATCCTGGAGGAGGACTTCAACGGCGCCACCGCTGACCGACCCGGCAAATGGTTTTGGGGGCCCGCGGAATTGGTCGCCGACCAGCCCGAAAGCATCGATGCGACGAAAGACCAGCCCGGCCTGCGTATCGGACCGGACATCAAGGCGATGACCGACAGCGCCCGACACAGCCTGCGGCTCATATCGCCCTACTTCATCCCAGGCGACATCGGCACCCGCTATCTCGGCAGCCTCGCGCAACGCGGCATCGACGTGAAAGTGCTGACCAACTCGCTGGCTTCCAACGATGAGCCGGCGGTCTACTCCGGTTACTCACGATACCGGCGTCGGCTGCTGGAGAGCGGCGTGCAACTGTACGAACTGCAGCCTGCCGAGGGTGCCCCGCAGCGAGCCACGGCCGGCGGCACTTCGTCCGGCGTCAGCCTGCACGCAAAGGCGGTCGTGGTTGACAACCGCAAGGTGTTCATCGGGTCGATGAACATGGACGCGCGGTCCCGGGTACTGAACACCGAAATGGGCATCATCGTCGACTCGGCGCCGCTGGCGGCGGCCGTGATCCATTTCTTCGATGCCGCCACCCTGCCCACCAGCGCCTATCGGGTGGTCTTGATCCCGCAGGGCGAACCGCACGCAGGGGACATGCAGTGGCAGGCCAGCAAGGACGGAAAACCGGTCACGTTCGATCATGACCCCGATGCCACCGTCCAGCGACGTGCCGAACTACAGCTGCTCAAACTGCTGCCAATCGAGAGCCTGCTGTAGCTGCCACGCCCATTCTCAGGACCACCACATCATGCCGACCGCTCTGCGCCACGCAACCGATCCGACGACTGGCTGGCGCGATACTCGCCGCCGCCTACGCTTGCTGCTGCTCGCCTCAGCATGGCTGCTGGTCGCGCTGGTGCCGCCCGCCATGGCCCAGCAAGCTGCCAGCCCGTCTGCGCTGGCCCAGCAGCAGTCACTCGAGCAGCACCGGATTGATTATCTGATCGCCTCGGTAGCGGCGCTCAAGAACGCCAGCTTCATCCGCAATGGCCACGCCTATGACGCCTCACGCGCGGCAGCACACATGCGCCTGAAATGGCGCTTCGCCGGAAGCCGGGTAAGGACCGCCGAGGATTTCATCCGCTACTGCGGTACCGCCTCGTCGAGCTCCGGCACCAAGTACACGATCTGGTTTGCCGACGGCCACACCGTGGATGCAGCCAGCTTCCTGCGGGAAAAACTCGCTGAATACAGGCCAGACACAGGGGTCGGCGGAAATTGAGCGACGGTGTCGGCAATGGCCGACCGCTACGCAACCCAACAAGACTGGTGTCAGGAGCCATTTGTACGGACCGATCCTCGCCCGGACATTGCCCCTGACACCATTTCCGCGAACCCGGCCTCGGTTAGTTGGTCTGTTGTGACTTCCCCGGACCGGCGACGGCTGCTTCCACCGCGGCATTGGCATTCAGGATGCCGGCACCAATCGAGCGCTTGTGTTCCGGCTGCACCACTGGCTGAGTAGCCGTCTTTTCCAGGATGTGGAGTACCTGATTTGGCTTGAGCGGAGGCATGCCCAACGTCTTGCGTGCGCTCTGCATCAACGCCACCGTGCCGGCGACATGTGGCGCTGCCTGCGAGGTACCGGCAAAGCCACTGTACGTAGTGCCGAGGGCAACCGGCGTGGTGACGCCGTTGTTGCGGGCCTGCCACACAAAGCCGTCGAAAGAAATCACGCCCGTGGTCGGATCGTCATCCTGGAACACGCCGCCACCCGGCGCGGCAATTTCCACCGAGTTGCCATAGTTGGAGTAATAGGCACGCCTGCTGGTGATACCTGTAGCCGCCACGGTAATCACACCCGGGCAACTGGCAGGTGTGTAGTTGCTCGCATCATCGTCGCTGTTGCCAGCAGACACCACCACCACCGCGCCCATCTGAACGGCACGACGCACGGCCAGCAGCGTCGGGTTGTTGCCTGTGCACTTGCCGCCACCACCCAGACTGAGGTTGATCACATCCGCCGGATTCATGTTTTTCGGCACGCCATCGACATCACCGCCGGCGGACCAGACGATGGCATCGGCGATGTCACTGGTATAGCCACCACAGTGGCCCAGCACACGAACCGGGAGAATTTTGGCGCCATAGGCAACGCCGGCCATACCGAGCCCATTGTTGGTCAACTCCGCCCCGGCGGTACTGGCCACATGCGTGCCATGCCACGAACTGGAACGTGCCGGACTGCCCGCGTAACAATCGTTCGCCGCGGTCCAATCGCCCAGATCCCAGCCGCCCGGCGCACGGTCGTCAGTGCCTCTGCCAGACACAAATGCATCGGAGATGAAGTCATAGCCGGCGTCGGCCAGCGAGGTATTGACGTCGACATGCCGCGTGATCCCGGTATCCAGCACGGCAACCACCACGCCGTTGCCGTCGGACATGTCCCAGGCATCATTGACGCTGGTACCGCCGAAATTGGCATCGCCGAAGAAGGTGACGGTCCCGTCAGGTTGCTTCAGGTGCCACTGATAGAAACTGTAAAACGTGTCATTGGGTGTAAACGTGGCCGGGAGGGACCTCGTCGGTAGTGTCATCCCCGGGTCGCGTTGCAGCATCACATCGGGCGATACGTCCAGTACGGCTGGGTCGGCCGCGATCTGCTCCATCAACGCCATGGCCTCGGCGCGATCGAGGCCGCGTGAGGTGCGTACAAGGTCCGACCCGACCGCCAGCTTTCGCTTGTAGGACGCCGTTACTCCAGCCTGCGTTCGACCCGAAGCACCTGCCTTCCCACGGTCGAGGCCCGCGCGGCTGAGCGCGGCGTTGACGTTCTGCAGCATGGCCGAACGATCAGTCTTCTCGGTGCTGCCATCCCGGTAAGTCACGATGAATCGGTTGTAATGCCCATCGGCCTGCAAAGCGCTGAGATTGGCTCGCGCGTTGGCAGCAGCGGCTGATGGAGCCGCATACGCCGAGAAGGAGAATGCCGCTGCCACGGAAACGAACAAGACGGTCCTGATCGCGAAACGATGCTTCATGATGTGAGCCCTTTGTCTGGTAGAACCAGCCTTCCGACGGATGGCCAGCCGAATCGTGCGGAATCGTGCAATTGCGAGCCGATCACGTTGGCGAAGTCGGAGCCCTCTCCCCTGACGACAAGCCACGTTCGTATTCGATCGTGTCGAGCCATCCCTCCCAACGTCGAGCAACCCTAAGCAGGCCGTCGTTAAACGGGGGTGAAAGATCTTGCGATCGGGACAGCTGGGGGCCCCACGGTGCGCAGCGCGTCGGTTACCGGAGGCGAACCGACGTTGTGGTGATCGGAACAATCGAGACGGACTTGCACGTCGCGTGCCTACCTGGTTCCGACGGGGAGGCTCGCCTCAGCCCGCGCGTGCTCAGGTGACGAAGCAGTCACGGAGTCTGCATGATCGGACCCGCGCAGTGGTCGCCAACGAGGCGATGAGCGCTTGGTCTGCGCGCGACTTGCGCGGGTCAGCTCGCCCTGGCCTGGTCAGCCCGCGTGGCGGGCCAGATACACCGTCTGCGTGAACGGCTTGCCTTGCAGTGGATTGTCGAAGGTGACCGGTTCGGCCCAGGCCTCGGCGAAGACGCCGGCCAGGCGCTCGGTGAAGGCCGCATCGGGGCGGTCGTTGGACCACAGCCCGAAAATGCCGCCCGGTTTGAGGTGCGTGGCCAAGGCGCGCAGGCCGTCGGGCTGGTAGAAGCTGGTGCTGCGTTCGTCGAGCAGCGCTTCAGGCGAGTGGTCAATGTCGAGCAGGATGGCATCGAAGTGACGCCCGGATGACGCCGGATCGAACCCCTGGTCCGAGGCGGCGAGCGCAAAGAAATCGCCTTGCACGAAGCGGCAGCGCGGATCGGCCACCAGCTCCGCACCCAGCGGCAGCAGTCCCTTGCGGTGCCACTGAATCACCGGCGCCAGCATCTCGACCACGGCCAGCGAGGCCACCTTGTCGTGTTCCAGCACAGCGCGCGCGGTGTAGCCCAGACCCAGCCCACCGACCACCACGTCCAGTCGATCGCCCTCGACAGCAGCCAGGCCCAGCCGCGCCAGCGCCTCTTCCGAGGCGGTGAACAGGCTGGACATCAGGAACTCGTCGTCCAGCTTGATCTCGTAGACCTCGCGCTTCATCGTCAGCTCGAAGCGACGCCGGAGGCTCACCGCCCCGATCGGGGTCGGGCAATAGTCGATTTCCTCGAACAGCACATGCATAAGCTGGGTGGATCCATGGGTGCAGGGTGGCGCCGTTGCCGTGGTGCGTGCACCCGCGACAACGGATGCGCTTGAGCATAGGGCAATCGGTAACGTCAAGGTCGGATCCACGCGTTATGAAGCCGACGCCTTCCGCTTGCTCTGCTCAATCCCCGGAACTTGCGAACCCGGGGCCAGAGCACACTTTTCTCTACGCCACTCATGGCACCGGATCGGCCTCGGTGACGAGGTGCCCGCCTGCCGGCCGGATCGCGGCCTTGCTTATCCTCGAACATGCCGTCGACCAGCAGTACCTCTTCACCTGACACGCGAACCCGGTGCGGACGAATCGACGACAACGCGCCCGGACCCGTCGCGGCGAGGCCGCATGCATCCTGCCCCAGCGGG
Organism: Rhodanobacter sp.; assembly: GCA_036563155.1. Taxonomy (GTDB): domain Bacteria; phylum Pseudomonadota; class Gammaproteobacteria; order Xanthomonadales; family Rhodanobacteraceae; genus Rhodanobacter. Next base: position 163,974 of record DATCMT010000024.1, read on the forward strand.
CGCAAGATGGAAAACCTTATGCGCCCCGCGAGCAGTCAAGCGATAGAGCGCTCGCGATGCGCCGGCCCACCTGCCGCCTTCACGCCATCGCTGCAAGGGCATGGCTCGCCGCTTCCGGCAAGCCGAACCCGAAGGAATCCATCGACAGCACGCCGTAGGTCATGCCGCCGCGGATCAGGCTGCGCGGCTCGTCGGGATCGCTGGCCCCGATGGCGACCAGCAACGGCAGGTAATGCTCTTCGCTGGGGTGCGCGCGCTCGGCGTGCGGAGCACGCTGGCGATAGCCGACCAGCGCGTCCACATCGCCCCGCGCCACGGCAGCGGCGGCCCAGTCGGCGAATGCTTGCGCATACTCGGGATCCTCAACGGGCTGGCGGAACTCGTAGAGATTATGGGTGAGGCTGCCGGAGCCCACCACCAGCACGCCGCGATCGCGCAGCGGCGCCAGCGCCTGGCCAAGCCGTAGCGCACCCGCCGGGTCGAGGTCGTGTGGCAGTGAGACCTGCAGCACCGGGACATCCGCATCCGGCTTGAGATAACGCAGCGGCACCCATGCGCCGTGGTCGAGGCCCCGAACCGCATCGAGCGTCGTGCGAAATCCGGCATCCGCCAGCAGGCGGGCAATTCCGGCTGCCAGCTCGGGCGCGCCGGGCGGGCTGTATTGCAGGGCATACAGCGGCGCGGGGAAACCGCCGAAGTCATGGAGGGTTGGCGGTGCCGCCGACGCGCCGACGCGCACACCGGATGTCTGCCAATGGGCCGACACCACCACAATTGCCGACAGGTCGGTCAGTGCCTGACCGATCCGGCGCAGGTTCGGACCCAGCGGGCCTGGTTCCACGGCGAACATGGGCGAGCCATGGGAAATGAAGATCGATGGCATGCGGGACATTAGGGCCTCCTTAGCGCGACCGCGGACGCTGGTGCGTCCGCGGCGCCTTGCCAGATGATGGATTGGGGGAATCAGCGCGCGGCAGCGAGGCGACGCTGGGCCCACCAGGCATCGATGCTCAGAGTGCCCGAGACGTTGGCGGCGAGGGTGAAGAAGCCGCCTGCCACGGCCACATTTTTCCAGAAATTGATCGCCTGCATCGGGTCCCCGAAGTCGGCATGGAAGACCACCGCGGCGGCGATCGAGAACAGCGCCAGCGCGATGGCGATCCAGCGCGTGAACAAGCCAACCAGGATGGCCAGGCCACCGCCCAGCTCCAGCGCGATCACCAGCGGGAGCAACGCACCGGACAGGCCCTTTGCCTCCATGTACTGCTGGGTCCCGGCGTAGGCGGCGATCTTGCCCCAGCCGGAAATGATGAAGATGAAGGACAGGCCAGCGCGGCCCAGCAACGAGAGATATGCGTTCATGATGTTATTCCTGTGCAAGTTATGGCGAATCAATCGCGGCTGATCCAGCTGGGGGCGACGTTCGTGCCGAGGCCGGCGCCGTAGCCGAAATAAATGTTCAAACCCGCCAGCGGCTCCAGATAGCGAGCGTTCTTCAGCGGGCCGGCGTCGACCGGCTGGAAACCGATGCTTTCGATCAAGGCCGTCGCTGTGGCCTTGGCACGCTCGGAGTCGGCGGCGACAAACGAAGGCGCGATCTGGCCATGGGCAAACGACGCGCCCTCGGCCAGCACCTGCGCGAACAGTGTGTTGAACGCCTTGACCACTTCGGCCTCGGGAAAGGCCTTGGCGATTTCCTCGGCGACCGACGTGTCGTGCCCGATGGTCAGGCCCATGAAGTCGGCCGTGAGCGGGTTGGTGAGGTCGACGATGACCTTGCCGGCGAGCGAACCGAGCGATTTCAGGGCAGGCACCGCGTCGTCAAAGCCGGTGGCAACGATGACGGTGTCAGAGCCGGCCATGGCCGTTTCGGCCGGGACGACGGAGGCACCGGGGTTGGCCGCGGCGACGGCCTGGGCCTTGTCGGCATTGCGGCTGACGATGCGAACGGTATGGCCGGCGCGGGTTAGTTGGCTGGTGAGCGCGGAACCCATGTTTCCGGCGCCGAGGAGAGTGATGTTCATGGCTTGATCCTGTTGGTTGGAAGAGCCCGGATTGGCCGGGTACGACACCACTTTATTGATTCACCACATAGCGATAAACTGGATATTCGTTGACCAACTGTCACGTATTCCGAGACAATCGAGGTGCGCCATGGACAAGACCCAAGAAATGACCAGCTTCGTTGCGGTGGTCGAGGCTGGCAGTTTTGTGGCGGCTGCCGACGCACTCGGCTTGTCCAAGGCCGCCGTCTCACGCCAACTTGGCGAACTCGAACGGCGCCTCGGCGCGCGCCTGCTTCACCGCACGACCCGGCGCCTGTCGCTGACCGATGACGGTCAGCTGTTTTATGCACGGGCCAAGGAGCTGCTGGCGGCCATCGACGAAGCCGAATCGGAAATCACCTCGCGCAGCGGCGAGCCGTCGGGGCTGCTGCGGATCAACGCGCCGCTGACTTTCGGCGTGCTGCACCTGGCCCCCCTATGGGGTCGCTTCATCGACGCGCATCCCAAAGTGTCGTTGGAGATCGACCTCAGTGATCGCATCGTCGATCTGGTCGAGGAGGGCTACGATCTCGCCGTGCGTATCACCAATCTGCCGAGTTCGCAACTGGTCAGCCGGCAACTGGCGTCGTCCCGCATGGTGCTGTGCGCCTCGCCGGAATACCTCGCCCAACACGGTGTCCCGGCACACCCGCGCGACCTGGCCGCGCACCGCGTGATCTCGTACAGCTACTGGTCGACGCGCGACGAGTGGCGCTTCACCGGGCCGGACGGCGTGGTGCAGGTGCGCACGCAGCCGCGCATTCGCGCCAACAACGGTGACACCTGTCGTATTGCCGCGCTTGACCACCAGGGCATCATTTTGCAGCCGGATTTTCTGATCCGCGACGACTTGCGCCAGGGCACGCTGGTCGAGCTGCTACCCGCCTACGCATCCCTGACCCTCGGCATTCACGCGGTGTATCCCTCGCGCAAACAGCTGTCGATCAAAACCCGACGCATAGTCGACTTTCTGGTCGAGTCCTTCGCCACGCCCGCGTGGGCTGCCTGATCAGCGAATGCACGAGACAACGGGCACGGAGCGCCCCCTTCAGGTGTTCACGCGCCCGGTCCGCAATCAATGCAACGCAGCGGCGCTTGCGGGCCCATGCCCAGCGCCGCGAGCAGATCGCGCAGTGCCGTGCGCAGGCCCTCCTCGATCACCGGGTGATAGAACGGCATGCCCAGCGCGTCGTTCACCGTCATGCGGGCCTGGATTGTCCACGCCAGCAGATGGGCCAGATGTTCGTTGTGTGGCCCGATCATCTCGGCGCCGAGCAACAAGCCGGTGCACCGCTCGCCATAGACACGCAGCAAGCCCTGGTTTAGCAACAGCACCCGCGATCGGCCCTGATCCTCGAACGATACCTCGCCAACGGCGAAGTCGACGCCGTCGGCGACCAGTTGCGCATGGCGCTGGCCGGCAAAGGCCACTTGCGGATCGGAAAACACGATGCCGAGCGGCGTGCGCCGCGCCCGCCGATAGACGTCCGGGTAGCGGGCCGCATTCTCGCCAGCCAGACGCCCTTCGTCGGCGGCCTCGTGCAGCAGCGGCAGGTCGACGTTGGCATCGCCGGCAATGAAGATGTGACTGTCGCCGGCGCGCGTGGTTTGGCGGTCGTATGCGGGCATGCCGCGCGCATCGAGCGCCAGGCCGCTGTTTTCCAGCGCCAGGCCATCCACGTTGGGAACGCGCCCGGTAGCAGCCAGCAGGTAAGCGAAGCGTTCGCTGGCCGGCTGGCCAGTCGCATCGGTGTAATGCACGACGACAGCGTCGCCGTCGCGTTCGACCCGCACCTCGCCGGCGTTCAGGCTGGTCGGCATCTCCGCGGTAATGATTCGTACGGCGCATTCGCGCACCGCCGGATCGCTGATGCCGGCGAAGCGTCCGCCGCGCCCGAACAGGCGCACGCGCACGCCCAACCGATGCAACGCCTGGCCCAGCTCCAGGCCGATCACTCCGGTGCCGAAGACCGCCACCGATTCCGGCAGATCCTGCCACTCGAACACATCATCATTGACGATCAGGCGATCGCCCGCGCCGCGCAATGACTCGGGAATCATCGTACGCGAGCCGGTGGCGATGACAATGCGTTCGGCACGGATGTGCGTCAATGCCGGTGCGTCGCCGTGCGACGGCGGCGACAGCCTCAAGGTGTGGGCATCCTCGAAACTCGCGTAGGCGCGCACGATGTCGTGCGCATCAAACCCATGGACCGCATCGAGCACGAAACCGACGAAGCGGTCGCGTTCCTCGCGCACGCGACGCATCACTGCTGGGCCATCGACGCGACCGGCGTCGCTGGCAATGCCGAACGCGGGCAAGCTGGCCAACCGATGGCGTGCCTCGGCCGCGGCAATCAGCAACTTGGACGGCATGCAACCTACCCGCGCGCAGGTGGTGCCAAACGGCCCGCCCTCGATCAGCGCAACTCGCGTACAGGTCTTGTGCGCTTCGCGATAGGCGACCATGCCGGCGGTGCCGCCGCCAATGATGGCAACCTCGACATCGCGGATACTCATGGTGCCACCGCCGACTGCGCGCACCCGGCAAATGCCCGCCCGTCACCCCGGCGTTGCAGCTGAGGTCGCACCGTCGGCTCGCCTGGTGCCGGGACGCGGGCGTCAGGAATTTCCCCCACCCTCTTCGGCGCATTCGTGCACAAGTCAACTCTGGCGTCGTGAAAAAGCATGCCGGTTTTCTCCAGTGCGACGGGAACAATGACATTGCTGACCATGATGGCAGCGTACACTTTAAATCGACATCAAGACGGGGCATGGCCCGTTCTGCCGGGCGCAAATTTGCATGGCGACGCCGCGGCCTCGCGTAGGTCGACTCAGCGCGATGCCAGCGCTTTCATGTCGACCCACTCGTAGATACGCGTGCCCGTCGCGCTGTCCTGTGCGGCACACAGCATCGCACGCGCGACATCCGCGCCGGCGATGCCGCGGTACTTGCGCGAGCCGCCGACGAGAAGCCAGTCGATCACCGGCCAAACTGCAATGATAAAGCGTTCGAGCGGCCGTTTTTCCTTGCGCTGTCCAAGCAACTGCGACGGCCGGAAGACGTGCGTGCGCGCGATACCCAGCGCGAGGACGTCGCGCTCGGTCTCGCCCTTCGTGCGGAGGTAGAACACCGACGAGCCCGTATTCGCGCCGACGGCCGAAACCAGGAATACACCCGTCGCGCCACGCGCCTGCGCGACTGCGGCGGCTAGCACCGGGTAGTCGTGGTCAATGCGGTAGTAGGCGGCTTCGTCGGGCACCTTGGCCTTGGTCGTGCCGAGCGCGATGAAGACGTCATCCACCTCGACGCGTTCGGCCAGCGCGGGCAGTGAATCGAGATCCCCGACCAGCGTCACCAGCTTCGCATGCGCCAGGTCTGGGTCGCGCCGAACCACAATGGTGACCCGGTCGTAGTCGGCACTGTCGAGCAGCATCGGCAACAATTGCGAACCGATGAAGCCGGTGGCTCCGAACAGGAGTGCTTTCTTCATGGCGACGGCGCGAAGCGCAATGGTGGATGACGCGACATTGTGCGCCTTGATCGCGCCAGGCGCCCAAAAGCGATCGTACACACCGCCTCGCAACCGCTTGCACGGCTGGAGGCGTTCAGCCCACGAAAAGTAACTGTGACGGCGCCTTTACAGCCACCGGCGTACGTTGGGCAGCCACTGCTTCGGGCAGCTGACCCGGGCACCCAACGGATGAACCACGGGAGCAAGACTTCGCGTACAACCGGGAAATCCTTCTGGGACCTGGGAGAAATGATCCGGGCCATGGCTGGTGGAAATCGGCCTGTTCACTTCCCGCAACCACCGTTCGCGCGGGCGGCACCATGCACCGGCCAGTCCCGACTTCACTGGACGTTGAAGCAATGAGGAGATACCCGTGCCGGAACCACCCGGGGCGGGCGTAGTCCGAGGTCCCCAGTCATGGCCGATGTATTCGTCTCCTATGCACGCAGCGACCGGAACCGGGTGGCACCACTGGTCGCCGCGATCGAGGCGCGTGGCTGGTCGGTATGGTGGGACCCCCGGATCACGCCGGGGCAGGAATTCGACCGCTTGATTGACGCCGAGATTCGATCAGCCCGTGCCGTCCTCGTGGCCTGGACCCCTGCCTCGGTCGATTCGCGCTGGGTCCGTGGCGAGGCGCGCGAAGGGGCGGACCGCGGAATCCTGGTGCCGGTGCGCTTTGATCGGGCCACCCTGCCAATCGACTTTCGCGCCTTCCATAGCATCGATGTGGATCCGGCGGCGCCGGAGTCCGCGACGGAGGAAATGCTGCGGGCACTCGAGGATCTGGTGTCGCGGCGAGGGGGCGACCCGCCCGGTGGTGCTGCACGCGTAGCGCCGGCCCTGCCACCGCTGGTTCCCGCCAGCCGCATCACGATCTGCGTGCTGCCGTTCGCCAACCTCGGCGGCGACGGCGGGCAGGATTACTTCAGCGATGGCATCACCGAGGACATCATCACCGAACTGTCGCGCTGGCGCATGCTGGCGGTGCGCTCACGCTCTGCCTCGTTCCGCTATCGCGGCGTCGCCGTCGACATCGCCAGGGTCGCGCGCGAGCTCGACGTGCGATTCATCGTCGAAGGCAGCGTGCGCCGCCTTGGCGAGCACATGCGCATCACCGCGCAGCTGATCGATGCCGGAACCGGCGAGCATGTCTGGGGCGAGAAATTCGACCGTAACGCGGACGAACTCTTCGCTATCCAGGACCAGTTGGTGCGAACCATCGTCAGTACCCTGGTCGGACGGATGCAGGCGTCCGATGTCGAGCGGCTTCGTCGCAGACCGCCCACCAGCCTCGCGGCCTACGAATGCGTCCTGCGCGGAAATGCCTTGCCCTGGGACGACCCCGAAGGCCTCGCGGAGGCGACCCGCCTGTTCGAGCAGGCGATCGAGATCGACCCGGACTATGGCTTCGCCCACGCGCTGCTGGCCGCCGTACGCCTGGATCACTGGGAAGAAAATCCTGACGCCCCCGACAATCTGCTGGAGGAGGCGCATGCCCTGGCGAAACGGGGCATCGCGCTCGACCCCAACGAAAGCACCTGCTTTTCCATCCTCGCCCAGGCCTGCCTGTACCGGCGCGAATTCGCCCTCGCCCTGCAATATATGGAACGCGCGGTCGCTCTCAATCCGACCAATGCGTGGAACACCGCTGACATGGGCTACGTGCTGATTTTCGTCGGTGAGGCCGAACAAGCCCTGGCGTGGTTCGAACGCGCCCGCCAGATCAACCTGTATTTCGACCCGCCCTGGTACTTCCGCTCGACCGGACAGGCATTGATGGCACTGAAGCGCTACGCAGAAGCCCTGGCGATGTTCGACCAGGTAGTCCTGCGCACGCCCCGGGTCAACGCCTACATGGCCGCATGCCACGCGCGACTGGGCCATGACCAGCGGGCCCGAGCCAGCGCGGCGGCCTGCCTGGCCGGCCAACCCGCGTTCTCGATCCGTCGCTTCATGTCGCGCGAAGCCTGGCAGAATGCGATTGACGCTGAGCATCTGGCGGAGTCGCTACGGATGGCCGGCTTGCCTGAATGACGGCTCCGCGCCCGACTGGCATGGGGCCTGAATCGCCTCGGTGCGCGGTGGAAATTCCCCTGGCACGCTTTCCTGTTCCCTGGTTGCTCAAGCCGGGCACGAAGCCCCCGAAGGCATCCATGCCGCAACGCATTCACGCCGGCTTTCGGCAGCCAGGCTGGTGATCCAGGCCGACACCAGGCCACTGACCATCAGTGCGACGGGCAAACCCCGCAGCAGCCAGTCACTCATGTCGAATGAGTCGCCACCGCCCCATGGGCTGGGCGGTGCATGAACCAGTTGGGGACGCCGAGCAGCGACTCCTGGCGAACCACGCTGAAGCCGAGTGTTTCGTAGAAAGCCACGTTGATCGCCAGATCCGTCTCCAGCCACGCGGCGGCCGCCAGTACGTCGAGGTGTTCACAGCATTGCGCCAGCAAGCGGCGTCCCACGCCACGACGGCGATACGCCGGCGCCACCGCCAGCGGACCCAGATGCCAGTGCGGCGCCGACGGATCATTTCGCGTCCACACGGCGCGCCAACGACCAACGCGCCACACCCCCGTTGGCGGATTGCTGGCGGCAACTACACGGGCAAAACCCAACGTCTCCTTCCAGTCCGGGCGACAGCGACCCGGTTCGAGCATGCCCAGCACGCCCACCAGTTTGCCATCCACAAAAGCACCCAGCAGGCGGCCGTTGACCTGGACGTAGCCCACCAGATGACCCAGGAATTGATCCAGGCGTCGTTGCCGACGCTGCGGCTCGGCGCCGAACACCTTGACGTGGAGTGGGTTGTCACCCATGCCGACGGCCAGGATGGTCGCCGCCGCAGGCAGCTCATCGGCGGACAGCACCCGGATGTCGACCTGGAAGCTGGCGTCTGCCGTACCGTGCGACGCCAGCGACGCCCCTGTCGGCGGCGCGCCCATCAATACCGGAAGATGGCTGCCAGCCCGGTGCAGGTTGGCATGCGCTCGGTCGGCACCATCACCGCCTCGCCCCCGGTGGCCAATACGCGCTCACCAAGGTCGTCCAGCAGGTCGCCGGTTTCCGGATCATCCATCTCGCCCAAGGTAATCGCACCGCTGTCTGCCTGCATGCGGCCAGGAATCTGGCGCCCGGCTTCCAGCAGCAGCGCATCGATGCGGCCAGCCACCACGGCCTGGGCCGACTCGGCCAGATCGTCTGTCGCCTGCTCCGCGTGCCTGGCGGCGTGATACCGGTCAACCAGGCCTTCCAGGCGCTGCACGTAATGGGGTTGAATCTGCTCCCACACGCGTTTGCCCAATTCGTCCAAACTCAGGTCGCCCGGAAAGACATCCACGCTGGCTTCCAACAGGTTGGGATTGCGGCTGACCTCGCGGAACAGGTGATGGTGTTCCGGCATCGCCGCCAGCAGCAACGGCAGGCCGGTCGGTCGCGAGTGATGTTCCAGCACCGCCTGGTCGACGGCGCGGAAAAAATGCTCGGTATCGGACTGGATGCCATCCTGTTTCACATCACTGGCGCCGTGACGCCCCATCGCTTGCTTGACCGGCCCGTGCGTGCGAATGGCCCGCTCGCGCTCGACATCCCGATCCAGCGCATCGGCAAGCGTGCGCGGCACAGCGGGGGCCAATTCAATCTCATCGAGGCTGTCGCGATTGCCCTCGAACAAACGCGCCTCGTGGCGATTCAAGCCGAGTACCTGATAGCGATCGGCGGACTGCACAATGCGCAGCAAGGGCTTGGTGTGGAAGCTGTCAGCGGCTACCGCCAGCTCGGCCACCGGCCGCTGCAGTCGATAAACGCGAAAGAAATCCGGCGCGGCCAGAACCGCCAGGCCGTCCAGGGTGTGGTTCCAGAACGGAACATCGTCGGCCAGCGCGTACAACGGCGCCAGCAGCGGCTCGATCTCGCGATCCGGGTATTTTTGTTCAAGTGAATTTGCCAGCTGCCTGATCAGATTGCGAAAGCGGATCGGATCCTGCAGGTTGTCTGGATGCTGGCGATGCGTGGGCTGGTAAATCGACAAACACGGCCCGGCGCGCGCGGCATGAATCAAGGTCGGATAATCGTTGGCAAGTACGTCCATTCGGCGTGCTCCTTCGGTTGAGGCTCCGTCCCCCCGTACAAGACATCTGGTCTCCGGGCCCGATTGCAAGCCCTCCTGCCGTGCCTGGACAGCCCGAATTCACGTCGAACTAACGACTGCGCGCTGCAGCCCAACACTTCACAAGGCCAGTTCCGTTGCCGTGCGTTGCACATTTATGGCGCATCGCACAATATTGACCATCGGGCATGGATCGCACCAACACATTAGTACACTGCAACGGCACGCTGCGGCTTGTTCCGATTGCCCACGCGAGCCGCTCGGGAGCAACAGCATGTCCTCTATCCACGATACCCTCGCGCACTTGCACAAGAGCAGCCCGGCCCAGGACGAGTTTTTCCAGGCGGCCAGCAAGACCCTCGAACGTCTGCAGCCACTGCTCGACCGCGAGCCGCGCTATCACCAGCACAGCATCATCGAGCGCATCGTCGAACCGGAACGACAGATTTTCTTCCGCGTGTGCTGGACCGATGACGCCGACAAGGTGCGCGTCAACAAGGGTTACCGCGTCCAGTTCAGTTCGGCACTCGGCCCGTACAAGGGTGGCCTGCGCTTTCACCCCTCGGTCAACGCCGGCATCATCAAGTTCCTGGGCTTCGAACAGATCTTCAAGAATGCCTTGACCGGACTGCCCATTGGCGGCGCCAAAGGCGGCTCGGATTTCGACCCCAAAGGCAAAAGCGATGCCGAGATCATGCGCTTTTGCCAGTCCTTCATGAATGAGCTGTACCGGCACATTGGCCCGACCACCGACGTGCCGGCGGGCGACATCGGCGTGGGCACGCGTGAGATCGGCTATCTATTCGGTCAGTACAAGCGCCTGACCGGACGCTACGACGGTGTACTTACCGGCAAAGGTCTGGGTTGGGGTGGTTCACTGGGGCGCAAGGAAGCCACCGGCTACGGCACGGTGTATTTCGCCCAGCACATGCTGCACGCACGTGGCGAAGACATCGCTGGCAAGACCTGCCTGATCTCGGGCGCGGGCAACGTGGCCATCTACACGATCGAGAAGTTGTATCAGCTGGGCGCGCGACCGATCACCTGTTCCGATTCACTGGGCACCATCCACCACGCCGCCGGCATCAACCTCGATACCGTGAAGCTACTCAAGGAGGGCAAGCGCGCGTCGCTGCACGAGTACCTCGCGCATCATCCCGACGCCACCTATATTGCCCGCGCCGACTATCCCGCCGACGGCCATGCCGTCTGGCGCTTCAAGGCCGACGCGGCGTTCCCGTCCGCCACGCAAAACGAAGTGACCGCAGCCGACGCGCGCGCGCTGGTGGCCAACGGTGTCACCTGCCTGGCCGAAGGCTCCAACATGGGCTCAACCGGCGACGCCATCGAGGTGTTGCTGGCCAGCAAGGTTGCCTACGGCCCTGGCAAGGCGGCCAACGCCGGTGGGGTTGCCACCAGCCAGCTGGAAATGGCCCAGAACAGCAGCATGCAGCAATGGACAACAGAACAGGTCGATCGCAAGCTGCGCGAAATCATGAGCAGCATCTACCGCCGTTGCACGCAGGCCGCCGAAGAGTTTGGTCAGCCGCACGACCTGGTGCTGGGTGCCAACATTGCCGGATTCCGCAGGGTGGCCGACGCCATGATTGCGCAGGGAGTGTATTGATCCAGCACCCTCATTCGGTCCTGCGCTGCTCCCGCAGCATCAGCGCAATGCCACCCAGAATTGCTACCGAAGCCAAAGTCAGTCGCAGCGTCACCGGCTCACCCAGCAACAGGACGCCACCGAGCGCCGCAATGACCGGAACGCTCAGTTGCACCGTGGCGGCGCTGGTGGCTTTCAATGCCGGTACGGCGGTGTACCAGATCGCATAGCCGACGCCCGACGCCAGCGCGCCCGACGTCATCGCGTACAGGACACCCGCCGTATCCAGCGAGGTGCGACTCAGCATTGCCACACTCAGGACTGCCGCAATGGGCACCGCACGCAGAAAATTTCCCGCGGTTACCCGCGTGGGGTCGCCAGCACCCCTGCCCCGTAGCGAATAGACGCCCCACGCCACGCCCGCGCCCAGCATCAGGATCGCGCCACCCAGCGGCGGCGCCGACAATCCAGGCAACAGCAGGCCGACCACACCGCCGAGCGCCAACAGCAGCCCGACCAGTTGCCATCGCTGCAGCCGTTCGCCTGCCCAAAGGCCACGGCCGATCATGGTCACCTGCACGGCACCGAACAGCAGCAGTGCACCGGTTGCCGTGGGCAGGCTCACATAGGCAAACGAAAAGCCGGCCGCATACACGAACAACGCGAACGCCGACGCCCAGTTGCCCGTGCCTGCCGAGCCGCTGCGCCGCATCTGCACCAGCAGCCAAAGCATCGCCGCACCCGAGATCAAGCGAATGGTCGTGAAGCTGGCGGCATCGATGGCCGTATGTTTCAGCGCCGCACGACAAAGCAGGGAATTCCCCGCAAAGGCCACCATGGCCAGCGCCACCAGGGCAATCGTTCGCGCAAAGGACATCGAGAGTCTTCCCCACGCTGGCGGGCCGCCGGGATCGCATGGTGACACGGGGCATTGGGTCCGAACAACGCGGCGAAAAGCGTCACCATCAGCCTTGAGTTCCAATCAAACGTCTGGCCAATCAAGCACCGGGCTCGCGGCCTCCTGCCCCTGGAATCCACAACTCTCGTGCCTCGGGCATCCTCATCCGCCCGGGTTCCCGTCAGCCGGCCATCGCCTGCAACATCAAGCCGGTCAGCCACGCGCAATAGGTTCCCAGTGCGTAGCCGAGTACGGCCATCAGCACACCGACGGGGGCGAGGCTCGGATGAAACGCGCTGGCCACCACGGGCGCACTGGCCGCACCGCCGATGTTGGCCTGGGAACCGACTGCCATGAAGAACAGTGGCGCACGAATCAGTTTGGCGATGCCCAGCATCACCAGTGCATGCACCGTGATCCAGCAGAAGCCGAGGGCAAACAAGCGCGGTCGGTCCAGCAGCGCGCCGATGTCCATGTGCATGCCGATGGTTGCCACCAGCACGTACAGCGCGGCCGAACCGAAACGGGATGCGCCAACGCCTTCGAGCTTGCGCGCGCGAGTGAAGCTGAGGGCCAGTCCAATGGTGGTCGAGATCACCACGATCCAGAAGAATCTTGACGTCAGGCTGTAGCGCGCGAGCGCCGGTGCGGAGCTGGCAATCCATGCCGCGAGAGGCTCCCCGATCGCATGCGCGAGACCCATCGCACCGAAGCCGACCGCCAGAATGACCATCATGTCCGTCAGATTCGGGATGCGCGAGTGTTCAGCATTGAACGATTCGATCCGGCGCTTCATGTCGTCGATCGCACGGGTATCGGCCCCGGTCCAGCGGTCGAATGCCTCGGCGCGCCCGGCCAGGAAAAGAATCACCGCCATCCAGACATTGGCGACCAGCACGTCAACCGCAATGAACTGCCCGAACAGATTGTCGTCGACCTCGAACACTTCCTTCATCGCCGCCTGGTTCGCGCCGCCACCAATCCAGCTTCCGGCCACGGTGGTCATGCCACGCCAGGTGTCACCGGCCACCGTCTGTGGCGAGATGATCTCGAACAGGGCGAACGCAAACACGGCGCCGAACATCACGCCGAGGGTGCCGACCAGGAACATGATGATCGCCTTCGGCCCCATCCGCCGGATGCCCTGGAAATCGATCGACAGGGTCAGCAACACCAGGGCGACCGGCAACAGGTAGTCGCGCGCCATCGGATACAAACCGCTGGCACTGCCATCGATCAAGCCAACACTGTTGAACAGCGCCGGCACGAAATAGCACAGCAGCAGCGCAGGTACATAGGTGTAGAAGCGCTTGCAAAAACCGGTGGGTCGCCCAGCCGTCCAGAAGATCAGACCGAGTGACACCGCCAGCAAGCCCATGATCACGGCGTCATTCGTGATCAGCGCAGTCGACGATTCAGTTTCCAGCATTCTGCGATCGAGCTCCGTCCGGAGGGGGATGCAAAGGAACCCGATCCTCGCACATTGCAGCGTGAAGAAACCGGGGGAACCCGAACTCGGTGACACGGCATGGCATGGGTGGCAATTTGCGGTTCGGCCGGGAACACGAGTGGCAGGCTGAACGAAGGCATCCTCCACTGCCGCGATGTCCGGACATCCCGGGCGCTGGAGAGCACCCAGGAAGCGATTTCCGAACGTGTCCCGTCGACCCGCACTGATGCAGATGCGGATGGTCCCGAGCTGACCCGGCTCAAGGCGATGCAGGAATTGCGCGCGAAACCCAACGGCCACTCCACCTGCCAGATCATCGCCTTCCCGTCACAAAGCGCACGCTGGCCGCGGCTTCCGGCACCTCCCGATTTCAGGGTTTCGCGCCGCCTTGACCCGGGATGGCCGAGACTCCCTTTGGACGTTGGGGAAATGCGTCCTTCGTGCCACCAGCCGTATCACCGCCATTGTCCACGGGCATCTGGGAGAATCTCATGTTTGATCACCTACGCAACGTTCCAGCTCGGCGGATGACAATGATGATCGCCTTGGCACTGGCCAGCAGCGCACCAGCATTCGCGACCGGGCAGACTGGCACCAACACCACCAACCTTCGGCACACGGTCGTCCTGGAAGATCTCGAGAGCCCCTGGGACATGGCCTTCCTAAACGATGGCACGATGTTGTTCACCGAGAAGTGCAAAGGCCTTTCCGTGCGCATGCCCTCAGGCGAGGTGAGGGCCCTGCTGGGCATGGGCGGCTCCAAGGGCTATGCCTCGACGGCCGAGGATCTGTTCTGCGACGGGCAGGCCGGCATGATGGGGGTCGCCTTTGATCCGGACTTCGTCAAGAACCGCCGGATCTATGTCTATTCGACATCCAAAAAATCGACTCCGCACACCAACCGGCTGATGCGGCTCGTGGTGAACAAGGGTTTCACGGGCGTCTCGAAACGGACCGACATTGTCGACGACGTCCCCTACAAGATGAAGGCAAGCGATCACCCGTTTGGCGCCACAGGCACGCATAACGGCGGCCGGGTCCGCTTCAGTCCGAAAGACCAGCTGCTGTTTCTGACCACCGGCGACAACCACAACGGTCAGCTGCCGCAAAGCCCCACGCTCATGGGTGGCAAGGTTCTGCGTATCGACACCGATGGCAAAGCGGCGCCTGGCAACAATCCGCCCAAGGGGTTCGACCCGCGGATCTATACCTACGGGCACCGCAATGTACAAGGCATCGCGTTTCATCCGAAGACAGGCACGCCGATCATCGCGGAACATGGGCCATGGCATTCCGACGAGATCACCGTTCTGTCGAATGGCGGCAATGGAGGCTGGGATCCGCGACCCAACATGGCCGGGCGTGGCGACTGCCCGGATGGCTATTGCGGGTACTCCCCGAACCAGATGACCGGCATGAATCGCTTCCAGCGGGCAGCCTTCATGCCAATGACCGACTTCAAGACCTACCCGGACGCGATGCCGCCGATCTGGAACAACAATGGTTGGTCCCAGGGCCTGTCCTCGACCACCTTCCTGCAGGGCGATCAGTGGGGCGAATGGGATGGCGCGCTGGTCATTGGATTCATGGGGATCGGCTTCGGCGGCACGCCCGTCGGTCAGCGCATCGACGTGCTGCAGCTTTCCGACGACGGCACGGCCGTGGTTGGTGTCACCCGGCTGACATTGCCGATGGACCCTGGCCGCTTCCGCTCCCTGGTGCTGGGACCGGACGGCAGCCTGCATGCCGCGATGGACGAAGGCATGATCGTCAAGCTCACGCCGGGGAACTGACAACCCTCTGGCCGCACGGCCGACTGGCCGTGCGGCCAGAGCATCCGCTCACTTGAACGTGGCCGCGATGTAGGCCGCCACGTTCGCGATGTCTTCATCGCTGAGCTTCTTGGCTATCGGCGCCATCAAGGGCGTATTGGGGCCGACCGATTCCCCGGCCCGGTATTTGTCGAGACGGCTCACGAGGTAGTCGGCACTGTTGCCGGCAAGCTTGGGAAAGACAGCCATGCCCTTCGCGGTGGGGCCATGGCAGGTCTTGCAATCCTTCTGATAGACCGATTCGCCTGCGGAAATATCATGGGCAACCGCCTGGCCGGCCGAGAACAGACTGAGTAGCAGAATGGGCATCAGTGACTTCGCGTTCATGGCTTTACATTCCCGTGGAAGTATGGGATTTCACGCCCAAGGCGCCTTGCGCACCGGGATTGCGACCGACCTTTCCGCACGTCCCGTCGACGATCACGCTATGCGTGCAAGATCAGTATGGCACCCCCTTTGATAGGGGCCGGCACGGAAGAAGTTAAACGACCGTGAGATCGGGCGCGTGCTTACCCTATCCATCTCTTGCGGCCTGGACGTCGTCCAGCCCGGCTGCCGCGCGAATCGCCAGTGCAGACATCAATGCGAAGATCACAAACACGGCGCCGATGCCGAGCCATTGTGCAATCACTCCGAAGATGCCGCCGGCAAGCAGAACCAGGCCAACCACGGAATTGCTCAGCGCGGTGTAGGTGGCCCGGCTATCGCGGTCAGCCATGTCGACCACGTGGACCGAACGACCGAGCCGTACGCCCTGGTGCGCAATCAGCAGCACGAACAACAACGCGGGCAGCAGCGACGACCCCTGCAGCAAGTTCGGCATGGTCAGCGCAACGAAGCCCGTCACCGCATTCGTCAGCGCAGCGAACGTGGCTGCAAGCATCAGCACACGACGACTCGACTTGTCGGCGAGCCGACCCCAGACGTAGGTGCTGACCAGACTCGCCGCCGCCGACGCAATCAGAAACGGGCCCAGCGTACCCAGGCCGCTGACAGCACTGTCACCACTGAGCGCGATGTAGAACGGAGGCGCCAGCGCCGTCGACAGCAGCAAGCCGCGCGTCACGATGAGCCGACGCAAGCCTGCGTCGCTGCGCAGCAGACCGAGTTGCGCGATGACCGCGGCCAGGCCGTCGATGCCGCCCGCGGTGGCGCCGGGTTCTTCCTGGATCGATGCGAACACCGACGCAGCCACCAACCAGCAGAAGCCGCCAAGCGCGACCATGCCGGCCACGACCGGCACCGTCAGTGGAATCCAGCCCATTGAATAACCCGCCGCCAGCAGCAGCGTCGCGACTGCGGCAATGGTGCCCGCCGTGCCGCTGACCGACCCACGCCGACCGATGTCCACGGTCTTGCCCAACACATCCTTGAAGCTGATCGAGCACAGGCTGCGACCCAGCGCAAACACCGCGATCAGTGCCACCGCAACGGCGCCGACGAGCGCGCCGGAAGTTGCGGGGGCAAGCCATCCCAGCAGGCCGAAGCTGATGATCGCCGCGCCCTGGACGATGCAACCGATCACGTACACCGACTTGCGGATGGGTAGCCGCCGGATGCGTGCCGAGATCACCAGTTGCGGCAGCATCGCCAGTGATTCGCGCACTGGTACCAGCAGACCGAGCGCCCAGGTCGGCGTGCCGATCGCGTCGAGCAACCAGGCGAGCACAAGCTTGGGATCGGCCAGCCCTTCGCCAACTCGCGTCAGACTCAGCGACACGACGTGCACGCCGTAGTTGCGCGGCTGCTCGCGGCACGCGGATTCAGGCAAGTCGCGGCACACCTGTGCCAGCGGGTCGTCGTCGACGAGCACGGTGTGCAGGCGGGCAAACGCGGCCATCAGCAGCGGTACCTGGTAGCGGCGGCTTTCGCCAGCATCCGTTCGCGCGCCACGACAATAGCCAGGCCACGGTTGCGCTGGGCGACGGCACCCGGATGGTCGAACGCCATATCAATGTGCGGACGCGCCAAATCAGCGGTCGCGGTGTCGCCACCGGTGGAGTGGATGCAAGCGCCCATGATCGAGGCCGTTATCGGCATCACATGCTTGGGCTCAGGTCCCTCATCGTCGTGTTCGGACATCCGATTTTCCCGTATTGGCGCCTCAGCCTCTTTGTACCGCAGCAGACTCTGCTCCTGCTTGCTGCGGTCGACGAGTTTTCCTCCGGGCGGCCGGCCTATGCACAGCGTGGTTGACTGCACCCTTCCCATGCCGATGCTCCTACGGCAAACGGGTGGGATCAATCAGCGGCTCGCGCGCCTGCCGCACGGCTGGCGCGGTGCACTGTCGTTCGATCATGCGTCGAACGCTTGGTCCGTCCGGCCCGCGGTGGAGAGCCCGTATGCGCTCGGAAATAACCGCGTCGTGGTGCGTCATGCGGCTGTTGTGGCGAACGTAGTCGAGCCACGTGGGCGTTTCGTATCGCTCGATCCAGACCTCGGGGTCAGCCAGATCACGCAGCAGCCTCCAACTGCGTGCCCCATCGCGGCGCCGAACGCGACGTCGCTCGACCATCACTCCCATGAATTCCACGATATCCGCTTCGCGAATCACGTATCTGATCGTGATCACGACGGGACCCGTTCGTGCGTCGACGGGTACGGCCGTGCTCGGCTCTTTCCACAAGCGCAGCAAATCGAGATTGAGTTCCTTCGTTTGCGCCACCGGCAGCCAGTGCCCAAGAGCCGCGCAAGCGAGCATGACGACGGATGCGGCCAGCAGCGCCAGGGGGACACTTTCCTCTGCGGCAACTTCGCCCCACAGCCAGCTTCCCGCCGCCAGACCGCCAAATGCAGCCATCTGGTAGATCGACAGGGCACGCGCAACAACCCAGCGGGGAGCCGACATCTGCACCGCAACATTGAACGTGGCAAGCGCCAACAGCCACCCTGCTCCGGCCACCAGCAGCACCGCCATCGTCACCAGCAGATGCGTGCTCGTACCGGCAACTGCCGCCGCGGCGGCGAATCCGATGCTGGTCCAGCGCACGATGGCCTCGGTCGACATCAGCTGGCGCAGCCTCGCGCTACCGATGGCGCCGGCAACCGCGCCCACGCCAAACGCACCGAGCAGCAGGCCATAAGTCAGCGGCCCGCCGCCGATCAAGTCCTTGGCAAGCAGGGGCATCAGCGCCATGAGCGCGCTCGCGGCGATACAGAACACGGCGCTGCGGACCAGGACGGTACGGATGGCTGGCGACCCCGCGACAAAGCGCCCACCCGCGGCGACCGCGATGCCGAGCGTTTCGCGAGGCAGCGATCGCGGGTTCGACGGCGGACGCCAGCGCACCAGTACGGCGATCAACGCGATATTGCTGACCGCGCTCACCGTAAACGCCGCCGCGGCACCCGCGGCCGCCACGATGGCCCCGCCGATAGCGGGCCCCGCGCTGCGCGCGATGTTGAAGCCCATGCTGTTGAGTGCCACCGCACCCGGCAACTCCGCGCGCGGCACCATGTCCCCGACCGAAGCCTGCCACGCCGGCCCGTTGAACGCGGTCCCGCACCCCATCAGAAAAGTGAAAAACAGCAGCAGCCACGGCGTGATCAATCCGCTCCAGGCGGATGCCGCCAAGGTGACCGACACGACCAGCATGAAGATCTGTGCAGCCAGCATCACCTTGCGACGGTCGACATTGTCAGCCACCGCTCCGGCGACCAGCGACAGCAACATGATTGGCAGGTAGACCGACGCCAGTACCAGCGCGACCATATTGGCAGACGGGGCGATCGCGATCATCAGCCAGGAAGCGCCCACCGACTGGATAAGCACGCCAAGGTTGCTGAGCGTGCTGGCCGCCCAGATTCCACGGAACACCGGGTAACGCAATGGCGACAGTGCGGACGAACGCTGCTGGGTGCGCGCGGAATCGGATTCGTTCTGGTTCATTCAGATGGATTCTTCGGCATGGCCTGCAGGTGATGGTCCGTCAGCGGGAGTGACGGACCTGTCGGTTAACGGGCCGCCCGATGTAGTCGAACACGTTGGCCCGGAAGTCCGCATCCTCAGCGTAGCAGCGCTCGCATACCCGTTTTGGTTTCAGCCAGCCAAGGGATGGCCTTGAGTCCCCACAAGCCAACCCGGATCAAAACGGATCAAACGGGGCGGAGGGGACCATGAGCCCACAAAACCACGGGATGGCTTGCTTGGTCACATCGCGTTCGGTCAAATCTCCTTTTGCTTTTCAGCATGGAAAAGGGCACCTTTTCGTTTTCGGCCGCATCCAATCCGCGGCCAACTGCCCAGCTCAGCGCCGGACATTGGCGCGGAAGCCTCTGTCAAGGTTGCGCGCGTCAGGAGCCCGCTGAACGCCTCGACCTTGATGAGCCGTGATGGCGGCAACCAACGCCCTCAACGCGTGGGGGAAATCACGAAACCAGGAAGATCGACGTGACGCCAGCCCCAACGCCCCATATGGAAACCGAACGCCTGACGCTGGACGCCCTGCGTCCCGAAGATGCCGCCGGACTTTTTGCCTACCGCGGTGATCCCGACGTCGCCCGCTACCAAGGCTGGCAACCAAGCTGCGAGGCTGACGCCGCGGCTTTCATCGCCGAACAGGCCGCATGCACCTTCGGCACCCCCGACAGCTGGTGCCAACTCGCCATCCGCAGCAAGGCCACAGGCGAACTGATCGGAGACTTCGGCGTGCACTTTCCGCCGACCACCGATGACCCCATCGAATTCGGCTTGAGTCTGAAGCCCACCGCCCAAGGACAAGGCTACGCCCGCGAAGTCATGAGCGAGGGGATCGCCCTCGCCTTCCGTGACTGGGGCTATCGCCGCCTGGTTGGCTCCGTCGACCCTCGCAACACCGCCAGCGTTGCGCTATGCCGCGCCTTGGGCATGCGTCAGGAAGCGCATCACGTGCAAAGCTATCGCTTTCGCGGGGAATGGGTCGACGACATGATCTTCGCGCTGCTGGCGAGCGAGTGGGCGCACAACCAGGCTGGCTAGGCCCAGCGTGGCGTCAGGAACGATTTGCACGCGCCGGTCCTCGTCCACGCGTTGTCCCTGACAGCTTTTTTTGACAGCTTTCACGCGACCTCGGTTTTGGTCGTCACCACTGCCTCAAGGCGCCACCATTCATGACTTACCCGAGCCCCGCGTTTCGCGAAGATCGCCCCGACGTACTCCACGCAGCCATCCGCGAGCTGGCCTTCGGCATGCTCGTCACGCACACGGCGGAACACTTCGAAACCAGCTATCTGCCCTTCGAAATCGATGCCGAACGCGGACCCCGCGGTACCCTGGTTGGGCACCTGGCGCGCTACAACCCGCAATGGCAGATACCGGCGGCCGGCGTACAAGCCATGGTGGTGTTTCAGGGACCGCATGGATACGTGTCACCGTCGTGGTATCCCGGAAAGCTGACGGACCCGCGTCAGGTGCCAACCTGGGACTATCTCGTCGTCGAAGCACGCGGCACGCTCGTTACGTTCGAGGACGACGCGCGTCTGCTGGATCTTCTGAATCGCCTGACCGAACGCCACGAGGCGGGACGCGAGGGTCGCTGGCATGTGGCCGACGCGCCGGCAGACTACGTGCGCCACGAGATGCGGCACATCGTCGGCATCGAGCTGCGCATCGACAACCTGCTCGGTCGCTACAAACTCAGCCAGAATCGCGACACCGCTGATCGCGAGGGCGCGTGCGCCGGACTCGCATCCGCATCCACCGAACGTGAGCACAACCTCGCCGCAGCGATCGCCGCGGCGCAAAAGCATCGCAACGGCTGAACGTACGAAGGCCCGGCTGGTCCGAGAGGAAATGCCGGCCCACGCTCGACAGGGTCACTGACCACCCGCCTCGCGACGACTAGCTTAATGAGCGCAGCAACTTCACCGCAGCAGCCGACCTGGTGTCTGTCCCCTGGCACCGCTTACTCGATTCAGACTAGCAACGACTCTGGCCACAAGAAGTAACCGCCGAAGCGCGGGCTCTTTCGGAACTCACCGCCCACGTCTTTCCCCTTCTCTGTGAGGTAAGGCTTGTCGGCTCTCAGCTCCAAGTAACCACTCGCCAGCAATTTGTCGGTCAGCTCAGCAGTCTTCAACCCAAGCTTGCGGGCAAGCTTTGAGGTGGTGAGTTTGCCTACAGTGTCAACATCTTCCTTGCCTGCGTCGTGCTCGCCGTCATCAGCCTGAGCTTCCTGCGGCGTCGCAACCCGTTCCATCGAAATGCGAACCTCTTCGCTGATGCGGATGATGCGCTGCGCTTCTTCATAGGCATCACGGTAGAGCTCGTGGTCCTCCTCGCGGCGGATCAGAATGCCCATTTCGTTATTGTTGACTTGGCTGAACTCGTAGAGGTTCAGGCTGGTGACAATGCACAGCTCCTCGTTGAGATAGCACTTGGCATGCAAGTTCTTGCAAAAGCTGGTGCGAATGTAGGTCAGTTCACGCAACCAACTAATCTCCAAAGGCTGCAGCTCGCTCTTTCCGTAAACCATGCGCACATCGATCTTCAACCGATTTTTGTCGGCCAACAGCTCCTTCACCCGATCGTTAAGCTTCAGATACGGGCTGATCAAGATCAACCGATCTTTGGCGTCCTTGATCAACTCCTCCAGAAAGTAGTTGGTTGCGCTGGTGTTCAAAAACTTCGCCATCAAACAGCCTCCATTCGGGCGACACGAGATACTCAGTCCACTCAGTTCGGCAAAACATCATGCCAGCTTCGCGGTCGAACTCACGCCACAACCGGCTGACTAGCCAAGCTCCATTATTCTCTAATTCGCCGCCCTACCCGCGCAGCAGGAAGAACGGCAGCGTCACCAGGGCCAACGCGAAGAGGATGCCCAGCACGCTCACCACGACTCGCGCCGGATCGGCGCGAAGCAACGAGATAAACGTGTCTGCGGTGCCCGTGCGTTTGGCCTCGGCGTATTCGGCGCGGGCGCGGGCCGCGCGCTGCTGCTGGTATTCGTCCATCGTGCGCCGGGCGTCAGGGTAGGCCGCGTCTTCGGTGATCCAGATTCCGCCAGCCGAGATACCCCACATGCTGGGTCGGGTTTCGTAGAACTCGATGCGCTGCGCCTCGAGCATCGCGCGCACGTCGGCGGCCTCGTCAGCGGGCACATCACGCAAGTTCATGAGCAGTTTGGCCATGACGCCATGATAGCCGCCCCGGAGGACCTTCGGCCGCGTGGTGGCCGATGGAATCGAACGAGCCCGATCAGACTCCGGGGTCGCTCAAAGCTCGGGTACGTCCCCCGACTTGAACAACACGCGCGGCGTGCCGTAGTCCCCGCTGTCCTCGTCCACATCCATGCTGTAGGCGATGATGCCGGCATGCTTGTCGGCCAGCCGCTCGGCCCTGCGCGCTGCCTCATCCGCCGTTTTGAACTGCAAGACCTGGCCCGGCTTCAAGCCGTTCCTCACCCGCTCGAAGGGCTGCACCACGTGGATCGTTTCCATATTTGCTCCTGGATTGCGGCAAGTATGACGGTTTGATCCAGCAGCACGACAACGGAACGCGCAGCCTCTTCCGAAAAGGCCCGCGCCGAGCCCGCTTTCCATCAAACTTCCCCCGTCCCGGCTCCCTGCCCCACCCCTACTCAAACGACTGCAAGTGAACCTGACTGGCTTTTTGACTTCCAACCCCAGCACACGGGAGGCTCAAATGAGAAAGCTCAGAATCATGGAACACATCTCGCTGGATGGCGTGATCCAGCACTCAGCCGATGACGGCGATTTTCCCTACAGCGACTGGACCGCGCCCTACCGGAGCCCCGCTGGCCGTGATGCCATCTTCGCCGCGTACGGCGAACGCTTCGACCTGCTGCTTGGCCGTCGCACCTACGATATCTGGTCGGGCTTCTGGCCCAAGGCACCGAGCGGTCCGATCGCGGACGGCCTCAATGCCGCAACGAAATATGTTGCCACCCACCGCCCGGAGAGTCTCGAGTGGGGCCCGTTCGAGAGCCTTGGTCCGGACATCGCCGACGGCATTCGCCGGATCAAAT
Organism: Rhodanobacter sp.; assembly: GCA_036563155.1. Classification (GTDB taxonomy): domain Bacteria; phylum Pseudomonadota; class Gammaproteobacteria; order Xanthomonadales; family Rhodanobacteraceae; genus Rhodanobacter. The sequence continues at coordinate 187,398 of DATCMT010000024.1, forward strand.
CGAAGAACGGCCCGGACCTCATCGTCTCAGGCAGCTCCACCCTGACATCGCCGCTGCTTGAACAGGGGCTGGCGGATGAAGTCCTGCTGATCGTCTACCCGGTCCTGTTGGGCACCGGGAAGCGATTTTTTGCAGAGGGAACCCCGCCCCGCACTTTCGACCTCGTCAGCACGCAAGCGCTCCCATCCGGGATCATCTTCACTACTTACAAGGTCGCCGGGCCTTTGCAGGGCGGGTAACTCACCGGCGCCGGAAAATAACCGGAAAGAGGACGGAGAAAGGGGTTTCGCCTGCTCCGTCCAGCCTTCCCAAACTACCGCGGCGCGCCTTGCCACTTGGCCTATACGCGGCCGAACGAAGCTGACCAAGACAGGAGTCAGGGCTTAATCCGCCACGTTTCCTTTAATCGAATCAACCGCCGTGAATGGCGTTGAAGTTCTGCAGATTGCGGCTGATATCCTGCTCCAGATACATGATCCAGCCGTTGTAGTTGCGGTGAATGGTCTGGCGACCATGGCGATCGCCATAGTCGAGATTGGTGCTGCTCACGTAAGCCATGCGCACCTGTGCCTGGTCAAACGTGATCCGGATCGTGGCGGTGTGTTCTCGCAGGTGCAGGGTGGAGCGAATCGAGCCGTCCTTGATCTCGTCGACCGTCCAGCCTCTCCCGTTCAGCGCGTCGACAATACTTGTCTTGATTTGAGTCTGAGTAAGGCCTGGCGGCACATCCATCGGCGCGGCAGGCTTGAGCGGCGCCGAAGTACAAGCGGCCAACCCCAGTAACGACAGGGAAATGATCAACATCCTGGTCAGCCATTTGCTCATGCGAACTCTCTCCTCGGCGTGTGATGGACGAATGCACGGATCGTGCGCACTGGATAATACGCCGACCAAGCCCCGCGCCATTTCAGACTGCGCGCCCGACAGGGCCAGGCAACACCGAATGACCGTGCAAAGTGCGCAAGCCTCAAGCATGGCCGCAAGAGGTGCAGCCTGGCCCTCGTTTCCTGTTTCGGATCACGCCCACGACGAAGACCATCAGTGGGAGTTTTGGGAAAAAGCACCTGACAGCTCGCTTGAAAAAGTGCACTCTAATCCCTGTTTCATTGTTGCGAGACCAGCAAGATGGCTGAGGAGCCAGGCTTTCCGACGATCGACCAACACTTGCCGGGCATGATGGCGTTCGCCGCCAGCCTGGCGCAGGACTATCAGTCGGGCGAGTTGTCGTCCTGGCAGGCCCTGACGCAACGGGTCAACGCGTTCTTTACCCCCGCGATGCTTGATCAGGCCGAGAGCGTGGCGCCCGGCTGGCGTCAAATGGCCAGCTATGCCAAGGGCCTGACCCAGGTCCACGTGATGTGCGCCTTCATTGGCTTGCTGACCTGCCCCGAGTTCAAACGCGCATCGCGCACGCAGCAGGAACTGGCCAAGTGGGTCGTCCTGTTCCACGATATCGCCAAGCACGTAGAGCCCGGCAAGTCCGATCACACCCACGCGTTTCGTTCGGCGACCAATGCGGCCGCGGCGCTGCCGATTATCGGCTTCGCCGTCACCGCCGACCATGCCAGCCATTTCGACGAATGGTCCTCGCTGGTGCGCGCCGCCAACACCCAGCTCGGTGAACGCCACGCGGCCTTTCTCATTCAAGACAACGCACAGCTGCCCCGCATCATCGAAGGCATCGGGCAGTTGTTCGGCCAGGCCAGTCCTGCCGCGCTCATCATCAAGACCGTGCTGCTGCACCACTCGCTCACCATGCTCGAGCAATACCCCGTAGCGGCGCCGTTGACGAGGTACGAAACCGAGTACTACCTGGATCCCGATTTGCTCGCCCAGCTCAAGCTGATGTCGCTAGCCGACAGCGACGGGTGGGAGCTGTTCCTTCCGCCCACCCGTGAGCGCTACCGGCAGCTGACTTTGGCAGTATTTGACAAGCTGCAGTCCGCGTAGCGAAAGGAGACAGATGTCAGGGACAATTCGGACGATCGGTGTGAGCCCCACGTTGACCTCATCCCCAAGCCACTTCGTTGCCGGAAATTGTCCCTGACACGAATGGCAACACCTTTCTTGCCTATGTCGGCCACCAGTTGCTCGAATCGGGAGTTTCCTCGCAATGAGTCCCAGATTGGGTTGAAGCGTAGGTCGCCGTAGCTCGGGCCGGCCGGGATTCTGACAATGGTGTCGAGTTGTTCGATGGCTCGATCTTGCTCGCCGGTCAAGGCGTAGACCCGTGCCAGGTTGCCCACCATCCGTTGGTGATCGGCCGAGCTTCTCGGCACAAGACTGACCGCTTCGGTCGCTTCGTTGATGGCCTTGGCCTGCCGCCCCAGCTCGGCGTCCACTTGCGCGGCTTCGGCCAGATCAAGGTAGCGCGGCCCCCGCGGGTCGCGCGGGTGACCTGCCTCGATCGTCGCCCGTACGTTGGCAAATATTTCCAATGCTTTTTGCCGGTCGCCTCGAAGGCGTGCGAGCACACCATTCGCCCAGCTTTGGGGTGGGGTTCCGTTGAAGATGAAGGAGGCCCACTTGCCGGGTGTCGCCGCGACGATTCGGCTTGCCTCGTCATAGTCACGCAGGTAGAGCGCCGTATGAAAGCGCGCGACCCAGATCTCCGCGGTGGGACTGAAGTCCATCGGCAGCTGCGCGAGCGCCTTTCTGGCTCCAGCCGGATCGCCTTGATCCAGCTTGTACTCGGCCAGATAGAGCCACTTCCAGGCCGGGTATTGCGGATCGCGCGCAAACGCATCCGCGATGAAGCGCAGCCCTTCGTCGTAGCGATGCATCAGGCGATAGGTAAGTTGCAGGTGATGGGTGTACTCGCCGTTGCGGGGGTCCAGCTCGCTGGCCCTGCGCAGATGGGCGATGGCCTCCTCCCAGCGGTTCTTCCGGCGATCGATTTCGCCCAGGAGGCGGAACGTCTCGGCGTCATTCGGCCAGTTGCGGGCGACGGTGAGCAGCTCGTCGTAGCCGCGATCAAGCTCGTCGTTGTAATAGTAGTAACGCCCCAATTCGCGATGGGCCTCTCCCAGGTCCGGCTGCAGGCGCAGCGCGGTATCGATCGCGCGCCTCGCGGCATCAAGGTGAGCGCGGCGTTGGGAAACGCCACTCAGTTCGTCCTGCGCCTTGGCCAGCGCACAATAAGCCAGCGCAAACCCCGGATCCCGCTTGATAGCCTGTTCGAGCAGTTCAACCTGTCGCTCCAGGCTGCCGCCCGCGCCCCGAGGATCGTTCCAGACGAAGATGTTCCGGGCCGCGTCATAAAGTTCGTAGGCGCCAAGGTCCGTCGTCAGCGCCCTGCGGACCGCAACTTGCTCGCGGGGCAAAATCCGGGCGCGAAGATGATCGGCAATATTTCGCGCGATTTCGCTCTGGATGGCAAACACGTCGGTGACATCGCGGTCGTAGTGGTCGGCCCACAGATGTACGTCACGCCGCGCATCGATCAGCTGCGCCGTCACCCGGACCCGCTTGCCGACGCGCTGCACACTTCCCTCGATGACGTACGCCACGCCGAGCGTCTTCGCGATCTCGCGCATGCTGCGCCCCGACCCGCCCTGATACCCCATCACGCTGGTGCGGCTGATGACCTTCAGATCCGCGACCCGGGCAAGCTCGGAAAGGATCTCTTCCTGCATGCCGCGAGCAAAAAACGCATTGCTGTGCTCCTCGCTGAGATTCGCGAACGGCAGCACGGCGATACTTTTTTCCACCACGGGTGCCGTCGCGGCAACGCCCGCAGCAGACTGATCGCCACGCCATCGGGACGCAAGACCCACGACAAGCGCCAGAGTCACGCTCACCACGCCGACCACGATGGCGATCCGAGGCCAGAGGCGCCGCACGGCAACGGCATCATCGGGTGGGGGCACCGCCTCAGCGGGTAGGACCGGTTCTGCGGCTTGGTCGGAAGAAGCCGGCGCCCGGGGAACGGAAGGTGTGCACCGGTGCACGAGGCGGTAGCCCACCTTGGGAATCGTGGCGATGAATCGGGGGGCGTGGGCGTCGTCATCCAGTGCGCGACGCAACTGGGCGACGCAGCCATTGAGCGCATCGTCTGAAACAAAGCCCCGCGGCCACACGGCCTGGATGAGTTCTTCGCGCGGCACCGTGCGTTCTCCGGCAGCGACGAGCGCCAGCAGCACCGCCATGGCCTTGGGCTCGATCCGCTGCTCCCCGTCCGGACCGGTGATCCGGTTCTGGTCGGGCCAGACCTCAAACGGCCCCAGAAGGAAAGGATCTTCTGCTCGCACCGCGCACCGCCCTATCGCCGGATCCCAGGCAACTCCATGAGTCGATAGGAAAACGCCATCAAACCACCAGCATTCCCTCAGTACTTTAACGCACCCCGCTGACACGCTGCCAACACGCTTGGAACTGAAGGAGAACGATCATGACGTCCCGCATCAAGACGACCCTTTTCGCCGCCATCGTGTCTGCACTGGTAATGCCTGTTGCATTCGCCAACTCAACCCAATCCGAGCAGGAACTGGACTGGAACTTCCAGCACCAGCCGGCCAACGGACTGGTGCAGGCCGTGCGTGCGGCCACCGCGGACTACCAGAATGTCGCCAGGGCCATCCAGGACGGCTATCACGCCATTCCGAGCGGCTGCGTCAGCAGCCCGGACCAGGGCGCGATGGGCGTGCACTACGTCAGGGACATGCTGTTCGCCGACGGCGCGGTGGATGTCAGGTATCCCGAAGCACTGGTCTACGAGCCCATGCCCAACGGGCGACTGCGGCTGGTCGCGGCGGAGTACATCACCTTTGCGGATTTCTGGGACACCAGTCATCCGGCCGGCGAGCCAGTCACGCTGATGGGCCAGTTATTCGACTACGAAGGCAGCCCGAACCGCTTCCGCCTGCCCGCCAGCTACGGCCTGCATGTGTGGGCGTGGAAGTACAACCCGAAAGGCGCGTTCTCGATGTGGAACCCGCGCGTGTCATGCGCCTACTTCACGGGCACGTAAGGGGAAAATGGGACGGAGGACGTCAAGAGTGCAAGAAGCTACTGGGAACCCCATCCTGGTCATTTGATTTCCTCCGTCCCGGTTTCGGCTAGCTCGCTTCAGATCCGCGACCTTTCAAGCTTCACATCGGCGTACTGCCACGCCTGTTTGTAGAGCTTCTCCACCTTGGCGGCCTCGGCATTGCGTTTTTGCGCGCGCAGGCTTTGCGCCAGACCAAGCAACGACCAGCCATTTTGTGGATTGCGTTCGAGCTCGGCGCGATAGACGACTTCGGCGTCGGCCGCCTTGCCCGCCCCGAGCAACACGGCGCCAAGCGCGTGCCGAACCGGCGAATGCCAACCGGGTGGTTCATCGTAGGGAATGCGGTCTTCGATCGCGACCGCCTCACGCAGTGCGGCAATGGCGGCGCCGGTATCCTTGTCGAGCAGCGCAACTTCGGCACTGAGGCTGCGCTCGGCGATGTTTGCGGCGTAGCTCAGGGGATAACGATTCCACATCAGAAAGGTTTTCAGCTCCGGTGCGGCGGCCAGCGGGCGCATGGCGTTGAGATGCCCCACGGCATCCTGCTTGCGACCCTGGCGCGCCGCCGCCATGCCTTCGGCGTAATGCCAGATCACGCTGACGTAAGGCAGATCCGGTGCCGGGTTGGGCTTGCTGGCAATCTCGTCCCAGCGCCCGAAGCGGACATCGTCGAACCACGGCGTCATCCAGTAATGCTGCAACGCCTCGAAGCCCGGCTTGCGCATCAACTGCGCATCGGCGGTGCGTTCGGCCGTGTGCAGGGCCGCCTCGTGGGCAAGCGCGCTATTGCCTTCCATGCTGGCGGCGAACCAGAGGAAATGATGGTTGTGCGGCACATAGCCGAGCGGGTAGACGCCGCCGGTGTTGCCGCGGCAAAGCGTGAGGTAGGCATCATCGGCCTTGATCGCCACCTGATTGGCGAGCACGGCATCGTGCCAGCGCCCGACCCGCGAATAGATGTGTGCCGGCATGTGCACGAGATGGCCCGAACCCGGAATCAACGTGCGCAGATGATCGGCGGCGGCGACGCCACGCTGCGGGTTCGCCGAGGCTTCCACGGCATGCACGTACAAATGCAGGGCGCCGGCATGATCGGGGTCGCGCTGCATCACCGATTCGAGGGTGGCGACGATCTCGGCGGTGCCGCCTTTGGGTTGGCGCTGCTCGTCGTAATAGTCCCAGGGCTGCAGATCCATCAGCGCCTCGGCATGAAACGTGGCCGCATCGAGATCGTCGGGGCGGGCCTGCATCAGCGCAGCGGTCGACGCCGCATAGGCCTCATCCAGCGGCCGGCGATTTTCCGGCGGCTGCTCGGCAAAACGTGCAGCGAGCGCCTCGATGAACGCCTGCTCACGCGGTGACGCGTTTGCGGCCAGCGTGCGGGCTCGCTGCAGGCGCTTCCAGGCCTTCGCGTTGTTCGCCGGATCCATGCCCGCGTTGACATGCGGGCCCAGCACCAGCGCCGCACCCCACCAGCACATCGCGCAATCCGGATCCAGCGATGCGGCGCGCAGGAACGAACGCTCGGCCGCGTCGTGGTTGAAGCCGTAGGTCAGCATCAGGCCCTGGTCGAACCAGCGCTGCACATCGGGCTTGGTGCTGCTGATCGGGAAGTGGTAGTCGCCCAGCCCGGGGATCAACGTCGCACCGGGTATCTCGTCGAGCAGCGGCAATTCCGCCGCCACCTGGCCGCTTGATGCGGTGGGCTCGGGTGAGCGATTGCAGGCGACCGAAGCGAAACAGGCCAGCACCAGAAGGACATAACGAATGCATGTCATGGCAGGCTCCCGCGAGCGTACGCGGTGGCACGAAGAGTTGGACTCTAGGCCGCTGGATGTGAAAAGGAGAAAAAGGTGTCAGGGACAATTTGGCCGATCAGCGCGAGCCCCGCCTCGTTCTCTTTCCCCACCATTTCGTGGTCGCAGATGGTCCCTGAAACCCCTTTTCCGGGCCCTGCTCGGCTGGTCACCCGGATCAGGCTTTTGAGGTCCTGCATCCGGGTGCTGGCTCTCCCAATGTCTACGGTACGATCCGCAGCACCTCGCCGCCCCCTGTCGACGTACCGTGGTTGGTCACGTAGATCACGCCGTCGCGCGCCACCACGAGGGATGTCGGGTGATCCAGGCCGCCCGTGACGACGGTCCGCTGGCCGCCCGGGGTAACGCGAATGATCTCGCCGGGGCCACCGAAGAACACCGGCCCCGTGGCGTACTGCAGCACGTAGAGGCTGCCGTCGTGTCGACTCCCCGTAAACTTGATCCATGCATAACCAGAGGTCTCCGGGCAAACTAGCCTCAAGGAGACCCACGATGCGCAAGAGCAAGTTCACTGAGAGTCAGATCGTCGCGACGCTGAAGCAGGTCGAAGGCGGTCGCCA